>JADGEJ010000045.1 GCA_016744435.1 Lentibacter sp. | reverse complement strand
CGTCCGGATCAGACACAGACGCCGCATACATCGCATCATACTGCGCCGCATCAACATGCGCAGTCGCAACCATCGAAGCAGAAGGTGGGTAGGTGTTGGACATGACAATCCCCAATCATTTTGTGTGAGTTACGTCGGTTGGCCCGCCCTCCGAGCAGGGGGGGCGGGCCAATGGTAGCTTAGATCGCGAGGTATTCCGCGCGCAGCTCTGCGTTTTCGAGCACTTCAGCGGCTGAGCCGTCAAAGACAATACCGCCTGATTCAAGGATCACTGCGCGGTCAGCAAGCTCAAGCGCGCGTACAGCGTTTTGCTCAACCAAGATCGTGGTGATGCCCTGTTCTTTGATGATGCGCAGCGTTTTCTCGATCTCGTCGACGATGACGGGCGCGAGGCCTTCGTAGGGCTCATCAAGCAGCAGTACTTTGATGTCGCGAGCGAGGGCACGGGCGATTGCCAGCATCTGTTGCTCACCACCAGAAAGCGTAATGCCTTCTTGCTTGCGACGTTCGCCAAGGCGTGGGAACAACTCGTAAAGGCGCTGAAGTGACCAGCCGATAGGCGGGGCGATCTGCGCAAGTTGCAGGTTTTCTTCAACCGTCAAGCCAGCGATGATCGAGCGATCTTCCGGGACAAGGCCGATGCCAACCTGAGCCGCTTCATGGCTTTTCATGTTGTGCAGCGGTTGGTGATCAAGCCAGATCTCGCCATGGGTGACTTGCGGGTCATCCATCCGTGCAATCGAACGCAGAGTTGAGGTTTTGCCGGCGCCGTTGCGGCCAAGCAGAGCCAAGATTTCGCCTTCATGTACGTTGAACGAGATGTTCTGCACAATATAGCTCTCGCCGTAGTAGCTCTCCATGTTCCAGATGGAGAGATAGGCGGGGGCGGTTTCAGCGTAGTTCTTGCCCTTGGAAAAGTCGGGTTTGACGTTCATTGCGAATACTCCTTAAACCGCTTGTGTTTCGCCAAGATAGGCTTCGCGAACTTTGGGGTGACCTTTGATGTTCTCTGGGTCGTCTTCAACCAGCGGTGTGCCTTGTGCGAGAACGGTGATGCGGTCAGCGAGCGAGAAGACCACGTGCATGTCATGCTCGATGATGGCGATGGTGATGTCACGTTCTTCCTTGATCTGCTTGAGCAAGTCGATCGTGTTATTGGTGTCAGCACGGGCCATACCGGCTGTTGGCTCGTCCAAAAGCAGCAAGCGCGGGTCTTGGGAGAGGCACATGGCGATCTCAAGACGACGTTTGTTGCCGCGAGACATCGAGGCCGCGTGGTCGTTGCGTGCATCGGCCATGCCCATTTCCTCAAGCATGTGCTCGGCCTTTTCTACGACGTCACGCTCATCAAGCATGTTTTCAAAGGCATGCATGCGGAAGGCCCCGTCGCGCTTGGCGAAGATCGGGATCATCATGTTTTCCAGCACGTTCAGATCACCGAAGATTTCGGGGGTCTGGAACACACGGGAGATGCCCATTTGGTTGATCTCGTAAGGCGTGCGGCCAAGCACTGACTGGCCGTCAAACATAACCGAGCCTGTGTCTGGCATAAGCTTGCCGACGAAACAGTTGAGCAGGGTGGATTTACCGGCCCCGTTCGGGCCGATAATTGCGTGGCAGGTGTTTTCTTTAACACTGAGTTCCACGTTGCTGAGAGCCTGCAGACCGCCGAAGCGCTTACCGACATTTTTGACTTCAAGAATACCCATCAAATCGGTTCCTTATTCTGCAGGTGTCGTTGAAGTTTCGTCGCTCTTCTTTTTGCGACCAAACTTTTTGGCGATACGTTGGCCACCTTCGACAAGCCCACCGGGCAGGAAGATGATGACGAGCATGAACATGATACCTAGTGTGAGGTGCCAGCCCTTGCCGACGAAGTAGTGCAGGAAGCCAACCATCAGGTTTTCAATCCCATCGGGCATAAACGCCAACCAGTCATGCAGAACACTGTCGTTGATCTTTGACAGGATGTTCTTGAAGTACTCGTTGAAGCCTGCGCCAATCACCGGGCCGACAAGCGTGCCAACACCGCCGAGAATGGCCATGATGACGATCTCGCCTGAAGCCGTCCAGTGCATACGCTCGGCACCCGCGAGTGGGTCCATCGAGCTGAGCAATCCGCCCGCGAGGCCAGCATAGATGCCGGAGATCACGAAAGCCGCGAGGATGTAGGGGCGCGTGTTGAGGCCCGTATAGTTCATCCGCTGCTGGTTTGACTTCACAGCCCGCAGCATCATCCCGAAAGGTGAGCGGAAGATGCGGATGCTGACGTAGAAACTGATCAGCATGATGATGGCACTGAAGTAGTAGCCGGCGTTGAAAGTAAACAACCAGCCGCCGACATCCATCTTATAGCTTGAGCGCATGGCCAGGCCAAAGAAGTTTGTCACTGGCAGAGCACCGTCGGCTGTGACGCTTTCGCCAAAGATGCGTGCATCGTCAAGCGAGAGCTGCAAACCAGTCTCACCATTGGTGAGGTTGTAGCTAGACGCCGGGTTGCCGAGCACCGAGTAGGCGAGGTTGTAGCACATCTGTGCAATCGCGAGTGTCAGGATCGAGAAGTAGATGCCCGAGCGACGCAAGCTCACATAGCCGATCAAGAGGGCGAAGACGCCTGAGACGATCATCGCCAGCAAGATGGCAGGGATCACGTTCATGCCGACAAGCTTGAACATCCAAACCGCCGAGTAGGAGCCTATCCCGAGAAAGGCCGCGTGGCCAAAGCTGAGGTAGCCTGTGAGGCCAAACAGGATGTTAAACCCGATGACAAGGATCCCGAAGATCACGAAACGCTGCATCAAGTCGGGGTAACCCGCGTTGAACATCTGCGCCAGTGAAGAGCCTTCAGGGAAGGGGTTGAGGATGAACGGGGCCAGCAAAGACATGGCCGCGACGATCCAGAAGAGTGTGGTGTCTTTTTTGTTCAATCCGAGCATGGTTATTCCTCCATCACGCCTTTTTTGCCCATCAAGCCGCGTGGACGTGTGAGAATGATAATGATGGCGACCAGGTAGATGATGATCTGGTCAATGCCGGGGATGATCGCTTTGATCTGGTTCATTGAAGCGAAGGCCTCAAGGATACCGAGCATAAAGCCCGCCAGAACAGCACCGGGCAGCGAGCCCATGCCGCCGACAACAACCACAACAAAGCTCAGCACGAGGAAGTCCATCCCCATGTGGTAATTGGGCGAGTTGATCGGCGCATACATGACGCCCGCAAGCCCCGCCACGGCGGCAGCGATGCCGAACATGATGGTAAAGCGTTTGTCGATGTTGATGCCCAGAAGGCCAACTGTTTCACGGTCGGCCATGCCAGCGCGTACAACCATCCCGAAGGTGGTGAACTGCAAGAAGGCAAAGACAGCGCCGATGATGACAGCGGAGAAAGCGAAGTAAACCATACGCCAGTAGGGGTAGATGATCGCGTTTGCTTCAAAGCCCAGAATTACGCCGAAATCATAGCTGCCGCGGAACACTTCCGGTGCAGGCGTCGGGATCGGGTTGGCGCCGTAGAATGTTTTGATCAGCTCTTGCAAAACAATCGCAAGGCCGAAAGTCACCAGGATCTGGTCAGCGTGGGGGCGCTTGTAGAAGTGCTTGATCAGCCCACGCTCCATGATGAAGCCAATGCCGATCATGATCGGGATCGAGAACAGGATCGCGAGCGGAACCGCCCAGTCAATCAGCGCAGCACCAGTGCTTTCGCCAAACCAGCTTTGCACATAAGGCGTTGCCACCTTGAGAGGCTTCCCGAGAAAGTCGGTCTGCGTCGGGTCTTCCGTGATATAGCTGAGCGTCAGGATCTTTTTGAGCGTAACGGCACAGAAGGCCCCGATCATAAAGAGTGCGCCGTGTGCGAAGTTAACAACACCGAGCGTGCCGAAAATAAGCGTCAGGCCAAGCGCGATAAGCGCATAAGCCGAGCCTTTGTCGAGCCCGTTGAGAATCTGCAGGATGATTGCGTCCATCGTCCCCACCTTGGATTGGATGTGATAAGAGCATCACGGCACGAAGCCGCGCGTCTTTTTGATAGTGCTAATTGGTGTCGGAAAAGGTGTCGGGGCGCAGGTCTGATGCGCGCCCCGACTTTTCCAGCTGGCTGGTTAGCCCGCGTTACATGTGCCCAGTGCACCGCCCGCAAACATCGGGTGGTCAGGTGCATATGTAACTTGTGCAGTTGGCGTAACTTCCACAACTTCAAGAAGGTCGAACTCTGAAGTCGGGTTTTCTTTACCGCGCACAACCAGAACGTCTTTGAAGCACTGGTGGTCTTCGGCACGGTAGAGTGTCTTGCCGTTGCCGAGGCCGTCAAATTCAAAGCCTTCGAGAGCTTCTGCAATGCCACATGGGTTGAACGTGCCGGCACGCTCTGCCGCATCCGCGTAAAGCATTGTCTGGCAGTAAACCGTGTGCGCCGCCTGTGAAGGAGGGAAGCCATACTTGGTGCCGAACGACTTAACGAATGCTTTTGAGCCTTCGTCTGTCAGCGACCAGTGCCAGTTTGTCGAGCCGTGGATGCCCTTAACGTTTTCGCCAGCACCCTTCGCCATCAGGCGTGAGTAGAGCGGAACAACGATTTCAAACTGCTTGCCGTTCACCATCTTGTCACGCAGGCCGAACTGAACGGCGTTTGTGAGGGAGTTAACCATGTTCCCGCCGTAGTGGTTCAGAACCAGAACGTCGGCACCAGAGTTCAGAACTGGAGCAATGTATGACGAGAAGTCAGTTGAAGCCAAAGGCGTGCGCACTTTGTTAACCGTGTTCCAGCCCATAGCTTCAGTCGCAGCGGCAATAGACTCTTCTTGTGTCCAGCCCCATGTGTAGTCTGCTGTGAGGTGGTAAGCGTTGCGGTCTTTGCCGTAGAGCTTCTCAAGCACTGGTGCGAGAGCAGCCGCTGACATGTAACCGTTAAAGAAGTGACGGAAGCCGTTGGCTTTCTTGTCTTTACCGGTTGTGTCGTTTGAGTGCGTGAGGCCGGCCATGAAGATAACGCCAGCTTCTTGGCAAAGGCCCTGAACCGCGATGGCAACACCTGAAGAAGAGCCGCCAGTGATCATCACTGCGCCGTCTTTTTCGATCATTGACTTCGCAGAAGCGCGTGCCGCGTCTGATTTGGTCTGTGTATCGCCTGTGACGAACTCGACTTTCTTGCCGAGGATGCCGTTGCCCTTGAGGGCTTTAGACGAGAACGTGTTCATCATGCCAGCGTCGCCGCCACCGTTGAGGTGCTCAACTGCCAGCTCATAGGCGCGCAACTCGTCGGCGCCTTCGTCAGCATATGCGCCAGTTTGTGGCACGTTGAAGCCCAGAGTAACCGTGCTACCTGTTGGCTCGTTCATGTAAGCGGCAGCTGAAGACGCGGTGAAAATCGTTGGCAGCGCTACGCCAGCGCCTGCAACGGCGCCGGACTTAAGCACGCCACGACGTGTAAAGTTAGATGTGGACATATAATCCTCCCTTTTCGTGAAAGTGGGAAAGTGCCTCCTCAAACGCTTCCCCACGGGCACAGATGTGCAAACCTAGTATCGTCTTGAGTTAGAAAATTGCGCAATAAGCATCTTTACTAAAACAAAAATTCTGTAAATAAATAAACAGGAGGTTAACGTGTTTTGTAAAGTTGTTTATGCGGCGGCGCAGAAACAGATTGAAAAATAGGGGAAATTGACGTGGCGGAAAGGACATTGGCGGGCAGTCGCATCAGAGAGCGGCGCATTGCGCGGGGCCTCAGGCAAGCTGAATTGGCTGCCGAGGTGGGGATTTCGGCCTCCTATCTAAATCTAATCGAACACAACAGGCGCAGAATCGGCGGCAAATTGTTGCAAAGCATTGCCCTTCGCTTGGATGTTGAGCCTTCGATTCTGGCGGAGGGTGCCGCGCGCTCGGTGGTGGCGCACCTAAGTGCCGTGGCCGAGCGGTTTGGCGAGGAGGCAGGCTCGGGCGAAGCGGCTGACTTTGCCTCCCGTTTTCCTGGCTGGGCCAATCTTGTGGTCAGAGCGGCGCGCCGCGTTGAAGAACTTGAGCGCAATGTCGAAACTCTGACAGACAGGCTCACCCATGACCCGCACCTCGCCGCGACACTGCACGAAGTGCTTTCCACGGCAACAGCGATCCGCTCAACAGCCTCGATTTTGAGTGAAACCAAAGAGATCGAACCCGAGTGGCGTGACCGTTTTCATCGCAACATCAACGAAGACGCCACGCGCCTAGCGGAAAGTGCGCAGGCGCTGGTGGGGTTTCTTGACGGGGTCGGAGACGCCCACAGTGAGGTCAGTTCGCCGCAAGAAGAGTTCTCCGCTTTTCTGTCTGCCTATAGCTGGCACTTTCCAGCGCTCGAAGAAGGGCTCAAAGCTGCCGCCGACAGTTACCTTAAGGGGGCTTCGCAGCTCAAGTCCAGCAGCGCGCACGCCATCGCGGCTCGCTATTTGCGATGCTATGCCGAGGACGCCGCCAAAATGCCGTTGCGAGTCTTCGAGAGCGCGATCGAAGAGCACGGAGTTGATCCTCTTAGCCTCGCCGCCCAGTTCAATGTCGACACAGCCAGTGCCTTACGCCGGATCGCCACCCTGCCAGATATCGACTGCGGTATCGTGGTTTGCGACGCTTCAGGCACGATGATCTTTCGCAAACCTATTGAAGGCTTTCCCATTCCGCGGTTTGGCGCGGCATGCCCGCTCTGGCCGCTGTTTCAGGGGTTGAGCCGCCCAATGGTTGCTTTGGCCGACACAGTCTCTCAGCCAGCACGTGGTGGCGCGGGGCAGGAGAGCCACTTTCAAACCTACGCCGTGGCGCAGCCCGTACTCAGCGCAGAATATGGACGCGAGCCGCTGCTAGAGGCGACGATGTTGATCTTGCCGACTGACACAACCGCCGCGCTTTCTGGCCCCGCACTGCGGGCGCAAAGCATCGGCTCAAGCTGCCGTGTTTGCCCGCGCAACGCATGCCCGGCACGGCGCGAGCCCTCAATTATGGCGGCCGGCTTCTAGCGCGTCTTTGACACATGGGCATATGTGCGTATTAATAGTTACAAACAAGCAGTGAAAAGCTGTACCGCGTCTTGGGGAGGCGACAAACATATGACAGAAATGGCGGGAAAGACTGTCCTTCTGATTGAGGACGAGCCCAACATCATTGAAGCAATCGGCTTTATATTGTCGCGTGACGGCTGGACAGTGCACACTCACTCAAATGGCCAAACGGCGATTGAGGCAGTAGAAACGCGCGCGCCTGATCTGATTGTGCTTGATGTGATGCTGCCGGGGCGCTCAGGCTATGACATCCTGAAAGATTTGCGCGCGGATGCAGCCACGGCCAAATTGCCTGTTTTGATGCTCACCGCACGTGGCCAAATGAAGGATCGCGAGATGGCGCTTGAGTATGGTGCCAATCGGTTCATGACGAAGCCGTTTTCCAACGCCGAGGTGCTTGAAGCCGTACGCGAACTGGCGGCCTTGTGACCGATGAGCAAAGGGGCGCAAACACTGGCGCAAACACTGGCGCAAACACCGGCGCAACCAGTAAGCCAATAGCGCCTCAAACATCTCGCGCGGCACCCCGCAGGCCTGATCAGTTCTTGCCGAAAAGGACATACCGCGAACGCCGCCTTGAAGACGCCCTCAAGCTTTGGCCACTGCTCGGTGTGGTGCTGTTTCTGTTGCCTGCTTTCTGGACCGTCGGAGTGCAAAGCAATGTGGCCGCGATGGTGTTTTTGTTTGCCCTTTGGGCCTTGCTGCTGATCGGAGCCGCCGTTTTTGGCCGCGCCTATACGCGCACCCAGCCGCCAGTAGAAAGTGCTTCCGACGAGGAGGGCAAGTGAGCGGCTCACTTAACTTTCTGGCGGCTGTCAGCGTCGGCTATGTGGCGCTGTTGTTTGTCGTCGCTTTTCTGGCCGAGCGCGCAGCCCTGAGCGGGCGGGCACGCTGGCTGCGCTCCCCGTTGATCTACACACTGTCGCTCTCGGTTTATTGCACGGCTTGGACATTTTACGGCGCCGTTGGCTTTGCCGCCCGTTCTGGCCTTGAGTATCTGACAATTTACATTGGCCCGACACTTGTCATGGTGGGCTGGTGGTGGGCGCTCAGGCGCATGGTGCGTGTGGCCCGAGCGCAGAGGATTACCTCCGTCGCTGACCTTATCTCAAGCCGCTTTGGCAAGTCCAACACGCTGGCTGTGATGATCACGCTGATGGCCGTAGCAGGCACAACGCCGTATATCGCCCTACAGCTACAATCTGTGACGCTTTCTTTTGGCGCTTTCGCAACGGCCGACCCAAGCGTTGTGGCGTCTGACATTGGCAGCAACAACGCCACGGCCTTCTGGGTGGCGCTCGCGCTCGCGCTGTTCACCGTGCTCTTCGGCACTCGCAACCTTGATGTAAACGAGCGTCACCACGGCGTTGTTATGGCGATTGCGTTGGAAGCTGTCGTCAAGCTCTTTGCGCTGCTGGCCGTTGGCATCTTTGTGGTCTGGGGGCTCGCGGGCGGCATTGGCGAGATGGTTGCACGGATCGAAGCCAGCGAGATTAGCACTTGGCAGGTTGTGCCGTCACGCTGGACTGGTCTGATCTTCCTGTCGGCTGCAGCATTCCTGACGCTGCCTCGGATGTTTCAAGTCTTGGTGGTTGAGATAGAAGACGAACGCTACCTGCGTTTTGCTTCGTGGGCGTTCCCGCTCTATCTGCTGCTTATGTCGCTCTTCGTGGTGCCCATCGCGGTGATGGGCCTTGAGCTTTTGCCCGCTGGAACAAACCCCGATCTTTACGTGCTCTCGCTGCCCTTGGTGAACGGCCAGACCAGCCTTGCCACGTTGAGTTTCTTGGGAGGCTTCTCCTCGGCGACTTCGATGGTGATCGTGGCCTCCATCGCGCTGTCGACGATGGTCTCAAACCACATCGTCATGCCGATCTGGCTGCGTTTGAACGGAGTTGGCGCTGTCGTCTCGGGCGATGTGCGCTATGTGGTGCTGCTGTCTCGGCGCTTTTCCATCTTGGGTGTTTTGCTACTTGGATATGTCTACTACCGCGTCTCTGGCGGCGGCGCGGCACTGGCTGCTATCGGCCTTGTCTCGTTCGCTGGGGTTGCACAGTTTTTGCCAGCCTTGCTCGGCGGGCTGTTCTGGCGCGGGGCGACGCGCTCAGGGGCTCTTGCGGGGCTCTCTGTCGGGTTTCTCCTTTGGATTTGGTGCATGTTCTTGCCAAGCTTCGGCCCTGACGCTGTGATCTCGGCGCAGGTCTTGGCGGAGGGGCCATGGGGCATTAGCATCCTGCGGCCACAAGCCCTGTTTGGCATGGGGGGGCTTGATCCTGTTGTGCATGCGGTGTTCTGGTCGGTTGGGCTGAACGCACTGGCCTTTGTGGCCGCATCCTTGTTGAGCTTTCCGTCGCCGCTCGAGCGGCTGCAGGGCGCGCAGATTGTCGATGTGTTTGCGCACACAAGTTCGGGCCAACGTTGGCGCGGCGGAGTGGCTCAAAGCGAAGACCTGATGATCATGGCGCAGCGCATCTTGGGCCCTGCCGAAGCTCAGGCGCTGTTCTCAACTGTCGCAAAGGAGCAAGGCTCGGAAGAGTTTTTGCCCGAGCCAACGCCAGACTTCCTCAACCGGCTCGAACGCGAGCTTTCAGGCTCGGTGGGGGCGGCAACGGCGCATGCTATGGTCGGCCAGATCGTTGGCGGCACGGCGGTTTCTGTCGATGATCTGATCGCTGTGGCGGATGAAGCCGCGCAGATTATGGAATATTCCAGCCAGCTTGAAGCCAAGTCGGAAGAGCAGGAGCGAACAGCTCGTAAACTGAGCGTTGCCAACGAGAAACTGACACAGCTTTCTGTGCAAAAAGACGCCTTTCTCAGCCAGATCAGCCACGAGCTGCGCACGCCCATGACGTCAATCAGGGCTTTTTCTGAAATCCTGCGCGATGAGGGCGGGATCTCAAGCGAGGAGCAAAGCAAGATGAGCGCGATCATTCACAGCGAATCTGTGCGTTTGACGCGATTGCTTGATGATCTGCTTGACCTTGCGGTTCTGGAAAACGGGCAAGTCAACATGCACATTGAATCCGGCTCGCTGGTGGCGGTGCTTGATCATGCGGCCGCGGCGGCAGGGCGGCCCGACAAGCTGCGCATTCTGCGCAATCGAGAAAGCGAGATTGTGCCGCTGAGCACCGATCTTGATCGCCTCAGTCAGGTGTTTATCAACCTGATCAGCAACGCGCAAAAATATTGCGATGCAGACGCGCCAGAGCTGCGGATCGAGGTGCGCAAAACCCGCACCATGTTGCAGGTTGATTTTATCGACAACGGCAGCGGCATCCCGCGTGAGGCTCAGACGCTGGTGTTTGAAAAATTCTCGCGTCTGGAAGGGCAAAAAGAGAGCGGTGCTGGCCTTGGATTGGCGATCTGCCGTGAAGTAGTTGGCCGGATAGGGGGCACGATAACCTATTTGCCGGGGCAGGGCGGAGCCGCATTTCGCGTGAGCCTACCGATCGCGGTAACTCAGGCCTAGCTTGCGCAGATTTCGCGAAATTATCGCGTCATTGCTAACAGGTTGCTAACTCTTTTGCGTCTAAATATCGCCATAAGAAGCACCACTTGCGGCGGAGGATATGGTCGAAACACTTTCAAATGATGTCTTACGCCGCAAGGCGCGGGCTGGCCGTGAAGAGCATCAGGCGCGCAACATGTCGCCCGCGCGGGCGATGCGGCTTGCCATGTCGCGCGCGGCTGACGAACTGTTTGATCTGGCGATCAGCGTCAGTGGTGTGCAGTGCGAGCAGCTTGGGCAAGACAGTATGTTGCGCACAGTTGATGACGAGATGCTGCTCGTGGTGCTTGACGGTCCAAACGGCGCTGTTGGCGCTGTCGCTGTTGACTTGTCAGTGCTCGCAGGGCTGATTGAGCAACAAACTATGGGGCAAGTGCTCAAAGGAGAGCCCGAAGCACGGGCACCGACCTCCACTGATGCTGCCTTGGTGGCTCCTCTGATCGACATGCTTCTTGAGGGCATTGCCGAAAGCCTTGGGCCAAAAGATGGTGCCCTTACGGCGGAGTTTCAGTTTGGCGCGCGCCTTGAGAGCAAACGCCACCTTGGTTTGCTTGTGGAAGCGGCTGATTTTCACGTGCTGCGAGCCCAGCTCGAGCTTGGTGGAGGCGCCAAGCGAGGAGAGTTTGTGCTGGTCTGCCCGGTGCAACTGCCAGAGCTTGCCAAACTGCCAGCGGTACAGGCGTCAGAGAGCAGCGCGAGTGACGCTGCGGGGCTGGCTGGCGGGGGGGCAAACCCAACGTTCGCCGACAGTGCATTGATGGAGGCCGAAGCTTGCTTACAAGCGGTCATTCACCAACAAAAGATGACGCTTGGCGCGCTCGGACGGATGAAACCGGGGGATCTACTGGTCTTGCCGGAAGATGCGCTTGAGAAGCTGCATCTTAGTGCTGGTTTGCAACGCAAACTAGGGCCTTGCAAGCTTGGTCAGCACGGCGGCTTGCGAGCCATTCAACTTTGCTTTGCGGTCCACGGCGCTACGCGGGGTGAGGCGGCCACTTCCAGTCAGCACTCAGAAGACGCTTACCCTGATCCGCTTGAAACATCACAGCATGTTCAAAGCGTGTCTGGACCTCCTATGCAAGCGCCGCTTGAGGCAAATGCTGAGTTGCCAGCAATCCCGGAAACGCCAGACCTGTCTGA
The DNA here is from genome assembly GCA_016744435.1 of Lentibacter sp. Lineage (GTDB taxonomy): Bacteria > Pseudomonadota > Alphaproteobacteria > Rhodobacterales > Rhodobacteraceae > Lentibacter. Next base: position 12,264 of record JADGEJ010000045.1, on the reverse strand, counting down.
TCTTCCTGGATTTGGCTCTGATCTTCTATCAGAGGCGAGCTGACGACTGCAGCGCAGGCTGTGCGAAATGCTCGCCGGATTTGATCATCTCAGTAAGTGCGCTTGGCATTTTGAAAAATGCGGGCCTTAGCGCGTTGAAGCTGCGTAGAAACTTTCTTTGTTGTAGCAGCCCAGTTGTTTGTACTCTGTGAAATGGCCCGCCGTAGCCGGGTTTGGCTTCCAGCGTTGCGCAGGCGAGATGGTCGAGCTCCCAAGGCGTGCGTATATATCCTTGTTCGAGAAGCTGAGCCCCACAGCAATAGAGCGCTGCATCAACGATCTGGCAAATTTCTGCATCGCTGAGTGTGCGTGGCGAAACGGCGCCCAGAACCTTCAGGCTGTCGCGCCATTCCGTTAGAGCATCTTCAGCCGCGGGTAGGGCTTGGCCTGTGTCAGGCCCAAGCGCACTTGAACTCGCTCGCCCCTCAAAGCCCGCGCGTAGCAAATACGCGCTGAGTGCAGCGGGGCCAGAAGCCGCGTTATCTTGAGTGAAAAACGTGCTGATACGAAAGGGCTGCAGGCGAAAGCCTTCTGCGTTCCAGTATGAAAACGCCGGCAAACGGCTGCCAAATTCTCCACCAGCAAGCGCGCGGTCAAGCTGTGTAAAACTCGCCCCCAACGCGAGGCACTCTTCAGCGCCCTGCAAATAAGCCGTCAGAAGGCGTGCAGAGGCCAACCCATCCCGCGCCTTTTGAGAAATTACAGGCAGTCCGATCTGCTTGAAAGTGGCCGCAAAGCGCTCACGCAGTGTCAGGTTTTCAAACGTGTTGGGATCAAAGGCTATTTCGACATAGCGTTCAGAGGCCGGGGCAAAGTGAAAGTGCCCGCCTGCCGTGTTTGGCCCTAAGAATTCGGAAAACCGTCCGGCGCCGTGGCGCATGCCCGTCGTCAACAACAGCGGAACATTGTCGCCAATCCGGTGACGCAGATCCTTGGCCAAGGTGCCGATCTGCTCGACTGATTGCGCTGCACATTCAATGACAATCTCGTGCTGGATTGGCCCGCCAAGCTCGGGCAGATGTGCAAGCCCGGCAAAAGTATTTTGGGCGCGCGCTTCGCTTAGTTTTTGACGTTGCACAAGTTCGCGATAGGCGTTCGATATCTTCGTTTTGAAGCCTTCAAAGTCGCCGCCTTCGGGCGAAACAATATCAACACCAATGCCAGCGCTTAGGGCTGCAAGGGTTAAGTTGCGCGCCAGAGATCCGGTGCCAACAAGGGTGATCCGCTTGGCTGCTGGGGCCGACCCGGAAGGCGTTAAAAGCACCTCTTTGCAGCAGGTTTCGTACGTCTTGGCCGCGGTTTGTGCTGACTTTGCCAGCGCCTCATCCCGTTCATCCGCGAAGGCAATTAGGGCAGGCGTTGGCAACAGTTGTGCAGCCTCAAGTGTGTCTACCAATGCGATGGCTTCTGGAGTGTTGCTGGACAAAGCGCGCGCAGTCCGTATGGCTTCCTGATAGGCTAACGGATCATCCGCACCAGGCATTGGTGCGGCGTGTTCAGGCCCTTGCGCCAAGCTGCGCGCCAGATCTGCCGCGATGCCGACTGCGTTCTGGCCAACAATCGTGTCAAACAGCGGCGCCACCATTGGATGAGTGACAGAATAGCTCTCGCCGCTTTGCAAAAGGTGCTGGCTGTCACGCGCGCCCAAGTTTGCTGCCAAACGGGCCAAGGCTTGTGGGCTGGGCAGGCGGCCAGCGCGCAACCTTGCGAGTCTTACGCGTACGTTCTGGTGTGCCACGCGGGCCTGTGCGGCCAAGGCCAGCTCAAAGCCTGCATCAAACACCTGCCCGCGCAGGGCGGCGACCACCGGTTTGCGAGAGGATTGCACCCAATCACATAGTTGCATAAGGCTAGGGTTTTGCTGGCCTTTAAGGCGTTCTGCAAGTGGCAAATCAGCCGCGTAAGCACCGAGTTCTGAAGTGAGCACGATTGCGGCCACATCAGGCGTGGCGTCAGCTTCACGCAACGCGTCAAGCAATTCACTTCGAATATCCGGCCCAAGGCCAAGCTCAGTAACACGGCGTAGGCTTACAACAGCCACTCCGTTGCCGACGCTTGTTTGAATGAAATTTGACAAATACCTGCCTCATCGCGATATGCGGCCTTCAAAACATGGCCGGCAATATTGGTCCGATCTTGGCCTGCAAGCGGCGTTAATTCAAGCGGGGTTGTGCAAACCCAGTCAAAATAGGCCGGTTCTTTTAGAGCGGCAGGTTGTCAAACATATCCTCGATCGACAGATCGCAAATTTCCTGTTCAAGTTCTTTTAGGTTGATAGGGGCGCGAAGCCCGGCGATTTTCAGGTCTGACAGGTGCTTTTGCAGGGCGGGTAGCGCGGCTTTGCGCGCAGTGTCGTCGCTGTCTTGGAGAGCCGCCAGCAGCTCAAGGCTCTTTGCATTCAGGTCATCATGGGTCATTGCGGGCTCCTTAGGTGGCGCAGTTTTTGCAGAAAGGCGTGTCAGGCAACAGTGTTAGGCGTTCTTGAGAAATATCGTCAGCGCACTTCATGCATTCTCCATAACTGCCGTCACGGATGCGCCCGAGAGCGGCACGAATGCGTGCGATTTCTTGCTGACCAGAGACGCCAAGGCTTTCAAGAACTTCGTCACCCTCACGTTCGGTCGCGCTGTCTTCCCAGTCTTTTGAGCTGGGAGCGTCAAGTTCATCTTCGATATCGTGCAAGCGCGTATCAAGCTCGCGTAGCCGTGCTTTCAGCGCTGCTTTGTAAGTTTCATGGGCCATTTTCGTATCCTCCTATCTGCTGTGTAGCAAAGTCAATCCAGCACAACCTTGAGCCACATCAATTCCGGGCAGGGATAGGGGAGGGCTTGATGTATTTTGTTTTTTGAATATATTGCCATCAACAAGATAAGGACGCCAAACATGACACCCCAAGTAACCGCCTTTTTTGACGATGCGACCAACACGATCTCTTATATCGTGAAAGACCCGGAAGGCAGCGCCTGCGCAATCATCGACAGTGTGCTCGACTTTGATTACTCCTCCGGGCGCACTGACACCAAATCAGCAGATGCGATAATCGCGTTTGTCAAAGACAATAACCTGACAGTGGAATGGCTGCTTGAAAGCCATGTTCACGCCGATCACCTTTCGGCCGCGCCTTACATTCAGGAGCAAGTTGGCGGCAAGATCGGCATCGGCGATCGCATCACCGTGGTGCAGGACACGTTCGGCAAAGTCTTTAACGAAGGCACCGAGTTTCAACGCGACGGGTCGCAGTTTGACAAGCTGTTTGTCGAAGGCGACAGCCTGCACATCGGCCAGTTGCGTGCTGATGTTTTACACACGCCAGGCCACACGCCTGCTTGCCTGACTTATGTTATCGGCGATGCGGCCTTCGTCGGCGACACTTTGTTTATGCCTGATTTTGGCACGGCGCGTTGCGACTTTCCGGGCGGCTCTTCAGAGGTGCTCTTTGCCTCGATCCAAAAGATCCTCGCACTGCCGGACGAAACGCGCATTTTTGTCGGCCACGACTACAAAGCCCCGGGCCGTGACGACTATGCGTGGGAAACGACAGTTGGCGCGCAGAAAGAAGCCAACATTCACATCGGAGCGGGCAAATCAAAAGAAGCCTTTATTGAAATGCGCGACACCCGAGATGCCTCATTGGCAATGCCCAAATTGATCATCCCGTCGCTGCAAGTGAACATGCGCGCCGGGCAGATGCCGGAGCCCGACGAGCAAGGCGATGTCTTTCTCAAGGTGCCTGTAAACAAGCTCTAACTTCAACGTGCCTTGCCCCGTCGCGAACAACAGGGTAGGGCGCGCCTGCGGACTTAAAAGGAAACGTGACTATGGAAGCAGATTGGATCTGGGGGCTCGCAGGCGGGCTCCTTATTGGCTTTGCGGGCGCCATATACTTGTGGGGCAATGGCCGCATCATGGGCGCAAGCGGCATTTTAGGCGGGCTGGTTGATGGCTCGGCAAGCAACGAATGGCTTGAGCGCGGCTTGTTTATCGTTGGTGTCGTCCTGATGCCCGCGTTGCTCTATCCGCTGTTTAATGAGGTCAACACACATATCAGCCCGAACTATGCTGTGCTAATCGGTGGCGGCTTGCTTGTCGGCATCGGCACGAGAGTGGCCAACGGCTGCACTTCAGGCCATGGCGTTTGTGGCATCTCGCGCTTGTCGTTGCGCGGCATAGCGGCGACAGTGTTTTACTTGCTCGCAGGCGGTGTTTCCGTCCTTGTCTTCCGTCATCTGTTGGGAGTGATCTGATGCGCAATCTTATTTCGCTTCTTGCGGGTGCCGTGTTTGGCGCGGGCTTGTTTATCTCGGGCATGACTGACACCGCCAAAGTGCAGGGCTGGCTTGATATTTTTGGAAATTGGGACCCGACGCTGGCCTTCGTGCTTGGCGGGGCGATCCTCCCGATGTTCGTCGCATGGCGCATGACGCCGGGCCGCCGCCCGCTCACCGCCACGCTGTTCCCGCCGCAACCGCCAGTGCGCATTGACGCGCGGCTTGCTGTCGGTTCTGCGCTGTTTGGCGCTGGCTGGGGGCTGTCTGGCCTCTGCCCCGGGCCTGCGATGGCTTCGCTCGCCTATGGCGGGTCACTACATTGGATTTTCTTCGCGGCAATGGTGGCGGGCATGGTGCTCACGCCAAGCCTGCTTCGAATGTTTCAACGCTAAATCCCTCACTAACCCTGATTGAAAAGGATACCGCCATGGTGCGCCCCGTTACTGAAACTTTCTTTGCCTCACCACAGATCAGCGCCGAAACAATGGCTCAGCTGGCTGAGAATGGCTTCACTGACGTGATCTGCAACCGTCCAGATGCAGAAAATGGCCCCGCTGAACAAAGCAGCGAAATGCGTAAGGCGGCTGAAGCCGCAGGCCTGAAGTTTCACTTTCATCCGCTGGTGCACGCTAAGTTGCTTGAGACAGATGTGATCGCGCAGCAAAAGGCGCTTATCGAGGGCGCTGCTGGCAAGGTGCTGGCATATTGCGCCTCTGGCAACCGCTCGACAGTTGTCTGGGGGCTGGGCAAGGCAGGTGAAATGCCTGCGTCAGAGATCATGGAAAAAGCGGCTGCGGCGGGCTATGACTTGTCACAGTTGGCACCCATGCTTGGCTAATGGCTGGGTTAATGTGCTGGGGAAAGCAAAGCCTAGCCCAGCATGATGCCAGCAACGACGCAGCCAAGGCCAAGTGCCGAAAGGCCAAGCGCGCCCAGGTTCCATGGTAATATGGACTGAACGCGGGCGCGCAGCGCGTCATCGCCAAGGCCTTGGCGTCGCGCCGCGTTGACTTTGAAGATGCACCAAAACAGGCCGATAACGCCTGCGAGTGTCATTGCCGCGCCGATCCAGACAAGTGTTTCCATGAGCTGTCTCCTTGTTGAGGTTGGCCCTAACCGAACCCGCGCCGCACGGCAAGGAAAACCGCTTGGCATTTTGCGCGTGCCCCGCTAGCAAGGCCCTCTAACCTCAGGAGGCTCCCGGCATGGACGACCAAAGCACACCCTCAAGCTACCGCGTAACAGCGGACGAATTGCGCCAGTTTATTGAACGCTTTGAGCGCCTCGAAGCCGAGAAAAAAGACATTGCGGAACAGCAAAAAGAAGTGATGGCCGAAGCCAAGGGCCGTGGCTATGACACCAAAGTATTGCGCAAGGTTGTGGCCCTTCGCCGTCGTGATGCCAACGACATCGCCGAAGAAGAGGCCGTCTTGGAAATGTACAAAGAAGCGCTCGGAATGTGAGGCAGCGCTGTATCAAGGGGCGATGAAGTTCACCCCCGGTATGCGCGCGATCTCAAACACATCTTCGTCGTAGATTTCTGTAAGTTCGTCGACAAGCTCGTCTGTCCAACCGGGCAGGTCGAGCTCTTCTTCGATCATGTCTTCGCGGGCGAATTTGTCTAGAAACGCTGAAATGACCCGGCGCTTCTGAATCTCAGACATTGTCGAGTGCCTCGCCAGATAAGCCCGAAAGCGCTGAATGCCTTCCTTGGTCATGATCTCGGCAATCAGATCAAATCCGCCTTTGATCTTTTCATTCGGGTTCAGCCCAGCCAACTCACGGATGATTTGCGCCCAAATGAGCGGGGTGTCTTCGTTACACCAAACCGTGAGGCCGACGTTCGGGTTGTTTTGCCTGATACGGTAGACCAGATCGGACCAGAGCAGATCTCGCGGGTCCGCGCCAAAAGACATTTCAGCGAAATCCTCATATTTTGTCTTGGCAAACAGCGCTGGCAAGAAAGTTGCTGGGTTGCAGATCGACATGAATATTTCGATTTCATCGCCCTCAAACAACTCGCTGAGAAAGCGCACGCGCTCTTGAGCTTTGTCGTAGAATGCGCCGCTGCGCAGGGCCATATTTGGCACGCAAAACACGCTTTCGTTTGACATGATCACGCGTTCTGTTTCGTCGCCGTCCAGAATGCTCTCGATCAACACATCGCGGGCATCGTCGCTGGGGGCTGCTTCACTCATCGCCAACATCGTTTGGTGCAAGAGTTTGCGGTAGCGTCCGGGCGGTGGCACGGTAGCCCCGAGCTTAGCAAAGTCAGCGCGGTTTTTCAGCAAACACTTCAGGATGCGGTCGTCGTCGGTGCAATGTACACCTGCGTGAAACACGATCTGCATGTATTCTCGGCTCCTACTGGGGGCTTCAAGTGGGCTTCGTCTGGCCACACGGCCTTATTAGGCCTCTTATATACGGTCTTTTCTGGACAGTTAAACCGCAATCGGGCAAGAGCGGTTCTATGGACGTAGCAAAGCACTCAGACGCCCCCAAGCGTTGGGCAATGCCTGATATCTGGTCGCTCACGGCGGTTTTGATTGCGGGCATCGTCTTGGCACCGATCGTGGCCGTCGGCTTTCTCGCATTGTTCCCCACCGAGAACATCTGGCCACATATGCTGGCCACAACCCTGCCACGCTATTTGTGGACAACTGCGGTGTTGATGTGCGGCGTCGGGCTGCTGGCGGCTTTGACGGGGACAGGGGCAGCTTGGCTTATCGCGCGCTACCGCTTTCCTCTGTCGGGCTGGCTTGAGTGGCTGCTGCTGCTGCCGCTCGCTGTGCCCGCCTACGTCGGGGCCTATGCGCTGGTTGATCTGCTTGAATACGCGGGCCCTGTTCAGACAGGCCTTAGGGCGGTGTTTGGCTGGCAAAGCGCCCGCGACTATTGGTTCCCGGAGATTCGCTCACTTGGCTCGGCGATCATCGTACTCGCCGCGGCGCTCTATCCTTACGTTTATCTCCTGGCCCGCGCGGCCTTTCACGAGCAATCAGGCGCGAGCGAGGAAGTTGCCATGTCGCTGGGGCAGGGCGCTTTTGCGCGGCTCAAACGCATAGGCCTGCCACTCGCGCGCCCTGCCGTCGCGGCAGGCACCGCGATCGTGATGATGGAGGCGGTGAACGACTTTGGCACTGTCGACTATTTTGCCGTGCAAACCCTTACCACCGGTATTTTCAACACTTGGCTTGAGGGCAATAACGCGGGCGGCGCTGCCCAGTTGGCTTGTGTCGTGCTGGCGCTGGTTATCTTTCTGGTTACGCTTGAAAAAGTGTCGCGCCGCAAAGCGCGTTTTTTCAACCATGCAGGTCGCCACCGAGCGATCATTCGTAAGCAGTTGAGCGGTTGGACTGCCGTAGCCGCCATGCTGTTGTGCATGCTGCCCTTCGCCATTGGCTTTATGTTGCCCGCAGGGACGATCCTAAGCCATGCCGTGCGGCACACAAGCCTCTGGGCCGACCCCGCGCTATACACCGCTGTTCGCAATACAGTGCTCATTGGGGGCATTGCTGCGTTTCTAACCGTGTTGGGGGGCCTCTTGCTGGTCTACGGGGTGCGCTTGTCAGGGCGCAGCCTGCCGCGCCTGCTCCAACCGATCACAACTATCGGATATGCAGCCCCCGGTGCGGTGCTCGCGGTTGGCATTCTCATTCCACTGGCGGTGTTTGACAACAAACTCGCCGACGGCATTCTGGCCGTCACAGGCTATGACCCCGGCCTGATGCTGACGGGCTCAGCCTTCGCGCTGGTGCTGGCCTATTTCGTGCGCTTCTTCGCTATCGCTCAGGGAGCCGCCGATGCGGCCTTTGAACGTGTCTCACCCTCGCTGTCGATGGCGGCCCGTTCGCTGGGGCGCAAGCAAGGGCAGGTCTTGCGCGAGGTCTACGTGCCTCTCATTCGCGGCTCTGTGGGCTCGGCGCTTTTGCTGGTGTTTGTGGATTGCGTGAAAGAGTTGCCAGCAACGCTGCTTTTGCGCCCATTCAACTACGACACATTGGCGACAAGGGTGCACGACCAGGCCAGCCTCGAGAACCTCGCGGAAGCCTCTCCGGCGGCAATATTGATCATCCTTGTTGGCCTTTTTGCAGTAATTTTGCTCGCACGAGCAAATAGAACGAACTTTTGACTTGCAAGGCCGCGAAGCCTGCCTTAAATCGGCGCAAAGTGCCCCTATAGCTCAGCTGGTAGAGCAATTGATTTGTAATCAATAGGTCCGCGGTTCGAGTCCGTGTGGGGGCACCATTTCACTTAAATTGCAGACGGAAATCCGCCCCTAAGGTGTTGTTTTTGTTTGATTTAGATTGATCTCGCTGGACTGGCCAAATGTCGGTTCTGGACAAATTCTGGACAAACAGGATTCGGATTATGTGGGGTCTACATCTTAAACAAAAGGGGCGCTGGTGGCACTATTATCGGTCAGTCCCGAAAATTTATCACGACGTCGACGCGCGACGACTGATCAGTTTCTCTCTTAAAACCAATAACTTCGCCGAAGCAAAGCTAAGAGCCGCCCAGTTTTCCATTCAGTTGGACGATGAATGGCTTGTGGCCAAAGAGCGAGGGGTTTCGCTGGTCGCTCAAGATGCCGCTGCAAAATATCAAGCCGCAGCAGAAGTGCAAAAATCGCTTGGGTTCGTACCAAAGTCTAGCGGTGAACTGATTGAAGGGGAGCTCGTTGAACGGTTACGGGCACTATTGAACGAAGATCGCCCCGCAGCCCAGCAAAAAGCGGCGCTTGGTTTGATTGAGCCTCCCGAATTGACTCTGTCCGATGCGTTTGACCGCTTCTGGGAGTACATTCGCGACGAATGGCGTAGCGTCAGCCGTGATCAGCAGAGGGTGAAACGCAACATCTATCTGAAATCTATCAGGAACTTTGAAGCCGCCGTAGGCCCGGTAGCTTTCCATGATCTGGACCGTAAGCACGCAATAGCCTTTCGCAGCTGGTGGGTTGATCGAGTTGAGGCAAAGGGGCTTAAGCCGTACACAGGGAACCGAGAAATCAATTCATTACGGCGGATGGTCACGGTGAATTTGGATATTGACGGCTCGTCAAAAACGAACCCTTTCGCCAGCATACGGTTAAAAGAAGAGAAAGACGTTTCGCGAATTCCTTTGAGCGAAGCCCAGATCCTCACGTTGTGCAAGTCCGATGCATTGCCTGCCTTACATTCTGACTTTCACCGCCTTTTCCGCTTGCTTATCAATACCGGTATGCGCCCGGTCGAGGCGATAGGGTTGGAATTGGATGACGTGATCCTGGAACATGAGGTGCCCCATGTTCACGTACGCAAGAATGCCGTGCGTGGGTTAAAAACGGACCACTCGGAGCGGTTGTTGCCGCTCATGGGTGTCTCGCTTATCGCGGCTCAAGAATTAGTCGACGCCGGTGGCTGGGGGAAACGCCTTGGTAAGAACATGTATGCCACCAGCATCATCAACCGAAACCTGCGGGATAGTGGCATCGTGACTGATAAACGCCAGAGCCTCTATTCGCTACGCCATTGGTTTCAGGATCAGTTAACCAAGCGTGATGTTATCGACAGGGCGCAGGCGCAGTTGATGGGGCACAAGTTTCAACGTCCCAAGTACGGCTATGGCAAGGATCTGTCCGAGTTGCGAGACATCATTGCGCCGTTCGCGATTGCAGCGCCATAAGACGGTCGCGTGATGCCTGCAGTCCTGATTGCGCGGCATAGATTGCTTGCAGCCGGGAGTGCAGGCTTAGAAGATTGACCACTTCGCTGTCGTCGCAAGTAGTCAGAAGGTCGGCCAGCAGTCGCTCCATTTGGGCGAACTCATCTGATGTTAAAAAACTCATGTGGAAATCATGTCGTGAGAAACACACTGAGGGCAGCGACGGGAGTTCGTCCCGTTTTCGCACGAATTCAGCCTGTTAGAACTTCGAAAGGTCAACGAAATCCGAGGAAAGCTAACATGCACCATAAGAAAAAACGATCCCGCATCCACCTGATGATCTCTGCCAATGCCGTGCGCTCAGATCGCCGCGTCCGCATGGATCGACAATATTTTGCGCAAGTGCAGCGTGGCCTTGAACAATGGAGAGCTGAAAACCTGCCGCAACTACATGCGCGGGTTATTTACGGTGACGAACACGAAAAACAAACGCCCAAACAACCGCTCAATGAAGGCGAAATGGTCCGTCGCACCAAAGAGCGCTCAAAAAAGGAGGTTGTTTATGAACACCTGCAGGTAATTTTGGCTGGAGCGTTTGGCCTCAGCGACGCCCAATCCCAAGCTTCAAACCTCGGCCTAGAATTTTATCAACGAGGCCAGACGTGGGGTGTGACAGACACCCACACGGGCAAGCGATATCGATTGCAAACCCTGGGACTCGCCATTGCTTTTGAAAAGTTGATCACAGATCAAGAAAAAGCGTCGCCGCCAGCCGCAGACGATAGAGAGTTTGACCTACTCCAACGCCGCATGAATTCGCAAGCCAAGCAACAGTTGCGAGACTTTGATCGCGATGACGAGTTTAGCCGCTAACTCCCAAAGACGTTTTCCGGACGGATGGCCGTCCCGTGATCCAGAACCTCTCCCAGAGTAGCCAAAGAGTGGCTGGCACAAGCTAGTGCAGAGCTGGACGCACACGCAGGAGAAATAACAATGAGAGCATTCAACCAAGGCTTTCTCAAAACCATCATCATCATTTCGCTATTGCCACTAGTTCCCGTGTTTCTGCTGTCACTGGCCCCCGCAGGCCTGTTGCTTGTGGTCGTGGTGGCCTACTTTACTTGGCCCCCCTTTCGCCGTGGCGTGAACAGTCTGTTTGGTAATATTGGCAAGATGATCTCCGGAGTTTTCCGAGGTATCTTTAAACTCATCGGCTTGCTGTTTGCCGGGTTTTTCAAGGCAATTGGCCTGATTTTGCGCGGCTTTGGATTATCCTTCAGTTGGCTGTGGGGCGCATCGGTTCCCAAGTCTCAATTTATGGGATGGTTTGAACGTTGGCGGTTGTTGCGTGCGTCCAATCAGGGGCCTTTGGTCGATGGGAGGTCCTCGCGTCTTACCGAGAGTGCAGGCTATGAAAGTATCTTAGTTCAAGGTGGTATGGGGCGTGGTAAAAGTTCCACTTTTGTCCTGCCAAATTTGCTTTCGCCGCCCAGCAGTAAGCCCAGCTTTGTGGTGTCTGATACGTCGGGGGAATTGTACCAGGCCAGCTCCGGCTATTTGGCGAGCCAAGGGTATGTGGTGCGTGTCCTTAACCTGATGGATCCGGCGCATTCAGAAACCTATAATCCGCTGGCGAATGCCAAGGCATCGCAAGACTTGGCCGATCTGGCAAAGACACTGGTCCGATCAGCCAGCGGTAGGAGCGCCGGACAATCCGCTAGCGATCCATTTTGGGATCAATCTGCGGAAAAGCTAATTAGAATACTGGCGCAGTGCCTGATGAACCAACCGGATCCGGGTTTTCGTAACCTGGCCAACCTACGTCATCTGGTGCTTGGTTTCGATGCGCACGTCGCGCCACAGGGACAGTTGGGGGCCATCGACCGCTTCGTGATGTCCGCGACCCAAAATGATCAAAGCACTTTTGCCGCTTATAGGGCCTTTGTTCAGGGCAACCTGAAGACCATCCAATCGGTGTTGATGTCGGCTGACGTGGCACTCGATGCCGTTGCTACATCAGAAATGGCTGCGTTGACCGGCACCAACACACTCGACTTTGCCGAGTTGCGACAGCGCCCCACCGCCATGTTTGTCATCGTTAACCAAACGCAAATGGAGCTTTACTCGTTCATTTTGTCTCTGTTTTACGCGGATTTATTCAAGTCGCTGTTGAAAGATCCAAGTAATCCGGGGCGACCGGTATGGCTGTTTCTCGATGAATTCGGTCACCTGCAAATCCCAGGATTCGAAGTTTTTGCAACCACATCTCGTAAGTACAAAGTCAGCTACGCCCTGTTCCTCCAGTCCTTAGCGC
>JADGEJ010000044.1 GCA_016744435.1 Lentibacter sp. | reverse complement strand
CATTTGGGCCGCGCCGGTGATCATGTTTTTCACGTAGTCCGCGTGACCTGGGCAGTCAACGTGGGCGTAGTGGCGGTTCTCGGTCTCGTACTCAACGTGCGCTGTCGAGATCGTGATGCCGCGGGCTTTTTCTTCTGGCGCGCCGTCGATCTGATCGTAGTCTTTGAAATCACCGAAATACTTCGTGATCGCAGCTGTCAGCGTCGTCTTGCCGTGGTCAACGTGACCAATCGTGCCGATGTTGCAGTGTGGTTTACTGCGGTCAAACTTTTCCTTAGCCATGCGTTGGCGCCCCTTATGATGCGGCCCGCCTGCTGGCAGAACCTATTAATATCTGTGCGGGCATTTATTGCTTTTTGGAGCAGAAATCAAGGCTTCGTTTACTCGCTTTTTGCATCCGCAAACCAACCCTCACCGCGCTTCTTGCGCAAAAGCCAGTTTTCCAACATTTTGGACGCATTCTTGGTTAGGTTTTCAAGCTGCTGTTCGGCGGACTGAGTGAGCCCCGAGCCGATAACTTGTTCACCGGAGAGTGTTTCCAGCACAATGAGTTGCTCGGCTTTTTCGTTAAGCTTTTTCCCGGCAGCATCATCCCAGACTGTCACCCGCATGATCAGCGCTGACTTGGGGCTGGCCACAATCGGAATGCCGGGCTGCGCAAGCACATAGCCCTCGAGCGAAATGCCGAAGTGGTAAAGCCTGTCGCCTGTATAGCGCTCAAAACGCTCATCAATGCGCGCAGTCACTTCTTTGATCCAACGCTCGTCAGGCATCTCGCGGCTCAGCGGGCCTTTCTGAAACTTTGGCGCAATGACCACGTTGTGGCCAAGGCTGAAGTTGCCCAAGTCAGCTGCAGGTTCGTCAAGATCATCCGGATTGGTGCAAGCCGCGACAAACCCCAACAAAGCCACTAAAAAGAATCGACGCAGCATCAAAGCCCCCAAAAAACTGTTTGGCCCGAAATATAGTGTTGCACCGACGAGTGCAAACGCCACGCGCAGGACTATGTTACGGGCCTATGTTAAAGACAGGCTCAAGGAGGTCTTTTATGACTCAGTCTGAAGTTCCCGTTTTTGTACCCCTCGTGAAAGAGCCTTGGGGGCTCCTCAAAAGCCTCAATGCCGCGCGCCAGAATGTCCTCTCTATCCTGCCCGACATTGCGACCAAACAACCGATCGTCTCCGGCAAAACCGGCATTCGTTGGCATATGTTGATGGATCCTGATGGCATCCGCCATGTGTTGCTGGAAGAGCTTGAGAACTACCCCAAGTCCGACGTGACCAAAAACTTGCTGCGCCCCGCGATTGGCGACAGCCTGTTTATTGCTGAAGGCGCACATTGGCGCTGGCAGCGTCGCGCCGCTGCCCCCGTGTTTTCGCACCGCAACGTGACTGGCCTCGCGCCGGTTATGAGCGCCGCCGCCGAGGCCAGCCTTGCGCGCGTAGCGGCGTCGGGGGCACAGGCAACAGACATGTATGACGAGATGATACGCGCCACCTTCGAGGTAATTACCCGCGTCACCGTTTCCGGCAGCGAAAGCTTTGACCCCGAAGAAGTGCACAACGCCATCAACGCCTATATCGGCGCTGCAGGCAAAGTCTCGCTGTTTGACATCTTGGGCTTGCCCGACTGGGTGCCGCGCCCCTCGCGTATCATGGGGGGCAAATCTCTTGGCCTGATGAAATCAGTTGCTGACGACGCGGTGAACAGCCGCCGCGACGCGCCCTCTGAGGGCGTGCCCGACTTGCTTGATCTCTTGCTAGACGGTGAAGACCCTGAAACAGGGCGCTCCATGAGCACCGCCGAGCTGCGCGACAACCTGCTGACTTTCATCGTCGCAGGCCACGAGACAACCGCGCTGACGCTGGCTTGGGCGCTTTACCTCTGTGCCTTTGATCAGGGTGTTCAAACGCGCGCGCGCGCAGAAGCTCAAGAGGTTTTGCAGGGCCGCACGGCCACGGCCGCGGATTTGCCCAACCTGCCCTATATCCGGATGATCATCGACGAGACACTGCGGCTCTACCCACCTGCTGGCATCATCTCGCGCACGGCGCAAAAGTCAGACAGGCTCTGTGAACGTGAGATACGCGAAGGCGACACAGTGATGATCCCGATATACGCGCTGCACCGCAATGAACTGCTTTGGGATGCGCCCAACGCCTTTCGCCCCGAGCGCTTTGCCGATCGTAAGGCCGTGCACCGCTATGCCTATCTGCCGTTTGGCGACGGCCCACGCATCTGCATCGGGGCCAGCTTCGCGCTTCAAGAAGCGGTGATCATCCTTGCGACGCTGCTCTCAAAGCGGGTGTTCAAATCGGTGGAAGGCAAGCAACCAGACCCGGTTATGATCCTCACCCTGCGCCCCGAAGGCGGGGTTTGGCTCACGTCGGAAGCTGCGGGCGAGCCGGAATTTTCCAAAAATTCCGAGCCGTTTTCTTTGAAAGAAAACGACTAGCGTTGCGAGCGTGCCGCCATGCTTTCCATGGCGCGTGTGAGGTCATGCACCAGTGTCGCCGCCATTGAGCGAAAGCCGATGATCTGCCAACTGTCAGCACCCATCCGCGTGATGCTCGCTTGCATATGAAACACTTCGCTGCGAGCCGTTGCCCCGACGGGGAAAGCCCTGTCGCGCATATCGAGCGGGGTGAGCCTTGCGAGCACTTCGCGTGCATCTTCACCCTCCAGCACAACCCGCGCCCAAGCGTCTGACTGGTCGGCAACGGCGGCATGCGCGTTCAGTTTGGTCGAGGCTGCTACACCAACAAGCAAAGCCTGTGCTCTCCCAAACCAGACGAGCGCCGCGCCATTCGCCCCAGACGTTGCGCCTGCTTCAGGCCATTCCAGCTTATGTGCAGTTTGCATTGCTTTCGCCAGTGCGACTTCTTTGCCCTTCATCGGTGCGATCAGCGTCAGCGGGGCCATGTCTGGCTCGCTCAGCGTAACTGTGCCAATTGTCACAGGCAGCAGGCCCTCGCAGGGTGGTTTTGCAACAAGTTCAATCACGCGCTTTCTCCCCATTCGGATCAAGGAACACAGGGTGGCAGACTTCGCAAGTTGTCTCGATCCCGCGCAGGTGGTCGACCATCTTCACAGTCTCGCCATGTCGCGCACGGCCGCCGCGCAGAAAGCCGAGGCCAAGGTATGTGCCGAGCGTTGGCGAAAACGCCACCGATGTCAGGTAGCCCTGATCATTGACACGCACAGGCTCTGCCCCGTCACGATAGAGATGCGCGCCAGCGGTGAGTTGTTTGACAACCCCCGTCGGCTTGAGGCCCACAAGCTGCTCGCGATCATCCTCAAGCAAGCCGGGGCGCGCAGCAGCGCCTTTGCCGTAAAAGTCTTTCTTTTTGCTCATCATGCCCTGCATGCCGATGTCAAACGCTGTCGCGCGGCCATCAATCTCGGCGTGGGTGATAAAGCCCTTCTCGATGCGCAGAACATTCAAAGCTTCCATGCCATAGAGCCCGCCGCCCAGCGCTTCGGCGCGGGAGCGCAGCTCGGCAAACAGGCTCTCGCCATAGCGCGCGGGCACGGCGACTTCATAGGCGTGCTCGCCGGAAAAGCTAATCCGGAACAGGCGGCCATTCACGCCGCCAATGCTCATGTCACCGCAGGCCATAAACGGCCAGCTTTCACCGTCAATCGGCGCATCCAGCAGCCCGTTGAGTAGCTCACGCGCCTTTGGCCCCGCGACGGCAAACTGCGCCCAGTGCTCAGTCACCGAGGTAAAACGCACGTCCATGCCGCGCCGCATGCCTTGGCTGACAAGCTCCATATGCTGCATGACTTGGCCAGCGGCGGCGGTTGTTGTTGTCATCACAAAGTGATCATCCGCCATGCGCGCTGTGGTGCCATCGTCCATCACATGGCCATCTTCGCGCAGCATCAGGCCATAACGCACGCGACCCACTTTGAGGCTCGAGAACATGTTGGTGTAAAGAAAGTCGAGGAAGGCGGCGGCGTCTGGGCCTTTGATGTCGATCTTGCCCAGAGTGGAGACGTCGGCAATGCCAACCGCGTTGCGCACATAGCCAACCTCACGGTCGCAGCTCTGGCGCCAATGCGTCTCGCCCTTCACAGGGAAGTAAGAGGGGCGGTACCACAGGCCAGCCTCGATCATCGGCGCACCCGCCTTCACAGCCAAACGGTGCGAGGTGGTGAAACGCTCGGGCGCAAAACCCTTGTCTTCGGCCCCCGCTGCCATGGCGGCAATCGCGACTGGTGTGAACGGCGGGCGGTAGGTTGTGGTGCCGGTTTCCGGAATGCCGCGGCCCGTGGCGTCGGCCAACACGGCCAGCGCCTGCACGTTATAGTTTTTGCCCTGATCTGTCGCCATGCCCTGCGTGGTATAGCGCTTCATGTGCTCAACCGAGCGGAAGTTCTCCACGGCCGCTTGCTTCACATCCTTCACGGTCACATCGTTCTGGAAATCAAGCCAAGCGCGGCCTTTGCCCGCCACGGCCCAGAGCGGGCTGATGCTGTAGTCCCGGTCTTCAGCGACGGGCATTTTGGGCATGTCAGCCTGCAAGCCAATCGCCTCCAAAGCCACCACAGCTGCGCCCGCCCCTTCGCCCAAGCAGGCCGCCGTTGAGAACACGCCGTTGCAGGCCCCCGCCGCGATAAGGCCAGGCACCATGCCGGGCTTGGGCACAAACGCGGCGATAGACTCGTCCCAGTCAGGCCGCCCGCTCATGTGGCAGGCAAGGTGCAAAGTCGGGTTCCAGCCGCCGGACATGGCCAAGCAGTCGGTCTGCACTTTGTCAGTACCCGAGGCGCGGCTGATGCTGATTGCTTCCAGCTCCTTACGCCCTTCGCTGCCGCTCACCTGCGCGCCTGCGTAAAACGGCACATCAAGCGTGGTTGTCGCGTCAGGCCTACTGTCGATCAAAGCGCAGACATGCACACCCGCCGCGAGCAAGTCAGCCGCAGTGTCATGGGCGCTGTCGTTATTGCCAAACACGGCGACACTCTTGCCGGGGGCGACGCTCCAGCGGTTGACGTAAGCGCGCACAGCGCTCGCCATCATAATGCCGGGCCGGTCGTTGTTCTGAAACGCCACAGGGCGCTCCAAGGCGCCAGCCGCCAACACCGTTCGCTTGGCGGTGATCCGCCAGAAGCACTCTTTGGGCAGGCCATCGCGCATCTCGCAATGATGCCCAACCCGCTCAAGCGCGCCGTAAGTGCCGCCGTCATAAGCGCCCGTCACCGAGGTGCGCGCCATGACGCGCACGTTGCTCATCGCGTTCAGACGGATCGCGACTTCGTTGGCCCAATCGCGCGCTGGCATCCCGTCGATCTCGCCAGCTTCGCTGAGCAAGCGCCCGCCAAGCAGGCTGTCTTCTTCGGCGATGATCACATCAGCGCCCGCCTCGCCCGCCGTGAGCGCAGCCATAAGCCCCGCAGGCCCCGAGCCCACAACCAGCACATCACAATGCGCATAGGCGCGTTCATACTTGTCAGTAATGGGCTCTCCCGAAATCGCCCCAAGCCCCGCCGCGCGGCGAATGATCGGCTCATAGAGCTTTTCCCAAAACGCCTTGGGCCACATGAATGTCTTGTAGTAAAAGCCAGCGCCGAGGAACGGCGCGCCAAGGTCGTTCACGGCCAAGACGTCATGCGCAAGCGAGGGCCAGCGGTTTTGGCTGCGCGCGTCCATCCCGTCATAAATCTCTTGCGTGGTGGCGCGCACGTTCGGGTCTTGGCTGCCGCCGTGGCCGACCGTGACCAAGGCGTTGGGCTCTTCCGAACCTGCTGTCAAAATGCCCCGTGGACGGTGATATTTGAACGAGCGTGCAACCAGCTTGACGCCGTTGGCAAGCAGCGCCGAGGCGAGCGTGTCGCCCTCAAAGCCCTGATATGTTGTGCCATCAAATTGAAAGCTCACAGGCTTTGCGCGGTTGATGAGGCCATTGCCATCAATTCTCATGCCGACGCCTCCTGTCGGCTTTCTGGCGCATCTTCTGCCAATTCAACTGACAGTATTTCATGCGTCGTGGTGTTGCGTGTGACAACAAGCCAAGACGTGCACCCCGAGCCATGATACCACAGCTCGCGGGTTGGCCCTGCGGGGTTGTCGCGGTTGTGCAGATAGTCATCCCACGCCTCAAAACCCGCCTCTTCCGAGGGGTAGGCAAGCGCAAGCGCTGCGCCTTTGTAGCTAAACTCGCGGCTGTCTCTTTCACCGCAAAGGGGGCAAACTATTCGCATTTTACGACGTCCTAATTACAGCGGGTCAAATTGCCGCCAGCCATCAACTTTCCTGAGCGCGATTGCAGCGCAATCGAGATACTTCCGCCAGCCGCAACAAACTTTTGCGAGCCGCTGCCTTTACGGCAAAACTTCTGGCCGAAGGTCTTAACAAAACGCTGCTGCAGACTCAAACTTGGGTCGCGGATCAGCCCGACTTCGGCGGCCGCCACACTGTCTGCACGCGTCATAAAGACGACGGTGTTGCCTTGCGACGTTGCCACTGTTAGCCGCACGCCTTTAGAAATTTCTTTCCCAACGCTTTTTTGCGCACGCCCCAAAACCTGCGCCATCATGGGGGCCAGATGGGCTGAGGGCGGCGGGCTGCCGAACTTGCCACCAGCCTGAGCCGGCAACGCGAGCGTGAGGCTGACAGCGACAGCGACAGCGACAGCGACAGGGGTAAAAAACCTGAACATAAACTCTTCCTTTAGTGCAAATTATGCTGGCTGCCGGTGGCTTCTTCGTCCATCAGCCCGCGCCCTGTTTCGAAGCGGTTAAGCCGGTGGCGCGCGGTGATCTCGTGCGACTGGCCCGTCGCCATAAGATGCGCCATGCAATAGCCCGAGGCAGGCACCGCTTTGAAGCCGCCGTAGCACCAGCCGGTGTTCAAAAACAATCCGTCGATGTGGGTTTTGTCCATGATGAAGCTGCCATCAGGGCTCATATCCATGATGCCCCCCCACGAGCGCAGCACACGGGCTTTGCCGATCTGAGGCATCAAGCACATTGCGGCTTCCATGACGTGTTCTTTTGTCGGCAGGTTGCCGCGTTGCGCGTAGGACGCGTAAAAGTCGAGGTCTCCGCCGAACACCAGGCCGCCCTTGTCAGACTGACTGATATACATGTGCCCCATGCCAAAGGTCACGACATTGTCCATCACGGGCTTGAGGCCTTCTGTCACAAAGGCTTGCAAGACGTGGCTCTCAATCGGCAAGCGCATGCCTGCCAGCGCCGCGAGCTGGCCGGAGCGGCCTGCAACAACCATGCCAACTTTCTTGGCTTTGATCGCCCCGCGCGTGGTTTGCACGCCCTTGACGACGCCATCAACGATGTCGATGCCCGTGACTTCGCAGTTCTGGATCAGATCTACCCCGCGCTGGTCGGCTCCGCGCGCATAGCCCCACGCCACAGCATCGTGGCGCGCTGTGCCGCCGCGCTTGTGGTAAAGCCCGCCATAGATCGGGAAGCGGATGTTGTCGTGGTTAAGGTAGGGGAGCTTTTTCTTGAGCTGCTCGGGAAAGAGAAACTCGGCATCCGTATCGCCCTGTGCGTGCATCATATTGCCCCGGCGGATAAAAGCATCGCGCTGCCCGTCGGAGTGCACAAGGTTGATGATCCCGCGTTGCGACATCATCGCATTATAGTTCAGGTCTTGTTCAAGCCCTTCCCAGAGTTTGAGCGAGTGACTGTAAAACTGCGAATTGCCTTCCATCATATAGTTGGCACGCACGATCGTGGTGTTGCGGCCCACGTTGCCGCCGCCAAGGTAGCCCTTTTCGAGCACCGCGATGTTTGTCATCCCGTGATTCTTGGCAAGGTAGTAGGCCGTCGAAAGGCCATGCCCCCCGCCCCCGATGATGATCGCATCATACTCGGGCTTTGGCGCCGGATCACGCCAGTGCGGTGTCCAACCCTTGTTGCCTGTCAGGCCCTCTTTGAGCACACGGAGCGCGGAAAAGCGCATGGTCATCCCCCTTGCCAGTCGCTGGTGTCGTTCGACTTGCGGGCAACACGAGTCACCCGAATGTTGCCTTAGACTAACAAGCTGCGCCCAAAGAGAAAGACCCAGTTTCGACAAAGACTGTCCCCTCGGCGACCTCTCATGAGGCGCGCATAAAAAAGGGCGGCTCGAAAGCCGCCCGGATTGCTTCGTGTCGCTGCTGGCTAGAGCCCTTTGGCACGGTAGCTGGCGGCGACTTTGGTGATCGCGACAATGTAGGAAGCCATACGCAGGTCATCAACATCGTCGCGGCTATGCCAGACTTCGCGCATGTCCTGATAGGCTTTGCGCATTGTGTCATCCAGCCCCGAGCGTACCAACTCAAGTTCGTCGGCGCCCTTGAGGTATTTTGCCTTGAAGTCAGGCGTCATGGTCCAAGCATCACCCAAATTCTGGCTGAGGCGTTGGAGCTCGCTCACGATCAGCTCATGGCGGGCTTCTTCTTGGCGACGGCCCATGCGGCCAAAGCGAATGTGGCTCAGGTTTTTCACCCACTCAAAGTAGGACACTGTCACACCGCCAGCGTTCGCATACATATCCGGGATGATCACAACGCCTTTCTCGCGCAGGACATCATCAGCGCCAGAGGTGATCGGGCCGTTTGCAGCTTCGATGATCAGTGGAGCTTTGACGCGGTCGGCGTTTGTCAGGTTGATAACCCCTTCGAGAGCCGCAGGAATAAGGATGTCGCACTCTTCCTCCAGAACAGTAGCCCCCTCAGAAACATGTTTGGCGTCCGGAAAGCCCGTAACCCCACCGTTCTTGGCAATCCACGCATGAACTGCATCAACATCCAGCCCGTCAGGGTTCACCAGCGCGCCATCACGCTCGATGATGCCAGTGACAATCGCGCCATCTTCGGACGCCAGAAATTTTGCCGCATGGTAACCCACGTTGCCGAGGCCCTGCACGATCACACGCTTGCCCTCAAGTGTGCCTGTCAGGCCCGCTTTCGCCTTGTCTTCTTCGTGGCGGAAGAATTCGCGCAGAGCATATTGCACACCACGACCTGTGGCCTCGGTACGGCCTTGAATGCCGCCAGCGTTGATCGGCTTGCCCGTGACACAGGCTGCGGCGTTGATGTCTGTGGTGTTCATCCGGCGATACTGATCAGCGATCCAGGCCATTTCACGTTCGCCTGTTCCCATGTCAGGCGCGGGCACGTTTTGAGAGGGGTGGATAAGGTCGCGCTTGGCCAATTCATAGGCGAAGCGGCGTGTGATCAGCTCAAGCTCATGCTCGTCATACTGGCGCGGATCAATGCAAAGCCCACCTTTTGAGCCGCCAAAAGGCGCTTCGACCAGCGCGCACTTATAAGTCATCAGCGCTGCGAGCGCTTCAACCTCATCCTGATTGACGCCCATAGCATAGCGAATGCCGCCTTTCACTGGCTCCATGTGCTCGGAGTGTACCGAACGGTAGCCTGTGAATGTCTGGATTTGACCACGCAGTCGCACGCCAAAGCGCACGGTATAGGTTGCGTTGCAAACTTTGATTTTCTCTTCCAGACCCGGCGGAAGATCCATCACCGCGACAGCACGGCTATACATCATGTCTACGCTCTCGCGAAATGACGGTTCTTTCGTTCTATTCATGTATCTCTCCACTATGCGGCCTGAAGCGAAACGACTCAGGACTGGCGTGCAACTTTGTCGCACCCTTGGCGAGAATGGCCAACAACTCTTTCAAAAATCTAAACATCGAAAATTGATCGAATCAAATTTGAAACAAGCCCTCGCGCTCGCAGTCAGGGTGCCAGTCCTTAAATTCATAACCGACAATTTCTGACGAATCTTAACTGCATTGTTAACCTTTTAGAAACAAACCGCCCTCCAGTGCGGCATCTATTCCAAATGCCCTGTATTTATACCTGTTTAACCGCTTTTCGGCCTCATTTCCGCCACACCGATGAAGCAAAACAAGCGGTGGAAAAATGTAATTGGAGTCTGCCCTGCGCAGACATCTGGGCAACGCCCGGAGAGTGAGGAACCATGAAAGAGATCAACGTCTCAAATCAGCTTGGTGAGGCCGCATGTAACACCCGCATTGGCGGCGTTGTGAAACGCCACATGCGAACGTTCTATGACGACGAAAGCGGCGTTATAGTCGCCTTCTCTATCTGGTTCATGCTCATGATCCTCTTCGTTGGCGCCCTCGGTGTTGACGTGATGCGCTTTGAAACCCAGCGCACGCGCCTTCAAAGCGCGCTCGACCAGGCGGTGCTTGCCGCTGCCGACCTCGACCAAAAGGGCTCACCCTCAGCCGTTGTGGCTGACTACTTTGACAAATTCGGCGTCAATGCTGAGTTGACCTCAACAATCGTGGATGAGGGCCTCAACTACCGGAATGTGAAAGCCACTGCGCAACAAGTCGTTCCAACGCAACTTCTGCACATGCTCAACGTATCTGAGATGATCGCGCCTGCTGCATCAGAAGCAGAAGAGCGGGTTGAGGGCATCGAAATCTCGATGGTGCTTGACGTGTCAGGCTCGATGAGGGGCAACCGTATCAACCGTCTGCGCCCTGCAGCCGTTGATTTTGTTGATACCGTTCTGGCGTTGTCTGACGCAGACGATGTGTCAATCTCGATCGTGCCATACGCCACTCAAGTCAGCGCTGGTAAGTCTCTGCTGGAAGAGTTCCGCACGTCGGAAAGCCAAGAGTACTCGCACTGCGTCAACTTCAACTCCAGTGACTTCAACACCACCTCAATGGAGCCTCTGGCCAACGGCTCGCGCTCGTACGCGGCCACGCAGCACTTTGACCCTTGGTACTGGGTTGAAGACATGCGCGGCCTGACCTACCCGAACACCAACAGCTCAAACACCACCCGTGGGCGCACTGGCCGAAGCACCCTGCCAGTTTGCTCTAACTTTACGCACTCGGAAATCTTGCCGCTGACCAACAGTAAAACGGCTTTGTATGGCCGCATCAACGGCTTGGTCGCCGGTGGCAACACGTCATCTGACGTCGGCGTGAAATGGGGCACAGCCCTGCTTGACCCGAGCTTGCAGCCTGTGGTCACAAACCTGATCGCCAAAGGCGAAGTGCAAGGCATCTTTGCTGGCTTGCCACGCTCTTACAGCGACCCTGACTCAATCAAAGTGATGGTGGTGATGGCCGATGGTTACAACACAAGCCAATACTACCTGCGCGACGAGTTCCGCTCAGGCTACTCAGACGTTTGGTATGACACTCAGTATGACCGCTATGCTGTCAACTACAACAACCGCTTTTACTATCAAAGAAATTCAGGCAACGACACAATCAGAACCAACGATTGGGAATGGTCACTGGCTGCAATCGACAAAAATAATTGGACCCCCTCACCATCGTATGACCCAAACGAGCCTCTCCTGCATGACCCATCCTTGGAAATCATCAACAGTGGGTTCCTGCGCCTGACATACCCCGAGTTGTTCGCCCGTGCCTCTACTTACTGGGTCGACTATGTTCTCTACGGAAACCTCGGTTCTTACAACTGGCGCTACAGCCCGCGCACATACGTCGGCAGCGGCACCAAAGACAGCCGCATGCAGTCTGCCTGTGATGCCGCCAAGAACGCCGGGATCGTGATCTACACAATCGGCTTTGAAGCGCCCCAACACGGTGCCGACGAGCTTGAAGATTGCGCCAGCTCGCCAAGCCACTTCTTTGATGTGGAAGGTCTCGAAATCGAAGAAGCCTTCTCGGCCATCGCCCAGTCAATTAGCCAGTTGAAGTTAGTCCAATGAAACAGATAGTAAATTACATTCGAGGCTTCGGCCGTGAAGAAGAGGGCAACGCGACGATTGAATTCGCGATCCTGTTCCCCTTCTTCATCATAATGTTCTGCGCCGCTGTCGAGCTTGGCATGATTACTTTCCGCCACTCTATGCTCGAACGCGGGCTCGACATGGCGGTGCGAGATGTACGCCTCACAACTGGTGGCAACTTTCAGCACGATGACATCGTGAATCGCACCTGCGCCTATGCTGGCTTTCTGCCCAACTGCGGTAGCAACCTGCGCCTCGAGATGATCCCGCTGAACATGCGTAATTTCAGCTCCCCCGGTGGCACCGCCAACTGCATTGATCACTCGCTTGCAGCAAACCCGATCCGCCAGTTCTCCAACGGGCAGCAAAACCAAATGATGCTCTTGCGGGCGTGCTTTGTCTTCAAGCCAGTTTTCCCGCTCACGGGCCTTGGCCGCCATCTGACAACTGATGGTTCAGGAAATGCCGCGATGGTTGCCACCTCGGCCTTTGTACAGGAGCCGCTATAATGACCTGGTCTTTCATCAAGTCCCGTCTCGCCGCTTTCCGCGACGAAACCGGAGGCACTGTTTCGGTAGAATTTATCGTCATGGCGCCGATCATTTTCTGGGCCTATGCCTCAATGTTTTCGTGGTTTGATGCCTACCGCCAAGTTGGCGTGCATGAGAAGTCAGCCTTTACAATTGCCGACATGATCAGCCGCGAAACCGACCCGATAACGCCCGACTATATTGACGCAACACGCGATCTGGTAAGCTTTTTGACACGCGCAAACGGACAGCCAGACATCCGCGTATCTGTGATCCGCTATGTGAAAAAGAAAGATCAGTTCCGCTTGGACTGGTCACAAAAGCGCGGCAGCTTGACCAAGCTGCGCAACTCTGACGTCAAATTCTGGCATGACAAACTGCCAGAGATGGTCAATGGCGAGCGGATTATCCTTGTCGAAACGCAACTCGAATATACGCCGCCGTTTCTCTACGGGTTGATGGAGGAAAACACGATCAGAACTTTCGTCTTCGCCCGCCCACGCTTTGCCCCGAAAGTCATCTATGACGCGAACGGGTAAGCGCCGGGTTTAGAGATCAGTCTGGCAACACAGACAGGCCGAGGTGCTTTTCAAGCGTCTCGGCCATTTTTTTGGCCTGCGCCGCGCTTGACGCACCGCCGATCGCGGCCCGCGTGCCTGCTCGCCACCACAGGCCAACCCGCCAACGTGGTGTCGTCTCCGCACTCAGCTTCAAAGAAAAGCCGTTAGAGGGCCGAAAGGTGAAGTGCCCACGCTCTATCTCAACGATATCTTCAAGCGCCACGATCACCTCACCAGAACTGTCCGTCAGGGCTTTGTCAGTGAGCAGAACAGTCAGCCCCGTGTCGCGGTAAAGCCTGAATGCACTGGCCAGCAACACCAAAGCCATGGCCCAAACCAGCATTTGCAAAACAGCCCCCTGCGGCGGCTCAAACATTGCGGTGCCAAGCAGCAGCGTGCCCGAAACAGCCACAGCCGCCGCCCCGACAAAGCGGCGCAGCGGGCGGACGGTTATCTCGGCCAGCACTTCGAGCTGCTGCATTTCGTTTGGCATCCCTTAGCTTTCATCTCAGTCGTTTCGACTTATTGTTGGATCACACAATATGTCGAAACGCTTTAACAGCTGATTACGCGGTCATAGCCGCGAAACCCGAAAGCAGCTAGGCTTTTACAACAGGCGCTCAATGACAAAGCGCGCCTTTGTCGCAAAATCATACCCGCGCAGGCACTGGTCTTTAGTTCAGAAGGCCTACTTCATCGAGTTAAAGCCGATCATGTTGCCCTCGGTGTCTTGCACCAGCACCACAAAGCCAAACTCGCCGATCGAGAATTTGGGCCGCACAACAACTCCGCCAGCCTCTGCCACGCGGGCTTGCTGCACCGCGCAATCTTCAACGCCAAAATAGATGATCGTGCCGCCCACACCCAGACCAGCATGTGCTGATTTTGTCAAAGCCCCACCCCCGAATTCGGCCCGCGCCTCAGGTTCTCCAAAATCCTCACCAATATGCCGCTCGCCCATGACACACCCAAGCGGCCCGGCTTTGCCAAGTTCTGCGACATCTGCACGGGCTGTGCAGACGCCTGCCCTGTCAAAGCCCTTCCGCTTGGCGTCCCCGAGCTTGGCGGCACCAACCAAAGCGCCATCCAAGGCGTTAAGAAATGGACATCAGACGCAGAGAAGTGCTTCGGTTTCTGGTCCAAGCTCAGCTCTGATTGCGCCATCTGCATGCGCGTTTGCCCGTTCAACCGCGACTTCACCAAATGGTACAACCGCGCGTGGCGTGCCCTAGCCCTTTCGCGGTTTCGCTCTTTGGCGCTAAGGCTCTCCAAAACGCCTGCTCGCCTCAAACCCTCTCAATGATGGGCCAAGGTTCGCGGCTCTTAGTCGTTTTCTTACAAGAAAACGGTTCGGAATTTTACAAAATTCCGGCGACACCCGCAAACCTGTGCGCATCTGCACACACTTGGTCACTTCCCGCAGAATTGCGCCCAAGGCCTCGCCCCAATAGCTTTGTTCCAACAGCCTCGAGGAACTTTTCTATGTCCATTCGCCCCATCCTAGAAGCCCGTATAGCCACGCCAACCTTAGAAGGCGCAGGCGTTCATCTGCACTGCGCTTTCGGCTTTCATGATCCGAGCGAGCTTGACCCGTTCCTCTTGTTTGATGATTTTCGCAATGAAGATGGGCGAAGAAGTCAACATTCGCGACATGTCGGGCAACCGCACCCTGATCCGCTTTGGCATGGGCCGGTCGTGATGAACACCCGCGACGAAATCCGCCAAGCCGTGAAGGACTTGCAAAACGGCACCTTCATCAAGCCCGCGCACTGAGCGTTCGGCAGGTTCAGTTAACCCGTGTTAAGGTTTGTCGCAAAAACGTATGCACGCGTTATGTACGGGTAGCTGCATACATAGCTGCAGAGTGTAGGCACGGCCAATTCTTAACAGGATGATGCGTTAATATGGAGGGACGCTATGTTAACGTTTGAGCTCACTCCAGCCCCAAAAACGCGGGCAAATGCCCGATATCCGGCAGGACAACGTCGGAATATGGGCTTAACTCGGCCTCTTGGGCCATCCCCGTCAGAACTCCGATACAGCGCATCCCGGCTGCTTTTCCGGCTCTGAGGTCATGCAGGCTGTCGCCCACCATGACAGTGGCCTCTGCGGGCGTGCCGACAGCCTTGCAGAACGCCAGAAGCTGGCCCGGGGCCGGTTTGCCGCCATAGCCGCTGTCATAGCCTGCAATGAAGTCAAATGCCTCGGTGATCCCCGCCGCGCCAAGGTGTGCAAGGGCGGGCATTTCGGCATCGTTTGTCGCGACGCCCAGTTTCAGGCCGGCAGCGCGCAGCTGCGCCAGCAGTGGCTTGAGCGGCACCGCTTCAGCCTGTGGCGCGCGCGCCGCTTCTTCGTTGAGTACGGCGGCTATCTCGTCAGTTGAACGGTCCGGCAACACATCAGCGAGCGCCTCGGCTATCTCCCCAGGTGTGCCTGCGATCACCACGCTACCAGCATTAAAGGCCTGTTTTTCATACTCAAACCCAACGGCATCAGCCAGAAGCCTCGCATGAGCTGCGTCTCGCCCGAGCCGTGTGAGAAAGGCAAGCGCCCAGGCCTCCCAAGTGCTGGCGAAGTCAAAAAGAGTGCCGTCTTTGTCAAAGATAATGCCTGCAATGTCGTTCATACTCATGTCCAGTTTATTTGCTCGCCGCCAGGCAAGGCTGCACGAGCGCGCATCGGGGCGTCATACTTCAGGTTTTCTGCGTCGCAAAATTCTACGATCCAAGCATCGTCCATCAGCAAGAAATCAAGCACGGACCCCAGAAACGCCGGATCAGAGGCTTGGGTGCGCAGATCATCCACCGCCGCGCCGCTCGCCCCGAGAAAGACTGGCATCAAGTCTTCGTTTCCCGCCAGCCAAGTGAGCGCTTTTATGCCTATAACTTCGGCGGGTTCCTGCAAATGAGACATATTTAAATATCCTGGAAAGGTTTTCTTAACTTCTTTTGCGAAATGATGGGTCAGACCACAAGTCCAAAGGAGGATTTCTCGGCAAATGCCCGGTAAAGTCTTAATAGTTGACGACATCGCGACCAACCGGATCGTGCTGCACGTTAAGCTTTCTGCAGCAGGCTATACTGTTTTGCAGGCTAAAACTGCGGCTGAAGCCTTACAAGTCGCTCGCGCAGAACAGCCTCATCTTATGCTTTGCCCGACGCGTTTGCCCGATATGACTGCTGAGGAGCTGATAGCCGCCTTTGAAGCCGATCCTCTGCTGACAAAAATTTCACGCATTATTTTGTGTGACACGAATAATGCGAAAGAGCGGCTAGACTTGCTCGCCGCAGGCGCAACTGATGTTCTGGTCAAACCTCCCGATATCAGCGTACTATTGGCGCGCTTCCGGGCCATCCTGCGCAACAGCGAAAGCCTCGAAGACATGCGGTTGCAAGAGCAAATGGAGCATGTGTTAGGTTTCGGCGAAGCCCAAAACAGGTTTGAAAACGCAATGCGCGGTGCCTCTACCGCGCGAGTTGTCGTTGTCTCGAACACTCTAGAAACAGCCTGCTCTTGGAGCCGCCAACTCGGAATCATGCGCGCTGGCAAGCTTTGCAGCGCGCTCACTTGCTTAACGTTTGATGACGCGCTGACCGCTCTCGGGCACAGCACTAAACCTGATGTGATCGTGATCGACATTCCCCAAGGGGGTGCGGATAAAGCGCTCAGCCTTCTGTCAGATCTGCACGCCGGCAGTCTGACACGGCACGCCAAGATTATCGCCGTTCTGGCACAAGCTGAATCCACAATGTTTGGCGAAGTGCTTGATCGCGGTGCTGACGATGTCCTGTCTCACGGTTTTTGCGCCCAGGAAGCTGCCCTAAAAGTTGGCCGTCAGGCCCAAGCCAAACAACGCGATGACATACACCGCGAGAACATGCATGCAGGCCTGCGCGCGGCCACCACCGATGCCTTAACAGGCCTGCAAAACCGCCGTTCTGCCATGCCCCATTTGGCCCGCGTCGCAGGCAACTGCAGCAAAGGCGCGAGCAGCTGCGCAGTGATGGTCATAGACGTCGATCACTTTAAATCGGTCAATGACCGGTTTGGCCACAAAGCAGGCGATGCTGCCCTGATCAGCCTCGCGGAGCTGTTCGAAAACAGCCTCCGAGCAGATGACATGGCCTCGCGCATCGGCGGCGAAGAGTTCATGATCGTGCTGCCTGAAACCAGCGTCCATGAAGCGCATCATGCTGCCCGCAGGCTCTGCGACATCGTGGCCAACCACAGTTTCCGCCTGCCTGGCGTAACGGAGCCACAAAAACTGACTGTCAGCATTGGTGTTGCGGTGACTGAACCGCACGCCATGCTGACCGCTCGACAAAATCAGCGGGAACCCCGCTTGGGAGATCAGATCGCAGAAGGCCTTTTGCGTGAGGCTGATCTGGCGCTCTACGGCTCCAAAAATCACGGCCGAAACCAAGTTACGCTCAGCCCAAAATCAGCAGCCTAAACGTTTAGCAGCGGGCACATTCAACGGCGCTTTTGCTTCAAAATGCCTTCCAAACGGTCCGCAAACTCTGCCCGCTCATCAGCGCTCAAGCCGCTCAAATGCGCGATCAAAGCCGTCTCGCCAGTATCGCGCGTTTGGCGCAGGGCCTCCGATTTCTGCGTCATTGCGCTACGCATTGCGTCACTGTCAAACTCAGGTGCACGCAGCACCACCAAGACTTCGGCAAACGCGGCCTCAAGGGCCGCGCGCCTATCGGCCTTGCCCGCGCGATGCTTGCGAATTTCTCGACCAATCTTGCGGCGCTCCGCCGGCTCAAGAGCCCTCACGATCGGATCAAACCGCGCACCAACGTGGTCGGGGCGGCCATGCTTGAAAAACGCACCGCCAACCACGCCAACAACAGCAAGGTTCAGCCCGAGAGAGACCACCAGCGCAATGCGCCAGCCAAGGCTCATCTTGGGAGCTTTCTTTGCATCGGTTTCGATCACTTTTTTAGAGGTCTCAGTCATCATGCGTCTCCCATTGTATCGAGCCAAGCATAGTCGGCGTTCAAGCCACTCAGGCCGCTGTCACTGCTGCCATAGAGATAATTGGCCACAGTGTCTGACATTCCGGTGAGCGGGGTCAGGCCAAGCCAAACACCAACGGCTGTTGCCGTAACAAGCCCGCCAACGGCAGGCCACCCGCCAAGATTGGCCCAGATCGTGCGCAGGCTGAAGCCTTCCGCAGTTGCCTGCGTTTCTCGCACAAAGCCGGCTTGCACAGCGTCTGCGTCGGCCAGCACACTGGCCATGAAGGCCGCACTCGCCTCAGCGGGCTCTTGCCGCGCGGTGGCAAAGAGGTCACCAAGCATTTGCTCGTCTGTATCGTGTTTACGCATCACTATACCCCAGTTCGTCGCGGCGCTTGCTCAGCGCCTGTGTAAGTGCCCGCTTGCCGCGGGCGGTTAGGCTTTCGACAGCCTCGATGCTGATCTCCATGATCTCGGCGATCTCGGGGTTTTGCATGCCTTCTATGTGGCGCAAAACAACCGCCTGTCTTTGTCGTTCTGGCAGGCCCCCGAGCGCCTCTTGAAGGGCGTCCATGCGGGCCTTGTCCTGTATCTGTTCCGGCGCTGAGGCCGTATCGTCGAGCGGCTCGGGCACATCGTCAAGCGCCACAGAGCGCCGCTTGCGAAGCCGATCGGTGCAGAGGTTGGCAGTCACGCGGTAGAGCCACGTTGTGACCTTGGCTTCGCCTTGCCGCCACTCAGGCGCGATCTTCCAGAGCCGCATCATCGCCTCTTGGGCCACATCTTCGGCTTCAGAACGCTCGCCCAGCAAGCGGTACGCA
The DNA here is from genome assembly GCA_016744435.1 of Lentibacter sp. Classification (GTDB taxonomy): domain Bacteria; phylum Pseudomonadota; class Alphaproteobacteria; order Rhodobacterales; family Rhodobacteraceae; genus Lentibacter. The sequence continues at coordinate 5,623 of JADGEJ010000044.1, read as the reverse complement.
TGAGCCAGCACAACAGGCACCAAACGGCGCGTCAGCGCCTCTGCGGCTTGTTTGTCACCATTGGCAAACAAGACAAGCAACGCCGTGTCGCCAAGCTCTGTTGTGTCGTCAAATGCCATTGTCATTGCATCTTGGCCGTAGCCTTTGGTTTCTGGTTTGGCAAGCGCCACGCGCGATACGTGGCGCCTACAGTATCATGTTTGCAAAGGTTTAGTTCTTTTTCCAGCCGCGGTGTTTACCGCGCATGTCTTCCATTTCGTCTTTGCTGATGAAGCCGTCATTGTCAGCATCAGCACGCTCGAACATCTTGTCCATGCGCGCTTCACGCTTGCCGGTTTTGATCTCTTCCATCGTCAGCGCACCGTCTTTGTCGGTGTCATGCTTTTCAACCATCCGGTCAAACCGTTTGGCAGCGCGTTCGCCAGCTGCTGCGACCATCTCGTCTTTCGTGATCTTGCCGTCAGCATTTGCATCGGCGTTGCTGAACGGGCCTTTGGCTCCGGCTTGGATCTCTTCTTTAGAAAGCTTGCCATCTGCATTGGTGTCGAGCTCTTCAAAGTTCATCCGTGGGCCGTGGCCGCGCTGGCCTTCGCCGTGGTTTTTGTGGCCACCGAACGCCATTGCGCTGCTGCCAGCGGCGATCAGGCCTACTACGGCCAATGCTGTGAGTGCTGTTACCTTTTTCATGGGTTCGCTCCTTTTATGCGTTTCCAAGCGGGTGTTTCTCCCCGTCTCTGCAGGCTTTAACGCCAGGCGATGGGCTTTCCGTCGCAAGTTTATGCCAAAATGTCGCGACATGCAGACGCAAGGACAGAGGCACGCCTTCCAAACCAAGGCAAAATGCGCCATTTTACCCAGATCGTAATTCGTAAGGACAGCCCATGAGCAACGTAGACAACAGCCTATATGCACAGGACGCACGCCCGCTTGGCCCGGCGTTGCGCAAGGGCGTGCGCCAGAAATGCCCCAATTGCGGAAGCGGCCCCCTACTCAAGGGCTACCTCAAGGTGCACGACACTTGCTCAGAATGCGGCGAAGAACTGCACCATCATCGCGCGGATGACGGGCCTGCCTACCTCACCATTTTGGTTGTCGGCCATATCATGATCCCGCTGTTGCACCTCTATTTTGTCAACTTTCGGCCTGCGCCGTTGCTGCTTTTTGGCATCTTCGCCCTTGGCACCACCCTGCTCACGCTATACCTTTTGCCCAAATTGAAGGGTGCTGTGATCGCGTTTCAATGGGCACGCGGTATGCACGGGTTCGGCGAAGACTGAGCTACGCGCCGCATTAAAAGGGCGCTAAGAACATGACAATCGACAAGACAGCCATTCGCAACGCAGCCACCGTGATAGCTGTGCGCGACAGGCTTACCCAGCCAAAGGTCCTGATGGGCCAACGCGGCTCAAAAGCGGCGTTCATGCCCAACAAATTTGTCTTTCCCGGTGGCGCGGTTGATGCGGCCGACTTTTCGGTGCCATTGGCGCGTGACTTTCACGCAACCTGTGCCGCGCGTTTGGCTGAAAATGTGAGCGACGATATCAGCCACGCTCTTGGCGTCGCCGCTATTCGCGAGCTTTGGGAAGAAACCGGGCTCGTGCTTGGCCAACAGTCCCCTTGGCAAGGGGCCGTGCCAGAAGACTGGGTTGAGTTTGCCGAGGCTGGCTTTTCGCCCTCAGCGCACCCGCTGCAATTTGTCTTTCGCGCAATAACGCCACCGGGCCGCCCCCGCCGTTTTGACGCGCGCTTCTTTCTGGTTGACGCGGCCGAGATCGCATCAGACCTTGATGACTTCTCGCGCGCCGAAGACGAGCTGTCGCATTTGCAATGGATAGCGCTTGATGATGTGCGCGGATTTGACTTGCCGTTCATCACCGAGGTTGTACTGGCCGAAGTTGCCCACCGCTTGCACGACACAGAGCCGCCCGCGAACGTGCCGTTTTTTCACAATGACACCGAAGAAAGCCTGTTCCTGCGGCTCGATGGCAAGGGCCCACTCTCTGGCAGGTCTATTTCGGAAGACGATTAAGGCCGCGAGCTTGACGGGGCCTCCCGCCCCAAACCGTGCATCTTCGATGCCCTATTTTGCGTTGGGCCTAGCCAACTGGTCGGATCGCAGCTTTGCTGCGATCCGACCAGTTGGCACCGCGACGTGGCGAAGCCACGGCGCAAAGCCTCTCGTGTGAACTCAATACAACGCCACAAGTCCTACAACAGACAGGATGATGAAAAACATTCCAACCCCTTCCCGTCGAGTGATTTTTTCACCGAAAAACAGCACCGAGGCAACGATCGAGAAAATCACTTCAACCTGCCCGACTGCGAAAACATAGGCGGCATTCATCAGCGTAAAGGCCGTAAACCAGCCAAGTGAGCCGCCAAGCCCCGTCAGCCCCATCCAAACTGCAGTGCGCCACGCGCCGAGCACCGCAGTAATCTGCCCCGGTTCCTTGACCCTTATCCAGAGCCCGAGCGCCAGCGTCTGGCTTACCGTCACACAGGGGATCGTCACCAGCGCGCGCATCAAAGCGTCAGAACTGCCAACTTCCAGCGTCGCACCGCGATATGTGACCGCAGAAACCGCGAACAAGACACCTGACAAAAGCCCAAGCCCCGCTGATCGGTTCATCGCCCTCTTGAGCAATCCGCCTGCGCCTTCGGGAATGTCTGACAGCACCAGTACGCCGACCAACCCCAACGCAATTGCAGCCAGCCCGCCAAGCGTTACTGTGTCTCCCAACACAACAAAACCCACCAGCGCGGTCAGCATCACCTCGGTTTTCTTAAACGTAATTCCGACCGCGAAGTTGCGGCTGGCAAAAATAGCCACGACACACCATGTCGCAAGGATCTGCGCGAGTCCGCCGCTCAGCGCATAGGGCCAAAACGCGGCGCCAATGTCAGGCAGCGATTGCCCGCTCCAGTTCATATAAGCAAGTGCGAGAAGGCAGGCAAAGGGCGCCGTATATAAGAACCGCGCCAGCGTTGCGCCGCCCGCCGAAAGCGTGCCCATGCTGAGAGTTTTTTGCAGCATAAAGCGCAGCGTTTGAAACGCGGCAGCCATGACAGAGAGAGCAATCCAAACCATAGGCCCTCAATGGCGCGTCTTTACTCTCTTGGCCAGAGAGGATGCGACACAGGGTCTTTCCCGCGCACAAAATACTTGGAGAAAACCTGACGATAAGTGCGGTAATAATAGTCGTCATTCTCGGCCAGAAACCTGTCGCGCTCTTCCCGAAACTGCTCGGGCAGATGATACCACGGCACACTGGGCCGCGCGTGATGCACCGAATGATAGTTATTGTTCAAAAACAGTAGCGCCAGCAGCCCGCGGTCTTCCACAACAACTGTGCGGCCTTTACACTCTTCATGCGCACGATGCTCCAGATAGGTGCGGATTTTCAGCACAGAATGCGCAGCATATGTTGCTATCAAAAATGCCCACAAAGGCATCTGGCCCACAGCAACCATCCACCAGACAACCAGCCCAACCGCCGGAACATGCAGCAGCCACGCGGTTAGTACGCCCCTATCGCCCGCTCTGATCAAAGCCCAATCCGCCTTCACAAAGTACACTTGGCTCACTACTGGCCCCACCAACATGCGCCCCAAAAGCGTGTTGTTGAAAACAAAAACCGCCTTTAGCCACGCCGGGAAGCCCGCCCATTCCTTTGGATCGCGGTAGTTGCTTTCTGGGTCGTCATACGGGTCGGTCAACTGCTCGTCGCGGTGGTGTTCAAGGTGCAAATCCCGGAAACGCCCATAAGGAATAAGCAGGGTGAGTTGCGGAAAAACCAGCGCCTCGTTGAGCCAACGCAGGCGCGTCGGATGTCCGTGCAAAGCTTCGTGGCAAAGCGACGAATGCATCACAGCCGCGAGCACCACACAGGCCATGCCCAGTGGCAACCAAAGCGCTGCCGCCAGTGTCGTGCCAAGCGCCCATACCACATAGCTCGCGGCCAAAAGCGCCAGTGTTTGCAGCTCTAGGCGCGCAACACTACAGCCCTGCATGCCGCCCCCAACGCACGTTCGCCCAGACCCGCTCATAGGCAAGGTAAACAACAAACCCGATCGCCGTGTTCACCAGCGCCATCGCGCCACCCACAGCCAAAGAACCAGTAGCAATGAGGCCAACAAGGCTCATCACGGAGAACCCCAGCAGGTTCCACAGCAGGGCTTTCACAAGTGTGCGTTTACGGGTTTCCAAGGCGTGCTCCAGATAGGGTCACAAACTTGTTACCGCGCCAACACCCACAGCTACACTTCGAATACAGTTAACATTTTCCACCAATGGTGATATTATTCACCACATGCCGCTAAAAATCGACAAACGCCTCCGCGCCACCCAATTCCGCCAACGCTTGGGTGCAGCTTTGCAAACCGAAGGTCTCAGTCAAAGCGCGCTCGCACGCCGCATCGGCGTTGATCGCTCAACCATCTCGCAACTGCTCTCAGGTGAAGGCGCGCGCCTGCCCAATGCGCAAGTCGTGGGCGAATGCGCCGCTGCTTTAGGCGTCTCTTCCGACTGGCTGCTCTCACTTTCCGACAGGCCGGAAACCGCGTCACACCTCTTGGCAAACTCGCTCACCCTCACAAAAGCGCCCCGCGCCATGGTTGATGAAGTGATCTTCAACTGGCATCAGGAAGCCGCCGGATACAAAATCCGCCACGTCCCCGCCGCTCTGCCTGATATGCTCAAAACCCGAGACATGCTGATGTGGGAATACGAGCCGCATCTGGGCCGCACCACAGAGCAAGCCATCGGCGCGATGGAAGACAGACTAAGCTGGATCCGTGATTCCCAATCAGATTACGAGATCGCCCTTCCCTTGTATGAAATCGCCAGCTTCGTACACGGCGAAGGCTACTACCGCGGCCTCTCACCCGCAATCCGAGCCGCCCAAATAGCTCGTTTCAAAGAGCTGCACGAGCAACTCTACCCGCGCCTGCGCATCTACGTGTTTGACGCCCGCCGCCTGTTCTCGGCACCGGTCACAATCTTCGGCCCGCTGCTCGCCACGCTCTATGTCGGGCGCGACTACCTCACATTCCGCGACACCGAGCGCGTCCAAGCTCTCACCAAACACTTTGACCAACTGGTGCGCGAAGCCAACATCACAGCCCGTGACTTCTCCGATCACCTCGACCAGCTCTTCGCAAACACCCCTTAGGGTCAGGAGCCATTAACCCTGCATCTCTGGCGTCAAATCCACGAAATATCAGGGGTTTGGTGCGCGCCGAGTATAGTGGTTCTATTTCCAAGCGCGCCAAACCCCTGAGATGATGCGGGTTTGGCGTCCTTCGGATTTGACAGATATTTCGCCTACCGTCTTTCCAATGCCTTGAAATAGAACCACTATTCCTTCAGCATTGGGCATAGTCAGGCAGAATATCTGTCAAACCAGAGGTGCAGGATTAATAGCTCCTGACCCTAGCTTTTTCTTTCCAAAAATATCCTGGGGGGTCTGGGGGGCTAGCCCCCTAGCTGGTCGTGTGCGTCAGTGTAGCGGTGCGCATGGAATGCGCAAAGTTGTTCACTTGCTTTGTCAGGAAGATTTTTCCTGTAATTAGGACGTTCGATCAAGGATCGAGGCATAGTCACCACTCGGTTGAGAGCTGCTCT
>JADGEJ010000043.1 GCA_016744435.1 Lentibacter sp. | reverse complement strand
GGGCTTTACTGCGTGAATGTCGGTTATGGCCGCACCGAGATAGCCGAAGCGATCGCCGCGCAGGCGCATGAGTTGGCCTATTACCACGCCTATGTCGGGCACGGCACCGAAGCCTCTATCACCCTCGCCAAGATGGTGATGGAGCGCGCGCCTGCCAACATGTCGAAGGTTTACTTTGGCCTCGGCGGCTCTGACGCGAACGAAACCAACGTGAAGCTGATCTGGTATTACAACAACATCCTTGGCCGCCCGAAGAAGAAAAAGATCATCTCGCGCTGGCGTGGCTACCACGGTTCCGGCCTTGTGACCGGCTCTCTGACGGGGCTTGAACTGTTCCACAAAAAGTTTGATCTGCCGCTTGATCAGGTCATCCACACGGAAGCGCCTTACTACTTCCGTCGCGATGATCTGGACATGTCAGAGGCTGACTTCACCGCCCATTGTGCGCAAAAACTGGAAGAATTGATCGCACGCGAAGGGGCGGAAAACATCGCAGCCTTTATAGGCGAGCCAGTGCTCGGAACCGGGGGCATTGTGCCGCCGCCTGCGGGCTACTGGGCCGCCATTCAAGCGGTTTTGAAAAAGCATGACATCCTGCTTGTGGCCGACGAAGTCGTGACAGGCTTTGGCCGCACGGGCTCGATGATGGGCTCAACGCATTACGGGATGGAACCGGATATCATCACCATCGCCAAGGGCCTCACATCGGCCTACGCGCCCCTGTCGGGTTCGATCATCTCTGACAAAGTCTGGAAAGTTCTGGAAGATGGCACCGACGAGTTCGGCCCGATTGGCCACGGCTGGACCTATTCAGCGCACCCTATTGGGGCTGCGGCGGGTGTGGCAAACCTCAAGCTGATCGACGATCTGAACCTGATCGAAAACAACGTGGTGACAGGCGGCTACCTGCGCGCGGGCCTGCGTGAGCGCTTGGCCGACCACCCCAATGTCGGCGATATTCGCGGTGTCGGCATGCTGGCAGCTGTCGAGTTTGTGCAGCAGAAGGACGGGCGTAAGTTCTTTGAGGCCTCAGAAGGTGTCGGCGCGCAAATTTCAGCGGCGCTGGCCGCCAAGGGCGTCATCGGGCGCGCCATGCCACAGGGTGACATCCTCGGCTTCGCACCACCGTTTTGCCTGACAAAGGAAGAGGCTGACACTGTGATCACCAGCACAGAAGCCGCCGTGCGCGAAACGCTGGGTTAACGCACTCAAGCTAAAACAAGCCGCGCGGGCAGTGTCCGCGCGCGCCCCTAGTTACGTTCGTTCACGCCGCTTCTTTGGCAAGAGCGACAGGGCGATCTCGTCAAAATCAAGCGCCAATACATCTTCCGCTTTCAGCACAACCATGGCCGCGGCGCGCGCGTCTTCGCCTGCGTCGTGGTGCTCAAACTCAAGGTTCAGCTCGTGCTTGAGGTTGCCAAGGCCATGCCCGCCGTTGCCCTTGAACTCGGGCCAAGCCTTGCGCGCGATCCGCACGGAATCGCTCCAGGTTAGTTCAGGCTCGGGCAGCCCGAAGGCCTCGCAGGCCTTACCAATTGCGCGACTGTCAAAACTCGAGTGCTGCACCAGAGCGTGCCGTTCCAAAAGCGGCAACATCGCCGCCATCGTTTCCGAAAACACCGGCGCGCCGCGCACTGTTTCTGGCCCAATGCCGTGCAGCTGAATGTTGAAGCTTGAGAATGCCATGCAAGGGTCAACGTAGGTTGCGAATGTCTCTATCGAGTTGTCAAATCCGACGCATGCAATGCCGATCTGGCAAATGCTCGCAGCGTCGCCACAGGCCGTCTCAACGTCCAACGCGACAAAGCGGTAAGTGCCAGTAGGTAGCGTGCTCAACATAGGGGCCTCCACGGTTATGCCTGTCTGGCATAAGGCATGCAGCGCGGCAACTAAGGCGTTTGAAGAAAAACTTGCATCTGGCGTTTTCTCGAAACAGATTTATGAGAATGACAATGCCTGCACATGCGCCTAGGCTCTCGTTAACTGCTTGCCTTCGAAAGGGTGCACCATGTCACTAAACGAGATTTTCCTCTGGCCCGGAACCAAAGTCTGCGAGATGATGGGCGTCGACCCAGAAGCCGACGCAGGCCTCATCCGTTGGTCGATCAACACGTTCTTCTACCTCGTCGTCGGGCTGCTGGTGGTCTGGTTTGCCGTGGGCTGATCCGCGTTGCAAAAACCCCATGGGCCTAAGGGTGCTTACGTAAAATCAAACGGGCCTTCCTGCACGGAAAGCGACACATGATGAGTGACCAGATATCGCTCTGCTGTCCAATGGTGCAAAAGATAGGCGGGATCAGACAGGTAAAACTGCGAAGTGCTGTTTTGGGTAAGATCCAAAGTCAGCTGCATGCCGATGCTTGGCGCAGTGGTGACGATAGTGCCCGCCCAACGCGTGTTGGTGTGAAGGTGCACATGGCCGCAAAGATACCGCTCGATGTTGGGGTGGTCGCGGACAATCTCCGCCAACTGCTCGGCCCCACAAAAGCCGTCTTCGTCGGTCTCGGGTAGTCCGAGGTTGAGCGGTGGATGGTGGGCAAAAAGCAGTGTCGGCATGTCGCCACCCTCGCTTAAACGTGCGCGCAGCCAGTCAAGGCGCTTACCGTCAATGCGCCCCCCCGGCTTGCCGATATCCAGCGTATCAAGCCCGATGAGGCGCAGCGGAAACCCTTCGACCACGTAGTCAACAAACCCACCAGATGTTGTCGGGCAAATTTGCGGCCCGAAAACCTCGGCAAGGACATGGCGGGCGTCGTGATTGCCGGGAACCACGAAAAGCGGCATCGCAAGCTGCGTCAATATATCAGCGGCAAGTGTCGCTTCAGCCTGTGAAAAGCTGTTCGTGACATCACCTGTCAACAAAACCAGATCAGGCCTTGGCGCGAGCGCATTCAGGCTTTCAACGCATCGCCGCAGGTTTTCGGCCATCGGAGCGGCGCCACAGGTTAACTCTGTGGGCGGGGCTATGTGCGTATCGCTTATCTGTGCAATGAGCATTTTGCCCCTCCTAAAGAGTTTCCAGGCCGCCCTACGCGGCAGCCTAGATGCTAGTCGCCGCTGTCTAGGTTAGTCGGCGCAAACACGTTGCCAAAGGCGCCGCTCCCCTCCTTGGGCTCGCTTGCCTCCGGCTCCTCTTCATCTGCCGACAGGTTGCTCGGGGCAAACACTCCCCCAAAGGCACCGCTTGAAGCAGGCGCGGGCTCGGCATCTGGCTCAGCGGCCTCACTGTTTGATTGCTGCTCCTTAAGCGCACGGGACTTTTTCAACGCGTCAATGCGCTGTTGGATCTCGATCTGCCGAGCATCGCGAACCTGTTGTTTGCAAACTTCAGGACTGTGAGACTGCGCAGTGCTGACCATCATGATCACTACAAAAGCCAAAGCAACCAAGGCAAACGCCGCGAAGTTGCCGTGAAAGAACGGCGGGATGATGCCTTTGCTCGGCGGGTTTGCCTTACCCTGCGCCACAGCTTCACGTCGGCGCCCGTTGCGTTGCACGGCTTCAAACGCCAGCGCGGCGAAAATCGTCAGCACAATGATGATAAACGCAAGTGACGAGATTGAGGGGTTGATCCCAAGCCGCACTTTTTGTGCCAACACAGTTGTCAGGGTTTTGTAGTCAATGATCGTAAACGTGGTCGTGTTGTAGTTCTCAAACGAGGCCAGAAAGGCGAGCACTGACGCCGAAGCAATCGCGGGCCGCATAAAGGGAAGCAGGATCTTGCGAAACGCTTGGGTGTGGGTTGCACCAAGGTCAAGCGCTGCTTCGGTTAGCCCCGGGTCAAAACGCTGCAAGCGCGCCACGAACACCAACATCGCGTAAGAGGCGATAAAAGTAGACTGGCCCAGAATGGTGAGGAAGATCCCGTTGTGAAACAGCCCATGCAGGAACGAGCCATCAGGCGCGCCAAGGAACTGCCCGACACGGTCCCAGAACACCAGCGTCGAGATGCCCAATACAACACCGGGGATCAGGATCGGAGCGATGATCATTGTGTAGTATGTCGAGCGGATACGAGGCCAGACTTGGGTAAGCACGATCGAAGCTGCGAGGCCCATCGACACTGACAGAATGACAGTGCCGACGCCAATTATGAAGCTGTAGTAGATACCGTCGCGGATGTGTTTGTCGTTCAGAAGCACGTCAAACCATTCATAGGTGAAACACGCCCATGGCGACACTGAAGGGAAGGCCGACGAGTTGAACGCTGTCATGCTCATGACAACCAATGGCCCTAGCAAATAGCTAAAGAAGACCAGAAGATAAGCGCCTAGGGCGAAGCGGATAACTGTTGAGGAACTCATTTGCCGATATCCCCCATGTTAACTTTGAAGATACGCATCACCGTCAGCACAATGGTGATTGTCGAAACGAGAAGTACCATTGCGTAGGCAGCGCCTTGCTGCCAATTCAGCGAGTCGTTGAACCACTGGTAGACCAGTTGCGTGAACCAAAGGCTGCTTGGCCCGCCAAGAATCTGCGGTGCGGCGAGCGCGCCAGCAGACAGCATAAACACCATGGTCGCACCCGACACGATGCCGGGCTTCGCATGAGGAATGACAATCCGCCGATGAATGCGCACCCAGCTTGCGCCCATGTCGCGCGCGGCTTCGATCTGGTTACGATCAAGGCTCTCGATGACATTATACATCGGGAACAGCATCAGCAGGATATAGGCATAGCCCAGCCCCGCATAGAGCGCGATATCTTGCCTGATAAAGTCGATCGGCTCGCTGGTGATGTGCAGGAATATCAACACATCATTGAGCAGTCCGCTGTCGCCAAAGATGATCCTGAGAGCAAATGCCCGCAGGATTTCGTTGATCCAATAGGGGATAATCAGCAGCACAACCAAGAGCCGCACAAAGCCTGACCCCTTGGATTGGCCAAGGAAGTAAGCCAGCGGGTAACAGAGGAGAATGTTGAAAACCGTCACCATGATAGCCGCGATGATCGTGCGTACAAAGACTTTCAGATCAACCGAGTTGTATCTCTGGTGAGAGGTGTCTGAGCCATAAAGCAAATGCTGATAGTTGCTCAGTGTGTAGACGTCCTTTGGCCCGCCAACCTCGGCAGGGGGCAGGTTATATCGGAAGGAATAATCCAACATCGAGAGTTGCGGCAGCAGGATCAGAAAGATCAGCCAAAACCCGACAAGTCCGAACAGCAGGCTCCCCATGACGGCCCCGTTGTTGCGGAAAAACTCGGAAAAGATCACTTTCTTTTTCGCGGTGTGTTTTACTGTCTCGTTCATTTCCAGCGCCCCTATTCCGACGCCAGTTCGCCCGCAGGCATGGCAACAGCATTGGTCGCATCATAGTGCAGTGACAAGTTTTCACCGCGCGACGAGATATGGTCTTGGCCCGCGTTGGGCACTGACATCTTGATCGACTTGTCGCCGTCACCTTTGAGGAACACGCTAAACGAGTTGCCCTCGAACTCTTCGTTGATAACGTCTGCGGAAATCGTTGTTTTGCTACTGGCGTCGGCTTTGCCAAGCCTCAGGGTCTCTGGGCGGATAAACATCATCGCGTCATCCCCCACCGACAGTTTGCCGACTTGCGAAGGAGTGATCCGCGACAGCAGCTCGCCCGAGCGGTTGGTGCTGATCAAGGCATCATTGCCTTTGATCTCTTTGACTTTGCCGCGGAACACGTTGTTCTCGCCCACAAAAGACGCCACGAAAGGCGTTGACGGGTGGTCATAAATGTTGTGGCCACTGTCTATCTGGTCGATCACGCCGGCCTTCATCACGGCCACACTGTCAGACATAGTCAGGGCTTCGCCTTGGTCGTGCGTGATGTAAATAAACGTAATTCCAACGCGCTTCTGGATCTCGCGAAGCTCGGTGCGCATATGCTGGCGCAACTTAAGATCGAGCGCTGAAAGCGGCTCATCGAGCAGCAAAACATCAGGGTTAGCACAAAGCGCACGCGCAATCGCGACCCGTTGTTTCTGGCCGCCTGACAACTCGCTGGGGTATTTGTCGCCCTGGCCCTCGAGCGCGATCATGTCGAGCAACTCATCGGCGCGCTTGCGCCGTTCGGCGGTGCTGGCTCCTGCAACTTCCATTGAAAAGGAAATGTTCTCCCAGATTTTCATCAAGGGGAAGAGCGCGAGGTTTTGGAAGATCAGCGCAGTTGGGCGCTTGTTGGGCCCAATCCCTGCCATATCTTTGCCGCCGATCCGCACTTGGCCCTGACTGGGCTCTAAAAAGCCTGAAACAGCCCGAAGGATTGTCGTTTTTCCGCAGCCTGATGGCCCCAAAAACGAAAAGAAGTCTCCGCCCTTGATAGAGACATTGGCTTCTCGGACGGCAACAAAGTCGCCAAACCTGATCCAGATATTCTCAAGATCGACTGCAACACCAGAACTCATTTTCATTCCCCGTTTCGTAGATTTTCAAGCTCTCAGTGGCCTGTTTTTGGTTTTTTTAGGTCTGTTCGGCCACATCTAGGCGGCCGAACAGCGTTGTAAGGCAGTCGCGCTTATGCGCTCTGGAACTGGTTCACAAACTCGGTGCGCACGTCGGCATACCAAGGTGCCTCAGCGGGCCATGCGTTCAGCTGTGCCAGTGCATCGCCAGGGTAGGCCTCTGCAAAGTTTTTGGCATAGGCATCACCAGCGAGCTTATCAGCCCCAAGGATCGGTGAGTTGTAGCCGTGCTTGTCGATGGCCGGACCCGCGTTTTTCGAGTCAAACGCGAACTTGATCAGCTCATAGGCTTGGTCAACGTTCTTCGCGCCTTTTGTCATTGCGAGGCCGTCAACCCAAGCCATCGCACCTTCGGCTGGCGCTTGGTAGGTCACAGGCTCACCGGCAGTTTTAAGCGCGAGCGGCGGGCCGTCCCATGTCTGGCCAACAACGACACCGTCGTTGAGCAAGCCGTTCTTCTGGCTGTCGGCATCGTTCCAGATCAGCTTGAGGTTCTTTTTGCGCGCGATGCACCAGTCGGTGATCTGCTTCCAGGTCTTGCGCATGTTCTCTTCTGACTCATAGGCTGCCCAGACAGAGCCTGCATCCATTTCGCCTGACGCTTCCATGTAAAGGCCAGCACAAAGCATGCCTGAGTGCGCGCGGATCATTGTCTTGCCCGCGTTTTCTTCTGACCAGATTTCGCCATAGCTTGGTACGCCCGACGCATCTGCAGGGGCCCATTTGTCAATGCGCCATGCCATGCCTTCGGTGCCCCAGATGTGCGGAATCCAAGTGTTGCCCTTACCGCCAAAGTCCCAAGCATCCGGGCCGATCTTGGCCATCGCGGGGTTGGCTGCGTCGATGTTGATACGGCTCATGTCAAACGGTTGCAGAAGGTCCAGCGGGCCCCACTGGAGCGAGCGGTTGTTTGTCGGGCCGATCAAATCAGCGCCCGAGCCTTGCGAGGCTTTCATCTTGTTGATCAGCTCTTCGTTCGAGCCGATGCCGATGTAGTTCACTTTGATGCCAGTTTCGTCAGTGAACTTGGCAAGCATGTCTTCTGGCCAATAATCTGACCAATCCATCAAGGTCATTTCTCCTGACGAAGCAAACGCCTTGGAAACAAGCGCGGGGCTTGCAAGCGCACCTACGCCAGCGATTGCACCTGATTTGAGAACCGCGCGGCGGCTAATGTGACTCTTCGTTTTCATTGTTCTTCACCCTCTCCTATGTGTGAATGTCAGCAAGACAGTGTCTCGCTTGGGTTAACATGTTGATGACCCGTGAAAGTTTTGTGACACTTGGTTGCGCCATTCTGTCCACGTGTTGTTTTGCAGCAAACTCCTTTCGTAACTAGTCTTTGCGTTCATTTGTGTCTCTCTTTGATGCCAAAGGTGATGTTCTCACCGCCAGCCTGCGCAACGATCTCGGCTATCGGGATTGCTACTCTGCGCTCCGGACGAGAATTAATCGAGCGCTGCCATATTGGGCCCGCTGACGTCTTTGCAATCAAAGTTCCAGAAACGCGTTCTGTCAAGCGCAACTGAATTTCGCTCATCCCACTTTCGTCACGTGGGTCATCCGTTGGGCAGATCAAATGCGGCATCGCATACTTTATGCGCCGATCGTCTATGCTGATGCTCAAGGGGGCGCTGACCTCAGGCAGCCTGCCTTCCAAGTCCTGCGCAACCCACTGGCCACTGAGCCTCCCCTCAGCCCAGCTTTTTCCGGCTGTTTCGACAGCACGCAGGACGTTGCCTGTGGCAAAATACGCAGGGTCCGAGCAGCGACCCCATTGGTCAACGCGAAGGCCGCCAGTGGATGCGTCGACTTCAAGGTGCCCGCGGCGCGCCAAGGCGGCCTCGGGCGTGAAAAGGCCTGTCAAAATCACCCCGTCACACTCAATGCTGTCTTCTTGCCCATTGGGGCCGGTGACAAGCACACGCTCCACCTTGCCTGTGCCTTCTATTTTCAAAAGCTTCGTATTGGTGCGTAGCGAGACGCCAAGCAAGCGCGGAAAAACTGCGCTGGGCCAGCGGGCCGTCGCACTCGGCCCCGCTTCGATCATGGCGACAGGGCGAATGCCAGCATGGCGGCATGTCATCAGAGCAGAAAAAGAGACCAACTCACTCCCAATGATGACGGGCCGCTTAAACGGACGTCGCCCTTGCAGATAAACGAGAGACTGCAGCGCACCGGTGTTCACCACGCCCTGAACGCGCGCCCCAGAAACCAAGCGGGCCGACCTTGGTGTTTCGCGTACGCCAGTGGCATAGACCACGCGGCGCGCTTTGATCTGGCCAACGCCTTCGGGCGTTGCGACTGTCAGCAGCCCGTCGGGCAGCGCCGCTGTGACAGAGTTTGAGGGTCTGATCTCGACGCCGGCGTCTAACGCTTGCGCAACAAGGCGTGCGGCATATTCAGGGCCTTTGAGGACGCGCTTGAACTCTCGTAACCCGAAAGGCGGGTGGCCGCAGTGCCTTGGGATGCCGCCAGCTTCGGGCTCGCGGTCCAACACAAGCACTTTCTTAACACCAGCTTCTTTGAGCGCCGTTGCCGCCGCCAAGCCCGAAGGCCCGCCACCAATAACCGCGACGTCGACATCTGCAACCGTGGGAAGGGTCGCGCTAGACATCAGCGAATTCCTCCGCCAATGGCAGCACAAACTTGCCCTCGGTAAGCTCGGCCAAGCGCGCAGAGCAGTAGAACCCTTGGCACTGCCCCATCGTTACGCGCGTTTGCCGCTTGAGCCCGCCTAAAGAGCGTGCCGCCAATGGGCCTTGCAAAGCGGCTTCAATTTCACGGCGCGTGACCAGCTCACAATGACAGATAATTTCGCCATGGCCCTCACACTGCCAGTCTCTCTTGCCAATTTCAGAAAGGGTGTTCGCGCGTGGCACAACGGGGCTTTCGAGCGGCTCGTGTACAGCGCCCATGCTCTCATAAAGGCCGTACACGTGCTGTGCGATGCCCAATGAAGCGCTCAACCCGGTTGATCGTATTCCGCCAACCGTGATCCAGTTGTTCCCGGTATCTGCGTCTATCCGATATTCTTTGCGCTCAGATGCGGGACGTAGCCCTGCATAGACTGCGGTAATCGGCATGTCCGCCAGCGCCGGAACTTTCTTCACGGCATCGGCCCTGAGCGCCTTGAGTGTTTCGGCGTCCGTAGAGGCGTCACTGCGCGACTGCTGGTCTTCAGCCGTCGGGCCAACCACGAGGTTTCCAAAGACGGTGCGAAACAGCACGATGCCCTTTGTCTTTTCTGTGGGCACAGGCAAGATCACCGAGTTCAGCAAAGCGCTCGCGGCCTTGTCAAACACCACGAACTGCCCCTTACGCGGGATGATCTCAAAGCTTGTTTCGCCAAGCACATCCTTGTTGACGTGGTCGCCATACAAGCCCGCGCAGTTGATCACAACATTCGCGCGCAGCGTTCCGGCACTTGTCTCAAGTTGCCAGTTTTGGCCGTCAAATGCGCCTCCTGTGACATTGCACGACAAGAAAGCCTGCGCGCCGTTCTCAAGCGCTTGGCGCAGATAAACATAGGGCGCGGACCATGGATCAATGATACTTTCTTGCGGCACCCATACAGCGCCTAAGGCGTTTTGGCTCAGGTTCGGCTCGGCCTTGCGCAGGGCTTTCTGGCCGATGATACTAACGTCGCCAATTCCGTTCTGATGGGCATGCGCAGTGATGCCTTCAAGTTGGTCCATTTCCTCAGCAGTCCACGCGACAACAGCAGCGCCTGATTTTTCCTGTGGCAAGCCCAGCTCGCCGCGGATGTCTTCATACTCGCGGTACCCCGCGCGAATGCAGTCAAGCTCAAGCGATCCCTGAGGGGCATCAAACCCGGTGTGAAGAATTGCACTGTTGGCCTTGCTTGCCCCATCTAGGATGTCGCTCGCTTTTTCGATGATCGCCACTTTGGCACCTTGAAGCGTGAACCTGCGCGCCACTGCACAGCCCACAACGCCAGCACCAATGACAGCTACGTCGAACAGCTCGGCCGACAAAGACATGCCGCTTTGCGGGCCACCTTCCCGTGGCGAATTGGGTTGAGTATTTGGCAAATAGTGACCTATAACGTGGAATCAATGACTGAATTGGTAGTCAATATGACAAACTTGGTCAAGAAGGGCGTGCGGTATGAAAATCAAGAAGCGGCACAGCAAGCTCATCGAAATCGTGAGACGCAAAGGGAAAGTCTCCGTCGGGGAGCTGTCTGACCTTCTGGAAGCCTCAAGTGAAACGATCCGGCGGGATCTGACGCAGCTTTCAGAGCAGGGCAAAATCCTGAAAGTTCATGGCGGCGCAAGGATGCCACGTGTCATGGGGGAAGGGCCTTTCAAGCAGCGATTGTCAGAGAACGTTGATGCGAAGATGGCCATCGCCCAGACCGCAGCCGCTCTGTTTGAGACAGGTGAAACCCTGTTCGTCGACACGGGCTCAACGACATTATTTTTTGCCGAGGCCTTAGCAAACACAGCTGACATTACGGTCGTGACAAACTCGACAGAAATAGCCCGCACGATAGCCACAGGAGACCGCACAAGCCGCGCTTATTTACTGGGTGGCGAGTTCAGCGCTGACAACAGCCAGACGATCGGCGCAATGGCCGCAACCCACGCGCGTTCCTTTCGGGCCCACCATGCGGTTCTGACAATCGGAGCGTTGGATGTGCGCAGCGGCGCGATGGACTTTGATGTCGAAGAAGCCCAGATCGCCCGCGCGATGATCGAGCAATCTGAGTCTGTGACAGTGCTGGCAGATTCAACAAAGCTCGGCGCTTTGGCCTCGTTTGAGGTCTGCCCCTTGAGCGCTATCGACCGCCTGGTAACCGATAATAAGCCACCCTCTGATATTCTTGAGAAATTCGAGGCTGGCGGCGGCAAGCTGATCCTCGCTTCGTAACAAAACGCCTTTCGGCCTCTGACGCCCAGACAAAAGGAGCCCTTGGTGGATACCCCAAACCTTCCATTATTCTTCCTACATATCGCGGGTGCCGCCGCGTTGCTTATCTGGTCTGTGCGTCTGGTGCGCACGGGCACTGAGCGCGCCTTTACCGTTCAGCTCCGGCGTTGGTTGCGTTGGTCAAGCCGTAGCCGCATTCTCGCCGCGAGCACTGGCTTTGGCACGGCTGTTCTTCTGCAAAGCTCCACGGCTGTCGCGATCATGGTTTCGAAATTTGTTTCCAGCGGTAGCATCGTGCCGGCTGTGGGCCTTGCCATATTGCTCGGCGCTGACGTTGGCTCGGCCGCCGTTGCCCAGCTTCTGCTGCTAAAACAGGCCTTTCTGGTGCCGCTTCTTTTGCTCCTCGGGGTTGGGCTGTTCTTACGGGGGCAAAACCGTGTGGTGCGCCAGACTGGCCGGATTCTGATCGGGCTGGCCTTGATCTTCGTCTCACTTGATATGATCCGGGCTGCAACTGCTCCCCTTGTTGACAGTCAAGGCGCAGGTGCTGTGATGGCCTATCTCGCCCAAGACACCGTGACGGCCTTTATCATAGGCGCGCTCTTCGCTTGGGTTGTTCACTCCAGTGTTGCTGCGGTCCTCCTTTTTGTGACGCTTGTCGCGCAGGGCTTGCTCCCACTATCCGCCGCAACAGCCATGGTTCTTGGCGCCAACTTCGGCGCGACGTTCATCGCCTATGTGCTGACATTGGCCGCGCCGATAGAATCGCGGCGCATGATCATGTCAAATGTTGCGCTGCGTGGGGGAGGGGCCTTGCTGCTCGTTGTCATACTTGCCTCACAAGATGTGCCGCTCACTTGGCTTGGCCAAACACCCGCAGTGCAGGTGATCAATCTTCATTTGGTGTTTAACCTTGGCCTCGCGCTCTTGGCGCTTCCCTTCACAGGGCTGGCCATGCAGATCGCAACGCATCTGATGCAACCACGCCTCGACCCCGCCACCCACACAGGCAGAGCGTCGGCCCTCGACGAGGTCGCCATCGCTGTGCCCGAACGTGCCCTGGCCTGTGCCGCGCGCGAGATAATGCACACTGGTGAAGCCGTTGAAGCCATGTTGCGCCAAGTGAGCGGGCTTTTCCTGCAATGGGATGACAGCATCGCAGCCGCCATTTCAGCCGACGAAAAACGCGCGCGTAAAATGCACCTCGACATCAAGCTCTATCTTGCGAAGCTAAACCGCGCCGAGATGAGCGAAGAGGCAAGCGCCAGCTCGATGGAGCTTTCGACAACCGCCGCAAACCTCTGGGCCGCCGCCGAGATTGTCTCGCCAAAGCTGTCTGGTTTGGCGCAACGCCTCAATGCAGAAGGTGTGCAATTCTCTGATCAGGGATGGGCCGAAATATCAGACTTCCACGACCATGTTTTGGCAAATGTTCAGCTGGCCCTCAATGTGATGATGACACAAAATCCAGATGATGCGCGCGCCCTGATCGAGGAGAAAGACGCGATCCGCGAGATAGAGAAGCGCCTGCAACATCAACACCTCACGCGCCTGCACGATGGGCTGACCGAAAGCATCGAGACCAGCAACATCCACCAAGAGGTGCTGCGCGGATTAAAGCAGATCAACACCCTGTTCACAGCAATCGCGCATCCCATCCTGTCCGAGACAGGCGACCTTCTCAGCAGCCGCCTTGCAGACCGCGCTGATTAAGCCGTGCCAACCAAGAGAGCGCGGCCTCACAAGCCAGAGATGCAGGATTAATGCGTCCTGACCCTAGGTAGACCCCTTGGTTAAGCTGTTTACGGCGGCCTGCGTTTTGGTAAGGGGCGTCTTTGTCGCTTTCTCCGCGCCTGCCCCGCCCAAGTTCACTTCGCAGCCCTCAAAATCTTTATGATCAATAGCAGCAAGCGCGTCGAGCTTTTTGCAAGCGCGGTTCACGTGATGCAGCAAAGCGATCCTGTGGGTCTTGTTCAGCGTCCAGTCCAGACCCGCGTTCAGCGCGCTCTTCCCTGCTTTGAAGACATCACTGATCGGGCGCTCTGCGCGGGCGACGTCTGAATCGGCGTGTCGCGTTCGGTTGATCAGCCGAGCAAAGCTGCTTGCGACCTGAACGCAGGCGCCCTTGAGGTTAATATTCGGGACTTTGCGTCTATCTTTTAAGGCTTTTTCCTTTTCGGCTGCTATGGCTTTGTCAATTGTAGCGACAGTCGGCTGACAGCTCTCAGCAATGGAGAAGCCAAACACGATCGAGACATCGCGGTATGCGGAAAGGTACCTCATCAAGACAGGCACAAGATGGCGCGCCTTCAAGATGGTTTTCAGCATTTCTGTTGGCTCAAGAGCAATTAGTTTCTTGGTGTTTGATCTGATATCCAAGTTATCAAGCGTTTGCTTCATCGCGTCATTCAGTGATTTGTTGACATCGTAAGACAGGCTTTCAAAGCTAAGTGCAGTTCCTTCGGGGTTTCCAGCATCCTTATCTTCACAGGTTCCGGTCTTTATTTTGTCAAGGGTTGGCTTCGATCCTAAGTCCTTTGGGGTCGGGAGTGAGCACTTCTTCGAAGCCTTCTCCAGCTTGTCGATATTTTGATACAGGTCTTTGATACGCTCCGCTGAGAGCTTTGCTTCAGTTGAGCCATCCACAGTTTCTGCAATGAGCGGTGCCAGCAACGCGAGCGTTACCAAGTAGCGGTTAACCTGCTCGTTTTGCCCGCGCGCAAACAATGCATATCTGTCGGCGACATAGCCAACGTTACCGCCAGGATACCCAGCTTCACGTGATATTGTGCTGCAGCCCTGCAGCAATACTAGAATAATAAATGCGTTAAAAAACCGTTGCATAACAATTTCCTCCCCCAAGGTGATTGTGCAAAACTGTCTGTCTGAAACAGTCAGGCCAACCATAAGGGGAGCGAATCGGGATTGAGTCAAGTTATGCAAGAATTATGCCGCAGCTGCATAACGTGCGGGTGTTAACGAAAGAGGGGCCCACAAAGGCCCCTCAAAACGTATGCACACGTTATGCACTGTCGTATGCATACATAGCTGCATACCTTAGGTACGCGCCTTTTGGCGCTGAGTCGAAAAGTTAACCAGCTGCGATCAACTCTGACTGCGCCACGATAACTTCGGCTTGTTTGATCGACGCGATGTCAACAAGGCGGCCTTTGTAGACGGTTGCGCCTTCGCCGTTGGCCTTGGCTGTTTCCATCGCTGCCAAGATCTCGCGAGCTTCGGCTACGGCCTCTTCTGAGGGTGTGAACACCTCGTTGGCGAGGCCGATCTGCTTGGGGTGGATAGCCCATTTGCCGACCATTCCCAGCGTCGCCGAGCGCTTGGCTTGCGCGATGTAGCCTTCGTCATCCGAGAAGTCTCCGAACGGGCCGTCAACGGGCAGAACGCCATGTGTGCGGCAGGCCGCAACGATGGCGGCTTGCGCCCAGTGCCACGGGTCAGACCAGTGTTTTTCGCCTTCGTGCAGCATGTAGTAATTTTCCTGTGTGCCGCCGATACCCGTTGTTTGCATGCCCATTGAGGCTGCAAAGTCGGCTGCGCCGAGGCTCATGGCTTGCATGCGTGGGCTTGACGCCGCGATCTCTTCAACGTGTGCGAGTCCTGCCGCGCTTTCGATGATAACCTCAAAGCTGATCGGCTTGGTGCGGCCCTTGGCACGCTCGATGGCGGTGACCAGGGCGTCAACAGCGTAGACGTCAGCCGCGCAGCCGACTTTCGGGATCATGATCTGGTCGATCCGGTCGCCCGCTTGTTCCATCAGGTCAACGACGTCGCGGTACCAGTAGGGCGTGTCGAGCCCATTGATGCGGACGGACATATACTTGGTGTTCCAGTCGATTGTGTTGAGCGCCTCGATGATATTGGCGCGCGCGCTGTCTTTGTCCGACGGGGCAACGGAATCTTCAAGATCAAGGTTTATAACGTCAGCAGCACTGGCCGCCATCTTGGGGAAAAGCTTGGTATTGGAGCCCGGGCCAAACAACTGGCAACGATTAGGACGGGCAGGTGCAGCGGGTTGAATGCGAAAACTCATTTTTGCGCCTCTCGGTGTAAGGAAATTACGTTTGTCTCGCGTGGAGCGATATTAAATTGCGCCTCAATCTGCAAGATGATTTTGCAACTGCAGCATTAAGCGGCATGTAGAACAATCTTCGACATATTTGAGGAAAGATCGAAGATTTTACCTCAATTTCAGCTCAAATCAGAGATTTCGCAATTCAATCCTCTCATATTTCAGCGAAGACTGCTATAATTCTATTGAAAGGCTGCCCAGATGATTCAGACACCATACCTCTTGTTCCTCGGCGACGCGCCCGACCAACTTGCTGCCAAGGTCGCGCAAGGCATCAAAGACTGGCGCCCAGAAAATGCTGTTGGCCAGTTCCGTATGGATGGCTGCAAGGCAGACATGGGCCTCACCGATATGACCCTGCAAGAAGCCAAAGCAGCGGGCGCCAAGACGCTGGTAATTGGTGTGGCCAACCGTGGTGGCGTTATTAGCCAAGAGTGGAAAAAAGTTCTGGTGATGGCGCTCGAAGAAGGCTTTGATCTTGCTTCAGGCCTGCACAACTTGCTGCGTGACGAGGCCGACTTGGTCGCGGTTTCCCAAGCGACTGGCCAGCATTTGCACGACGTGCGCATCCCCGAAGTTGACTATCCAATCGCCAATGGCGTCAAGCGCAAAGGCAAGCGTGTGCTGCCTGTCGGGACAGATTGTTCTGTTGGTAAAATGTATACGGGCCTCTGTCTTGAACAAGCCATGAAGAAACGCGGCATGAAGGCCACCTTCCGTCCGACAGGCCAAACCGGAATTCTCATCACAGGTGATGGTGTGCCGCTTGATGCTGTGATCGCTGATTTTATGGCGGGTTCTGTTGAGTGGCTGACGCCTGACAACGACGATGACCATTGGGACATCATCGAAGGCCAAGGCAGCTTGTTTCACGTGTCTTACTCCGGCGTAACGATGGCGCTTATTCATGGAGGCCAGCCTGATGCATTGGTGATTTGTCACGAGCCAACACGCGAGCACATGCGCGGCCTTCCGGGGTATAGCTTGCCAACTCTCGAGCAGGTTCGCGATATGGCGTTGTCACTGGCGAAAGTTGCGAATCCAACTTGTCAGGTGATCGGGTATGCGATCAACACACAGCACATGTCCGAAGCCGACGCTAAGGCCTATCTTGCCGATGTTGAGGCAAGGCTTGGCCTGCCTGCAACCGACCCGTTTCGTTTTGGCGCAGAGACGCTTGCGGATGCCCTTGCCGACCTGACATGAAGAGACATCGCGACAAGGGAGACTTCTGATGAAGATCACAGTGACATCTGAAAGCTTCAAACTCGCGCAAGTTTTCACGATCTCGCGTGGCTCGCGCACTGAGGCCAAGGTTTTGACCGTGCGCTTGCAAGACGGGCCCCACGAGGGCTGGGGAGAGTGCGTGCCTTACGCGCGCTACGATGAGACGCTAGAGAGCGTGGCTGCAGAGATTAAGGGCCTGCCTGATAGCTTTGATCGCGAGGCACTCTACGAACTGTTGCCCGCAGGAGCCGCCCGCAACGCCGTAGACTGTGCCCTTTGGGACATGGCGGCAAAAGCTGCTGGCAAGCGCGTTTGGGAGCTGGCAGGGCTGCCTGCCCCCAAGCCCGAAATCACAGCCTACACACTGTCACTCGATACGCCTGCGAAGATGCAAGAGCAGGCGGCGAAGCACGCCTTTCGCCCGCTGCTCAAAATCAAACTGGGCACGCCTGATGACATGCCGCGCCTTGAAGCCGTGCGCGCTGGTGCGCCGAACTCAACTATCATCATTGACGCCAATGAGGGCTGGTCTCGTGATGTTTATCTCGACTTAGTGCCGCACCTTCAGCGCTTGGGTGTTGCTCTTGTCGAGCAGCCTTTGCCTGCCGCAGACGACAAAGGCCTGATCGGGATCGACCGTCCAGTGCCTGTATGCGCAGACGAAAGCGCGCATGACTGTGCGAGTCTGCCAGCGCTCAAAGGCAAGTATGATGTTGTGAACATCAAACTCGACAAAACTGGCGGCTTAACCGAAGCGCTCAAGCTGCGTGAGGCCGCACTTGCTGAGGGCTATCAAGTTATGGTCGGCTGTATGGTCGGAACTTCGCTGGCCATGGCTCCAGCGACCTTGGTCGCCCAAGGTGCGATGGTAACAGACCTTGACGGCCCACTCCTTCTGGCCGAAGACCGTGCTGTGCCGCTGGCATTCGACGAACACGGCGTGCACCCGCCAACACCAGACCTTTGGGGATAACCATGACCAGAACAGTATACGTGAACGGCGCCTATGTGCCTGAAAATGAAGCCACCGTCTCGATCTTTGATCGCGGGTTTCTGATGGCCGATGGTGTCTATGAGGTGACTTCGGTTCTGGGCGGCAAGCTGATCGACTTTGCAGGCCACGCTATTCGCCTTGAGCGTTCGCTCAGCGAGCTAGACATGGCGCAGCCTTGCGACATGGATGAGCTGTTGAAAATCCACCGTGAGCTTGTCCGTGTGAACGAGATTGACGAAGGCCTTGTCTATCTTCAGATCACCCGCGGCTCCGATGGCGACCGCGACTTTCTCTTCCCTGATCCCGAAACCACCAAGCCTACGATTGTCTTGTTTACCCAAGACAAACCGGGCCTCGCCGACAGCCCTGCGGCCAAGAAGGGCGCGAAAATCATCTCGATCGAAGACATTCGCTGGGGCCGTCGCGACATCAAAACTGTTCAGCTTCTCTATCCGTCGATGGGCAAGATGATGGCAAAGAAAGTTGGCTGTGATGACGCTTGGCTCGTTGAAGACGGCATGGTGACAGAGGGCACGTCAAACAATGCCTACATCGTTAAAGGCAACACGATCATCACGCGCCAACTGTCAAATGACATCCTACATGGCATCACCCGCGCCGCTGTTTTGCGCATGGCTAAAGAAGCGCAGATGCAGGTCGAGGAACGCAGCTTTACAATTGTCGAAGCGCAGGAAGCTGACGAAGCATTCACAACATCCGCGAGCGCATTTGTGATGCCCGTTGTCGAGATTGACGGAGTAGCGTTGGGTGATGGCAAACCAGGCAATATCGCCAAGCGCCTTCGCGAAATCTACCTTGAGGAAAGTCTGAAAGCCGCCGTTTAAGCGTAAAGTTGCGCAACATCCGGCTTTGAACCAAGGCCGCAGATTTTCCCCCTAATTTTTGCGAAAGCGGTTGTTACCCATGTCAGCGTTGGCCTTGGGGCCGA
The DNA here is from genome assembly GCA_016744435.1 of Lentibacter sp. Taxonomy (GTDB): domain Bacteria; phylum Pseudomonadota; class Alphaproteobacteria; order Rhodobacterales; family Rhodobacteraceae; genus Lentibacter. The sequence goes on along the minus strand of JADGEJ010000043.1, from coordinate 5,805 downwards.
GCAACAGTTGTGGGGGTTTATACGTAAGTTATTAGGGGCACTTGTTTTCCTAGGTGGCGTTGCCGGACTCGGGTGTTGGGGCGCCAATAGCCACGCTGCAAGAATGCAATCAGAAGTGACATCCAAGGCGGCTGAACTGGTTTCAAAATCAGTCCACGGGATAAGCAGTTCAGTGTCTGGCCGAGACATTACAGTCGCGGGGCTGGCGAATAGCGAAAGCGAGAAGACAGCTCCGCTTGGCGCTCTGAATGGCGTTACAGGCCGCCGCGTGGTTGTTGGCGATATCACAGCGCTTCTAAGCGCTTCGCCTTATACAACGACACTGACAAAAACCGTGGCTGGTATCAGCGGTGGCGGGCAAGGCCAAGCTTTCAGACGCTTCACTGGCCGTGAAGATAGCCATGCTTGACGTCGAAAAAGGCGGTATGAGCGCCATTCTTGGCGGTCATACCGTCTCAGTTGGACAAGAAGAGTCCAACCTGGCGCTGAGCCGTCAGCGTGCCAAGCCGGTTGTCGCGGCATTTGCGCAAAACGGTGTGTTGAAAGGCAGAATGCTGGCTGTCGGATATGGCCAGACCGAGCCGATAGCTGACAACGCAACCGCAGAAGCCCGTGCCAAAAGCCGCCGTACAACAATTGAGTGGGTAACACGCTGAGCATTGCTCGGTAATATAAGGAGTTTCGCTATGTTTCGCGAATGGGAATTTTTACGAACCGAAATGATTGGCCTGATTTTGCTGGCCGCTTTGCTGGGGCTGTTTGTCGGCTGGCTGATTTGGGGGCGCCGCTCACATGCTGCTGGCGAGAACAAGGCGCTGCGTGTTGAGCTTGATAGCTGCAGGACGGGTCATGCCCAGAAGGATGCCAAGCTGCGAGACCTACGCGCCAAGCTTGAGACCTGCGAGACAGACCTTGTGGCCGCGAAGCACTTCCAGAACGAGGGTCAATCCGAGGCCGCTCAGACAGACCTAGACTATGATGGCGACGGCATCATTGAGGGCACAGACGAAGGCAGCAAGCCCGAGACATTAACCGCAGCGCGCGGTGGTCAGGCCGATGATCTCAAGCAGATCAAAGTGTGAAACGTCAGATGATTTTGACCTTTGCGTCAAGAACTGACCCAACTTCGAAAAATGGAGAAAGCTGCCGTTGGTGCAAAATGCAGCGAACTCACCGAAAGAGCCCAGAGTCACCGATGCTGCAATCTGCAAGGATGTCCGCTTCCGATGCTGTGCGTCTTATCTTGCAAAAACAACTAGCCATACCCATATCCATGACTAAATGATCCTGATTGGAGCCAATAGGTTGTTCAGAAAGTTCGGCTGGATATTAACGTCTCTTTTCCTTGCTGGCACTGCTACTGGTGTGATCTTGTATAAGCCGATAAGGATACTTGCGCCTGAGGCTTTCGGTCTGACATGCGTTTCGGAGACGCTGTGTATTGATGATGTTAGTCGCCAAGACGAGATAGTGGAATTGATGGCAAACGCGACTTCGTTTGTATCAAGTGAACTTAGTCCGTTGAAAACTGAACCGACCGTCTTGTTTTGCAGCACGCGAGATTGCTTTGCTAAATTTACCAACCCTACTGTTGCCGCCCAGTATTTCTGGGGCGCACGCACTTTACTCATAGGCGACCGCTCCACTCTTTACATTATTCGCCATGAGTTGATCCATCATTGGCAAAACGAGAACTATGGAGGGCCTCGGGAAGCACTTCACTTGCCCATGTGGTTCTTAGAGGGAACGGCATACTCACTGAGCGAAGATCCGCGCGATGTTATTCCAAATGTGGAGGCAAATGCACAGCGAGCGCGTTTTACGGAATGGCTAAATACGGGAGGCGACTGGCGAACCCCGCCAATTCAGTGAGCTGCCGTTCATCCTGAAAACACGAACGGCGACTTTGTCCGCGACTTGATCCTTGGCGTAGCCATCGGTGAAGGTCCGTTCTGGGTCAGAAATGCTTGACTTTTAGGTCAGTATTGCGTGACGCGGCACGTTGATAAGATTCAGAAAACCCGCTGCATCGAGTCAAAGATGGGCGACGTTCGACACAAAGGTATCGGACCAAAGCTTGAGGCACTTTGCAACAAACTTGGGTTCTATCATTTTGACCAGATCGCCGCTTGGAGCGCTGATGAGATCGCTTGGGTTGATGCCAACCTTGAAGGTTTCAAAGGTCGCGTCAGCCGTGACACTTGGGTTGATCAAGCCAAGACATTGGCCGCTGGCGGGCAGACGGAGTTTTCGAACCGTATTAAAAAGGGCGACGTCCAATAGGTCAGCCTCAATGCAATGTGAGGGCGTGCCAAGACAGTTTGGTGCGCCCTTTTTATTTGCCAGCCTTTTCGGTTACGTTCTCTTTGAACGCGACTTCAAAAGCCGCCTGTTTGGCTGGCGAGGCTTCAGTTTGAAACTTGGATTTCCACTCATCCATGCTCATCCCGTAATAGATCTCACGGGCCTCGTTCTTTGACATCTCGATGCCGCGCTCATTGGCAGCTTCTTGATACCAGCGGCTCAGGCAATTGCGGCAAAATCCGCCAAGGTTCATCAGGTCGATATTCTGCACATCGGTGCGGTCTTCCATCAGGTGCTTGCGCAACGCGCGAAAGGCCGCGGCTTCAAGTTCGGTCTGGGTTTGAAGGTCCATTGTCTGCTCCTTAGGGGGATTTATAGGCCAGTTTCAGCAAGTACTTCGGCCAGTATGGGCGCGAGCCGGCTTGCCCAAGCTTGCTGTTGGGTGGGTGTCTCGATCACGTCGTGGCGAAGTTCGATAAGCACATTCGGGCGGCCTTTTTGGATAGCATGCTGGTCAACAGCATCACCGGGCAGGTGCCCTGCGTAAGGCTCATTGTCGCCAACGCAAAGATCTTTTTCAAGCTGCAAGCGCTTGATAAGCGCGGGGCCAAGCGCACAGTCGCCTGCATGCAAAACGCCTATCTCCCAAGGCCTTGGTGAGCGGCCGTTAAGCTTTGGCGAGAACGAGTGCATGGCCACAATCACAGTGTCGTCACGGCGGGCTGCGAGTGTTTCATAAGCTTCGTGGTAGGGCCGCCAATAGGCGTCAATCCGGCGCTGGCGTTCAGCATCTGACAAAGGGTGGTTTGCGGGAATGATCGTGCCGTCGTAAAGTTTCATGATCAGCGTAGGATCAATGAGGCCGCGGTTCGGGTCAATCACCAGCCGCGAGAAATTGGCGCAAACAAGAGGCCCGTCTAGGCATACCGCCAGTCTTTCGGCGACGCTTTTCGCCCCAAGGTCAAATGCAATATGGCGCCCCATTTCGCAGCCGGGCAATTCTAGCGTGCCGCCGTTGACTGCTTGAGGCACGGTGTTGGCAGCATGGTCACACGTCACGAGCCACCGCGAGGGGCGTTCTGATCCTTGAGTTTCGAATGCGTTGAAATCTTTCACCTTGGTCTTAACCTCAAGCTGTTGTCTCGCTGTCATAATCAAGCGATAAACAAACCCAAATAGGGCGGCATAGCAATGGCGTGCCTCAAGAAACTGCCAGAGAAGGGCGAAATATGAGACGTCTCAGGAATGTAAAGATCGTGGCGACGCTTGGCCCGGCCTCAAACGACTATGCTACAATCAAAGCCCTGCACGAAACTGGGGCAGATGTGTTCCGCTTGAACATGAGCCACGGCGACCATGATGAAATTCGAGAACGCCACCGGATCATCCGCGAGATAGAGCGAGAGCTCGATAGCCCTATCGGCATCTTGGCTGACTTGCAGGGGCCAAAGCTGCGTGTTGGCACTTTCGCCAATCCCGAAGAAGAGCTGGTTGAAGGCCAGTCGTTTCGGTTTGATCTCAATGAGGCCGAAGGAGATGCGACCCGTGTTTGCCTCCCACACCCCGAGATTTTCAAGGCCCTCGAAGCTGACGCGACATTGTTGGTAAACGATGGCAAGATCAAGCTGCGGGTTGTGAACCACGGCGCAGACTTTGCGGATTGCGTTGTGGTGAATGGCGGGGCCATTTCCAACCGCAAGGGTGTCAACGTGCCTGACGTGCTGCTGCCCTTGGCTGCGTTATCTGACAAAGACAGGGCTGACCTTGAGTTTGTCTGTGGGCTGGGCGTTGACTGGCTGGCGCTGTCATTCGTGCAGCGCGCGGAAGATGTTGAGGAAGCGCGAGCACTTGTGCAGGGCCGCGCGGCTGTTCTTTCCAAAATAGAGAAACCCTCGGCTGTGAAGTCATTTGAGGAAATTCTCGCTGTTTCTGATGGTATCATGGTCGCGCGCGGTGACTTGGGTGTCGAGCTTCCTGTGCAGAACGTGCCGCCCATTCAAAAACGCCTCGTGCGCCGTTGCCGGGCTGCTGCCAAGCCCGTTATTGTCGCAACGCAGATGCTGGAAAGCATGATCGAAAGCCCAATGCCAACGCGCGCTGAAGTCTCTGATGTCGCGACCGCGATCTATGAAGGGGCGGATGCGGTAATGCTCTCAGCCGAGTCTGCTGCGGGCGACTACCCGATCGAAGCGGTGCAAACGATGAGCAATGTTGCAGTCGAGGTTGAGGGCGATCCAACTTACCGCGAGATCATCGAGTCTTCGCGCGTGGCCAAGCGCGAAAGTGTGGCTGACGGCATCGTAGCTGCGGCACGCGAGATTGCCGAGACGACAGATATCAAGGCGATCTGTTGCTTCACTCAGTCTGGCACCACAGCGCTTTTGACGGCCCGCGAGCGCCCGCGCGTACCCATCATCGCGATGACAAGCCTGCGCGGCACGGCGCGACGCTTGGCGCTAAGCTGGGGAACCAATTGCATCATGACGGGGGAAGTCACCCGCTTCAAACAAGCCGTCGTCAATGCGGCACGCTCGGCGCGGGCGGCAGGGTTTGCTGGGGCGGAAGACCAGATCGTAGTCACTGCTGGTGTTCCCTTTAACGTACCGGGCACGACCAACATCTTACGGGTTGCACCCTGCGATGAAAGTTTGATTTTCGCCTCTGATCCGGAGTAGACTGGCCAAATAGTTTGTGAATTTAGGAGGTGCTTGTGGACTACGATCTACTTCTTGTGATCGGTCTTGTTGTTGCTGTGTTCTCTGTTCCGGCAGTTGTTTCGGCACTCTCCGAAAATCGCACGCCGCGAGTGGCGGCGATTGCCCTTATCGCGGGGGGAGCCTTGGTGGCCTATGCAGCGTCTGAGAAGCCCGGTGGCTATTCGATCGACAAAGTGCCAAATGTCGTTGTTAACGTCATCGCGAAATATGTAAATTAGGCCTCCAAAGTCCCTTGCAATAAGGCCCCGAGAGTCGTAAAAGCCGCTTTCCAGAGTGCGACCGGCCGACAGTGGCATGCCGAGTCGTGCGTTAGACCGACCCAAACCAAGGAGACGGAAATGCCCAAGATGAAGACCAAGTCGAGCTGCAAAAAGCGGTTCAAGATCACGGCCAGTGGCCGCGTGAAATCTGCCCAAGCTGGAAAACAGCACGGGATGATCAAACGCTCAAACAAGTTCCTCCGCAATGCACGCGGCACAACCACGCTCAGCGCTCCTGATGAAAAAATCATCAAGAGCATGATGCCATACGCGCGCTAAGGAGAGACTGATATGCCTAGAACTAAAGGTGGAACGACGACTCACGCCCGTCACAAGAAGGTCATCAAGGCCGCAAAAGGCTATTACGGCCGCCGCAAAAATACCTTCAAGGTAGCACGCCAGGCGGTAGACAAAGCCAACCAATATGCAACCCGTGACCGCAAGAACCGTAAGCGCAATTTCCGCGCGCTTTGGATCCAGCGGATCAACGCGGCTGTTCGCTCACACGACGAGGCGCTGACATA
>JADGEJ010000062.1 GCA_016744435.1 Lentibacter sp. | reverse complement strand
CCGCCAAACAGCCCCGACGCCCGCATCTGCACCTATGAGTGTACCTACTGCGCTGATTGCGTCGACAACGTGCTACTCAATGTCTGCCCCACATGCGGCGGCAACTTCGTGCCGCGCCCGATCCGGCCGCAAAAAGCCTACCGTGACAGCAAGAAGCTGGGCCTCGGCCACCATCCTGCTTCCACCACGCGCAAACATTCGCAATGGACAAAGGAAGACGTACGCGAACAAGCGGAACGGCTGAAAGACGTGCCACCAGAAGCGCGCTAACTTGGCTTGACGTGAAGCCCCCGTAGCGGTCGGGGGCGGGTGGGTGGGCCGCCGCTACGGGGGCCTTTCCTACTGTGCATCAGGCTTCTTAGGCTCCGTGGTTTGGAACCGCCTTTGACGGTGCCACATAGGGCCGCGTCACGTCTTTCAGAGAGGCCTCAAGCGCCTCACAGCTCAACTTGATCGCGCCATCACCCGCGAGTGTCAAAACAATATCACCCGCGGCGTCCTCGCCAGCTTCCCAAGCAACTGACAACAGCGATAGCACCATGTCAGCCTCACTGCGATCAACCCCTTGGCTGGCCACGCCCAGCACGTTTTCAAACACCAGAAGGGCCTGCACCCGCTCGGGCTTGTGACGTGTCAAACCTTTGTCTTCCCAACGGAAACGGTTGATCAGAAGCGCAAAGCGCCGTGCCTTGGCGTCATAGCGCATCTCGGTGATCGGAAAGACAGCATCCTGCGCCAATGCCGACAGCACCTCAAGGTCAGCACTCTCAAGCGCCCCAAGGTTCAGCGGGTGTTCGCCACCGTCTTCAAACGTCGCATCCATGCTCAGGCTTCCTTAATCCGCTCAACCTTCGCACCGATACCCGAAAGCTTGCTCACAACTTTCTCATACCCGCGATCAAGGTGATAAACGCGCCGAACGATCGTCTCGCCTTCGGCTGCCATGCCCGCCAAAATGAGCGAGATAGAAGCGCGCAAGTCCGTCGCCATCACAGGCGCGCCTTTGAGCTTGTCAACACCGCGCACAGTGGCCGTGCCGCCATGCACCTCGATGCTCGCGCCCATGCGCGTAAGCTCGGGCGCATGCATAAAGCGGTTCTCAAAAATCTTCTCTTCCAGCACAGAGGTGCCCGTCGCCGTGCACAGCATCGCCATCATCTGCGCTTGCAAATCGGTTGGGAAGCCGGGGAAAGGCTCGGTCGTGACATCAACCGCCTTCAAGCGGCCGTTCTTGCGGCTCACCAGCAGGCCCTTGTCTGTCTCGCTCACGTCAACACCCGCGAGGGCTAGCTTTTCGACAAAAGCCTCAACGAGGTTCATCCGCCCACCAAGGCATTCGACTTCGCCACCACAAATCGCAGGGGCCAGCATGTAGGTGCCAAGCTCGATCCGGTCAGTGACAACCTGGTGCGTCGCGCCGCCCAAACGCTCAACACCCTCAATGGTGATGGAGCTGGTGCCGTCGCCCGATATCTGCGCGCCCATTTTGCGCAGGCAATCCGCGAGATCAACGATCTCAGGCTCGCGCGCGGCATTGTTGATCACGGTTGTGCCTTTGGCCAAAGTCGCCGCCATCATCAGATTTTCGGTCGCGCCCACAGAGGCAAACGGGAAGTTGATCACCGCGCCGCGCAGGCCGCCAGTAGGCGCCTTAGCGTGCAAGTAACCATCCTTGAGCTCAATTGTTGCGCCCATCAGTTCAAGGCTATCGGTGTGGATATCCATCGGGCGCGCGCCGATCGCGCACCCCCCCGGCAGCGAGACAACAGCATGGCCGAGCCGCGCCAAAAGCGGGCCAAGCACCAGGTTTGATGCCCGCATCTTGCGCACGATCTCATAGTCGGCAACGTGGTTTACTTCGCCGTGGCACGACATCGCGATCACTTGGCCATCAGACATCGAAGTGATCTCGGCACCGAGGCTTTCAAGCAGCTCTGTCATGGTTTTGATGTCGCTCAAGCGCGGCGCATTGGTCAGCGTCAGCGGCTCTTCGCTAAGCAGGCAGGCTGGCATCAACGTTAGGCAGGCATTCTTGGCCCCCGCGATCGGAATTTGCCCCGACACTGGGCCGTTGCCTGTCACAATAATCTGGTCCATCTGCTCTACCCTTTATCCTTGTCACCACTTGAAGCTTGCGGGCGCGCCTTCGACCGTGCTTTGTTCTGCGCCTTGCGACGGGCCATATTGGCCTTCAGCGCGGCTTTCAAGCGGTCTTCACGGGCGGGCGCCCCCTTGCCTTTTGGTTTTGATTTATCCTGCTCCATAGGCCTGTCATACAGAGCCAAGCCCTGAGCGTCCAGATTGGCCTTGCGCGAATGCTGTTTTGGGTCTAATCACCCGCCAGATCGTTGCTGTAGTAGCTCAGTGGTAGAGCGCGTCATTGGTAATGGGCAGGTCCATTCCAAATTGGTGTGCTCGAACATTGAGTTAGCGAGACGAGAGGATTATTAGTAGGGTATTAGTAGGGCATATGCTCTAACACCCTTGGTTTATAGGCTGTGGTAGCTCAGTGGTAGAGCGCGTCATTGGTAATGACGAGGTCGGGAGTTCAATCCTCCCTCACAGCACCATCATCTTTTTTCCGGCGCATATACCCCCTAAGACACTGAAAATAGTTGCCTTTTTGGGGTTCAAACACCCTGTTTTCCGGTCGTGCTCAATAGGCTCTGGAAAGGCCAATTTCAGCACCATTCTGCGCAGTGTGAGATCACCACTTTCCCATAGTTTCCAAGGGCTTGAGAGGAAGTTCATGGCGAGTTCAAACATTTGCGAAAAGGTGTGCTTTGGACCAGCTCCATTTTCGCGTTTTTCTACCATAATCAGCTTTTGCTGTTCCATCTCTTCAATACGTTTTTCATATGCCTCAGTGATGCGCGGCACATCGGAATCGACAACGCGATCAACAAGCTTTGCGATCTTGCTGTCGAGTTCATCAATCTGGCGATTTATTTCCACTTTGATTTCTTTTGAGCGTCCTTGTCTCAAATCCCAGGCAAACTCGAACATGGCACGTGCCAATCCATACCCGGCCTTGTTGGGCTCAAGTTCGCGCACCAGTTCCGTTACTTTGCCTTCAAGGTCGTCGCGGCGGATGGATTTTCCGAAGCTCGCACAGGGGCGATAACCGCAACGATAGTATGCGTGTTTAGCGCCAGTTTTGCTCTTCGACCAACCCGCTGTGTAGGGACGAGAGCAATCGCTGCAGGCGACAAAACCTCTGAGCGGGAAGTCGGAAGTGATATCTTGGCGAGCAGGTGCATAGGCCGTTTCATTAAGTCGCTGGTGAATTCGCTGATATGTCTCAAAGCTGATCAGCCCTTCATGGTTTCCTTTTCTCAAAGGGATCTTCCATTTCGGCGCTTCAACGTATCCTGCGTAGACGGGCTTGTTCAAAAGCCGCGTGATCGTGAACATCCGCAGCCTGCCATCTAGCAGGTCTTTGGGATACTCGGGCTGCCCTTCAAGAAAACGCATCAGTTCGGATTGCGAGGCGAAGCGACCACTGGCAAAACCTTCAAGACCTTCTTTGATAATGGAGGCGAGCGGTTCAGACGGAACGAGGATTTTTCCACCGCGTTTGTCTTTGACGTACTCATATCCCACCGGCGCACGAAAAACCCAAAAGCCCTGCTCAACACGAGCCTTCATCTTTTGCAAAACTTGCCGCCCGTTTTGTTCGCGCTCAAGCTCACCTTGAGCCGCCATGATGGTCTCTGCCTTCGGAATTTCGGCCTCAAATTCTGCCAATGCTTTATCCCGCTGATAGAGTTTGAACATCAAAATCACGGCGCGGATCAACATGGCGGGAGCCGCCGCGCCGCACATGAGGCTAAACACACCCATGCCCCACCACTTGAGACTGTCGGGCCAAAACGCCCACGCGGCGAAGGCAAAACCACTCGCGCCCAGCAAAGCCATGTTGATCTGGAAGATCGTGCCATAGGCAGGTTTACGAAGGCTCATGACGCACCTCCTTTTCTTTAATGCCGAGGGCATGGATGGCCGCACCGATTTCGCGGCGCTTGCCGTTCAAATGCGGGTAACTTCCCCATGCGACAGCCACCAGTGCAATGCAAGATGTGCCAAAACATGATAGCCGACCCAGTTTTCACCGCTTCCCATTCTGTTTAGGGGAATAGGTCCATCTTCAGTATTCGCGACGACGGTGAGTTTCCTTGCATCACCCGCGAACCTGCACCGCGTGCTTCCACAGTGCTTCCACAGGAGTTTTACCAACGCAAAAAGCCACCCGAGGGTGGCTGTTAGTGTGTTGATATTGTTTATTGATTTTGGTTGCGGGAGTAGGATTTGAACCTACGACCTTCAGGTTATGAGCCTGACGAGCTACCGGGCTGCTCCATCCCGCGCCAAAATGTGCCCTCAAACGAGTATGTGAGTTTGAGGATCATCGAAAGAGAGATATCAACGTCGTTTTTCAACGACGGTCGTTTTTCAACGACGGTTGATAGACTTTATTAGGTTTGGCGGTGACCTACTCTCCCACACCTTAAGATGCAGTACCATCGGCGCAACAGCGCTTAACGGCCGGGTTCGGCATGGAGCCGGGTGTTTCGCTTGTGCTATGACCACCAAACCAAAAAAAGTCTATCAAAATCCAAATCAAGCAATACTTAGTAAAGTGTATGCTGATGATAATCCATAAAAGCCTGGCTTTTACTGGATCAAATCAAGCCTATCGAGCAATTAGTACCAGTCAACTGAATGCATTGCTGCACTTACATCTCTGGCCTATCGACGAGGTGGTCTACCTCGGCTCTCAGGGATACCTTGTTTTGAGGGGGGCTTCCCGCTTAGATGCCTTCAGCGGTTATCCTG
>JADGEJ010000042.1 GCA_016744435.1 Lentibacter sp. | reverse complement strand
TTCTTTAACCTTGCCTGTGAGGATGTCGCTCACCGCTTGATCTTGGCTTTCGCAAACATAGGCCGGCCCTGAGAAGTTCAGGTTGCTCGCATCAACGCCAGCCGTCTTAACGATACAGCCATCAAGCGCGATGTTGCCGAACAAGACAGCCAAGCCGCCGTCTTGCGAAAATGCGCTTTCCTTGGTGCGGATCACCCCGTTCTCGCGGTCTGTGTCCAGCTCTTTGTAGCGGTTCTCGGTGCTAAACGCCTCAACCGTGCGCACGCCGCCCGGCGCCGCTTTGAACAGCTGCTCAGCCTCGGGGTTGTTGGCAACTTTGATGTCCCACTTGGCGATGGCTTCGCCCATCGACGCCGAGTGAACAGTCGGCGCATCAAGGTGCAACAAGCCAGCGCGGCTCAGCTCTCCCAGGATCGCGAAAATTCCGCCAGCGCGGTGAATATCTTCCATGTGCACATTCTCGGTGTTGGGCGCGACTTTGCACAGGCACGGCACCTTGCGCGACAGGCGGTCCATGTCTTGCATGGTAAAATCAACCTCGCCCTCATGGGCAATCGCCAGCAAGTGCAGCACTGTGTTGGTCGAGCCGCCCATCGCGATATCAAGGCTCATCGCGTTCTCAAAAGCCTCAAACGTGGCTATCTCGCGAGGCAAAAGCCCCTTCTCGTCATCGTGATAGTAGCGCTTGGTGATCTCGACAATCTTGCGGCCAGCTTCCAGAAACAGCCCCTTGCGGTCGGCGTGTGTTGCGAGCGTTGAGCCGTTGCCGGGCAGCGCGAGGCCCAAAGCCTCGGCGAGGCAGTTCATCGAGTTCGCCGTGAACATCCCCGAGCACGAGCCGCACGTCGGGCAGGCGTTCTCTTCGATGTGCTGCAACTGCTCGTCGGTATACTTGTCGTCAGCCGCAGCGACCATCGCATCGACAAGGTCGATCTTGTCCATGTCCAAGTCTTCCAACGTGACTTTGCCAGCCTCCATCGGCCCGCCAGAGACGAAGATAACCGGAATGTTGAGGCGCATCGCGGCCATCAGCATGCCCGGCGTGATCTTGTCGCAGTTCGAGATACAGACCATCGCGTCAGCACAGTGCGCGTTAACCATATACTCGACAGAGTCAGCGATGATCTCACGTGATGGCAGCGAATAGAGCATGCCGTCATGGCCCATCGCGATGCCGTCATCAACGGCTATGGTGTTGAATTCTTTCGCAACTCCGCCTGCCGCCTCAACTTCACGCGCCACCATCTGGCCCAAGTCTTTGAGATGCACATGCCCCGGCACAAACTGCGTGAATGAGTTAACAATCGCGACAATCGGCTTGCCAAAGTCACTGTCTGTCATCCCCGTCGCGCGCCAAAGGCCGCGGGCCCCCGCCATGTTGCGGCCGTGTGTGCTGGTGCGTGATCTGAGTGCTGGCATGTGACTGGCTCCTGAATTCTATCCGCGCGGTCAGACCATAGGAGAGGCCCAAAATCAAGCGCTCTTCGCTTGCTCTTCGCTCTGAGCGTCATAGGCTGCACGCGCAGCATCAATCGTCGCGAGATTATCAAGCGCCCAAACTCCGAGCACTTTTACAGGCTCGCGAAACGACTGGCCAAGCTCTGTCAGCGCGTACTCAACCTTCGGAGGGATCACAGCGTGATACGTCCGGCTCACCAGCCCGTCACGCTCAAGCTCTTTCAGCGTCAGGCTTAGCATCCGCTGCGATATGCCGAGATGGCGCTTGAGCTCGTTAAACCGCAGCGTACCATACTCGGCCAGCGAGATAACTACCAGCACACTCCACCTGTCACCAACGCGAGTGAGCACCTCGTTGATGCGCTTGCAGTCGGGGCATTTTGCGTCTTCTGCCATGTGTGGTTCCTTGCGTGTTACCGAGGCTCAAGAATGTGCCTTCTTGCAGCCTCATGCAGTGCCAACTATATCGTCGGTTACAAATATATACCACCCCTTCAAAGGATCTCACAACATGACAACGAAATCTCTCATCGAGCAACTCAAATGGCGTTATGCCACCAAAAAGATGGACCCGAACAAGCCTGTCTCGGAAGAAAACGTCGCCCAGATCGTCGAAGCGATTCAGCTCGCGCCCACGTCAAGCGGCACCCAGCCGTTTGAGCTGTTCGTGATCACCAACCCCGAGAAACGTGCCGAAATCCGCAAAGTTGCATGGGACCAATCGCCGATCACCGATGGCTCGCACCTGCTGGTCTTCGCGGCATGGGACAACTACACAGCCGAGCGCATCGACGCCGTGACCACCCAGATGACAGAAGAGCGCGGCGAGCTTCCCATGCTCAACGCCTACTACGACACCCTCAAGAAAACTTACCTGCCGCGCGACGCCTCAGTGAACTTTGATCACGCCGCGCGCCAAGCCTATATCGCGCTTGGCCTCGCCATGGTCGCCGCCGCCGAACTGGAGGTTGATGCAACCCCGATGGAGGGTTTTGACCCTGCCAAGGTTGACGCCATCCTCGGCCTCTCCGACAAAGGCCTGCGCTCGGTTGTCTTGCTACCCCTCGGCCATCGCCATGAAGGCGCCGACTGGCTCTTGCCAATGAAGAAAGTCCGCAAGCCGCTGTCAGAAATGGTCACGCGGATCGACTAAAACGCGCGTTGGCTGCCGGCTTCAGGTTGGCAGCCAAACCTGCCATGAGCGCTTGCTGAGGGCTCCAATAAGCCGCGCAATCGCCGACACGGGGTGGCGGCCTAACTCGTGTTAGCGCGCTTTATCTCTGCCAAATCCGCAAAACCTCTGTGTCTCGTGCGCCCTCTCCAAATCGCCGCCCCGAGGGGCGTGTCGGCGATTGCGCGGCGGCCTGCGGGTTTGATTCCGCGCACCTGATTCCGCGCCAGGGTTAACGCCGAAAAACTCAGCAACATCTACCTACCCAGATCACCCATGCACATCGCGGCTATCCTCCGGCGCTTGGTCGCAGCTATACCGCCACCATGCAACAACATGTTCCGCCCCACACCGAAGCGAAATTTGCGCACGCCGCGTTAACCGCCCTAAGCACGCCAAATCGTATGTACACGTTATGCACAGATAGCTGCATACAGTGCTGCATAGTGTAGGCACGGCTGTTTTGGCGCGTTAACACTTGCAAAACTCGCGGCCAGCGCCTGCTTCCTCCTAAGTCCAGATTGCTAAGCAGACCAGTCCAGTCTAAGCTCCAGAACCATGGCGATTTCAGTAGAATCCTTCTTCCTGCCCCCCGACGGGCAAGGCACGCTACAAGCGCAGATCCAACAGATCGTGGCAGAGGGCATCCTTTCAGGCCGCCTGCGCCGTTCCGAAAAACTGCCAAGCACCCGCAAACTGGCCTCCCACCTTGGCGTTTCACGCATCACAGTGACGCTCGCCTACACCGAACTTTTGGCCAATGACTACCTCAGCTCAAAGGGGCGCTCGGGTTACTACGTCTCCGAGAACGCGCCCGAGCCAGCCAGTTTTCCACCCCAGCCCGCGGCCGAAGAAACTGTCGATTGGTCGCGCGCCATTGGCCAGCGGTTCTCCGGCGGTGTGACACTGGAAAAGCCGCAAGACTGGTCCTCCTACAAATATCCTTTCGTCTACGGCCAGACTGACCCGCGCTTGTTTGATCACTCAAACTGGCGGCAATGCGCCCTGCGCGCCTTGGGCCAAAAAGACTTTGGCCCGCTGACGTCTGATTACTATGATCAGGATGACCCGATGTTGCTGGACTATGTCGCGCGCCACATCCTGCCGCGGCGGGGCATCTTTGCCAAGCCAGACGAAATTCTCGTCACAATGGGGGCACAGAACGCGCTCTGGATGACCACTCAGATCTTGCTCACCCAGCGCCGCACCGCCGTTGTGGAAGACCCGTGCTACCCCGGTTTACGCGATATTCTCACCCAGTCACGATGCCACGTAGCGCCAATAGAGGTTGACGATGATGGCCTCCCGCCCGATCTGATCCCGCCCGAAAGCGACGTGGTGTTCACCACCCCCTCGCACCAATGCCCGACGACGCTGACCATGCCGCTCACCCGCCGTAAGGCCCTGCTTGAACGCGCCCGCGCTCTGGATGCGATCATTGTCGAAGACGACTATGAGTTTGAGATGTCATTCCTCAAACCTCCGATGCCTGCGCTCAAATCACTTGATACAGATGGCCGCGTTATCTACGTTGGTTCGTTCTCCAAATCGCTGTTTCCGGGGCTGCGGCTGGGCTACCTTGTCGGCTCCAAGTCGTTCATCCGCGAGGCCCGTGCGCTGCGTGCTTCGGTGCTGCGCCACGTGCCCGGCCACATCCAGCGCACCGCAGCCTACTTCTTGTCCCTCGGACATTACGACAGCCACATCCGCCGCATGGGCGAAACGCTCAAGCGCCGCCGCAGTGCCATGGATGAGGCCATTTCCAAACATGGGCTCACGATTGCAGGCAGCAGCGCGTTCGGCGGCTCATCCTACTGGATGCGTGCCGCTAAGCACGTTGACACCCACGAGCTCGCACACCGTTTGCGCGACAAGGGTGTGCTCATCGAGCCGGGCCACGCCTTCGTCGCTGCGCCCTCAAAAGGCAGTTGCCATTACCGCCTCGGATATTCCTCGATCCCCACATCCAAGATCGCCGAGGGCATCTCTCTTTTGGCACAAGGCATCGCTGAAGTCAGCTAATCTGGCTTTAATTCGCGATTTCAACTGGCTCTAACCGTTGCTGCCTCCGGCACGTAAATTCACCGCAGCACAGGGCCCCTACAGCCCGATTCTGCCTGCAATTTTTCCGGGAGCGACCACATGAAAATGACCACCGAAGAAGCCTTTGTGAAGGTTCTACAGCGCCACGGCATCCAGCACGCCTTTGGCATTATCGGCTCGGCCATGATGCCGATCTCCGATCTGTTCCCAAAAGCTGGCATCAACTTCTGGGACTGCGCCCATGAAGGCTCGGCGGGCATGATGAGCGACGGCTACACCCGCGCGACTGGCAAGATGAGCATGATGATCGCCCAGAACGGCCCCGGCATCACCAACTTCGTCACCGCCGTGAAGACAGCATATTGGAACCACACACCCTTACTTTTGGTTACCCCACAGGCCGCAAACAAAACCATCGGTCAAGGCGGCTTTCAGGAAGTCGAACAGATGAAGCTGTTTGAAGATATGGTCGCCTATCAAGAAGAGGTGCGCGACCCGTCGCGCGTTGCCGAAGTTCTGACCCGTGTGATCAGCCAAGCCAAGCGGCTCTCAGGCCCGGCGCAGCTCAACATCCCGCGTGATTTCTGGACACAGGTTATCGACATAGACATCCCCGATCCGATCGAATTTGAGCGCTCGCCGGGCGGCACAAAGTCTGTCACCGAAGCTGCAGCTCTGCTGTCGGGCGCGAAGAACCCCGTGATCCTCAACGGTGCGGGCGTTGTCCTGTCAACGGGCGGCATCGCAGCCTCAAAGGCCCTCGCCGAACGCCTCGATGCGCCCGTCTGTGTGGGTTATCAGCACAACGACGCCTTCCCTGGCTCGCACCCGCTGTTCGCCGGCCCGCTGGGCTATAATGGCTCGAAGGCTGGCATGGAGCTGATCTCCGAGGCTGATGTTGTGCTCTGCCTTGGCACCCGCCTCAACCCGTTCTCGACACTGCCGGGCTATGGCATGGATTATTGGCCCACAGAGGCAAAGATCATTCAGGTTGACATCAACCCAGACCGCATTGGCCTGACCAAGAAAGTCGCTGTCGGCATCGTCGGCGACGCGGCGATGGTTGCGGAAGGTATCCTATCGCAACTAACCGACACAGCAGGCGACGCAGGGCGCGACGCACGCAAAAACCGCATCGCTGAGACCAAATCAAAATGGGCGCAACAGCTTAGCTCCATGGACCACGAAGACGATGACGAAGGCACCGACTGGAACCAGCGCGCGCGCAAGGACAAGCCCGAGTGGATGAGCCCGCGCATGGCGTGGCGTGCGATCCAGTCAGCGCTGCCAGCAGATGCAATCATCAGCTCGGACATCGGCAATAACTGCGCCATCGGCAACGCTTACCCGAGCTTTGACGAGGGTCGCAAATATCTTGCACCCGGCCTGTTCGGCCCCTGCGGTTACGGCCTTCCAGCCGTTGCTGGCGCCAAGATCGGCTGCCCTGATGTGCCGGTTGTCGGCTTCTCTGGTGACGGCGCCTTTGGCATCGCGGTGAACGAGCTCACAGCGATCGGGCGCGGCGAATGGCCCGCAGTCACGCAAGTGGTTTTCCGCAACTACCAGTGGGGCGCAGAAAAGCGCAACTCGACGCTGTGGTTTGACGACAACTTCGTCGGCACCGAGCTTGACGAAGACGTAAGCTACGCCGGTATCGCCAACGCTTGTGGCCTCAAAGGCGTGGTCGCCCGCACAATGGACGAGCTCACAGCCGCCCTCGCGCAAGCCTGCGAAGACCAAAAGAACGGCGTCACCACGCTCATTGAGGCGATGATCAACCAAGAGCTCGGCGAGCCCTTCCGCCGCGATGCTATGAAAAAGCCTGTCTCAGTGGCTGGGATCAGCGCATCAGATATGGTTGAGCAATAGGCCTCGCAATTGCGGTGGTATCTGTCACTCGGTTGTGATGTGTTCGCGTTCAAATGAGTTCGAGCACATCCAAGAAAGGCCACCCATGACCGAGCCCTACCCCTTCCTCTCCAAAGCCGCGCCAAGCGCGCCGCAACGCTTGCTTGATCAGGCCCGCAGCCTGCCCACACCACGCGTGGCCCTTGTCAACGCGGGGGCCGTCACACCACTTTTGGGCATCCGCGAGGCCGCCGAAGCGGGGCTGGCCGATCCGATCCTGATCGGCGATGAGGCCAAGATACGCGCTGCCGCCGAAGAGATCGGTTACGATATTTCGCCCTTCCGACTTATCCACGCGCCCCACGCCGAAGCCGCCGTCAAAGCCGCCGAGCTGGCCCGCACGGGCGAGGCCGACGCCATCATGAAAGGGCAGGTGCACACCTCAACCTTTCTTAAAGGGTTGCTCCCCTCCAAGGCAGGCCTGCGCGACAAGGGCACGCGTTGCGGCCACGTCTTTCACATTACCGCACCGGGAAGTGACAGGCCCATGTTGCTCACAGATGCCGCCCTCAACGTTGACCCCTCGGTTGAGACGCGCCAAGCCTGCCTTGCGCATGCTGTCGCGCTTGCGCAGACCCTCGGCGTCAAACGCCCCAAGGCCGCGCTTCTGGCCCCGTCGGAAGACGCCACTCCGCAGATCACCAACACAATGGAAAGTGCCGCGATCGCCGAATGGGCGCACACGAACCTGCCCCAAGCCGACGTCGCAGGCCCGATAGCGATGGACCTGATCCTCTCCAAACGCGCCGCCGAAGTGAAGGGCTACGAAAGCCCCGTTGCGGGCGATGCTGACATCATAGTCACCCCCAACATCACCACGGGCAACGCCCTGTTCAAACTTATGGTTCTGGGCATGGGGTGCTGCGCGGGCGGGCTGGTGATAGGCGCGCGCGTTCCCATTTTGCTCACGTCGCGCAGCCAACAAGCCCCCGCGCGGCTCGCGTCAGCGGCACTTGGCGTCATCGCAGCGCAGCAAGCCAAGGGAGCCGCCTGATGCTTCTGGTGCTCAACACCGGCTCTTCCTCGATCAAGATCGCGGTGTTTGACAGCGCACTTGAACTGCTTGTCGAAGGCAACATCGCAGGCGTCGGTGGCACAGGCCGCATGGTGCTTGGCGATGCAAAGCAAGACGTTACCACCAAAGATCACAGCGATGCTCTCGACTGCCTGCTTGACGGACTCGTGGCGCGCGGCATCGCGTTAGAAAGCATCACCGGAGCCGCCCACCGTGTGGTGCATGGCGGCCGCCACCTGACGGCTCCAACGCACATCAACGCTGAAACGCTGGAGCAGATCAAGGCGATGATCCCGCTCGCCCCCCTGCACAACCCGCCAGCGCTCGCGGGCATCGCCGCTGTCACCGCGCAGCTGCCAGATGTGCCGCAGTTTGCCAGCTTTGACACCGCCTTTCACGCGAGCCAGCCAGACGTGGCGACAACCTACGCGCTGCCGCTAGCGCAGCGCGAAAAGGGCATCAGGCGCTACGGGTTTCACGGGCTCAGTTATGCGGGCATGGTGCGCCAGTTTGGGGCGCGCTTGCCCACCCGCCTGCTCGCGCTACACCTTGGTGCGGGCGTCAGCCTCTGTGCGATCAAGGATGGCCGCTCTGTCGCCACCTCGATGGGCTATTCGCCGCTTTCTGGCCCAACAATGGCAACCCGTACGGGCGACATCGACGGCATGGCAGTGTTGCGCATTGCTCAGGAAGAAGGCTTTGAGAAGGCCACACATCTGCTCAACAAAGAGAGCGGCTTGCTGGGCCTGTCGGGCACAACTGCCGACATGCGCGCTCTGCTCTCCGATAGCTCTGATGAAGCGCGCTTTGCGGTGGAGCATTTCGTCTATTCCATCGTCCATCAGGCGGGCGGGCTTATCGCGGCACTTGAGGGCGTCGACGCGATCGCTTTCACCGGTGGCATTGGCGAAAACTCGGCCCCGATCCGCGACCGTATTATGGAACGGCTGGCTTGGCTTGGCAAAGTTCCGGTGCATGTTGTCCCTGCCGACGAAGAGCGCCAGATCGCGATTGACGCGCAAAGCCTCGCGGCGGGTGTATGACAGTTTTCGTCAAAGAAAACTATCTTGCGCCCACCCAAACTATGGCTCAACTCATGGCGCAGCACACAGCTGTCGCGGCGACAATGTCTTCAACGCTCGCACCACGGCTCAAGTCACAGACAGGCCGCGCAAAGCCCTGCAAGAACGGCCCCAACGCCGTTGCGCCGCCCAGCTCTTGGCAAAGCTTATACGCGATATTGCCCGCATCAAGGCCGGGGAAGACAAGCACGTTGGCGCGCCCCTCGCCGAGGCCTTTCTTCGCCGCAATCGCCGTATTCAACGCGGCATCGGCCTGCAACGGGCCGGTGAAGCCCGCAAGTTCAGCGGCCTCTCGCACACGGTCCACGCTCTCACCCGCACCGCTGGTGCCCGTGGAAAACGACAGCATCGCCACGTCAGCGCGCCCAAGCAGGGCCTCGGCAGACCGAGCTGAAGCGCGCGCTATATCAGCCAACTCGCTAGCGCTTGGTGCGACGTTCACAGCGCAATCGGCAAAGACCATCTCGCGCCTGTCGGGAAACAGCATCACAAAAAACGACGAGGCCGTCGCAACGCCTTCAGCAGGCCCAATCGCCATAGCAGCCGCCTCAATCACCCGCCGTGTCGGGCTGTCAGCCCCCGCGACCATGGCGTCAGCTTCGCCCGCCGCCACCATTGCAGCCGCACGGTACAAAGGCTTCGCCAGCAAGCGCCGCGCCATGGCTTCTTTCATGCCGCGCGCCGCCACCAGTGCCGCAACTTGCGCCTCGGAAACCTCGCTCAAACCTAACGAAACGCACAGCCCCTCATCTGAGAGCCGCGCCATGGCTTCAGCCACACGGGCATCCTCTGCTTCCGGAAACACCACCCGCGCCTGCCGTTCGCGTGCAGCGCCGTAAATTTTTTCGAAAAATTCCATGTATGCCTCCGTATACTGGAAGCAAAGGAGCCAGCTATGAGCAAGGACGTCAAGATCAATCGCGGCCTGAAAGGCATCTACTTTGAACGCTCGGGCGTCAGCCACATCGACGGTGCCAAAGGCGAGCTTTCCTATCGTGGCTACTCGATCCACGATCTCGCAACGCGCTCAACTTTCGAAGAGGTCTGCTATTTGCTGATCTTCGGCGACCTCCCCACAGCCGACGAGCTGGCAACATTTGACGCCAAGCTCAAAGCCGCCCGCACCTTGCCTGACAGCATTTACGACATCATCCGCGCAACCCAACACGGCCATCCAATGGATGTTTTGCGCACCGCTGTCTCGGCGCTCGCAACGCTTGAAGCCGACAGCCGGAACGTCGGTGAAGAAGCCTTCGTTGAGAACGGTATCCGCCTGACAGCCCAAGTTCCGATGATCATCGCGGCGCATGAAAATATCCGCAATGGCCGCGCCCCCGTTGAGGCCGACCCAGCGCTCAGCCACGCGGCCAACTGGCTCTATATGCTCAAGGGCGAAAAGCCCTCGCAAGCTGCCGCTCGCCTTGCTGACGTTGACTTCATCCTGCACGCCGAACACGGCGCAAACTCCTCGGCTTTCGCCGCGCGGGTGACTGTCGGAACCGAAGCCAACCTGCACGGCGCGATGGTCACGGCCCTCGCAACACTCGCAGGCCCGGCCCACGGCGGCGGGGCGGAAGACGTGATGAAAATGGTCCGCGAAATCGGCAGCCCTGACAAAGCCGCGGACTACGTCAGAGCCAAGCGCGCAAACCGCGAAGCCGTCACAGGATTTGGCCACCGCGTCTACCGCGCCGAAGACCCGCGCGCGCGCCACATGCGCGAAGGCGTTCGCAAACTTGGCGAAGAAATGGGCGCACCCGAGTGGTACGAAATCCTCCAAGGGGTCGTTGAGGCGATGAAGCCCTACGCCCGTCACGGCCTCAACGTGAACGTCGATTTCTACTCAGGCGTCATTTACCAGTTGCACGGCATTCCGATGGATCTTTACGTGCCGATCTTTGCTATCGGTCGCATGCCCGGCTGGATCATCCAATGCATCGAGCAACAGCGTGGCAACATCCTTATCCGCCCGCTGACGCTCTACAACGGCCCCGACATGCGCGACTACGTTGAGATGTCTGACAGATGATAGCATTAGCACAGCTGTCGGCGCCCGAACTGGCTTTCGCGCTCATAGCCGTCTTCATGGCTGGCGTTGTGCGCGGCTTTGCTGGCTTCGCACTTTCGGCTCTCATCATGGCCTCATTGGCCAGCATGATCCCGCCAATTGAGCTGATCCCCGTCTGCACCATGCTTGAGCTCGCCTCGGCAGCCATCCTGCTCAAGGGCGGCTTCACCGAAGCCAATAAACGCATGGCCCTCACCCTGCAAGCGGGCGCGCTCATCGGCGTGCCAACGGGCTTGTATCTAACAACAACGATAGACCCTGACCTGTCAAAACTCGTGGCACTTGGCCTCGTCGTCGGCCTCGCTTTGCTACAACTCGCCAAAGTGCGCCTGCCGCTCACAGCATCGCCGGTGCCAACCTTCGTAACAGGCATTTTCTCAGGCTTTGTCACAGGCCTCGCCAGCATCGGCGGCATGGTCATCGCGCTCTATACTTTGGCGCTGCAAATGCCGCCCAAAAACATGCGCGGCTCGCTGATCCTGATCATCTTCATCGGCGGCTCGCTCACATTCCTGTGGCAGCTCCTCTACGGGATGATCACAGCTCTCGCGTTCACCCGCTTCGCCATTTTCGCTGTGCCAATGCTCGCTGGTGTCTTCCTAGGCCGCGCCTACTTCAGGCCCGAATACGAGCGCTACTACCGCCCGTTCTGCCTGACGCTCCTCATAGGCTTGGGCCTGTTCGGCCTTCTGCGCACACTGCTCTAAAGCGTCAAAAATACCTTGATCCCAACAACAGCTCGCTCGCCGCGGCGCATCGGCTTTTTCTTCGCAAAAATACTCAAAAACACCCGCTCCTCAACCACTTCCCTCTCAGGAAAGCAAAGCAGCGGGGCGCGCGGGGTGGGCGGGTGGGAGCGCGTCCCGCTGCTTCCCTCAACCTACTTCTTACGCCAGCTATCAAGCCACTTCTGCAAACCGCTCTTGCGCGAGTCATAACTGTCTTCCAGCGCGTCCATCGTCGGGTCAACCGTGCGCTCAACAAACTGGCGCCACATCGCGCGGATCATGAAGAAGCCGACGATCAGGAAGCCAAAGAAGAGCAGGTTAAACCACGGGAACGGGCGGTAGTCAGGCCCGTCAACCAGCTTGATCGCAACTGCGTTCGGGTAGATCGACTGCCAGCGCACGCGCCAGCCGTAATGCGTGATCGACACCCACTGGTCTTGCTTGCCCACAAGCGCGGTCGCTTCGGCCTCAAGATCAGAGCTGTCAAACTTGAAGTAGGGCGGGTAAACGCCCGTGTCTTCGTTGCGAAACACCATCACGCTTTCACCACCCGAGCGGATCAGCCCGAACAGATACGTCTTCTTGCGCACCGTGTTGATCAGCCGCAAGTCGCGCATCTGGCCCTCTTCAGCGCCCAGATCAACGTCGTTGTAAAATATCTTCTGAAAGTTCGACAGCCTCTCTAAGCGGTCAGACACACCTGTCACGCGCGCCACGTCATGCTGCGGCAGCGTGTAGTGCAGGTAAAGCCCTGCAATCACAAACAGCACGATCCGGATAATTCTTCTCACATTGCGCATCGGGGCGATCCTCTCAGTTGATCACGTAAACTAAAATTCCAACAAGTAGCGTCGGTATCACATATATCAGCACGATCAACTTCTTGCGAAACCCCGCCTCATATTTTGTCATACCAGCCTCGATAAACGCCTCGCGCGCCGCCTCGCTGCTGTCTTCGCGCTCTTCCTCGGCCCACTCGCCTTCAAGCCATTCGCGCCTGATCGAGCGTGAGTAAATCGACACCAAAAAGTAGATCACCGTCAGGACGATAAACCCGAGTATTCCAAACCGTACAAACTGCATTTTATCTCCTCACAGCGCCCCATGGCCCGACTTTAGCAACCAAGTCCTGCGGCACCGCGCCGCCGCCATCATCCATCGGCGCGTCATGCCCAAACAGCGCCTCGCGCGCCCCTGCCTTGTCCACAGCATATTCGCGCTGCAAGAAATCAGCCACAAATGATTTCTTCGTCTCAGACCAGCCCGCATACATTTTGTAAAACAGCTCTTTGTGGCAGATAAACAGCTGCCGCACGTCCTTAGGTGCAAGTTCCGACAACAGCATGTTCACCAAGTCACGGTCCGCATGGTTGGCCGCCCGTAGCGTATAGAAATATGCAGGGTGGTCGCTCGTGATACGTGGCCACTTGCCGCCGTTCTCAGCCCAGTTCACCAAGTCGCCCAGCGCGTGGAACTCTTCCGGCAGCTCAGACGCATGCGCCCGTGCCAGCGCCCTAACGTCAGCCCGTCGCGCGCCCGTCAGGTCAACACCCGCCTCTTGCGCCGCATCAACCACGATAAAGTCCATCTTCTGGCGTAAGATAGCCGCCGCGTCGATGCCGCGCGCCTTCACTATCGGCTCGACCAGGTCGTTATACTCAAAGAACTTGGCAATCTGGTTTCTATCGTCCAAGTCAAACACATACTTGATCGGCAGTTTCCCCAGCGCCGCCTTGTCTTGCCGCGCAATCACAGCAGGGTGGTCAGCGCCGCGAAACATATACAGCCCGCCAAAATGCGCCGTCCAGAAGTTGTCCTGCGCAAACTCGACATGCTTGAGCCGCACAGGGTTGCGCACAATGTCGCCCGTGCTTTTTGCCGTTTCGATCATCTCGGAAATCAGCACATCATCAAACCAGCCGTCTTCCTCGGCCTTGAAGCGGTCGATCAGCCGGCCCAGTTTCTCGCCCTCGCGCACGGTGCCTTCCGTCGTGTCGGCTTCTATCTCGATCTTGCGAATGTCAAACAGCCGCGCTGGGCTGTCTACGGAATAAACCGAGTTGAGCAACTCCCCCGCCACAGCGTCTCGCGACGTCAGAGCAAACAGCTGGCGCTCGTTGTCTTCAATGAAATGCTGGAGGATGCTTCGAGACGTCGAAAATTTCGCGTTCAAAAGCGGCGCGCTTCGCTGCTCTGTGGAAAGCAAAATAAACTGCCGGTTCACCCCCGCATGGTTGAGGTAAAGCTGATCGTTCAGCTCATCCCCCACCTCGGGGCTATACCCGCTGATATCAACATGAAAGTCACTCAGCCCCGTCCGCTTCCCCGTCAGATGCTCCAGCGCACGGTTATACCGCTCCACCAGCGCAGGGCTGTCGACGTGAATAAGATTGCCAAACATTAGGCCGCGTTCGATTAGGCGTTTCATGTGGCTTTCCGGCTCCCTATGTCACTCTCGTTATATAACCACTCCTTCGGCATTTTCAAAGGCTTAGCAATACGGCCTCGCGCAGGTGCACATCCGCTACTTGCAGAAACAATCATCACAAAATTAGGGAACTGTTAGGGAAAATGACCCAATTTCACCCAATTCAGACCAAAACTGCGCCGCGATGCCCCTCCATAACCCACAGTGCGAAATTCCTCGTGGAGAGAGAAAATGGCGAACGTTGGATACTATTCCATGTCCTCAGGTCAGGGGCTGGCGTCACAGGTCGATGAGATCACAAACAATGGCGACACCGCCATTAACGTAACTGTGCCCGATGCGGCGCAACTGGCCTCGCTTGACTCCCTCTATGTCGTCAACCCAAGCAACGGCAGCTTCGGCGCCGAGTATCTCGCCAACTTGGCCGCCATCGACACCGCCGTGAACAACGGCATGAACCTGATCATCTTTGACCGCTATGTAACAAATGCCAATACCATCCTTCCCGGTAACGGCTCCAGCATCACTGTCTTGCGCGACTTCTCAGACAGCTCAAACGTCAACGTCGCCGCAGGTGCACCATCCAGCTTTACCAACGGCCCTAACGGTGTCATCGACGACAGCACATTTGATGGCGGCAACAGCTCAAGCCACGGCTATGTCGAACTCTCCTCGCTCCCCCCCGGCGCGACGGCCCTGCTCACAACGGGCGACCCGACCCATGTTGTCGCCTTCACCTACCCCGTCGGCTCGGGCAACGTGTTCTATTCGACGATGCCGATCGACTATTACACTGGCACAAACCACAGCGCGATCACCGGCGCCGAGATCTTCACGTTGTTCGGAAACACCACCGAAATCATGTGTTTCACCCGTGGCACGCTTATTCAAACAGCCCAAGGCCTCCGCCCGATCGAAGCCTTGCGCGTTGGTGACGCCATTGATGTTGCCAGCGGTGGCACACAGCCGGTCCGCTGGATCAGCTCCAGCAAGCAACGCCGCCTGAGCGCCAACCCAAAGCACCGCCCCGTGCGCATCACAGCCGGAGCCTTGGGCAACGGGCTGCCTCTGCGCGACTTGCTGGTTTCGCGCCAACACCGCATGCTCGTGCGCTCCCGCGTGGCCGAGCGGATGTTCGGCGCGCCCGAAGCACTGGTCTCGGCGATCAAGCTCACGGCATTGCCCGGCATCTACGTTGATGAAAGCGTGGAAGAGGTTGAATACTTCCACATCCTGTTTGATCAGCACGAAATCGTCACAGCCGAAGGCGCGGCCTCCGAGAGCTTGTTCACAGGCCCCGAAGCCCTGAAGTCTGTGCCCGCCGACGCCCGCGACGAGCTGTTGGCGCTCTTCCCCGAACTGGCAGAACGCGACTACACCGCAACCTCCGCCGCCCACATCCCGTCAGGCAAACTGCAAAAACAACTGGTCGCCCGCCACGCGAAAAACGCAAAGGCTGTGGTTGAGATCAGGGCCTAAACCAGCGCGCGGTTACACCGCTCAACAAGCGCTGCGCTGTCGATGTGGATGAGATTGCCAAACATAGGGCCGCGGGAGGCTAGGGGTTTCATAGCGGGTCACTCTCTAGAAGCTGTGATTCCCGAATATCTTTCTTCAACCTACGCCATTCATTTTTCAAATAGGCTCGACTAGCCAATACTACATCTGCCAAAGCTCTTTGATGTTCTTCTTCAGTGCTTTCACTGCGACCTAGATACTGCATAGCGGCTGACAATTTAGAAGCCAACTCTTCATCAGGATTCAAACGCATCTCTATCTTCATATGCAAAGTGTAGGCGTTGGCAATGTCGGCTTCCTCTGTGTGGTGGAACTCAATCCGAAGTAATTTCGAAATGTCATTTCTCATCTCATTGATCCAACTTTGCCGAAACTGAGCTATTTGCAGTTCTGCCTGCACCTTTTGATTGAAGGCTACTCGCTTTTCGGACGCAACAGCAGCAAGGTGTTCTCGCTTATCAGCCGCCTTGTCCGAAAGGTAAGAAGTCAACAACGCCAAAACCGATATTAGCGCTAGAGTGCCCAGCGATATTAACACTGCGTGATTGTCTCGAAGAAAGGTTTCCAGCCTGAGGTCAAATGCTTCTGAAATCAAACTCCAAATGCCGTATAGAAAAGCAAATACGATAAACGAAATAAGAAGCCATCTAAACACTTTATCAGCCATCTTCCCCCCCCAAATACCGCTTCTTCGCTTCTTCCTGCCGCCCATACTCGCGCACCATGTTTTCAATCGCGACTTCGTCCGACTTATCCGCATATCTAAACTCTGAGTCCGCGTAGCGGTTGATTTCTTGGATCACCATCTCCGTCGTAATCGGCACCCGCAGCTCGGCAATCATGTCGCGCTTCGCGTCATACCCTTTGAACAAAAACAGCTCTGGGTTTTCCATCCATTCATCCGGTAGCTCAAAGTCCATCGCCCGCACCTTCACAGCGCCGGTGATGTTCTTGATAGCCCGCCCCGTAAAGCGCTCGTCAGCCTCCTGAATGGCCTTCAAGTAAGTACCCATCTTCGCCAGCGTGTCCATCTCTCCGATGTCCCCCGACACCCGGTCAAACACCTCCAGCAAACCCGCCTCGTGCGGCTTTGAGTGCGCCTCAAAGCTCTTCGCCACGGCGGTCTTGATCTCCTGCGCAGCAAACAACTCATGCTCACCCAGCGGGATGTCGTGGTTCTTACCCATCAACAGCGCCAGAATGTCGATGTAGTCGTCCCGCGACTTCGGCCCATCCACCAAGAAGCGTGCCCCAGCCCGCTGCCGCAACGCGTCGTCCACATTCTCAGGGTAGTTGCTAAACATCCCGAACGTGCAGTTGCCGCGCACCACAGTGTTGGCCCCCGCAAAGCTCTCCATCAGCACAGCCGTAATCTCCAACTGCCCCGCGCTCGACTGCCTGTCGCCGCGCTTACCAGCCAGCTGGTCAATGTCGTCAATCGTGCCAAATCCGATAGCGCTCGGATCAATGATATTGTTGATAAACGCCTTCGCGTTCTGCCCTGATTTGCCCTGATAACTATCAATATTATCCGTCGAAAGGTTCTGATACCGGAACGGATATCCCGCCACCTGACAGTAGTCGTTCAGCAAGCCTGCCATCATCTGGATAAGCGTCGTCTTGCCCGTCCCCGGCTTGCCGTCGCCCATAAACGTAAAGATAAAACCACCAAGGTCAGCAAACGGGTTGAGCCGCTTCTCAAAGTCATAAGCCATCAGCATTTTGCTCAAACGCAACGCCTGATACTTAGCAATATGGTTGCCCACAACTTCGTTCGGCTTCTTGAACGTCATCGTCAGTTTGGTGCTCTTTGACTTAAGCGCAGGCGTGAAGCCCTGCACGCTAAAATCATCCGCCTCAACCCGCCAGCTCGCCGCCACAAACGGCTCCAAACGTGCCGCCGTCTGGGCGCGTAACGCAACTTTCTCCATCAACTGCTCGGCAAAAGCCGCAACCGTCGCAACAAGCCGCGCGTCGTCACTGCCGTGCGCCGCGATGTCTTGGTCAAGCTCCCAAAGCGCGCCGTAAAGCGCCATCTGCCCGCTCTCCGTCAGCACCTCGTCAACTTCGCCAACCTCAACAGTCGCGTCGCCGCCCATACCGCTCAGCAAATACGCGGTCGCACTGCCAAAAACATATGCCGTCACCAGCGCCTCAGCACTCAACAACTCGGAAAACTCCTCCGCCTTGCCGCGTGGCACGCCGCCCTCAAGGTTGGCGCGCTTCAAGTCTGCCAATGGCGTCGCTTCCGCGTAATTCTCGGCCACAGCCAGCGCAATCGCAATCGCCCGCCTGAGGCTCTGCATAACCCCCGCCTGCTGTGTCGAAACCAACGGGTCGTCCCCGTCTGCCCCCTCGATCCTCGCCAACAGCTGCACGCCCTCAGGCCGCGCCGTCGAGCGCGTCACAAGCCCCGGCGTCGTGCTGCGAAACCGCCGCCTCGTGCCCAGCCCTGAAGACTTCTCGGCAGGCGCCTCGGCCGCCCCCTTGCCAATACGCGGCGTATGGTCAAACCCCTCAAGCATCGCCACAGCGCGAGCGTACTGCTTGGTAATATCCTGCTCGCGCAGTTCCATCTGATCACTTGTCTGGCTCATAAATCACCCTAGGCTTTCTCTTCGTCAAAATACTCATCTACTCAACGTCAAACGCTCAATACACGCCCTCGATCACTCACAACAAACTTACGCACACTTGCAAAACCCGCTGGCTGCTTCTCTTCCAAAACAGCAAAAGGACGCTGCGGCATAATAATCGCCCGCTCCATCCGCGTCGCGCCCGTGTCGGCCCCGCGCCCGGCAAACGGATCAAGCGCGAACACCTCACGCTCAACCGTGCCAAACCAGCCTGACTTTTCTTCGGTAACGCGCGCGCTTTCCAACTCTTCGATCGTCCACGCCAAGGCCCAGTCTTGGCCCGTGGGCGACTTCGCCTCGCGCAACACATCCCGCATCGGGCCGCTCTGCAACGTGAACGCCGATGAATACATCGGGCCGATGTGAAACCGCCGCAAACGCTTTGGGTGCAGGTCATCAAAGCCCTCGTCAAAGGCTTTGCCGATAGTCAGCAGTTTCAGCCCTTCCATCGACTGCCCCATCAGGTGCGCTTGTGCTTCGGGCCAGCGCCGCTGGTCTTTCGGCAAAGCCGTGCGTCCGCTGTCTTCGACTTCCATGATATAGACAGTCGGCAAGTTGATCTGGCTGTCGTAAACCGCCCAATGCAGCGTGTAGCTGCGCCGCCGCTCGCCCAAGTCGCCGTCCCACTCAGCGCGCGGATCGTTGCGCGCCCAAAACAGCTCGCCCTTGAGAAGCTCTTCGTAGTAAAGCCGCTGCGACAGAGCATACTGCAGCTTGAGCGGCACCTCGCGCTCACCCACAAGCTTGCGCACCATCTCGTCTTTCAGCGCGCCCACCGAGGGCATATTCTCCAAATGCCGCGCCGCTTGTTGGGCGTCATTCGCCATCAACATCAGCTCGCTAAACACCGGAAAACCGCTCTCCACACGGTCCATGCTCAGCGCCGCACCAATGCTAGAGCCGCGCCCGACCATAAGGTATTTCATGCTCAGCGCTTTGAACGTAAAACTCATCTGCACAATGTAGCGCGTGAGAATCTCGACATCACGTTCCGCCAGCCGCCCCTCGCCCTGCATCACGGCCGCAACCCGCGCCAAGTGCTGGGTTATGCCCTCGAACTTGCGGAAATAACGGCGGCTCGCAAACGTGTCCTTCAGCCCGATATGGCCTTGATCATGCGTAGTGTTATCGCGGCGGTCTTTCGGTTCAGACATCTTCAGCCTTTCTGTTTTCGCGCCACAGGCTAAAGGCCGTGCCCGCGGACGAGCCAACAAAAATCAAAGCAAGCAGCCCATTGCTCAGCTCAGTGAAATAGGCAACACCAGCGATGAACACACCCGTCGCACCCGCCTGCAAAGCCCACTCAAGCCAACTTCTCGGCGCACCGATCAGGCGAGGTTTCTCTGGCTGCTCCGGTTCACTCATCACGTTTCTTTTCCATCAGATAAGCAAGCCCGCCCAACGCGCAAAACGCGATCAGCCCGAGGCCCTTGGGAATGGCCCCAAAGCCCAAGCCATCAAACCACGCCCAAGCCTCAAGCCCGAACAAATCACCAAGGCTCAACACCACGACAACCGCGATGCAGAGCGCTGCGAAGCCTACCCAGATGCGACGCATCCGGCTCACCCTCCGTAGGCGTTCTTGTCGTGCTTCTCGACGATCTTCTCAAAGCGCCGTGCAAAGCGCTCATCCGCCTTCGCCTTGGCTTCCAGCACGTCGCGCGCAAACACCATGTGATCCTCATGCGCTTCCATCATGTCGGCCATGCGCTGGTTGGTGGCGGTGCCGATAGCGGCCATGCTCGCCTGCGCTTCCTTGTCTGTCTCAACGCCAATTTCGTTGATCCGGTGCGCCACGTCTTGCTGCTGCGCGGTCTTCAAAGACTTGGTCAAAGCGTCATACAGCACAACGCGCTGCTTGGTGTCTGTCTCAAGCTTGTTGATCAAAACCATCTGCGTCGCCGCTTGGTTTTGCAGAGAGTCGATCCAGGTTTTGCCCTTCTCGATGTAGCGCTCCAACGTCTGGCTCTTGGCGAGCTTCACTTGCTCTTGCTGCACCATCTCGTTGTATTTCGTGTTCAAATCCGCGAGCTGCGTCTCAAGCTTGGTGCGCTTGGCGGCGTCTTGCTCACTCGCGATCTTGTTTTCGACTTCGATGATCTTCGGGTCCATCCCCATGATCTCGGCTTTCAAAGCCTCAAGCTCGCCAACCGTAAACTCGCGCTCATCCAGCGTGCCGCTAAGGTTGTCAGACACGCGGGTTTTCTGCACGTCCAGCGTTTCAAGCTGGCCCTGCAACAGGCGTGTGATGATGTCTGACTTTGAGATCAGGTCTTGCAGCTTGTCGTCGATGCTCGCAGTCTTGATCCGCTCACCGCGCATGCTGTCGGCCTTGGCACTTGAGAAAATGCCAACAAAACTTTCCCAACCGGTTTTAGAGCGCAGCTGTTCAAAGTCTTGGCTAAACGCGCTGGTGACGTCGTCCAGCCCCATGATCAACTCGGCGATATTGGCGTTCATCAGGTCGGTATGCGCGTGCACCTCATCAAGCGTGGCATTCTCGATATCAATCGAAGCATCTTCGCCCGTCGCCATTTTGGCACGCGCGGTTTCGATCCGGCCTGTCAGTTCTGCAATCTTGGCTTGCGCCTCTTCAACCTGTGCCGCGCTTTCGCGCACCTGTGCATCAAAATTCGCCATTTTTTCTCCTATTTCGTGAACTTCCCCAATGATATGGGGAGTGTTAATCTGATTTACATTAGTCTAGAATTGACTTTGCGCCGAGTGTTGCAAAAAGGCATGGAAAAAGAAAGCTCTGAGTGCGTTGCGAAAGGGGCTTTGGCCCTTGATAGCGCACTTTCGCAGAGTATAGTTCAAACGACAGGCGCCAAAGGTAGACCCAATGACTGCAAGCACCAAGACGGGAAGCACTAAGGCTGGAAGCGCCGAGGCTGCAAGCACTAGGACTGGTGCGAAGAAAAACATACTGCTCATCAGCTTGGATGATTGCGTGGCCTTCTGGCACTACAAAGAAGTCTTCGGCCTCCCGCTCAAAACGCCTAACCTTGACCGCATCTGCAACCAGTCGACGGCCTTTCATTCGGCCTATTGCCAAGCGCCCATTTGCGGGCCGTCGCGGGCAAGTTTCATGTCGGGCAAAAGCCCGCACCAATCTGGTGTCTTTGACAACAAGACGCCGTTCTACGACCGCATTGAGCCACGCGACATGTGGCCCTATCTGCTCAGGGAAAGCGGTTATTTTTGCTCGTCTGGCGGCAAGGTTCACCATGGGTTTAAGCCGCTGCCAACGCCTATCCACGAAGTCTTTTATGATGACGAACCCAAGCATTTCCGCATCGACTGGGAGCTGCCGCCAGAGAAGGCGCAAGTCAGTCTCGGAGGCAAAGGAAAAGGCTTCGCCACAACCGATGACGCTGATGATGGCTACTACCACGATGCCCACTCCGCAAAGTCGGCGATCAAGTTTCTAAACGAATACAGCAGCGAAGCCCCGTTTTACCGCGAAGTTGGCTTTTACAGCCCGCATGGCCCCTGCATCACCCCGCTGCGCTTCAAAGAAATGTACCCTTTCAAGGAGCTCAAACGGCCAGAAAGCTGGCAAGGCGGGTTTCACACCAGCAAGTATATCGCCGAAACCTCATCCGAAGATTTCGGGACATACAGAGCTGGTGCCTTCTGGGCGAAAAGCGTGCGCAACTATTTCTCAGCAATAAGCCACGCCGATCACCACTTGGGCCAGGTTTGGGACGCTCTCAAAGCCTCTCCTCACGCGGACAACACAGTGGTGATCATCCTCTCGGACCACGGCTTTATGCTGGGCGAGCGCAACCGCCTGCGAAAAAGCGCGCTCTGGGAGCAAGTCGCGAACGTGCCAGTCATCGTCCATGATCCGGCCTCTCCAGAAGCCCGCGTTGTAAACGACCCCGTCGCACTGCTTGATGTCGGCCAAACCGCGCTCGACTATGCCGGCCTTCCACAGCTGCCCGATTGCTTGGGCCACTCTCTGCGCCCCTACCTCAGCGGCGCGTCCGAGCCGAGCCGCGCAGTGCCAACCTTCATGTATGACGACGTGTCGATCCGCAAAGGAAAATACCGCCTCATTCGCTATGTCGATGGCACAACCGAGTTCTACGACCTTGAGGCAGATTGGTGGCAAACGCAGGATCTTGGCCAAGACCACCCCGACTATGACGCAATGTTGCAGGCCCTAAGCGAGGCTTGCGCCGACTACGGCTTGCACCTGGAGGACGCCTACCGAAACCGAGCCACACAACAAGCCGCCCGAAAACGAGAGCCTGCAGCAGTGACGCAGAGTTGAGGCCTCTCAGCGTGCCCCACAACGTGCCGCACAAAAAGAATGCACCGCCTGCGCCTTGTTCGGGGTGTCGCGCGCGGTATCGCGCGGTATAATGTCAACAACATAGCGCAGTGCTCGCAAGGGGCGCTTGATCTGTGCCAAAACAACAAATCCGGTGAATGAACGTGAGCCAGAAGCCAAAGAATGTAATTCTCGTTAGCTTTGATGATGCTGTCGCCTATTGGCACTATCGCGAGGTGTTTGGCGTCACGCTGCAAACGCCCAACCTGGACCGCATCTGCGCCCAGTCTACTGCCTTCAAGTCGGCCTATTGCCAATCGCCTGTTTGCGGCCCATCGCGGGCAAGCTTTATGTCTGGCAAAACACCGCACCAGTCGGGCTGCTTTGAGAACGCGACCAAGTTCTATGACAAAATCGAGCCACGCGACATGTGGCCCTACCTGCTCAAACAGCAGGGCTATTTCTGCTCCTCGGGCGGCAAGGTGCACCACGGTTATAAGCCGCTGCCAAAAGAAACCTACGAGGCGCTCTACTCGGACCCGCCCAAAAAACTTGGCATCATCGGCAAGCTGCCCCCCAAACATGCCCACGTGAAGCTTGGCGGTTGGCGCGGTGGCTACGCACTTACCGACCCTGCCGATGACGACGTGCTTTATGATGCGCAATCTGCGGCTTCTGCTATCGACTTTCTGGAAAACTACGAGGGCGACGCGCCCTTCTACCGCGAAGTTGGTTTTTTCAGCCCGCATGGGCCGTTCATAACGCCCTTGCGCTTCAAGCAGCTCTACCCGTTCAAAGACATCAAACAGCCCGCTGACTGGGCCAACGGCTTTGACAAGAACGCCTATGCCGACGAGCATATGCAAGAAACCATGGACAACACGAAGATCAACTTCTGGCGCAAAAGTGTGCGCAACTACCTCTCGGCCATAAGCCACCTCGACTATCAGGTTGGCCGCGTCTGGGATGCGCTCAAAGCCTCAAAGCACGCCGACGACACAGTGGTTATCTTTACCGCCGATCACGGCTTTCACTTGGGCGAGCGCAACCGCTTCCGCAAGACGACGCTTTGGGAGCAAATCGCCAATGTGCCGCTGATCGTGCACGACCCAGACCTGAAGCAAGGTGATGCCGTCAGTGACCCTGTCGCGCTGCTTGATGTCGGCGCAACTGCGCTCGACTACGCTGGCTTGCCCGCACAAAAAGGCTGTGTGGGCCGCTCGCTGCGCCCCTACCTGAGCGGCGAGACAGACCCAAGCCGCGCCGTGCCAACCTTTCAGCACGACAACGCCGCGATCCGCAAAGGCAAGTATCGCCTGATCCGCTATGAAGACGGCAGCACCCAGTTTTACGACCTTGAGGCCGACCCGTGGCAAACGACAGATCTTGGCGCTGAACATGCCGATTACGCCGCGATGTATGACGCCCTCGTCGCAATCTGCGCTGAGTACGGCCTGAGCATCAACGCCGCATGAAGCCAACTTGCTGCACTCCTCCCAGCGAAGCGCCTCTCGGCAAAGCGCCCGCGGTCATCAAAGGCACACGGCAAGTGCCCGACACAGCCGTGAGCATCCCCGGCGGGCGCTCTTTGTGCGGCACGGCGCGCCCCGAGATCCCCGATGATGGAGAAGACCCTCTGCGCAAAACCACGGTCAAGCCTTTCCTGATGGGCGGCACGACCGTTACCAACGCCGAGTTCGCCGCGTTTGTAACGGCCACAGGCTTTGTGACAGAGGCTGAACGCCTCGAATGGTCGTTTGTGTTCTGGGCGCATGTCTCAGAGCGCATTGCCGAAACCGAAGCCGTCGCAGCGCTGCAATGGTGGCGCAAAGTCGAGGGTGCGAACTGGCGCGACATCACAGGCCCCGGCACGCAAAGTGAGGTCTGGCTCCCTGACCACCCCGCTGTGCACATCTCTTGGAACGACGCGCAGGCCTATGCGGCTTGGGTTGGCGGACGCCTGCCCACAGAGGCCGAGTGGGAGCAGGCCGCACGCGGCGGATTGGGCGACGTGCGCTTCCCTTGGGGCGATGAAGAGCCAGATGAAGACAGCCACCTGCCCTGCAACATCTGGCAGGGGAACTTCCCACAGGCCAACACCTGCGCCGACGGCTACGCAAGCACGGCCCCCGCCCGCTCTTTTGCTCCAAACGGCTACGGACTGTACAATATGGTCGGCAATGTCTGGGAGTGGACAAGCGAGCCATTCAAGGTCAAGTCCCTGAAAAAGCACGTCAAACAAAGGCTCGCAGGCATGCGCGGCTACAAGCTGTCCAAGGGCGGCTCGTTTTTGTGCCACGCGAGCTATTGTTACCGCTACCGCATCGCCGCGCGCTCGGGCAACTCACCAGACAGCACCACGACCCATCAAGGCTTTCGTGTGGTTTGGGATGTTTGAAAAGGTGTTCGAATTTCGCTGTGCGAAATCCGACAGAGGCGGGGGACTAGTTGTATAGTCTCAGCTTGTGGTGGTCTATTGATATGTAGCCATCAGAAGGAAGCACTATGGGACAAGTTTTACACGGCAGCGCCACGACTACGCACGCGA
>JADGEJ010000010.1 GCA_016744435.1 Lentibacter sp. | reverse complement strand
ATGCAGGCGAAAGCCTGACAGTGGATGCGCAGACCTACCCGTTTCACGCCGCCGCCGACATTGGCACGCTCGACTTGAGCGGCGTTGATGTGCTGCTGGAGTGCACGGGGGCTGCGGGCAACCGCGCGGTTGCGATGCGCGGGCTTGAGGCGGGGGCGAAGGCTGTGCTTATCTCCGGCCCCTCGGCGGCGGCCGACAAAACAGTTGTGCTGGGCGCGAACGAGGCTGAGATCGGCGATCATAAGATCATCTCAAACGCCAGTTGCACCACCAACGCGCTGGCGCCGCTGCTCAAGCTGCTTGACGCCGAGTGGGGCGTTGAAAGCGGGCACATGACGACGGTGCATTGCTATACTGGTTCCCAGCCCACAATCGACACGCCGCGCGGCGACTTGGTGCGCTCACGTGCTGCCGCGCTGTCGATGGTGCCAACCACAACCAGTGCAGCGCGGCTGATTGGCGAGGTTTTGCCCTCGCTCGCGGGCCGCATTGAAGCGCGCGCAGTGCGGGTGCCCACGGCGAGCGTTTCGGCTATCGACTTGGCGTTGCAACTGAGCAAGCCTGCGAAGGTTGAAACGGTGAACGCAGCATTGAAAGCGGCGGCGGACAGCCCGTTGTTTGGCTACATCACTGATCCGCTGGTCTCCACAGACTTGCGAGCGCGGCCTGAGAGCATCATCATGTCGGGGCGCGAAACCAGTGTCTCGGTTGGCGGCCTTCTGCGGGTCTTCGGCTGGTATGACAATGAGTGGGGCTTTTCCAACCGGATGCTTGATGTGGCCCAGATCATGGCGGCGCGTTGATTTTCTTACGTTGATTGAAACTGCTCCTTTGTATTTCACAGGTGCAAGCGGCGCGCACATGCGCCACACTCGCGCAAAACAGGAGGGCGCCATGACAGGCTATCTGACAACTCACGTTCTAGACACCGCGACGGGCAACCCCGCCGCTGGCTTGAAAATCGCGCTTTATAAGCTGACGGGCGATGCGCGCGAAAAGCTGGCCGAGCTGGTGACAAACGCGGACGGGCGCACCGACGGGCCTATCTTGCCTGCCGAGAAGTTCAAGACAGGCACCTACGAGTTGGTGTTCTTCGCGGGCGACTACCTGCGCGCCTCGGGCCAAGCGGGCGATGACCCGCTGTTTCTTGACGAGGTGCCAATTAGGTTCGGTATGTCAGACGCGAGCGCCCACTACCACGTGCCGCTGTTGCTCTCGCCCTACGGCTACTCGACGTATCGGGGAAGTTGAGGTGCCGTACTTATGACAGATACGACCAATCGCAAGCTCTACCTCGGCCCACTGACTGACAGCAGGCGTTGGGAAAGCGTCAGCATTCGCGACGACGATGTGTTGGTTGTGACGCCGCCGAAGTGTGGAACCACTTGGATGCAGACCATCGTCGCACTGCTTTTCTGCGGTGATCCTGAAGTTGAAACAGAGCTCATGGTGAAAATGCCTTGGGTTGATGTGCGCTTTCGCGAGATGCACGAGGTTGCCGAGCGGCTCGAAGCCATGAGCGACAGGCGCAGTATGAAAAGCCACACGCCAATGGACGGGCTGCCGCTTGATGAAAATGCGCACTATCTTTGCGTGTTTCGCCACCCGCTTGATGCGCATTTCTCCTATCGCAAACATTTGCGCAACCTTCCGATGCCGTTTTTCGACGCGTGGTATCCGGAGGATGATCCAGACGGCGTCACCTTTCGCCGCTTTCTTGATGGCGGGGCTGAAGGCTTTGACGGCGACGCCATGCCGCTTGCGCATATTGTCCGGCACTACAAAGCCGCCAGCGTCCTCGCGGAGCGGCCCAATGTGACGCTGTTTCATTACGCAGACATGAGCCGCGACTTGCGGGGTACTTTTGCCAAAGTGGCCGAGCTGTTGGGGATTGCGCATTCTGATCAGGTTTTAGAACAACTGGTTCAGGCGGCGACGTTTGATAACATGCGCGCAAACGCCGAGCGCTTTGCGCCTTCAGGCGGCAAGGGCTTCATGAAGTCGGACAGGGATTTTTTCCACAGCGGGACGAGCGGCAAATGGGTCGGCGAGCTGACGGAGAAAGAGCTTGGCGCATATGATGTCTTGATGGACAGTACCTCACACGCAAAGAGCGGGCTTGGCTTGAGTATGGCGCAGAGGGCTGAGTGAGGCGGTGCGCGGCCCGAATTGCTCCGGGCCGCGGATTGCTTAGCTCCAGCTGGCTGGTACAAAGCGGTAGGCGCTGCCAGATTTCACGAAGCGGCCAAGACCGGGGAAGTGAACGTGGCTCCCTGCGATCAGGATGCCGTCAGCGGCGGCGCGTTCAAAGAGCTGCGCGCGCGACTCGGCGGCCAGCTTTGCGTCGGTGTCAAAGCCGGACAGTGTCGCGGGCAATGCGGTTTGCAGATCAGTGTTGAGCACGGTGTCAGCGACCATGATCAACTGACGGTCTCCGCCATCAATGTGCACAACCGAGTGGCCCGGTGTGTGGCCGGGTGACAGCTCTAGCGTCAGGCCGGGTGCCACTTCGCTGCCCGCAGCGACAGGGCGCAGGCGGTCGCCGTAGGCAGCAAAGACTTGCTGCGCCAAGCCGAACATGCCTTTTGCCTCATCAGGGGCCTGCGCCATCATGCCGGCATCGCTCCAGAAGCCGTGGTCGACATCGGAGATTGCCAGTTCTGCATTGGCGAAAACGGGGGCACCGCCAGACAGGAGCCCGCCAACGTGGTCGGGGTGAGCGTGGGTTGCGATGATGAGGTCTACATCATCAGGCGCGACTCCGGCTGCTGCGAGGCCGTCGATCAAGCGCCCGAAGCCCGGCCCGAACATCGGCAACTCGCCAACACCTGCGTCGATCAGGATCGTGCGGTCATCAGATTGCAGCAAGAAGGCGTTGACGGGGGCAGGCAGGACTTCGCCCGCAACTCCGGCGGCGGCCAAGGCGGCGTCTATTGCGGCTTGTTCGGGACCAAAGAACAGCTTCTTTTGAAGCGGCACCATGCCATCGAAGATCGCGGTGATGCGGTACTTTCCGAGCGGCGCGTCAAACATCGCCGGAGGGCTGGCGGGCGCTGTTGGCGCAGCGGCAACGGGGGCAGCTAGGCCAAGTGTGGCTGTGGTGCCCAGACCGGCAAGAGCAAAGTTGCGGCGTGTGAGATTGGTCATTGTTTATCCTTCGTATATGAATATATCGCACACGAAGTAATCGTATAGATAGGTTTTAGAGTCAAGCCTTCCATTTTGCCTCACAACAGCCTATGCCAACACGTCATGACAGACCCTGATGATCAGCGCCCGAGCGACCAGTTTACCAACCGGATTTGCTTTAACATATATGCCGCGAACCGTGCGTTCGGGCGGTTTTACCAAGCTGCGATCTCTGAAAGCGGGCTGACTTACCCCAAATTTGTGATCCTGAATGCGCTCAAAGATGCGGGGCCGCTGACGATCTCTGATCTCTCCACCCGCGCTGGCGTTGAGCCCAACACGCTCTCGCCGCTGCTCAAGAAGATGGCAGACTTCGGGGTGCTGACACGCGAGCGCGATGCCCAAGATGAGCGCCGCGTTATGATCGCGCTGACGGAAAAGGGGCGGCTGTTGCTTGAGCGTGCTGACGCGATCGTGCAGCAGGGGTTTGCTGAGCTAGACCTCGATTTTGCGCAGGCTATGCAGTCGGTTCAGTTTCTGGACACTCTGAGAAAGCGGCTTGATGAGGTGGACCCACCGAAGCTGCGCCTTGAAGATATCCCCGAGTAACCGAGCGACTTGTCTTGGCTTAGGCTTCGATCTCAGCACCAATTCTCTCTGCAATAAAGTCAGTGAAAAGCCGCGTCTTCGGGTCTTGCCCGCGGCGGTGCGAGTAGAGCGCGCCGAGTTGGACGGGCAGGGGCGGTGTGCTCTCAAACACGGGCACCAGAGCGCCAGAGGCGAGGTGCTCGGCGACTTCAAAACGCGGTTTGAGGATGATGCCGTGGCCCTCCAGCGCCCAAGAGGTGAGCACATCACCATCGTCAGACTCGTAAGGGCCGGTTACTGGCACGCGGCGCACACCGTCGGGAGTTTCGAGCGGCCATTGAAACTCGGGCGCACCCGGGTAGCGCAGGTTGAGGCAGTCGTGCGTGCCGTCTGTCAGCTCGGACAGGGCCGAGGGCGTGCCGCGTTTTTCAAGGTAGTTCGGCGCGGCGCAAAGCAGGCGCGGGCAGTCGGCAATTTTGCGCAGTCGCAGGTTGCTGTCTTCCGGTGTGCCGAGGAAAAAGGCAATATCCAGCCCTTCTGCGGTGAGGTCAAGTTTGCGATCTGACAGGCGCAGGCGAATGTTGATCTGCGGATATTGCGCCTTGAACGCGGGCACTTGCGGCGCGATGAAACGGCGGCCAAGGCCCAAGGGGGCTGCGACATAGATTGTTCCGCGTGGCTCTCCTGTGACAGAGTTCACCGCGCCTTCCGCTTCTTCCACCGCGTCAAGCACACGCTGCGCACCTTCGTAGAAAATGCGCCCTTGCTCGGTTGGCCCGAGCTTGCGCGTGGTGCGCTGAAACAGCCGCACGCCAAGGCGCTCTTCAAGCTGCGAAATGCGCGAAGACGCGACGGCGGGTGAGATACGCTGATCACGCGCAGCAGCCGACATTGAGCCAAGCTCAAACACGCGAACAAAGGTTTTCAGGTTGTCGAAGTAAGACATGTGCCGCCACTTATTTGGTTTTTTTGAAACTGATGGGAAATTTTCGGGTATTCAAGAAAAAAACAACAGGCCATAGTCTGGCTCAAACACGCGAGGGGCAAGCATGAACGATTTACTCACCGGAAACTTCGGCCTGATCTGGGACTGGCTGGCCTTTGCCGTGCGTTGGCTGCACGTGATCACCGCGATTGCGTGGATCGGCTCGTCGTTTTACTTCATCGCGCTCGACTTGGGCCTGCGCCGCGATGGCGACGACCTTGGCGATGCTGACGGCGATGAATGGCAGGTGCATGGCGGCGGGTTTTACCACATCCGCAAATACTTGGTGGCGCCCGCCGAGATGCCCGAGCATTTGACGTGGTTCAAGTGGGAGAGCTACTGGACGTGGCTCTCTGGCGTGGCGATGCTGATGATCGTTTACTGGGTGGGCGGCGAGCTTTACCTGATTGATCAGAACAAGGCCGAGCTCGCGCTTTGGCAGGGTGTTCTGATTTCGGCGCTGTCGCTGGTGACCGGCTGGGTGGTCTATGACTTCCTGTGCAAAAGCAAGCTGGGCGAGAACCCGACCTTGCTGATGGTTCTCTTGTTCGCATTGCTCGTGGTGATGGGCTATTGCTACAACCTCGTGTTTACAGGCCGCGCGATGATGCTGCACCTCGGTGCTTTCACCGCGACGATCATGACAGCGAATGTCGCGCATGTGATCATCCCCAACCAGCGGATCGTGGTGGCCGACCTCAAGGCAGGCCGCAAGCCAGACCCGAAGTATGGCAAGATCGCCAAGCTGCGCTCAACGCATAATAACTACCTGACGCTGCCTGTGATCTTCCTGATGCTGAGCAACCACTACCCGCTGGCGTTTGCCTCGCAGTATAACTGGCTGATCGCGGCGCTGGTGTTCCTTATGGGGGTTAGCATCCGCCATTATTTCAACTCGATGCACGCCCGCAAAGGCAAGCCGAGTTGGACGATTGCTGTGACTGTGCTGCTGTTCTTCGCGATTATCTTGCTCAGCAAAGCGCCGCTTGAGCAGACTTCGCTTGAGGAGGAAGAAGCCCGCGCGCTGACGCCTCAAGAGCAAGTGTTTGCCAGTGCCGAGGGCTTTGAAGACGTGAGCGACATTGTCATGGGCCGCTGCTCGATGTGCCACGCGCGCGAGCCGGGCTATGACGGCATCCGCCGCGCCCCCAAAAATGTGCTGCTCGAAACGCCATCGGAAATCGCAAAGCATGCGCATGAGATTTACTTGCAAGCGGGCCGGACTGTGGCGATGCCGCCTGCCAATGTCTCCTACATGGAGGCCGAAGAGCGCGCGGCGATTGTCGCTTGGTATGAGGCGGCAGGGCGCTGATAGACACTTGCGTCACCTTGAGTGTCTGGGCTGGTCAAAGCTGCGCGGCGTTCCTCACCTAAGGTTTTCCTGCCGGCCACCGCTTTCGCGACAACCGCCATTCTGGTTATGAGTCCTGAGCCTACGAAGGCTCCGTCGGGCTGACCCTGTCTTCTAGTTCATGACGCTTTATTTTGCCTGTTGCACTACGGGGCAAATCTTCGTCACCGACGAATATCACCTGTTTGGGCAGTTTGTATTTTGCGATCCTGTCGCGACAAATTTCAATAACGTCATCGTCTGTCAGGGACGCATCATTGCGCACGACAAATGCCACGGGGACTTCGCCCCAATGCTCATCGGGTTTGCGCACAACCACAGCTTCTGAGATTCTCGCTGACGCCCGTAGAACATTTTCAATTTCTGCAGGGTAAATATTTTCTCCGCCAGATTTGATAAGGTATTTCCGCCGATCAACAAAATCGAGAGATTGATCATCATTGCGCACAAAGACATCGCCCATATGGAACCAGCCGCCGCGAAAATCGTGCGCATTCGTTTCGGGCGCGCCCCAGTATCCGCTGAACAGGCTTGGGCTGCGTATGATCAATTCTCCCGGTGCCCCATCAGCTACGTCATTGTCATCCGCATCAACCAGCCTGATCTGGCAAAAAGAATTCTGTGTTTTGGCCAAATTATCAGGCACCACCCCAATGGGGATTAAACCTTTGCTCGCCGGAGCGATGCCTGTTTCTGTTGACCCAAAGCTATTGAGGTATGGCGCCTGAAACAGTGTCGTGATTTCGGCGATTTGATGCCGCGGAACCAAATC
Source organism: Lentibacter sp. (assembly GCA_016744435.1). Taxonomy (GTDB): domain Bacteria; phylum Pseudomonadota; class Alphaproteobacteria; order Rhodobacterales; family Rhodobacteraceae; genus Lentibacter. The sequence goes on along the minus strand of JADGEJ010000010.1, from coordinate 92,824 downwards.
GGCCATGTATCCGATCGAGCTGACTTTTTTCGGTTTTGCCTTGGTTTTTTTGATCTCATCAATCACGAGGTCGATCATTCCCGGCATAAGGGTCAGGTGCCCGATCTCTTCTCTGGTGGTCCATTTAACAAGTTCAGGCACATCCAGGCCATCCATAACAATCACTTTGCCACCGTTCATAAGAGAGCCAAACACAGTGTCTGTTGAGGCCATATGAAACAGAGGGGCCCAAGCAATGAAGGCCCCATTCGGATTGAGGGATAGATCGGCTTGGGTGATGATATTGCGGGCAATCATAGCCCTGTGACTGATGAGAGCCGCCTTGGGCATGCCCGTTGTGCCACTCGTATAAAGAATGATGACTCCGTCTTCTGCATCAACCTCATCTGGCGGCTCCTGCGTGTCTGCGTTAGCGATGAGCTGTTCATATTGCTCGCCGAAAACGATGGGCTCTTTGGGGGTGCCAACACGCTGTATTGTTTCAAGATATCTCTCGGATACAAAGAAAGCCTTGGCTGAAACCAGATCAAAGCAGTGCTTTAATTCCTCATCGACCTGTCGCCAGTTTTGGCAGGCGAGAATGGCTCCAATTTTTGCAGCCGCAATTTCAAGTTCGATGTACTCAAGCCGGTTTTCGGACAAGACAGCAACACGATCTCCAGCCTTGACGCCGAGGCAGATCAAGGCTTGGGCCAGTCGATTGGTTCTGTCGTTTAAGTCTCCATAGCTGACTTCTTTTTGGCCATCCGTCAGGGCGACTGATTTGCGATGAGCAGCCACGGTGTTACGAAAAATTGTCCCAAATGTCAGGCTTCCCGCTCTTTTGGAATTGTCTGTCATGATGCTCGTGCTCTTCACATTTCCCCTCCAGGTTGGTACGTTGAGCTTATGCGCGTGTATGGCTTGAAACTTGCGCCGAGACGCTGGTGTGGTGACGGCTAGGCGCTATGAAGTTGCACATGAATTGTAATTTCGGTGCAGATGGTTTGAGGCGGGAGGATATCTCTTGCCCACTTCTGGAAGTGTGACTGGCGCCAGATGGTAGGTCTTCACTCTTTCAGCTGAGGCTTGAGGGCCTTGATCATGTGGTCGACGAACAGGCTTACTTTCGGGTCTTGCAGTTTCCGGTGCGGATAGAGGCAGGCAAAGGGCGTTGGCTGTGGCGGGGTGTCGGGCAAAACTTCCACCAAGGTGCCGCTGGCCAACTGTTCGGCAATCTCAAAGCGCGGTTTGTTGATGATGCCCTCGCCGGACAGCGCCCATTCGGTGAGCACATCGCCGGCGTCGGCATCAAACCTGCCCTCGACATTAAGCTTTTGCGGGCCTGTCTCAGTTTGCAATGTCCAGAAATACTCGGGCGAGCGCGGGAAGCGCAGCAGCAGGCAGTTGTGGCTCTTCAGTAAGTCCTCCGGCACCTGCGGTGTGCCGTGTTTGGCGAGGTAAGCGGGCGTGGCGGCCAGTGCGCGCGGGCAGTCGGCTATTTTGCGTTGCTTGAAGTTACTGTCAGGCAAATCGCCCAGCACGAAGGCCACATCAAGCCTGTCATCGAGCATGTCGATGCGCCTGTCTGACAGTCGCAACTGCACTTGCACTTCGGGGTGTTTGGCGCTGAACGCGGGGATGAGCGGCGCGATCATCCGCTGGCCAACGCCGAGGGGCGCGCTCACCCTGAGGGCACCGCGCGGCTGGCCCGAAAAGCCGGCAAGCGCTGCTTCAGAGTCGTGCAGCGCGTCGATAACCTTGCGTGCGTGCTCGTAGTAAAGCGCGCCTGCTTCTGTGGTGCGTAGTTTGCGGGTTGTGCGGTCAAACAGCCTCATTCCGAGGCGCTTCTCGAGCTCTTTGACGCGGTTTGACGCGACAGCGGGTGTTAGGCGTAGGTCACGCCCGCCTGCTGTGATTGAACCAAGCTCAACAACCCGCACGAAGACTTTTATCGACTCAACATATGGCATGATCTGCGTCTCCCTACTTGCTGATTGTATAGAAAGCGTTGAAAGTGTCCAAGCAAACGGCGTGTTTTGTTGAAAGCCAGCGCGGCATACCCTGTCAGGCAACGCGCGCGGAGAATGTTATGGTGCAACACCGAAATGAGATCAGGTTTCTGCTCAACGGAGCGCCCGTTGTGCTGCGCGATGTGCAGGCACAAGACACATTGCTTGATTACCTGCGCCTTGAGCGGCGGCTGACGGGGGCCAAAGAAGGCTGCGCCGAGGGCGACTGCGGAGCATGCACTGTGCTTGTCGGGCGGTTGGTTGATGGCGCGTTGCATTACGAGACGGTGAATGCCTGCATCCGTTTTGTGGCGAGCCTTGATGACTGTCACGTGGTCACGATCGAGCATTTGCGCGGCGCGGGCGGAGGCTTGCACCCTGTGCAACAGGCGATGGTCGATGCGCACGGCAGCCAGTGCGGCTTTTGCACCCCGGGCATTGTCATGTCGCTCTATGCTTTGTGGATGCACGCGCCCGAGCCGTCTGACGAGCAAATTGCCGTCGCGTTGCAGGGCAACCTCTGCCGCTGCACGGGATATGAGCCGATCTTTAAGGCCGCCCGCGCGGCGGGCGCTTTGGGCCAGCCTGAGGCTGATCCGCTTTTGGCCGAGCGCGCTGAGGTAACGGCGGCTTTGGCGCGGATGAGCGACAGTGCGCGCGTTGAAGTTGGTGGGGCTATCTTGCCTGCCGATGTGGCCGACTTCGCGCAAGTTTTGGCTGAGCAACCCGAGGCCACGATCATCGCTGGAGCGACGGATGTTGGCCTCTGGGTGACGAAGATGATGAAGCCGATCACCCCCGCGGTTTTCACGGGGCACCTCACAGAGCTGCGCCATGTGACGCTCTCTGACACGAGCCTGCGGATTGGCGCGGGGGCGAGCTTTAGCGAAGCCGAAGCGCAGCTTATGCGGGCTTTTCCGCATTTGGCGGATTACTGGAGCCGCATCGCCGGATGGCAGGTGCGCAACATGGGGACGGTGGGTGGCAATATCGCCAATGGCTCCCCGATCGGCGACACGCCTCCGGTGTTCATAGCGCTTGGCGCGAGGCTCCATCTGCGCAGCGCTTCGGGTGTGCGAGACATTCCTTTGGAAGAGTTCTTTGTCGCCTACGGCAAGCAAGACCTGCGGGCTGGCGAGTTTGTTGAAGCTGTAGAGCTGCCGCTGTCGGAAACAGGCGTGATCCACGCCGCTTACAAGGTTTCCAAGCGGCGCGATGAAGACATCACAGCCGTCGCGGCGGGCTTTGCTGTGACGGTTGAGAGCGGGTTGATCACGCAGGCGCGCCTGGCCTTTGGCGGCATGGCGGCCACGCCCAAGCGCGCGCGTTTGGCGGAGGCCGCGCTTGAGGGGCAGCCTTTTAACGAAGCGAGCTTTGAAGCGGCGGGAAGGGCTGTTGCGGATGACTTTGCACCACTGTCAGACTGGCGCGCGTCGAGCGAGTACCGCAGCCTTGTTGCGGCCAACCTGTTCCGGCGCTTTTGGCTTGAGCAGGGTGATGCACAGGAGGCCGCAGAATGAGTAGAACTGGCCAAAGCACGCAGCATGACAGCGCAGTAAAGCACGTTACGGGGCGGGCTAGCTATACTGACGACATTGCCGAGCCAGCGGGCACATTACACGCCTATCTCGGCTGCTCGAAGGTGGCGCATGGCAAGCTGAACTCGCTTGATCTGAGCGCCGTTAAGGCGGCGGCGGGCGTTGTTGGCGTGTTGACGGCTGAGGACATCCCCGGGGTGAATGACGTCTCGGCGGTACATGCGCATGACGAGCCGGTGTTCCCGAGTGAGACTGTCGAGTTTTACGGCCAGCCGTTGTTTGCGGTTGTCGCGAAAACCCGCGACCAAGCGCGCCGCGCGGCGGAGCTGGCGGTGGTTGATGTTGAACCGCTGCCTCACGTGCTCACCTCGCGCGAGGCGATGGCGGCGGGCTACCCTGACGTGACCGCACCGCTCAAGCTTGAGCGTGGCGATGTCGCGCAGGGCATGGCAAATGCCGAGCACCGGATCAAAGCCACGATGGAGATCGGCGGGCAGGACCACATGTATCTGGAAGGGCATATCACTTTTGCTGTCCCGGGCGAGGATGATGAGGTCGTGCTGCATTGCTCGACGCAACACCCGAGCGAGGCGCAGGTGATTGTCGCGCAGGTGCTTGGTGTTCCGGCCAACGCGGTTGTTGTCAAAGTACGGCGCATGGGCGGCGGGTTTGGCGGCAAGGAAAGCCAGATGAACCTCTTTGCCGCCGTTGCAGCAATGGCCGCAAAAAAGTGGAACGTGCCCGTGAAGATCAGGCCGGACCGCGACCAAGACATGAGCGCGACAGGCAAGCGCCACGACTTCTCGGTTGACTACGAAGTCGGGTTTGACGGCGAGGGCCGCATCGAGGCCGTTGAAGGCCAGTTCGCGGCGCGCTGTGGCTTTTCGGCTGACTTGTCTGGCCCTGTCACAGACCGCGCGCTGTTTCATGCCGACAACGCTTATTACTACCCGAATGTGAAGCTCACGTCGCGACCGATAAAGACAAATACAGTCTCTAACACGGCGTTCAGGGGCTTTGGCGGCCCGCAGGGTGCTATCGTCGCCGAGCGCATGATTGAAGAGATCGCCTATGCGCTGGGGAAAGACCCGCTCGATGTGCGTAAGGCCAACGTCTACGGAATTGGCGAGCGCGATGTGACACCTTACCACCAGACAGTGGAAGACAACATCTTGGAGCGGCTGATTGGCGAGTTGGAGGAGACCTCCGACTATCGCAAGCGCCGCGCCGAAATTGTCGCGCATAATGCTAAGGGCGGGGTTGTCAGGCGCGGCATTGCGCTGACGCCAGTGAAGTTCGGCATCAGCTTTACCGCGACATGGTTTAACCAAGCGGGTGCTTTGCTGCATGTCTATAAAGACGGCTCGATCATGATCAACCACGGCGGCACCGAGATGGGCCAAGGGCTGAACACCAAGGTCGCGCAGATCGTGGCAGAGGCGTTTGGGGTTGCTCTCGGGCGGGTCAAGATCACCGCAACCGCGACTGACAAAGTGCCCAACACCAGCGCGACGGCTGCTTCGTCGGGAACAGACCTGAACGGCATGGCGGCGCTTGATGCTTGCGAGCAGATCAAGGCGCGGCTTGTCGGCTTTGCCACCGAGCGCTGGGGCGCTGAATGCAGCGACTTGCAGTTTGTTGACGGCAAGGTGCTTTGCGGCGGAGCCGAGCACGCTTGGGCCGACTTCGTGTCGCAGGCCTATATGGCGCGGGTGCAACTCTCGGCGGCTGGTTTTTACAAAACGCCCAAGATCCATTGGGACCGCGACAAGGGCCAGGGCCGCCCGTTCTACTACTTCGCATATGGCGCGGCGTGCAGCGAAGTTTGGGTTGATACGCTCACCGGAGAATACCGCGTTGAGCGCGCCGATGTGCTGCATGATGTGGGCCGTTCACTGAACCCTGTTTTGGACAAAGGCCAAGTCGAAGGCGCATTCATCCAAGGGATGGGCTGGCTGACCACGGAAGAGTTGTGGTGGGACGACAAAGGCTGTCTGCGCACACACGCACCCAGCACCTATAAGATCCCACTGGCGAGCGACAAGCCGCGCGAGTTTAACGTGCGGCTGGCGGAGTGGAGCGAGAACCCCGAGCGCACGATCAAACGCTCAAAGGCTGTAGGCGAGCCGCCGTTCGTGCTTGGCATTTCGGTGTTTGAAGCACTGGGCCATGCCGTTGCCTCAGTCGCGGGTTACGCCGAGTGCCCGCGCTTGGATGCGCCCGCAACGCCTGAGCGCGTTTTGATGGCCGTAGAAAGGCTGAAGCGAAATGCATGAGTTGATCGGATTTCTGGAAGCACACAGCGACGTTGTTTGCGTGACGCTTGCAGGGGTTCAGGGCTCGGTGCCACGCGAAGAAGGCGCGTTTATGCTGGTGAGTAATGTGGCGCAGCTTGGCACGATAGGCGGTGGGCAACTTGAGTATATGGCGATGGATGAGGCGCGCCGTTTGCTCGCCTGCCCTGATGGGCAGTCTCGCCAGATGGATGTGCCACTTGGCCCAGAGATTGGCCAGTGTTGCGGCGGGCGTGTTGTGCTTGAGCTTGAGCAGATGGATGCCGTTGATAAGCGCAACCTTTTGAAGGCCGAGCGCGCGCGGATTGCGGCGCAGCCTGAAGTGATCGTTTACGGCGCAGGGCATGTAGGCCGCGCACTGGCGCGCGCCTTCGCGCCGTTGCCTGTGGCGCTCAAGCTGGTTGATAGCCGCCCCGAGGAGATCGTGTTGGCGCCAGAGGGCGTCGAGACGTTTTTAACGCCTCTGCCCGAAACAGTGGTGCGAACGGCCCGTGCGGGCGCTGCGCATATTGTTGCCACCCACGAGCATGCATTGGATTTCTTACTGGCGCAGGAAGCCTTGGCGCGCGGCGATGCGGCCTATGTCGGGATGATCGGCTCAAAGAGCAAACGAGCACAGTTTATCAACTGGGCCGAGGGCGATGTGAGCGCGCTGATCTGTCCGATGGCAGCGGCCAGCAAGGGCGGCGGGAAGAATGGCAGGCGGCCAGAGGTTATCGCCGCATTTGTTACCGCCGAAGTTATGGCGGTTTTGCAGGCGTATTATGCAGATGTTAAGACGTCGGCGGTTAAGGAAATACGATGAACGATACAGTATTTTTGGGCCGAGTGCTGAGTTTTCAGCGCCGCTGCGATGGCGCGGGCGATGAGGCGGCTTTCACTTATGTGGAAGACGGCGCTGTCTTGGTGCGCGCGGGGCGCATTGTCGCGATGGGCGAGGCGGCGGAGCTGCGCGCGCAGGCCCCTGAGGCGAAGGTTGTCGACCATCGCCCACATCTTATCATGCCGGGGTTTATCGACACCCATCTGCACTTTCCGCAGGTGCAGGTTCTGGCGTCATGGGGCCGTGACTTGCTTGACTGGCTCAACAGCTACACCTTCCCCGAAGAGACGCGCTTTGCTGATGCTGACCACGCTGCGCGCATGGCCAAAGGCTTCTACGACGGGCTGACAAACCACGGCACAACAACGGCTGTCGCCTATTGCTCGGTGCACCCGGAAAGTGCCGAGGCGTTCTTTGCGGAGGGGCACGCGCGCGGAATGTGCATGGTGGGCGGCAAAGTTATGATGGATAGCCACGCGCCAGAGGCTTTGCGCGACACGCCGCAGCGGGGCTATGACGAGAGCCGTGCGCTGATAGAAAAGTGGCACGGAACAGGGCGTATGCACTACGCTGTCACGCCGCGATTTGCGCTCACATCTAGCCCTGAGCAATTGGAATTGGCGGGCGCTTTAGTCGGCGAAAATCCGACATGCTACATGCAAACCCATGTCGACGAGAACGTTGATGAGATCGCGCGCGCGCGGGCGCTTTACCCCGAAGCGAAAGACTATCTCGGCATCTATGAAGACTGCGGGTTGCTAAGCGAACGAGCACTTTTGGGCCATTGTATTCACCTTGAGCCTCGCGAGATTGAGGTGATGGCATCGACGGGCGCGAAGCCTGTTTTCTGCCCGACAAGTAACCTGTTTCTTGGCTCTGGCCTGTTTGACGAGGCGAGTTTGCGGGCGCGAGGCATCCTGAGCGGCATCGCCACAGACATTGGCGGCGGCACGTCTTACTCGATGCTGCAAACGCTCAACGAAGGCTACAAGGTACTGCAGCTTCAGCGCCAACAAATGCACCCTTACACCGCGTTTGACTGGATCACGCGGGGCAACGCCGAGGTGCTTGGGCTTGAGGCCGAAATCGGCACGCTTGAGGCGGGTAGTGCGGCTGACATGGTCGTGCTTAACGCAGGGGCCACGCCCGAAATGCGGCTCAGGCAGGAGCGCGTAGAAACACTTGCAGAAGAGCTTTTCCTTTTGATGATCATGGGCGATGATCGCAGCGTGACGCAGACCTATGTTGGGGGCGTGGCGCAAAAGGGAGTGTGAGTGATGCTGCGGTTTTCAGCCAACCTTTCGATGATGTTCACGGAGCATGCGTTTGAGGACCGCTTTGTTGCGGCGCGCCGCGCAGGCTTTGGCGGTGTCGAGTTTTTGTTCCCCTATGCCTATGTGCCCGAGAGCCTTGCCGGGGCTATCGAGGGCAACGCGCTTGGGCTTTCGGTGTTTAACCTGCCCTGCGGAGACTGGGCGGCTGGCGAGCGCGGCTTGGCGGCACTGGCGGGCCGTGAGGCGGAGTTTGCGCAGAGTGTCGATACTGCGGTGCAATATGCCCGCGTATTGCGGGCTGCAAGACTGCATTGCATGGCGGGGCTCGCTGAAGGAGCCGAGGCTGAGGCCTGTTACATTGCAAATGTGCGTCTGGCGGCTGACAGGCTGGCGCGCATCGGGTGCACAGTGATGATCGAGCCGATCAACCTGCATGATATGCCTGGATATTTTCTCAGCCGGACCGACCAAGCGCTGGAGCTTTTGCATAAGATCGACCACGAGAATGTTGCACTCCAATGGGACGTCTATCACCATGAGCGCACCCATGGCGAGGCTTTGGCGGCGCTGCCAGACGTGTTGCCGCATGTCGCGCATATTCAGATCGCGGGGGCGCCTGAGCGGCACGAGCCGAAGGGGCAGGGCGGGTTGCTTGCTGCGCTGGACACCGCCGGATATGCCGGATGGATCGGCTGCGAGTATCATCCGCGCGGCGCAACTGTAGATGGGCTGAGCTGGCTCAAGGAGGCACGACATGCGCAAAGCACCCCCCAAGCTTGAAGAGCTGATTGCCGTTGCGCGCGGCGATGCGCCAGCCGACACAGTGCTGCGTGGCGGGCAAATGTTTGACGTTGTCACGGGCGCGCTGATTGACGGCGATGTGGCTATTTTTCAGGGCCTGATCGCCGGCATTGGCGCGGCTTATGAGGCGCGCGAAGTGTTTGATGTAAGCGGGCTGACGCTGGTGCCCGGATTTATCGACACGCATCTGCATGTCGAAAGCTCGCTATTAACTCCGTTTGAGTTTGACCGCTGCGTTGGGCCGCGCGGCGTAACCACGGCGATTTGTGACCCTCACGAGATCGCCAATGTGCTGGGCGTTTCGGGCCTTGAGTATTTCCTCTCAGCGTCGGAGCGGCTGCTGATGGATTTGCGCGTAAACCTCAGCTCTTGTGTGCCCTCTACCGAGATGGAAACCTCTGGCGCGCGGATTTTGGCCAGTGACCTCGCGCCGCTGATGAACCACCCTCAAGTAAGCGGGCTGGCGGAGTTTATGAACTATCCCGGGGTTATTCACCGAGACCCCGAAGCGATGGCGAAGCTTGAGTTGTTTCGCGGCAAGCATATCGACGGCCACGCGCCGCTTTTGTCGGGGGCCGACCTGAACGCTTATATCAGCGCGGGAATCAGGACCGAGCATGAGGCAACACATGCTAGTGAGGCTCGCGAGAAGCTGCAAAAAGGCATGCGCGTGCTTATTCGCGAGGGCTCTGTCAGCAAGGACTTGGAGGCATTGGCCGAGGTTCTGGACGATTTCACCAGCGCTTATATGTGCCTGTGCACTGACGACAGGAACCCGCTTGATATCGCTGAGCAAGGGCACTTGGATTACATGATCAGACGTCTGATAGAGCGCGGGTGCTCGGCGCGCGCAGTTTACCGTGCGGCGAGCCTGTCGGGGGCGGAGGCTTTCGGGCTGAAAGACCGTGGGCAGATCAGCCCGGGTAAGCGTGCTGATATTGTGGCCGTGGGCAGCCTTGAGGCCTGTGATGTGCAGCATGTCTTTGCTGGCGGCGTGCGGCTTTGCGAAGAGGCATATGCTGCGCGCTCTCTCGTCAGCCCTGTCGGGCGTGCCTCGGTGAATGCGCCGAAAGTGACGGCGGAGGCGTTTCGCACAACCGGCAACCGCGTTGAGACAGATGTGATCGGGATTATCGAGGGCAAGATCATTACCGAGCATCTGCATGAGGACATCGCGATTGTGGATGGCGACAAGCGGCCTGATGTCTCGCGTGACTTGGTGAAAATCGCGGTGATCGAGCGGCATGGCAAGAACGGCAACATCGCGACGGGCTTTGTGCGTGGTTTCGGGCTGAAGCGCGGCGCGATTGCCTCGACTGTCTGCCACGACCACCACAATATCGCGGTTGTGGGGGCGGACTATGACGACATGGCGCTGGCGGCGAACCGTCTGAGCGAGATCGAAGGCGGGTTTGTTGTGGTTGAGCAAGGCGAAGTGCTGGCCGAACTGGCCCTGCCCTTGGCTGGGCTGATGAGCCTTGGGAGCTATGAGACAGTGCATGAACAGCTGATCCCGCTGCGCGCGGCGGCGGCGAGTTTGGATGTGACCTTGCATGAGCCATTCCTGCAACTGGCCTTTCTGGCGCTGCCTGTCATCCCGAATCTGAAGATCACCGACAGAGGCTTGGTTGATGTGAATAAGTTTGAAATCATTGGATGACCCAGTTTGACTTGCGCTTTTTGCGGCTGTTGATTTGAGTATTTTTACGAAGAAAAAGCCCAAGGCAGATTACATTCGCGGTGCTGCCTCTTTTCAGGGCGGATACATGGGCTATATAGAGTTTCGCAGACCAGAGGGCATTTAGCGGATTTCATGCAGAGTTTTGAGTTGATCATGTCGGGCGATGAGGGCGGAGACGAGGGCGATACCTCGGTTATCACCGCAACGAAGCCCAAGACCAAGCGGCCACCGCTGTACAAGGTGATGCTGCTCAATGATGACTATACCCCGATGGAGTTTGTGGTTCATGTGCTGGAGCGCTTCTTTGGATTGAACCACGCACAGGCGTTTGAGATTATGTTGGTTGTGCACAAGAAGGGCCTTGCGGTTGTTGGCGTGTTCTCGCATGAGATTGCCGAAACAAAAGTTGCGCAAGTGATGGACGCTGCGCGGCAGAACCAGCACCCCTTGCAATGCACAATGGAAAAAGAGTGAGGCGCGCTTCGCCTTTTGGAAAGCCTGACGAATGATGGATACACGACTTTCTTTGGCGCTTGACGCAGGGCATATCGCATTGCCTGAGGTTGGCGATATTGCCGTTTTTGGAGCCAGCGGCCAGAGCCTTACGGGCCTGCCCGCTGAGCGCGTGAAACTGGTCTGCGATGATGTAATCGCGGCGAGAGCTTATGCAGCGCAAGGTTATGACGTGAGCACCGAAGCGCCGGAAGCTGCTGCGCTGGGGCTTGTCTTTGTGCCACGTGGGCGCATCGAGGGGCGGGTTATGTTCGCTCGTGCTGCCGCGCTTGCACAGGGTAAGCTTGCACAGGGTAGGATTGTTGTTGATGGCCTCAAGACCGACGGTGTTGACAGCCACTTCAAAGAGCTGCGGAAGCGCGGGGATTGCAGCGCGGCCTATAGCAAAGCGCATGGCAAGGTTTTTGCCTGTGACGTGACCGCTGATGCGCTGGCTGATTGGGCCGCTTTGGGCGAAGGCGGCGAAAACCAAGATGGTTTCTTTACTGTCCCCGGAGTGTTTTCGGCGGAAAAAGCAGACGAAGGCTCGCGCCTTTTGGTTGCGGCTTTGCCCGAGAAGCTTGGCAAGCAAGTTGCTGATCTGGGCGGCGGCTGGGGCTACCTGTCGCGCCATATTTTGGCGCATGATGAGGTTGAGGAATTGCACCTCGTTGAGGCCAGCCATGCCGCGCTAAAATGCGCCGAGCATAACCTGCAAGATACGCGAGTGCAGTTCCACTGGGATGATGCGACGCGCTGGGAGCCGAAGGCAAACTTTGACACAGTTGTCATGAACCCGCCGTTTCACATCGGGCGCAAGGGCGTGCCGGAACTGGGCCAACAGTTTATCCAGAACGCGGCCCGCATGTTGAAAGGGATGGGCAACCTTTACATGGTCGCCAACCGGCACTTGCCCTACGAAGAAGTGCTGGGCGCGCAGTTTAAAGTGGTTAAGGAGTTTGGCGGAAACTCGCGGTTTAAACTGCTGCATGCTTCCAAGCCGGCTCGTAAGCGTTAGGGTTTTGCGCTAACAGGGTGCGCAAAGCCTGCCACTCAACAAATAAAGGAGCGCGCCATGTCGCTTTCAATCAGTGGAAAAACGGCGATCGTCACGGGGGCAGGCAATGGCGTCGGCCTCGCGATTGCACGGCATTTTGTCGACAAGGGTGCCAAGGTTATGTTTGCCGATATGGATGAGGCGAGCCTTGCCAAAGAAGTTGGCGAGCAGGAAGAGGGCAGCAACATTCGCGGTTTCTCAGGTGATTTGCGCGAAAAACTGACAGTCGCAAACCTGCTTTCCGCGACGATAGATGCCTTCGATCGGGTAGATATTTTGGTCAATGCCTCGCGTCAGGTTTTGCGCTCTGATCCGCTTAACCCCGATGATGACGCTGTTGAAGTGGCGCTTGAGCAGAACTTGATGACATCGCTTCGGCTGAGCCAGCTGGTTGCCAAGCGGATGATCAAGCAGGGCGAAGACAGCGACGATGGCCCCAGTGGCTCGATCATCAACCTGTCGTCTATTCTGGCCACCCGCGCGCACCCCGAGCTGATGGCTCTGTCGATATCGAACGCAGCACTTGAGCAGATGACGCGCTCGCTGGCTGTTGCGCTTGCTGGCAGTCGCATTCGGGTGAACGCGGTTGCTATGGGCTCGGTGATGAGTGCGTCTCTGCAGGAGAAGCTCAAAGAGAGCCCGGATTTTCGCGATATCATCGAGAATGGCACGCCTTTGGGGCGCATTGCCAGCCCGACAGAGCTTGCTGAGGCGGTCCAGTTCTTGGCCTCTGACGGGGCAGGGTTTATGACAGGCCAAGTGCTGACAGTTGACGGCGGGCGCACCCTGCTTGATCCGGTTTCAGCGCCAGCGCACTAACGGGCACATTTGCGGGTACACTAGAGGAAATATCATGAGCGATATGATTGAAGAAAAAGCCAAAGCGAGCGCTTGGTTTCGTAGCCTGCGCGATAATATCGTTGCTGCTTTTGAAGGCCTAGAGGCAGGTTTTGGCGGTGATGCGCCTGTTGGCAAGTTTGACGTGAGCGACACCAAACGCACAGCTGACGACGGCTCTGACGCGGGCGGCGGGCTGATGAGTGTGATGCGCGGCGGGCGTGTGTTTGAGAAAGTCGGGGTCAACGTTTCGGAAGTCTACGGCACGTTGGGCGAGCGGGCTCAGGCGGCGATGATGGCGCGCAAAGGTATGCCCGGCATGAAAGACGATCCGCGCTTTTGGGCGTCGGGCATCAGCCTCGTGGCGCATATGCAAAACCCGAATAGCCCGGCCGTGCACATGAACACCCGTATGTTCTGGACGCCGCATGGCTGGTGGTTTGGCGGCGGTTCAGACCTCAACCCATGTATCGAATACGCCGAAGACACGGCGCATTTTCATGCCGTGCAGAAAGAGCATTGCGACAAGCATGGAACGGAGTACTACCCGCGCCTCAAAGAGTGGGCAGATGAGTATTTCTACATCCCGCACCGCAACTGCGCGCGCGGCGTTGGCGGCATTTTCCTTGATGACCACAACACTGGCGACTGGGAAGCTGACTTCAGCTTTATCCAAGACATTGGCCGCGCCTTCCTTCCGGCATTTGTGCCACTCACTGAAAAACGCATGGCGCAGCCTTGGGGCGACGCAGAGAAAGACGCACAACTCGTGCACCGCGGCCTCTATGCCGAGTACAACCTTGTCTATGATCGCGGCACTAAGTTTGGTCTTGAGACAGGCCATGACGCCAACGCTGTTCTGATGAGCCTGCCGCCTTTGGCGAAGTGGGTTTAGTTTTTCTTTTGTAAAAATACTCAAATTCTAAAACCTCCAGAACTGCGAAAGGCTCACTGATGAAAACCGCACTCGTAACAGGCGCCGCTCGCGGCATTGGCCTTGCCACAACCAAGCTGTTTCTGGCTGAAGGCTGGCGGGTTGCGATGGTTGATCGTGACGGCGATGAGCTTAGCTGCGCCGCTGAAGGGCTGGCCGATGTCTTAGTGCTCAGCAAAGATGTTTCGATAGCGGAAGATGTCACCGCGATCATCACCGAAGTTGATGCTTGGGCAGGCCAGCTCGACGCGCTGGTCAACAACGCGGGCGTTGCTGACTTTGGCCCGATTGACGAGACAGATTTCGCACGCTGGCGCACCGTGATGGAGACCAACCTTGACGGTGTTTTCCTCATGTCGCAGGCTAGCGCGCCACTGCTCAAGCGGGCCAAGGGCGCGGCCGTGAACATCGCCTCAATAAGCGGTTTACGCGCGTCAACTTTGCGGGTGGCCTACGGCACATCCAAGGCGGGCGTCATGCACCTTACGCAACAGCAAGCCGCCGAGTGGGGCGAGTTTGGCGTGCGCGTCAACTGCGTCTGCCCCGGCCCTGTGCGCACCAAGCTGGCAATGGCCGTGCACAGCCAAGACATTATCGACGCTTATCACGACGCGATCCCGCTGGGCCGATATGGGTCGGAAGACGAGATCGGCAATGTGATCACCTTCCTCTGCTCTGACAAGGCAAGCTATGTGACAGGCCAAGTCATCGCCGTGGATGGCGGATTTGAAAGCACGGGTATCGGGCTGCCAAGCCTGCGAGAGTAGTCGTTTTCTTTGTAAGAAAACGGTGCGGAATTTTTGAAAATTCCGGCTGACGGTTCAACCGCCGCGCACTGTATCAATCATCAGCTGCACATTTTCGGGGTCGGCGTCGGGCGTGATGCCGTGGCCGAGGTTGAAGATATGCGGGCCGTTTTTCAGCGCAGCAACGATACGACGGGTTTCGCGCACCAACTCGTCACCGCCTGTCACCATATGCGAAGACTTGAGGTTGCCTTGCACGCAGCCGCCAGTCTGGACGTTGGCAGCGGCCCATTCGGCAGTGACGCCATCGTCAAGTGCTATGCAGTCGGCGCCGATGGCTTTGTGCAATCCAACATAGCGTTCTCCCGCGCCGCGCGGGAAGGCGATAACGGGCACGCCGGGGTGCAGGGCATTCAAGGCTGCCGTGATCTCGGCCGCTGGCTTTACCGCGTAGTTGATAAAGTCGTCGCCCTTGAGCGATCCTGCCCAGCTGTCGAAGATCTTCACAACTTCTGCGCCTGCCTTGATCTGCTCGGAGAGGTACGTGACAGTCGCGTTTGTGATGCGCCCCAGCAAAGCCTCAAACACCTCGCGGTTACTGTCTTTCAGTGCATGCGCTGGCCCTTGGTCGGGTGTGCCGCGGCCTGCGACCATATAGGTCGCCACTGTCCAAGGCGCCCCAGCAAAGCCGATGAGGGTTGTCTCGTCAGGCAGCTCTTGGCGCAGCAGTTTCACAGTTTCGTAGATCGGCGAGAGGTGCTCATGGATCGCATCCGCCGGCTTCAAAGCGTCAAAGCCGGCCTTGTCGGTGATCGTCGAAAGCCGCGGGCCTTCGCCCGTGACAAACCAGAGGTCAGCGCCCAAGGCTTGGGGCACCAGCAGGATGTCGGCAAACAAGATTGCGGCGTCAAAGCCATAGCGGCGGATCGGCTGCAGCGTGACTTCGCAGGCCAGTTCGGAGTTGTAGCACAGCGACAGAAAGTCACCCGCCTGAGCACGGGTTGCCTTGTATTCGGGCAGGTAGCGGCCTGCTTGGCGCATCATCCAGATCGGCGGTGTTTCAAGCGTTTCGCCCGCCAAAGCGCGTAGGATTTTCTTTTGCTGTGCCATGTGTCTCTCCTCGGTGTTGGCGTGTTCGTCCCTTGGCTGGGGCGAGATGTCAAGTAAGTGCAGCTTGAAAGGACAACACGCCGCGTCTAACAGGGGGTATGGTTAAACAACTCCCAACTCCCGCTTCGCCCCTCAAGATAGGCACCCGTGGCTCGCCGCTCGCTCTGGCGCAGGCCTACGAGACACGCACGCGGCTTTCTGAGGCGTTTGACTTGCCGCAAGAGGCCTTTGAGGTTGTTGTCATCAAAACGACAGGCGACGACGCCGCGCTGATCGCGAAGGACAAGCCACTCAAAGAGCTGGGCGGCAAAGGGCTGTTTACCAAAGAGATTGAAGAGCAGCTGCTCGATGGCAGTATCGACCTTGCCGTTCACTCGATGAAAGACATGCCGACGTTGCAGCCTAAGGGGCTGTTGCTTGACACATACTTGCCGCGTGAAGACGTGCGCGATGCTTTCGTTTGCTTGAAATATGCCTCGCTGGCCGAGGTGCCCGAAGGCGCAGTTATGGGCTCGTCTTCCCTGCGCCGCCGCGCGCAGCTTGCGGTGAAGCGGCCCGATCTGACACTGGTTGAGTTTCGCGGAAACGTGCAAACGCGGCTTAAGAAGCTTGGCGAGGGCGTGGCCGATGCGACGTTCCTCGCCATGGCGGGCCTTACGCGGCTTGGCATGATCGGCGAAGTGCCAGCGACGCCCATTGAAGTAACCGACATGCTGCCAGCCGTCGCGCAGGGCGCGATCGGCATCGAGCGCCGCGAGGGTGACGCGCGCGTGGCTGACATGCTTGCCGCACTGCACGACACGGAAACTGGCCAGCGCCTCACAGCCGAGCGCGCCTTTTTGGCAGCACTTGACGGCTCTTGCGAAACGCCCATCGCGGCCTTGGCCGAGCTTGACGGCGCAGCACTGCGCCTGCGCGGCGAAGTGCTGCGCCCTGACGGCAGCGAGGCGATCAGCGATGACATGAGCGCGCCTATTGAAGACGGTGCCGCGCTTGGCCGCGAGATGGCCGCGAAGCTTTTGGGGCAAGCGGGCGAAGGCTTTTTCGACTGGAAAGCATGATAACGCGCACCCACACCAAGGGTGATGCGCCGTCTACGGCCGTCTACTCTGACTGCGAGAAGTATCGCTATTCGCTAACGCGTATCTGGGAGCCTGCAGGGCGAAAAGCGCTGTTCATCATGCTCAACCCGTCAACCGCGACAGAAGTGCAAAACGACCCGACAGTCGAGCGCTGTGAGCGGCGTGCACGCACCCTAGGCTTTGGCAGCTTTCAAGTGACGAACATCTTTGCCTGGCGCGACACTGACCCGAAGAAAATGCGCGCCGCCGCCGAGCCTGTTGGCGCCGCAAACGACAAGGCCATAACAGAGGGCTGCGCATGGGCTGATCAGATCATCGCGGGTTGGGGCGCACACGGCGAGCATTTGGCGCGCGGCGCAGCGATGGAGGGCGTTTTGCGCGCGACAGGCTTGCCTGTTTACCACCTTGGCCTGACAAAGGCTGGCCATCCTAGGCATCCGCTTTATATTGCCTATACCCAGCAACCTGAACGTTGGTTTTAAAGGCGGTTTTGCGATGACTGAGAAAACTCCGGAAGAAGTTCACCACGCGCTTGAGCGCCTCACTCAGGAAGTCGAGCGGCTTAACACGCATCGCTTTGTGACGCTGCACAACTCGCTCTGGCGGCTTTTGGGTTTCAACTTCATGCGCGGGCTGGCCTTCGGGCTTGGCTCGGTTCTTGGCGCAACGCTGCTGGTGTCTCTTCTGGCTTGGTGGGTGGCGCAGATCGAGTTCATTCCGGTGATCGGCGAGTGGGCGGCACAAATAGCGGCTCAGATCGAAAGCAGCCGTTAACCATTTTGACCTTATCCTTTTGACTAAATGACTGGTTTCTGGCCTATTGGCATCTTGTATGGATATGGAGTCGGTTAATGCTGATCCTTGCTGGTTTAATGGGTATGGCGCTTGTTGGCGCAACGGTTTTCGTGGGCTTCGACGATTCTGACGAAAGCTCGGACACACTGATTGACACCCCCGAAACCGCAAACCCCAGCGCAAACCCCAGCGAAGACATTCTTAACATTGGAGATCGTTCGTCTGACGACGGCTTGATAGAAGCTGGCAGTGAAGATGGCGAAGTCATGAACGGCTCCGAGGGCGACGACCAGCTCAACGGTTACGGTGGCGACGACACGTTGATCGGCGGCACGGGCGACGATGACTTGCACGGAGCCGAGGGCGCGGACGATCTTTCGGGCGGCCTTGGTAGCGACACGCTACATGGCGAGGCAGGTGCCGATCAGCTGTCCGGAGATGAGGGCGATGACAGCCTGTTCGGCCATGCTGATGATGACGTCATGGATGGCAGCGCGGGAGACGACACGCTGCACGGTGGCGAGGGCAATGATATCCTCCGTGGCGGCGCGGGTGCCGATGCGTTGCATGGCGGGCTTGGCGACGACAGCCTCACTGGCGGCGCGGGTGAAGACGTGCTGTTTGGCGGCGCTGGCGATGACTTGATTGATGGCCGCGACGCGTCGCAAGACTTTCTGAATGGTGGGTCTGGTGACGACGACATTATCGCGGGCAATGGCGACATCGTGACCGCTGGCTTGGGCGTCGACAACATCGTGCTTGGCGACTGGGTCGAAGCTGGTGACGAAGTTGTTGTGCTTGGTTTTGAGCCTGAAGAAGACCACTTGGTTCTTGTCTATGACGGCGCGGAAGGGGATGAAACCCCCGAAGTGACGCTGGTTGCCGACGCTCTTGATGACGATATCACCCATGTAATGCTGAACGGCTCGCTTGTTGCAGCCGTCGATTCTGACGTGCCAATGACGATGGATGACGTCCTGATCATGGCGCAGGATGACGCATCTGTATTGTTCGCGATTTAATGCCGCCAAGCCGCTTTGCCTTTGACAATCAACATAGTTTGCCTTTGGCCAAATGCGCCTGACTGAATTCCCTTTTCTTTTCAGATGAATCGCACTATGTGCTGCTTCTGTTCGGCCTATCTGGGCCAACACATCTCATGGACCTTGCTGGACGACATCCCGGCTTGTGCCCGAACGAAACACTTTTTTAAGGAGACCCCCGATGTCGATTACAGCTGAAGAAAAAACACGCCTGATGAAAGAATTCGCCACCAAAGAAGGCGATACTGGCTCACCTGAAGTTCAGGTTGCCATTCTGACATCACGTATCACAACGCTGACAGAGCACTTCAAAACCCACAAGAAAGACAACCACGGTCGCCGTGGCCTTCTCAAAATGGTTGCTCTGCGTCGTAAGCTTCTGGACTACACCAAAGGCAAAGACGAAGCGCGTTACCAAGACCTGATCAAACGCCTCGGCATCCGCCGCTAAGCGCAGATCACAGCGAATTTATGGAGCCGCGTTCTAGGAAACTAGAGCGCGGCTTTTTCACTATTTAAAGCGTTTCGACTTATTGTGTGGATCGCAGAATATGTCGAAACGCCCACAACATATCAGTGTTTCGCGCGTTTCGAGTTCACGCTGTGATCCAACATAAACTCGAAACGCTTTAGCGATGCTGTTTAGGGCTGTCTGATTTGCACGAGCTTGTAACCAAGATCGCGCAGTGCCTGCACTTGTGCCGGGCCCGAGGGCGCAACGTTGATGTGTGCAGGAAATGCACTGGCCGAAACGCCGCGCGCTGATGCATGGCCGCCACAGACGTGTAACTCGGTGCCAGCCTCTGTCATCTGCAAAGCCTTTCGTCTGATTCTTTGGGCTTTGCTGCCTTTGAAGTTAGCCACCAGACCGAACTGTTCATTGCCATGGGTGACAACGGCAATCTCGATTTCGGGGAACTGCGACTTGAGCTGTTTGGAGTAGCGTTCGATCTTCGGGAGGGCCCAGCTGAGCGCGCTTTCGTCGCCTTGCACCACCTCAAAGACAACACCAACAGGCGCGGTGCCAGACGAGAGTATCTTGTCAATCTGCGCGCTCGCGGGCAGTGCGAAGCCAAGCATGAAAACTGTGGCAATAGTGGCGAATATCCAGCGCATGGCGGCCTCCTCTTTTCATCAAGAGCTTAGCGCTCGGGGCAAATGCGATCAACGACAGCGCGATCACGATTGCATCAGCGGGCGCGGTCGGCCTTCTTGATCAGACGTGTCACGCGCGCACCAATGGCGCGGCTCGCCTTGCGCGAGGGGTGGATCATGTCGGCGCCGTGAAAGCTGCGGTCGCCGCTGGGGACAAGGTCTCGCAGCGAGAGAAAGTAGAGGCCCTTATCGCGTTTTGCGAGCTTGGTAAGGCGCGCTTCAAACTCGTCGCCCTCGTCTTTGCAGGCCTCGATCGGAGAGCCCATGCCCGGGCTGCGCAAATAGCCAACATAGACAACGCGCGCGCCGGTTTTGCGAATGCGCGACACCAGTTTGGGCACTTCGCCCTTGCGCCCGTCAGTGGAAATGAGCCGTGCCATGCGCCGCTCGCAAGCGCCGCAGCCACAGCCCAGCATGAAGTCGTTACCGCCCCCTGTCATGATGACCCAGTCAGCCTTTGTGTCCTTGCGAAACTGATTGGTGATCTTCATGCCCAAAGCGCCGCTCACAGGCAGGCCATAGATGATCCTCGCGCCGGAAATGGCACGGTTGGTGACAGGCTCACCCAGCCCTCTAGACACGGCATCGGCAATCGAAAGGTCAGCGCCGCGGTGCCACGCCATCAGGCTGTCGCCAATCGCGACGATGCGAGGCTTGTCAGCGTCTTTGGCTTGAGCAGTTGCCGTCAACAGGGTGCAGCCGAAAAACACAGCAAATAGAACGGTAAAAATGAGTTTGGATTTTGTCATTGGTCCTCGCGGTAAGCCGGCAATCGAGCCGCTTTAAAGCCTCAGTTAATTCACTTTAGCAGCAATAATCTACCTAGAGGTTAAAAACACTCTGTTATTGATACAGAGACACGGCCAATTACTTTGTTTCCAAACAGCCAAAACTCGTGTATGGCCCGCTAATCTGAGAAGGTGGGCAAAGGCTCTGGCACACCAAAGTATGATAGTAAGAGCCGGCGGCAATGGGGCCGCCATTCAAACAGGAGACACGGGATACGCTCGTGGGTGCTCCGACATAGGAAACGATATGTTTAACGTAACTAAGAAATCGATCGAGTGGGGCGAAGAGACGCTGACACTCGAAACGGGCAAGATTGCTCGTCAGGCAGATGGCTGTGTCATCGCCACATTGGGTGAAACGTCAGTTATGGCTGCTGTTACTTTTGCGAAAAAGCAAAAGCCGGGCCAAGACTTCTTCCCGCTGACAGTTCACTACCAAGAGAAATACTACGCTGCCGGTAAAATCCCCGGTGGCTTCTTCAAGCGTGAAGCGCGCCCGACGGAAAAAGAGACGCTGACTGCGCGTCTTATTGACCGCCCGCTGCGCCCGCTGTTTGTTCCTGGCTTCAAAAACGAAGTTCTGGTGATGTGTACAGTTCTGTCGCATGACCTTGTGAACGACCCTGACATGGTTGCGATGATCGCCGCCTCAGCAGCGCTCACAATTTCTGGCGCACCGTTCATGGGCCCGATCGCCTGTGCGCGCGTTGGCTTTGAAGACGGTGACTATGTGCTCAACCCAACGGTTGACGACATGCAAGACCTTCGCAACAACCCAGACCAGCGTTTGGACCTTGTTGTCGCCGGCACAAAAGACGCCGTGATGATGGTTGAATCCGAGGCCTACGAACTGACAGAAGCAGAAATGCTTGGCGCGGTGAAGTTCGCTCATGACAACATCCAGCCGGTTATCGACTGCATCATTTCGCTGGCCGAAGACGCCGCGAAAGAGCCGTTTGACTTCCAGCCTGCTGACTACTCAGAGCTTTACGAAGCTGTGAAAAAAGCTGGCGAAAAAGACATGCGCGCTGCTTTTGCCAACACCGACAAGCAAGAGCGCACAACAGCTGTTTCGGCGGCCCGTGCCGTAGTTATGGACGCGCTGACAGACGAGCAACGCGACGACGCCAACCTTGGCTCGGCGATGAAAAAGCTCGAAGCGGGCATCCTGCGTGGTGACGTTGTCAAAACAGGCAAGCGTATCGACGGCCGCGCGCTCGACACAGTGCGCCCGATTGTGAGCGAAACCGGCCTTCTGCCCCGTACACACGGCTCAGCGCTGTTCACACGCGGCGAAACGCAGGGCCTCGTTGTAACGACGCTCGGCACCGGAGACGACGAGCAGTTCATCGACGCGCTGCACGGCAACTTCAAGTCAAACTTCCTGCTGCACTACAACTTCCCTCCCTATTCGGTTGGTGAAGCTGGCCGCGTGGGCCCTCCCGGCCGTCGCGAAATCGGCCATGGTAAGCTGGCTTGGCGCGCGCTTCAGGCTGTTCTGCCTGCCGCGACAGACTTCCCCTACACGATCCGCCTTGTGTCAGAGATCACCGAGTCAAACGGCTCGTCATCTATGGCCTCTGTTTGTGGCGGCTCGCTCGCTATGATGGACGCGGGCGTTCCGCTCAAGACAGCGGTTGCCGGTGTTGCGATGGGTCTGATCCTTGAGGAAGACGGCTCTTACGCTGTTCTGACTGACATCTTGGGTGACGAAGATCACCTTGGTGATATGGACTTCAAAGTTGCCGGTACTGCTGAGGGCATCACGTCACTTCAGATGGACATCAAAGTTGCAGGCATCACGCCAGAGATTATGGAAAAAGCCCTCGCGCAAGCGAAAGAAGGCCGCCTTCATATCCTTGAAGAGATGAACAAAGCGCTCGACGGCGCGGCTGATTTCTCGATCCACGCACCACGCATTGAGACAATGCAAATCCCGACTGACAAGATCCGTGAAGTGATCGGCTCAGGCGGTAAGGTGATCCGTGAGATCGTTGAAGTGTCAGGCGCGAAAGTTGATATCAACGACGAAGGCATCATCAAGATCGCATCGCCAAACGGCGAGGCCATCAAGAAGGCTTACGACATGATCCACTCGATCGTGGCAGAGCCTGAAGAAGGCCAAGTCTATGACGGCAAAGTTGTGAAGATCGTCGACTTCGGCGCCTTCGTTAACTTCTTCGGCAAGCGCGACGGCCTTGTGCACGTTTCACAAATCGAAAACCGCCGCTTGAACCACCCTTCAGACGTTCTGAAAGAAGGCCAAGACGTGAAAGTTAAGCTCTTGGGCTTTGATGATCGCGGCAAGGTGCGCCTGTCGATGAAAGTTGTTGACCAGACAACTGGCGAAGAAGTTGCGCCTGAAGCCAAAGAGAAAAAAGAAGACTAAGTCTTCGTTTTCAAAATGAGAGGCCTCGGCAGAAATGCCGGGGCCTTTTTGCGTTTAAGCCGTCAGGTTGCCAACTCCGCCAATCACCAAGTCACTAATCAAGCCTGCATGCTCGCGGCGCAGGGCTTCGTCAGCCGAGCTGCTCCATTTGTAGTGCCAGTTCAGCATGCCAAAGACAGACATCGTCAAGGCCCAGAGCCTGGCGCGGTCAGCGGCCACATCGGGCGGGCAGATCGCGGCCAATCTGCCGCGCAACACGGCGGTGGCTTCTTTTTGGTAGTGGCGCAGCTTGTCTTGTTGCGGCTCTGGCAAAGCCTGCATGGCGCTCAGCATAACGTCGTGTTCCGCGTCAGCGCCTTGATACGTCAGCAGCACCTCGGTGATGATCTCGCGCAGCTGCTCCTTCGGGTCGTCGCTTACGAACTCAAGCCCAACAACGCGGTCACGCAACTCGCTCAGGTGGCTGTCGAGCATGTCAAACAGCAGCGCCTCTTTGCTGGGGTAGTAGTGGTAGATGTTGGCTTTCGAGATGCCGCATTCCTGCGCCACTTGCGACATCGACGCACGGCCATAGCCCTCGTCGGCAAACAGCCGTGCGGCGGCGCGCAAGATAGCCGCGCGCTTGTCGTCATAGTCTTGAGCAAGTGTGCGCGCCAATGCCTTAGCCCCGTTCTTGGCTGTCGCGGTTGTCGATCACGCGGACAGCCTTGCCTTGGCTGCGCGCCACTGAGCCTGGATCGCCGACAACAACTTCTGTCGACACGCCGACGATGTCTTTGATGTGCTTGGTCAACATCCGCGCAGCTGCTGTCTTGGCGAGCTCGTTCGCCGCGTCTGGCGCGGCTTCCACAAACACCCGCATCGCGTCCATCCGGCCTGACTTGTAGAGCTCGATCTGGAAGTAGGGCGCAAGGCCGCCTGTCGCCATCACTTGCTCTTCGATCTGCGTCGGGAAGACGTTCACACCACGCAGGATGATCATGTCGTCAGAGCGCCCAGTGATCTTCTCCATCCGCCGCATTGAGCGTGCCGTGCCGGGCAGCAAACGCGTCAGATCGCGCGTGCGATAGCGGATCATCGGCATGCCTTCTTTGGTCAGCGTGGTGAACACAAGTTCGCCCTCTTCGCCGTCTTCCACGACCTCGCCTGTGACTGGGTTGATGATCTCGGGGTAGTAGTGGTCTTCCCAAACATGCAGCCCGTCTTTTGTCTCGATGCATTCGTTGGCAACACCCGGCCCCATGATCTCGCTGAGGCCGTAAATGTCGACAGCGTGCATATCAAACGCCTCTTCCACTTCAAGGCGCATGGCGTTTGTCCAAGGCTCGGCGCCAAACACGCCAACTTGCAGCGAGCTGCTCCGCGGGTCGATCCCGGCCTTGTGAAAGCCTTCAAGAATGTTGAGCATGTAAGATGGTGTCACCATGATGCCCTTTGGCTCAAAGTCGGTGATCAGGCCAACCTGCTTTTCCGTCTGCCCGCCGCCCATGGGAACAACAGTCGCGCCAAGCCGCTCGATGCCGTAATGCGCGCCGAGGCCGCCTGTGAACAGCCCGTAGCCATAGGCGTTGTGCACCATGTCACCGGCTTGAAGCCCCGAGGCCCGCAGGCTGCGCGCCAGCGTGTCGGCCCAAACGTTGATGTCGTTCTGGGTGTAGACAACAACAGTCGGCTTGCCCGTGGTGCCCGACGAGGCATGAATGCGCGCCAGCTGCTCTCTGGGCACAGCGCTCAGGCCGAACGGGTAGTTGTCGCGCAAGTCGTTCTTGTAGGTGAACGGAAACTTCGCGAGGTCAGCCAGTGACTTCAGATCATCGGGGTGAACCCCCGCCTCATCAAAGCGCTGGCGATACATCGGCACGTTGTCATAGGCATGGCGCAGCGACCACTTCATGCGCTCAAGTTGCAGCGCCTGAATTTCGTCGCGGCTGGCAACTTCGATAGGGTCAAGGCTGTCGCGGCTTGGGGTCAGGTCTTTCATGCTTTTTCCTCCTCAAAAAGCTTGCCCTTAATCGCGCGCGAATGGCCGCGAAATTCGGCGATCGTTACTCCGGCTTGGGTTGTCACTTTGACATCGTAAATGCCTGAGCGCCCCGTGAGGCTCACTTCCCGCGCTGTCGCGGTGAGCCTGTCGCCCAGCTTGCCGGGGGCGAGATAGGTGATAGAGTTGTGCTGCGCCACAGTCGCTTGGTTGCGCGAGTTACACGCAAAAGCAAAGGCGCTGTCGGCGAGGGCAAAGGTGATGCCACCGTGGCACATGCCGTGGCCGTTGCAGTGGTGTTTCGCCACCGTCATTTCAAGCGTGGCTGCGCCTTCTGTGATGGAGGTGATCTCAAATCCCATCCACTTTGAGGCTTCGTCGCCCGCCCACATGGCGGCGGCCGATTGCTCTGCGATACTTTTCATTTGCCCTGATACTCCGGTGCGCGTTTGCCCAAGAAGGCCGCGACGCCTTCTGCGTAATCTGCGCTCTCGCCGCAGGCTTTCATGAGGTCTGCCTCAAGCTCAAGTTGCGCATCCAAAGTGTTGGTCGCCGCGGCGTCGATGGCGCGTTTGGTTGCGGCCAAGCCAAAGGTTGGGCCATTGGCGAGCCGCTCGGTTTGTGCGCGCGCCTCACTCATCAGCGCGTCGTCGGGGAGCGCCTTCCAGATCAGCCCCCAGTCGGCGGCTTGCGTGGCGGTGAGCGGCTCGGCGGTGAGCGCGAGGCCCATAGCGCGCGCCGCACCCAGCTTGCGGGTGAGTTGCCAGCTGCCGCCCGTGTCGGGGATAAGCCCGACCTTGGCGAAAGACTGGATGAACTTGGCGCTCTCGGCGGCAAAAACCATGTCGCAGTTAAGCGCGAGCGAGGAGCCCGCTCCAGCCGCAACGCCGTTCACCGCGCAGACAACAGGCATTTCCAGCCCGCGAATCTGGCGCACTAATGGCGCCCAGAAGTCGCGCACTGTTTTGCCAAGGTTAGGCGGGCCATCCATTGTTGCTGGGTTGCGGTCGCCCAGATCCTGCCCCGCGCAAAAGCCGCGGCCAGCGCCTGTTAACAGCACCGCGCGCTTTGTTTTTGCGGCCTCAAGTGCGGCGCGCAACTCGGCGTGCATGGTCTCGTTAAAGCTGTTCAAACGGTCAGGGCGGTTGAGTGTAATCTCAATCCAATTACCGTGATCTTCTACCAGTATTGTCATCGAAGCTCCCCCCTCAATTTCAAGAAAGCTTGCATAAACCAACCGGTCGGTCAATATTTAAGCAAGAATCGTTTGGGAGGACGTGATGAGCCAGCAAGACATCCAAAGCTTTGTACACGGTGAGTGGATCAACCCCGGAGCAGGCGCGCGCGACATCGAAAGCGCGGTGACAGGCGAGGTGATCGCGCGGGCTGGCAACGACGGGTTAGACTTCGCGGCGATGCTTGAGTTTGGCCGCTCCAAAGGCGGGCCAGCCCTGCGCGCGATGACGTTCCATGACCGCGCGCGGATGCTCAAGGCTTTGGCCATGCACCTGACAGGCCACAAGCAGGCGCTCTACGATGCGTCCTTCGCCACAGGGGCCACGCAAAGCGACCACGCCTTTGACATCGACGGTGGCATCGGAACGATGTTTGTTTACGCCTCCAAGGGGCGGCGTGAAATGCCCGATGATCATGTCTATGTTGACGGCGACATCGAGCAACTTGGCCGCACTGGCAGCTTCCTTGGTCAGCATATTTACACGCCACTGCAAGGTGTGTCTGTGCATATCAACGCCTTCAACTTCCCCGTCTGGGGCATGCTTGAGAAAGTCGCGCCAAGCCTTCTGGCGGGCGTGCCTTGCGTCGTGAAGCCCGCGACAGCGACCTGCTATGTAACCGAGCTTTGCGTGCGTCTGATGCTTGACAGTGGCATCCTCCCCGCAGGTGCTTTGCAGCTGGTCACAGGCGGGCTTGGCAACACGCTCGACTTGCTCAACTGCCAAGACGCCGTGACGTTTACTGGCTCGGCTGACACGGCATTTAAACTGCGCAACAACCGCAACCTCATGGTCAACGGCGTGCGCTTTACCGCCGAGCAAGACAGCCTTAACGCGTCGATTTTGGGGCCAGACGCCACGCCCGAAACGCCGGAGTTTGATCTGTTCATCAAGGAAGCCCTGCGCGAGATGACAACGAAAGCGGGGCAGAAATGCACAGCCATTCGCCGCATCATCGCGCCTGACGGCCTCGTGCAGCCGGTGATCGAAGCGCTCTCGGCGAAGCTTGCGAAAACCACCATTGGCGACCCTCAGGCAGAGGGCGTGCGCATGGGCGCGCTGGTGTCGGCCAGCCAGAAGGCAGACGTGCTCGCCAAAGCCGCGATCATCGGCCAAGAGGCCGAGCGTGTCTTTGGCAATGACGACATTAAGATCATCGGGGAGAGCGCGCAGAACGGCGCGTTTGTTTCGCCGATGCTGTTTCACTGCGCTGACCCTGATAGAGCCAAGAAGGTACATGACACCGAGGCGTTTGGCCCGGTCTCAACTGTCATGGGCTACCGCGACATTGGCCACGCCATCCAGCTCGCCAACAAAGGGCAGGGCAGTCTTGTTGCCTCAGTTATCACGCATGATCCCGAAGTTGCCCGCGAAGTCGCGCTTGGCTCTGGCGCTTTCCACGGGCGGCTTTACTTTAACAACCGCGACAGCATGGCTGAAAGCACAGGCCACGGCGCGCCGATGCCGCACCTTGTGCACGGCGGCCCGGGCCGCGCGGGCGGCGGCGAAGAGCAAGGCGGCATTCGCGGCGTGAAGCACTTCATGCAGCGCACCGCCATTCAGGGCAGCCCTGACATTCTGGCAAGTGTCACAGGCCGATGGGTGCCAAACGCGAAGCAACATTCCGAGAAAGCGCACCCGTTCACGCGCCACTTTGACGAACTCTCGCTTGGCGAGACGCTCAACAGCAAAGCGCGCACCGTTACGCTCGACGACATCGAGCATTTCGCCAACTTCACCGGTGACACTTTCTACGCTCACATGGACCAAGCCGCCGCAGAGCGGAACCCGTTCTTTCCCGGCCGTGTGGCGCATGGCTATCTGCTGCTATCGTTCGCGGCGGGCCTGTTTGTCGAGCCAAACGAAGGGCCGGTTCTGGCCAACACGGGGCTTGATAACCTGCGTTTCATGAAGCCCGTTGAGGCCGGCGACAGCATCAAAGTAGCGCTCACCGTGAAGCACAAAACACCACGCAACGAAGACTACGGCGAAGTGCGCTGGCACGCGCGGCTGACAAACCAGAACGGTGAGATCGTGGCGGAGTATGAATTGCTGACAATGGTTGCGTATTCGAAGAAATAATCTGTAACAAGTTAACTAAAGTTGTAGATGGTTACAAAATTGGCAGAAATAGTGGGTGACCAAGTCCGCCCGATCTGCTTTGGTTGGACGGCTAACAAAAAAGACCGTCCGTTAACGGATGTCAAAAGGGAGAAGATTATGACAACTCGTAGAACCGTACTGGGTGCGCTGACAGGCGTTGCTTTTGCAGCACTTTCAGCCACAGGCGCACTCGCGCAAGACGTAACACTCAAACTGCACCAGTTCTTGCCAGCGCAAGCCAACGTGCCAAAGCACATCTTGGATGTCTGGGTCGCCAATATCGAGAAAGACTCAGGCGGTCGCATCAAGATCGACCAGTTCCCAAGCATGCAGCTTGGCGGCAAGCCACCTGAGCTGCTTGACCAAGCGATCGACGGTGTTGCTGACATCGTCTGGACAGTTGTGGGCTACACGCCGGGCCGCTTCCCGCGCACAGAAGTGTTTGAGCTTCCGTTCACTGTTTCAGACGCGGGTGCCGCTTCATACGCTTACTGGAAGATGTATGAAGAGCACATGACAGAGAACTTCAAAGACGTTCATGTGCTTGGCACATGGGTGCACGGCCCCGGCGTTATTCACGCAAGTGAGCCTATTGCCGTTCCTAGCGACATGGCTGGCCTCAAAATGCGTGGCCCGTCGCGCCTTGTAAACGGCCTGCTCAAAGAGCTCAGCGCCGAGCCTGTGGGCTTGCCCGTTCCGGGCATTCCGGAAGCCATGTCAAAAGGTGTTATCGACGGCACGACCATTCCTTGGGAAGTGACCGGCGCTCTGAAAGTGCCTGAGCTGGTTGACTATCACACTGAGTTCACAGGCCCGGCTCTCTACACTGTGGGCTTTGTTCTGGCGATGAACAACGACGCTTACAACGGCATGCCTGATGACCTGAAAGCCGTAATCGACAAAAACTCTGGTCTTGAATTCTCTGTCTTTGCGGGCGAAACGCAACAGTCGTTTGACGCGCCTGCACGTGCAGCTGCAGTTGAGAACGGCAACGTGATCAAGACGTTGACTGCTGAAGAAACAGCCGTATGGGCCGCCGCAGCGCAGCCTGTTACGGCTGCTTGGGTTGCTGACATGAAGAGCAAAGGCATCGACGGGCAAGCGCTTATCGACCAAGCTGCCGCTCTGATGGCTGAGTACGAAGCCAGCAAGTAAGCGAGCACTAGCAAGAGAGGCCGCTGCCATGTTGCGGCGGCCTTTTTCTTACAACTTGGTTGAGGGGAGGCAGGCAGATGTACCGTTCCATGAACAGGCTGTCGCATATCATGGCGCTCTTAGGTGGCGCGATGCTTACATTGCTCATTTTGCTGATCTGCACCTCGGTTGTGGGCCGCGGTCTCAACACATTTTTTCACGGCGACATGATGCAAAGCAATTTTCCGGCCCTCGCGGACTGGTTGCTTAACCTTGGCATCGGCGCGATCAACGGTGACTTCGAACTTGTCGAAGCCGGTATCGCTTTCGCCATTTTCGCCTTCTTGCCGCTGTGCCACATGACGGGCGGGCACGCGACTGTCGACATTTTCACGTCTCTACTGTCTCAACGCAGCAATCGCATTCTGCTGATGATCACATCGGTGGTGTTTGCAGCTGTCATGGTGCTTATCGCGGTGCAGCTTTATGCTGGCACGGCGAGCAAATTGCGCACGGGACAAACAACACAACTTCTCGAGTTCCCCCTTTGGTGGGCCTATGCGCTTAGCCTTGTTGGCGCGGCTATTGCGGCCACCGTCGCTGTCTATGTCGCGGTAATGCGCATCTTTGAGGTCGCGCGCGGCCATGACATTCTCCCAACCCAAGCAGGAGCCGAGCATTGAGTGATATTCTGATTGGGGCGCTGTCGTTTCCGGCGCTGCTTGTTCTCATTTTCCTGCGTGTGCCAATTGGGCTGGCGATGTTTCTGGCAGGCCTTGTCGGGCTTGTCATCGTCACGGGCGAGACAAACATCCCCTTCGCGCGGCTGAAGTCCGAGACCTTCGGCGCCTTCTCAAGCTATTCGCTCAGCATCATCCCGATGTTCCTGCTCATGGGGCATTTCGCAACACTTGGTGGCATGTCACAGGCGCTGTTCAAGGCGGCTGAAAGCTGGCTTGGGCACCGCAAAGGCGGCGTCGCGATGGCCGCTGTTGGCGCTTGCGCGGGGTTTGGCGCGATCTGTGGAAGCTCGCTTGCGACAGCCGCCACGATGAGCCGCGTCGCCCTGCCAGAACTGCGCCGCTATGGCTATTCCGGTGGCTTCTCAACGGCCACACTGGCAGCGGGCGGCACACTTGGCATCCTGATCCCGCCTTCCGTGGTGCTGGTGATCTACGCAATCCTGACCGAGCAGAACATCGCCAAGCTGTTCCTCGCGGCTTTCATCCCCGGCATTCTCGCAGCGCTTGGCTACATCCTCGCGATCTCGGTTTATGTGCGCATCAACCCGAATTCCGCAGGCACGCGCGAACGTATGCCCTACGGCGAGCGCTTCCGCGCATTGCTTGACGTCTGGCCTGTGCTTCTCGTCTTCCTGCTCGTCGTTGGTGGCATCTACCGCGGCTGGTTTACACCCACCGAGGGCGCGGCAGTTGGCGCGTTTGGCGCTGGGCTTATCGCCTTTCTCGGCGGCGGTCTGACATGGGCCACCCTGTCAGAAAGCTTCATCGTGACAGCCCGCTCCACGGCGATGATCTTTTTTATCATCCTTGGCGCGGCGTTCTACAACGGCTTCCTAGCCCTCACGCAGCTTCCCCAAGAGATCGCCAACTTTGTTGTCGACCAAGGCTTTGGCCCGTTCCTTGTGCTGATCATGATCCTCATCTTCTATCTGCTGCTTGGCTGCCTGATGGACAGCTTGTCGATGATCTTGCTGACGATCCCGATCTTCTGGCCGGTGATGCAAGGCCTCGACTTTGGCTTTGTCACCATGGTCGACTTGCAAGGCGAGCGGCTGGCTGGGCTGATCCGCGACGGGGCCGATATTGCCCCCGCGCTCTTACAAGAGGCGCAAGGAATATTGGCAACCGGCGTAGAACTCACACGCGAGCAAGCCCGTGAACTTGGCCTGCGGGGAGTCTCGAAAGGCTCGCTTGCGCGGGTCAACACCGAGCAAGTCGCGATCTGGTTTGGCATCTTGGTCTTGATCGTTGTTGAAGTCGGCCTCATCACCCCGCCTGTGGGGATGAACCTGTTTGTTATCAATGCGATGGACAGGAAGACTCCTATGATAGAAACCTACAAAGCAGTTATCTACTTTGTCGCGACTGATCTCATTCGCGTGGCGATATTGGTGGCTTTCCCGATCATCACACTGGCGCTCATCCCGTGGTGAGGATGTGGCGGGATAATGCCCTGACGACACGTTAGGGACGTTCCCTCGGTTTTCTTCCCCGTGACCTGCGACACTCTGTCTGCGAGGGTAGGCTATCGTTAAATGGGACAGGAAACCAAATCATGAAAAAAATGACAGCGGAATTCATCGGCACGTTCACACTCGTGCTTTTTGGCTGTGGTGCGGCGGTAATCGCGGGCGCTGACGGCACAACGGGCATTGGCCTTGCAGGCATCAGCTTCGCGTTTGGCCTCGCCCTTATCGGGATGGCCTACGGCATCGGCCCGGTTTCGGGCTGCCACATTAACCCGGCCGTTTCGCTGGGTGCAGTTGCCTCAGGGCGCATGCAAATGGGCGAGGCTATCCAGTACATCATCGCGCAAGTGGCGGGTGCTATTGTTGCTGCGCTCGTGCTGAAGATCATCGCGTCAGGCAGCGCTGGCTACACTGGCGGGCTTGGCCAAAACGGCTGGGGCGCGGGCTATCTTGGCGAATACAACATGGCAGCGGCGTTTACCTTTGAAGTCGTCGCGACGTTCCTTTTCGTCGTCGTTATCCTCGGTTCAACAGGTGCAAAAGCTCCGGCTGCTATGGCGGGCTTGGCCATCGGCCTTACACTGGTTGTGATCCACCTTGTTGGTATCAAAGTGACAGGCGTTTCTGTGAACCCGGCACGCTCGATCGGGCCAGCCTTGTTTGAAGGCGGTACAGCCCTTGCGCAGCTTTGGTTGTTCATCGTCGCGCCGATCATTGGCGCAGTGGCCGCGGGCATCTTGTTCCGCTCGGGCATGCTTGACGCTGACTAATACCACCCGCTTAAAGCAAAAGAGGCCGCGCTGTGATGCGCGGCCTCTTGTCGTTTGAAAGCAAGCTTAGCTTAGCTTGGGTCAGCCGTTGTGCGCAGGTAAGGCAGCTTGATGTCAATTTCACCAAACTTCGCTTTGGCTTCTTCGTCGTTGAGGCCCAGAGCAACGATCACGTCTTGGCCCTTTGTCCAGTTTGCGGGCGTCGCGATAGGCTGGCCAAACGTGGCCTGAAGGCCGTCAAGCGCGCGCAGAACTTCGGCGAAGTTGCGGCCAACTGACATTGGGTATGTCATGATCAGCTGTACTTTCTTGTCCGGGCTGATGATGAAAACAGAGCGTACTGAAGCACTGTCCGCAGCTGTGCGGCCATCGGGCAGGTAGGCTTCTGCTGGCAGCATGTCGAAAGCTTTTGAAACCGCAAGATCTTCATCTGCGATAATCGGGAAACTGGCTTTCGCGCCGGAGAAGCCTTCAATGTCGGCCTTCCAGGTTACGTGCTCTTCTGCGCTGTCTACGGAGAGGCCGATAACCTTGGTGCCGCGCTTGTCCCATTCTGCCGCGAGCTGGGCGACTGCGCCAAACTCGGTTGTGCAAACAGGTGTAAAGTCTTTCGGGTGCGAGAACAGAATCGCCCAGCTGTCGCCGATCCAGTCGTGGAACGTGATTTCGCCTTGGTCTGTTGCGGCGGTGAAATTGGGGACGATGTCGTTGATGCGAAGGCCCATTGGAAGACTCCTTTTGAGAATGGTTCTAAACTACGCCCTACATATATTGATGCGGTGCCGATGTGAAAAGGGGCAGCTTGCAGTGAATGACTTGGGGTGACAAAGTGCCCCAAACTTTCAAGGAGAAAGCACATGATCGAGAAACGTGATTTTTACATCAACGGTGGATGGGTCGCGCCCTCAGCGGCCAATGACTACCACGTCATCGACCCGTCTACAGAAGAGCCATATGCAGTTATTTCCCTCGGCGCACAGGCCGACACGGACGCAGCCGTTGCCGCAGCGAAAGCCGCCTTTCCAGCGTGGATGGCAACGCCCGTAGAAGAGCGCATTGCAATGGTTGAGAAGCTTCTGGAAATCTACCAGAAGCGCGGCGACGAGATGGGCGAAATCATAAGCCACGAAATGGGCGCGCCTGTTGATATGGCCAAGACCTCGCAGGTTGGCACAGGCACTTGGCACCTCAGCAACTTCATTCGTGCGGCGAAAGGCTTTGAGTTCAACCGCCCACTTGGTGAGCATGCCCCGAATGACCGGATCATTTATGAGCCTGTCGGCGTGGCTGCGTTGATCACACCTTGGAACTGGCCGATGAACCAGGTGACTTTGAAGGTTGGCGCGGCTGCCATTGCGGGCTGCACCATGGTTCTGAAGCCTTCGGAAGAGACGCCGCTTGATGCGATGCTTTTTGCCGAGATGATGGATGAGGCAGGCTTCCCAGCAGGTGTTTTCAACCTCGTCAATGGTGACGGCGTTGGAGTGGGTAGCTCGCTGACAGCCCATGAAGATGTTGACATGGTAAGTTTCACCGGGTCGTCACGCGCAGGCAAGCTGATCTCGAAATCAGCCGCCGACACGCTCAAACGCGTCAGCCTTGAACTGGGCGGCAAAGGCGCCAACGTGATCTTCGCAGACGCTGACGACAAGGCCGTCAAGCGCGGTGTGATGCACATGATGAACAACACGGGCCAAAGCTGTAACGCGCCAAGCCGGATGCTCGTTCAACGCGAAATTTACGACAAAGCCGTCGACGAAGCCGCCGAAGTGGCCGCCAAAACAGCCGTGGGCCCAGCCAGCGAAAGTGGCCGTCACATTGGCCCCGTCGTCAACGCCGTCCAATGGGGTAAAATCCAAGACCTGATCCAGACAGGCATCGACGAAGGCGCAAGGCTTGTTGCAGGTGGCGTTGGCCGCCCTGAAGGCCTTAACAAAGGCTTTTACGTGCGCCCGACGGTGTTTGCCGACGTGAACAACGACATGACAATCGCACGAGAGGAAATCTTCGGGCCGGTGCTGACGATCCTGCCGTTCGACACCGAAGAAGAGGCTGTCGCAATCGCCAATGATACGCCCTATGGGTTGACGAACTATGTGCAGACACAAGACGGCGCGCGCCTCAACCGTATGGCACAAAGCCTGCGCTCTGGCATGGTCGAGATGAACGGCCAGGGCCGCGGGGCGGGGTCCCCTTTCGGAGGCATGAAGCAATCAGGCAATGGCCGTGAAGGCGGCGTCTGGGGGCTGGAAGACTTTCTCGAGGTGAAGGCCGTCTCCGGCTGGTCAAACGATGCAGGCTAAAACCTAGACTGGAGACAGTAGCCGGAAAATTGGAATTTTCCGGTCCGTTTTCTTTCCAGAAAACGGCGATGGCTCAGAACGGAGCTTTCACAAAAAAACGCATGCCTTTGCCGCCATCGGGGTGGCGAAGGCGTAGCTCTTCGGCGTGAAGCATGAGCCGAGGGTGCTCTAAGGCCGCCCCGCTAGCATAGAAGGGATCGCCCAAGATCGGATGGCCTAGCGCCAACATGTGCACGCGCAACTGGTGGCTGCGGCCTGTCTTCGGGAACAGTCGCACTCGGCTTTCACTATCGTCAGCGCGTAACACTTTCCAATCGGTTTGTGCTTGTTTGCCTGTCTCGTGGCAGACCATCTGCCGTGGCCTGTTTTCCCAATCCACGATCAGTGGCAAGTCAACCGTGCCGTCCTTTGGCTCCAGCCGTCCGGCGATGCGCGCGATGTATGCCTTTTTCATCTGCCGTTTTTCAAACTGCAGCCCAAGGTGTCTTTGTGCATGTTTTGAAGCTGCAAAGACCATGACGCCTGAGGTGTCCCTATCAAGCCGGTGGACCAGCAGTGCGCCGGGGAAGGCCTCTTGGACCCGCGCGATCAGGCAATCGGCGAGGTGCTCGCCCTTGCCCGGTACCGACAAGAGCCCCGAGGGTTTGTTTACGAGGATCAACTCATGATCTTCGTGCAGAACATCCAGCGGGCTATCTGGCGGGTTATAGCTGTCCGACACGGAGCTTAACCCTGCAGACTCGTCACTCCGAAGTCGCCCTCAGCGCGGGCTTTCATGGCCAATGCTGCCGAGTGCGCGCCTGCGCCTGTTGTGTAGTATGGGATGCGGTCGTAGAGCGCGACAGAGCGGATTTCGCGGCTGTCTTCCACGGCTGCCGCGCCTTCTGTCGTGTTCATCAGCAGCTGAATCTGCCCGTCTTTGAGCATGTCGACCACGTTTGGCCGGCCTTCATAGACCTTTTTCACAACGCTACATTCGATGCCTTGTTCTTTGAGGAAGGCAGCTGTGCCGCTGGTTGCTGTGAGGGTGAAACCCAGCTCAATAAGGATTTGCGCGGTTTCCACAAGTTGCGGTGTCTTGTCGGCATCCTTGATCGAAAAGAACACGCGGCCATCTTGGGGCAGTTCGGTGCCTGCGCCCATTTGAGCCTTAAGGAAGGCAAGCGGGAAGGAACGATCCCAGCCCATGACTTCGCCTGTCGAGCGCATTTCCGGGCCAAGCAAGGTGTCCACACCGGGGAAGCGGGCAAAGGGGAGCACCACTTCTTTAACGCTGAACCAAGGCATGTTCGGGTCGGCGAGCGACATCGAATCTGTGTTTTTGATCGAGCCTGGCACCGCGTCTTTGGGGTAGGCGGGGCGTATCGGGAAGTCGGCAAGTTTCTCACCAGCCATAAGGCGCGCGGCGAGTGAGGCTATGGCAGAATCTGTCGCCTTGGCGACAAACGGCACGGTGCGCGAGGCGCGCGGGTTAACCTCAATGAGGAAGATATCGCCGTCTTTCACCGCGAACTGCACGTTGCACAGCCCTTTGACTTCAAGCGCAACGGCCAGAGCCACAGTCTGTTCTTCGATCTGTTTGATGATCTCGGCGCTCAGCGAATGCGGAGGCAAGGAAGACGCTGAATCGCCTGAGTGAACGCCAGCTTCTTCGATGTGTTCCATCACACCCGCGATATGCACGTTTTTGCCGTCGCAGAGCGCGTCAACGTCAAGCTCGATAGCGCCGGACAGGTAGCTGTCGAGCAGGACAGGGCTGTCGCCTGAGACAACCACAGCTTCTGAAATGTAGCGCTCAAGATGCGCCATATCGCGGACGATCTCCATCGCGCGGCCACCCAGAACATACGAGGGGCGAATGACCAGCGGGAAGCCGATGTTTTCCGCGATGGCAAGCGCTTGCGCGTCGGTGCTGGCAATGCCGTTTTTCGGCTGCTTGAGGCCAAGCTGGTTAACCAGCGCCTGAAAGCGCTCGCGGTCTTCGGCAAGGTCAATCGCGTCAGGCGTGGTGCCAAGGATAGGGATGCCCTCGTCTTGCAGCGCCTGTGCGATTTTCAAAGGCGTTTGCCCGCCGAACTGCACGATAACGCCGTGCAGCGTGCCGTTTTCCTGTTCAACACGGAGGACTTCCATGACGTGTTCAAATGTCAGCGGCTCAAAATAAAGGCGGTCCGAGGTGTCGTAATCTGTCGAAACTGTCTCGGGGTTGCAGTTGATCATGATGGTTTCATAGCCAACATCCGCCAGCGCGTAGCAGGCGTGGCAGCAGCAATAGTCAAACTCGATGCCTTGGCCAATACGGTTTGGCCCGCCACCAAGAATGACAACTTTTTTGCGTTCAGATGGCCGTGCCTCACACTCAACGTCGCCCATCATCGGGGCTTCGTAGGTTGAATACATATAAGGCGTTTGCGCTTCAAACTCGGCGGCGCAGGTGTCGATGCGTTTGAAGACAGCGGTGACGCCTTTGGCGTGGCGCGCTTTGCGAATGTCTTGCTCTTTAAAGCCCGTCAACGTGGCGAGGCGTGCGTCGGTGAAGCCGAGCATCTTGAGGGCGCGCAGGCCTTGTTCGTCTTGCGGAAGGCCGTTTGCACGCACCTCTTCTTCCGCGTCTACGATTTCGCGGATGCGCGCCAAGAACCAAGGGTCAAACATCGTGGTGGCATGGATGTCTTCGTCGCTCAAACCGTGGCGCATGGCTTGCGCGATGGTGCGCATGCGGTCGGGTGTTTGCTGGCTGATCGCTTTGATCACGGCGGCCTTGTCCGGCGCACCTTCGATCTCGACTTCGTCAAAACCAGTCAGGCCCGACTCCATCGAAGCCAGAGCCTTTTGCAGGCTCTCGTGGATCGTGCGGCCAATCGCCATGACTTCGCCAACCGACTTCATTGCAGTCGTCAGGTAGGGCGTTGAACCGGGGAATTTTTCAAACGCGAACTTTGGAATTTTTGTCACGACATAGTCGATGCTCGGCTCAAAGCTCGCGGGGGTGACGCCTGTGATGTCGTTGTCGAGCTCGTCAAGCGTGTAGCCAATGGCGAGCTTCGCGGCGATCTTGGCAATCGGGAAGCCTGTCGCCTTTGAGGCCAACGCAGAAGAGCGAGACACACGCGGGTTCATCTCGATAACAACCATGCGGCCATCCGCAGGGTTCACGGCCCACTGCACGTTTGAGCCGCCCGTTTCCACGCCGATTTCGCGCAAAACCGCGATTGAGTGGTTGCGCATCTCTTGGTATTCTTTGTCAGTCAGCGTGAGGGCAGGGGCCACTGTGATACTGTCGCCTGTGTGCACGCCCATCGGATCGATGTTTTCGATCGCGCAGACGATGATGGCGTTGTCGGCTTTGTCGCGGACAACTTCCATCTCGAATTCTTTCCAGCCGAGGAGTGACTCGTCGACCAGGATCTGGCCTACAGGTGAGGCGTCCATGCCCGTGCGGCAGAAGTGGATGTAATCTTCGCGGTTATACGCCACGCCGCCGCCTGTGCCGCCCATGGTAAAGGCGGGGCGGATGATTGCTGGCAGGCCAATGTCGTCGATCGCTTCCAGCGCGATTTTCACGCCTTCGTCGAGGTCGCCGTCCGGCGCAGTGACGATGGTTGCTTTCGGGTTTTCGATGCCCAAGCGGTCCATAGCCTCGCGGAAAAGCTTGCGGTCTTCCGCCATCTCGATGGCGTCGCGCGTCGCGCCGATCATCTCGACGTTAAACTTCTCCAGCACGCCCATCTCTTCAAGCGCGAGCGAGGTGTTCAGGCCAGTTTGCCCGCCCATCGTTGGCAAAAGCGCGTCGGGGCGCTCTTTCTCGATAATTTTGGCAACAACTTCTGGCGTGATCGGCTCGATGTAGGTTGCGTCAGCCATGTTAGGGTCGGTCATGATGGTGGCTGGGTTCGAGTTCACCAGAATAACGCGGTAGCCCTCTTCCTTGAGCGCTTTACAGGCCTGTGCGCCTGAATAGTCAAACTCGCAGGCTTGGCCGATAATAATTGGCCCCGCTCCGATGATCATGATCGAATTGATATCGTCTCTCTTCGGCATGGTGGCCCCCATCATTTGCGCAGCAGAATGGCGCGCAACAAGTGCGCGCAAACAGTCGTGGGTTATAGCTATGGGCGGGCCGGACGCAAGCCTAAAACACAAGGGTTAACTGCGGGCGTTTTGCCTCAGGTCGGGCTTAGCGAAAGTGCAAAGGAACTTCCGGCTCAAACCGCACGGCGCGAAAAACGCTGCCTATCAAGACAATCAGCAAACCCAAATAGCACAATACGCCCATCAGCGTCGTCACATAGAAGGCAGTGCTCAGCTTGTAATAGACGATGTAGGCAGGGAAACTCTGCAGCACCAACATTGTGATGATGATCATCCATGCGCTTCTGGGAGACACGATGTGAAACATCGTTGGCAAAAGCAGCAGCGGCAGAATGAAGTAATGCGCCCAGCTGATCGGGCCAAACAAGGCAGAGGCCAGCGTGAAGCCAAGCAAAAGCACGGGCACGGCCGTTCCGGGCACAAGACGCGGGCGCATCAAGATGAGCGCCGCCAGAACAGCAAGCATCAGTGCGGCCATAAGCACCGAGAGCCAATAGGGCTCAGGCCATGTCGTCGCCTGCGCCATGTTCCAGCTTGACGGGTCATCGCCTGTGATCAGCCCCTTGAGTTGAAACACCAGCAGCTCTGGCGAGTAGTTTGTCTTGTCCAGAATGGTCAGCTCGTCGATCCGCCCGAGGAGCTTGAGAAATTTGAGGTGCAGGTCAACTCCGGCAACCGCGAGGCTCGCCAACCCAAGTGCCGCGCCAGTGGCGGCGAAAGCGACAGTGGCGCGCAGGTTGCGCTCAAGCAGGAAGATCAAAACCAAGAAAACCGGTGAAAGCTTGAACGCCGCTGCGATGGCCAAAATAGTGCCCGCCATTGCAAAAGCGCCAGAGCGGTAGCGCTCAAACGCCAGCAGCACCAAAAACATCGTCGTTATCTGCGGCTGGTTCTGAAACATCGCCTGATAGGCTGGTGCCGAGAGCGCCAGAATTGCAAAGCCGAGAATCACCCAATGCTCAAACTTGAGCTTGTTTGGGCGCACAATATGCCAGGACAAGCCAACCGAGGCCGTCAGCATGGCAACATGTACAGCCAGCACCACCTTGATGAAAGCAGCGTGGCTTACCGCGCCAACGATAGGGGCCATCAGCCAAGCCCAAAGCGGCGGGTAGATATATGGAACAGTCTGATGCTCTGCGAGCCCCATCTCGGCTTTGAGCTGTTGCAAGACAGCCGGAGCCTCGTAGTTCAGAAAGTCAGGATGAACCGCATAGATAGCCTCGGGCATGCCTTTGGCAACTGCATAGCCCGCCACATACAAAGCTGTCAGGTCTATCGACGGTGAGTTGATGTATTGCGGGATGAAGATACCGGCAAATATCAGTGCAAAAATGGGGTAAGCAAGACGTTGCATGAGAAACCAAACCGCTCGTTATTGTTGGCCTCTGAATGGCACATTCCCATGAGCCTGAATAGAAACAGCGGTAAAAGCAGTTTCCAAGCGAGTCTTATAGGCCACATGACTTGACTTTTCGGCCCCTAGCATGTGTATCAGCCCGACGCTTATGAGCCCTTTGAAGGATAGAAACATGCACGCCTACCGCAGCCAAACATGCGCAGAACTGACCAAAGCCAATGTCGGCGAAACCGTTCGCCTCTCAGGCTGGGTCAATCGCATTCGCGACCATGGCGGCATCCTGTTCATCGACTTGCGCGACGCTTACGGCATCACACAGGTGTTGTGTGACCCTGACAGCCCGGCTTTTGCCGCGGTTGAGGCCGTGCGCGCAGAGTACTGCATTCGTATTGACGGCGAAGTTAAGGCGCGTGACGAAAGCCTCGTGAACCCCAAGCTGCCAACGGGCGAAGTTGAGGTGTTCATCCGCGAGATCGAAGTGCTCGGCTCTGCCGCCGAACTTCCGCTGCAAGTGTTCGGCGAGCAGGAATACCCTGAAGAAACCCGCCTGCGCTATCGCTACCTCGACTTGCGCCGCGAGAAGATGCAAGCCAACATGGCGTTGCGCTCTGACTTGGTCGCAAGCATCCGCAAACGCATGTGGGCCAAGGAGTTCCGCGAGTATCAAACGCCGATCATCACCGCCTCAAGCCCTGAAGGCGCGCGCGATTTCCTCGTGCCGTCGCGGTTGCACCCCGGCAAGTTCTACGCCCTGCCGCAGGCCCCGCAGCAGTTCAAACAGCTGATCATGGTCTCGGGCTTTGACAAATACTTCCAGATAGCGCCGTGCTTTCGCGACGAAGACCCGCGCGCTGACCGCTCGCCAACCGACTTCTACCAGCTTGACCTCGAGATGAGCTTCGTTACCCAACAAGACGTGTTCGACACCATCCAACCCGTCATGCAAGGCGTCTTCGAAGAGTTCGGCGGCGGCAAGAAAGTTGACACCGTTTGGGAGCAGATCAGCTACCGCGACGCCGCCAAATGGTATGGCACAGACAAGCCCGACTTGCGCAACCCGATCAAAATGCAAGACTGTTCCGAGCATTTCCGCGGCTCTGGTTTCGCCATCTTCGCCAAACTGCTTGAGCAAGAAGGCACCGAAGTGCGCGCCATTCCTGCGCCAACGGGCGGCTCTCGCAAGTTCTGCGACCGGATGAACGCCTTCGCGCAAAAAGAAGGCCTGCCCGGCATGGGCTATATCTTCTGGCGCGACAAAACGGCCGATAGCGTGGCGCAAGAACTCGGCATCACTGTGAAAGAAGCGCAAGCCAAAATGAAGGCTGGCGAAGTTGAAGGCGGCATGGAAGCCGCTGGGCCTTTGGCCAAAAACATCGGCCCGGAGCGCACTGAGGCGATCCGCGTCCAACTCGGCCTTAAAGTCGGCGACGCGGCCTTCTTCCTTGGCGGCAAACCCAAGCAGTTTGAAACTGTCGCTGGTAAAGCCCGTGTTGCCATCGGCGACGAGCTCGGCCTCACCGACAAAGAGCGCTTCGCCTTCTGCTGGATCGTCGACTTCCCGATCTACGAACAAGACGAAGAAACTGGCAAGATCGACTTTGAGCACAACCCGTTCTCGATGCCCCAAGGCGGCATGGAAGCCCTGCAGGGCGACCCACTCAAAGTGCTCGGCTACCAATATGACCTCGCCTGCAACGGCTACGAGCTGGTTTCCGGCGCGATCCGAAACCACAAGCCAGAGATCATGTTCAAAGCCTTTGAAATCGCGGGCTACGGCAAAGACGAAGTCGAAAAGCGCTTTGGCGGCATGGTCAACGCCTTCCAATACGGCGCCCCACCCCACGGCGGCTGCGCGGCAGGTATCGACCGCATGGTAATGCTGCTCGCAGACGAACAAAACATTCGCGAAGTCATCATGTTCCCGATGAATCAACGCGGCGAAGATCTGATGATGAACGCCCCAAGCGAGCCGATGTCAGAGCAACTCATGGAACTCA
This sequence comes from Lentibacter sp., assembly GCA_016744435.1. Classification (GTDB taxonomy): domain Bacteria; phylum Pseudomonadota; class Alphaproteobacteria; order Rhodobacterales; family Rhodobacteraceae; genus Lentibacter. The sequence continues at coordinate 50,807 of JADGEJ010000010.1, read as the reverse complement.
GCCTGCGCGTCATTCCCCAAGAGTAAGCTCTTTTTTCTTTCCATAAATATCCCGGGGGTGTGGGGGCTGGCCCCCGCATTAACCTGGGGTTCGGGGGACTAGTCCCCCGAACGGGTCGGATTTTGCGTAGCAAAATTCGAATGCATGGCGTCGCTTCGCCCAATATGATGCCAAACGGCCAAAACCCTCGCAGTCGCGAAATTCTATGCTAGGATTTGCCTGAAAACCGGAGCAAACACCTTGAGCTTTAACCGTGAACTCGCCGAGATTCGCTTTGGCACCGGCCTTGCGCCGCGCCTGCGTGGGCCAAGCGATGTGTTTGATATGATGCGCCGCCTCAACGGAGCCGACAGGGCCGCCAAGCGCTACAAGATCGAGTCTTTTGAAGTTTTCGCCGAGCGCATCGAGCGGGTGTCTGAACTCTGGCAGGTCCGGCGCAAAAAGCGTGGGTCTGAAGAGGCCGCCAAAGCCGAAAAGGCGATCAAAGTCGAGAAGCGTCGCGCCCGCAAGGCCAAGGACCGCTGGCTCTGGCAAAGTATTCGTCGCCGCGCCTTTACCAGCGACGGGCTGCGCGAGCGTTTGGCGTTTTTCTGGGGGGATCACTTCACCGCGCGGGGCAAAGTCAGCCTGATGAAACGGGCCACCTCGCCCTATATCGAAAGCGCCATACGTCCGCATCTCACGGGGTATTTCGCTGATATGCTCAAGGCCGCCATCGCGCAGCCGATCTTGTTGCAATACCTTGATCAGAAATACTCCATCGGCCCAGACAGCCCGATTGGCCTTAAGCCTGAAACCCGCAAGAAAGGCCGTGGCCTTAACGAAAATCTCGCGCGTGAATTGCTTGAGCTGCACACGTTGGGCGTTGATGGGCGTTACAGCCAGACGGACGTGACTGAACTGGCCGAGCTTCTGACAGGGCTTACTTATGATGGTAACGGGCAGTTTGCCTTTCGCGCCGACTATGCCCAGCCCGGCGCTGAAGTGGTCCTTGGTGAAAGCTATGGCGGCGATGCGGCCAAACTTTCCGACGTGCACGCGGTGCTTGAGCGGCTCGCGCTGCACCCTGATACGGCCCGTCATTTGGCGACAAAACTGGCGGTTCACTTTGTTTCCGACACGCCTGATCCGAAGCTGATCGCGCATATGCAAGAGCGGTATCTGCAGAGCGGTGGCCATCTTGGCACGCTCACCGAGGCGCTGCTTGAGCACCCCGCCGCATGGGCCGCCGAGCCGGGCAACGTCAAACAGCCGATCGACTTTATCGGCTCGTCCCTGCGCGCTTTGGCGGTGTCGCCTGAGGCGATCTCGTTGAACGACTGGAAGAGTATTCGCGCAAACTTCGCGGTGCCTTTGCGGCTGATGGGTCAGACATGGCAGGAGCCCGTCGGCCCTGATGGCTGGCCAGAAGATGACGCCGAATGGATCACACCGCAACGGTTTGCAGCCCGCGTTGGCTGGGCGATGAGCGCACCGTCGTTGTTGCAGCCAGACTTGCCCGATCCGCGCGAGTTTGTTGGCCAGGCGCTGGGCAGCCGTGCCTCAGAGCAGGTGCTGTTTGCTGCGCGCGCGGCGGAAGACAGAGTCACTGGCGTGGGGTTGATCTTGGCCTCACCTGCATTTCAAAGGATGTGATCATGGCTGATCTTGGTCTTTCGCGACGACGGTTTCTCACGGCTCTTGGTTGCTCTGCCGCTGCCAGCCCGCTTCTCACGCCCGTAAGCTTTGCCAGCGGCGCGTGGGACAACCGCCTCGTTGTGATTATTCTGCGAGGCGGTATGGACGGGCTGGATGTTGTGCGCCCCTACGGCGACGCCGATTTCGCCAAGCTGCGGGGCCGCGCCCAGCAAGCCAAGATGGGCGGCGAGAACGGCCCGCAAGACCTCGACGGTTTCTTTGCGCTGCATCCTGCTTTGTCGGGGTTGATGCCGCTTTGGCAGGCGGGTGAGCTGGGCTTTGCCCACGCCGTGTCCACGCCCTACCGCGACAAGCGCAGCCACTTTGACGGGCAGGATTTGTTAGAAGCGGGCAGCGTTGACGTGAGCGGCATCGCGCGCGACGGTTGGATGAACCGCCTGCTGCAAAGCTATGCGGGCACCAGTGGCGAGACGGCCTATGCCGTCGGGCGCGGAGACATGCTTTTGATGAAAGGTGCCGCGCCGGTTGCCAACTGGTCGCCCGATGCGGGGCTATATGGGCTGAGCGAACAAGGCGCGCGCTTGGCCGGACATATGATGAAAAGCGACCCGCTTTTTGAGGCGGCTTTTGCCGAGGCCTTGGCGCTGTCCGAAGGCGGATCTGGCATGGAGATGGCTGGGGAAAGCTCTGAAATGGTGATGAGCGCCATGAGCGAGAATGCCTCCAACGCGGCCAAGGGGGGCGGGCACAAGCAGATCGCTGAGTTTGCAGCGGGCAAGCTGCGCGAAGAGAGCCGGATAGCGGCGTTTTCACTCAACGGATGGGATACGCATGCCAAGCAAGGCCGCGCGTTGGTGCGCCCGCTCAACCGTTTGGGCGATGTCGTGACAACGCTGAAGGATAAGTTGGGGTCTGACGTCTGGGGCAAAACCGCAGTTGTTGCGATGACGGAGTTTGGCCGCACGGCCAAGCTCAACGGCAATGGCGGCTCCGACCACGGAACCGGCGGGCTGATGGTGATGTCAGGAGGAGCTTTGCGCGGCAAGCGCGTTTGGGCCGACTGGCCCGGTCTTAACGAAGCAAACCTCTATGGCCGTCGTGACCTGATGCCAACACGCGATGTGCGGGCTTATTCCGGCTGGCTGATGCACGGGCTGTTTGGCCTCGATAAAAGCCTTATCGAAACCGCCATATTCCCCGGACTGGACATGGGAAGTGATCCGCGGCTTCTGGCTTAGGCAGTGGTTTCAGCGCGTGAAGAATGAGCTTGTGAAGAGCTTAACCGGTGAACGGCTCAAACTCTTCAAGGTATTCACTCGTGCCATCTGTCAGGTCCATCGTGCCTGTTTGGACGGCGCCAAATACGGCAGCACAGAGCGATAGCACGCCAGCAACCAGCACAACCCAGTCAACAGTGACCGCACCTTTTTCTTCGCCTACAAACCGTTGAAAAAACGTTTCCATAGTATCCCTCCTTGCAGATTCTGTCTGCTTCTAGTGGGGCAATATCAGCGAAGAATGTGTCGGCTTTTGGCCGTGAGTTTGGCCATTGTCGTACGTTTGCGTGTTCAGGGTGCGCCTTCACCTCACTGTTTCACATCGCGATAGGTTGCTCGAGGCGCTCTTGCACCAGCCCTGCCAGTTTGGCGATGGTCGGAGCAGTGGGCTTGCGGGCCTTGTGGGCACGCGCCAGCTCCTCGCCCGCCGAGGCGAGGATGTCGTCATGCGCGCTTTTGGCGACGCCGGTGACAAACTGCGCCAGATAGCTGATCGCGACGATCTCACTACCGTCGCTGATCAGGTTGGCGACATGGGCCATATCATCGGTGTAGGACAGCGGATCAGGGCTGATCTGCTCATCACGCACAATACGAGGCCCGGCAGGGCGCCTGTCAGCGGGCAGGTGCTCAAGGATTGATTGTTGAAACGCGCCGATACTTTCGATCGGTTTTTCGACAAAGCCGTTGGCCCCGGCCGCCATTGCACGCTCTTTCTGCGTGCCGTCGCCCGACAGCGCGAGAATAACTTCGATGCGCGGCGTGACGCCCGAAAGCTCGCTGATCAGGTCAACCCCCGAACCGTCAGGCAGGCCCAGATCGACGAGTATTACCGAGGGGCGGTAAACTTGCAGGTGCCGCTTCGCGGAAGCGATGCAGTCAGCCCGGCGGATGCGTGCCCCGCTGTGCAGGCACAACAGGCGCAGGGCTTCACAAGCATAGCGACTGTCTTCAACAACCAATACTGTCAGGCCCAGAAGTGGGCGCGCGGCGGTTGGTGTTGTCTGCAAAGTCAGTTGGGTGAGGTCATCCATTGGGGCTGCTCCGTTTGGCGTTAAGGTTAGCGAGTTCCGGAAAACTTTACGCAGTCAGCCCTAATGGGAGGTTAACCCAAAGGGTGCGACCGCAGGTTTACTTGCAGCGCCCCGCCAGAGCCGCCATATAGCTGCAAACCACTATGCTAGAATCCATTGGGAGAATGTTATGATTGGCCGCCTCAACCACGTTGCTATCGCTGTACCAGACCTGGAAGCCGCCGCCGCGCAATATGCGGGCACGCTTGGTGCCAAGGTCAATGCGCCCCAAGACGAGCCAGACCACGGCGTCACGGTAGTGTTTATCGAGCTGCCGAACACCAAGATCGAGCTGCTCTATCCGCTGGGGGAAAACAGCCCCATTCAAGGCTTTCTTGATAAGAACCCGTCAGGCGGCATTCACCATATTTGCTACGAGGTTGATGACATCCTTGTGGCGCGTGACAAGCTGAAAGCCGACGGCGCGCGTGTGCTCGGCACCGGCGAGCCAAAGATTGGCGCACATGGCAAGCCCGTGCTGTTTTTGCATCCGAAAGATTTTAACGGCTGCCTTGTCGAGTTGGAGCAAGTCTAGTGAGCATTACCTCAGCCATCGTGCTTTATGCTGTCTTGTGGTTTGTCACGTTTCTCACGGTCATCCCGTTTAAGCTGACAACGCAGGGCGACATTGGAGTTGTGACACCGGGCACACAGGCGGGCGCGCCGCACGAGCACAACCTCAAGAAAAAAGCCTGGATCACCAGCGCCATCGCGGCGACGCTTTGGATCATTATCGTGGTGATTATCTATACAGAGACGATCACAGTGCGAGACCTTGACTGGTTCAACCGGATGCCGCCTTTGAGCGAAGCCCATGGTACAGATGGGTAAACGTCGCGGCGCCCAAGATCGGCACAAACAAGTTGATGAGCGGAATGCTGAGCGGTGCCGCCATCAACGCGCCTGCTAGCCAGATCGTGCCGAGATGTTGCTTGCGCAGCTTGACAGCACCCTCGCGCCCGAGGCGGCGCATGGCAACAAGCGTGAAGTATTCTCTGCCGAGCAAGAACCCGTTCAGGCCCCAGAAGATGAACAGCGCGATTGGCGAAAAGATAGCGTAAAGTATAAACGCCAGCGTGTTTGCCAAGATCAGCACGCCAAGAAAGTTGAGCGTGTCGCGCAGCCCGTCGCCGAAGCTTACGCGCGCAACGGCAGGCAGCTCGGGGTAGTGCACATCTTCGACAGCTTTCGCGACATCGTCGAGAAACAGCGAGGTTATGGCCGAAGCCACAGGCACCATGAGAAAGACCGATAGTATCAGCATGAGAATGAAGGATGCGCCAGAGAGCAAATCGTTCAGCCATGTGACTTTGCCAATCAGGGGAAGCTGGGCCTCAGGCCCGACCATCGCCTCGATGACCCACAACAGTCCGGCATAAGCTCCGACAAGCAGTGCCAGTGTCAGCGCCACGCCGAGGCCAAGAACTTTGAGAAAACGCCTGTCGCCGATCTGGCCGAGGGCAGCAAAGAATGAGCTAAAGATCAAGCCCATGTTGTCTTGGCTTTCACGTCAGGGCGCGGGCGCTCGGGCGGGCGGGTTGTTTCTGTCGCGATATGAATGAGCCCAGCGATGCGTTCGCTTGGCGAAAGGCCGAGCGCGCCTTCGACGAAGTGGCGCTCGTGGCTGGCCGCTCCCGAGAGCCAGTTGGCCCCCCAGCCCGCCGCCAAAGCCGCGTTCACCAGTGACAGGCACACAGCGCCAGCCGAGTAGGTTTGCTCGATCTCGGGGATCTTCTCAGACAGCACCGGCGACTCGATGACAGCAACCGCGCAAATGCCCTGATCGAACTGGCTCCGCGCCTTGGCAGTCTGTTCGGTGTCAAAGCCCATCAGCCTTGAAGCCTCTTCGGCGGCAACGGCCATCTTGGACATCGCCTCACCCTGAATGACGACAAAACGCCAAGGCTCTAGCTTGCCGTGGTCAGGCACCCGTGCTGCTATCTCAAGTAGCTCCTCAAGTGCTGCGCGATCAGGCCCCGGAGCCTGCAGAGTTTTTGCGGGCCGAGAGCGGCGCGTTTTCAGAAAATCAAGAACGGCGTTGTCGCGAGTGGGCATGAGTGTCTCCTGTCGTTCCTCTCCATGTCGGGGTTAGGGCCTCAAACGTCAAGTCTGGTTATGCCGTCCGGTAAGGCTCTGCAAACGCCACTCGCCTTAAAGTTTTACAGGGCGGAATGTGATGCGGAATGTGATCATGACGGGCTTGCCGGATGGTGATTCGATGCTTAGGGTTGAGAAGGCTGCTGTAGTAAAGCAGGGGAATCTGCTTGAAAAAGCGGACAAAAACGAAACGAAGGACTAAAATGTCCACGGGAGATATACATGAATTTTTTCACACGCACCGGTAAGCCGATGCCAAAGGTTATTACGGACCAAGTTGGCAAAATCGGCGAAGACGAAGTTAGCCGCCGCGAGTTTATCGCGATGGCAAGTACGTTTGGCGCGACGGCGGCAACGGCTTATGGCATGCTCGGTATGGCCACACCTGCTTACGCTGATGGCCACATGAAGGCTGGCGGCACTGTGCGCATCCAGCAAGAAGTGCGCGCTCTGAAAGACCCGCGCACATATGACTGGTCGCAAATCGCCAACTTCTCACGTGGCTGGCTTGAGTATCTTGTCAAATGGAACAACGACGGCTCGTTTTCACCTTACCTGCTTGAAAGCTGGGACGTGAACGATGACGCGACAAGCTATACGCTGCATGTTCGCAAAGGCGTCAAGTGGAACAATGGCGACGACTTCACAGCTGAAGATGTCGCGCGCAACATTACTGGCTGGTGTGACAAAGCCGTTGAAGGCAATTCGATGGCGGGCCGCATGGCAACGCTGATCGACGACGCCACAAGCAAGGCCGTTGAGGGCGCGATTGAAGTTGTTGACGCACACACAGTGAAGCTCAATTTGCCAGCGCCAGACATTTCGTTGATCGCAGGCATGGCCGACTATCCGGCGGCTGTTGTTCACTCGTCGTTCACGGCTGACACCGCTTTGAGCAACCCGATCGGCACTGGCCCGTACAAGCCTGAACGCCTCGAAGTTGGCGTCAAAGGCGTGCTTGTGAAGAACGACGAGCACTGGTGGAACAAAGGCAACGGCGCCTATGCTGACCGTGTTGAGTATATCGACTACGGCACAGACCCGTCAGCTTGGGTTGCGGCGGCTGAAGCCGACGAAGTTGACATGATGTATTCTGTCGATGGCGACTTTATCGACATCTTGGGCACAATGGACGGCTGGGTGCAGCACGAAGTTGCCACGTCATCGACTATCGTTATCCGCCCCAACCAGCTTGCTGAAGTTGACGGCAAGAAGCCTTACGCCGACAAAAAAGTGCGTCAGGCTATCGCTATGGCTGTCGACAACAACGTGCTGCTTGAGCTTGGCTATGAAGGCCGCGGCATTGTGGCGGCGAACCACCATGTTGCTCCTGCGCACCCTGAGTATGTTGACGTTGGCATGCCAAAGCATGATCCGGCAGGCGCGAAGGCGCTTCTAGACGAAGCTGGCATGGGCGACTTCGAGATGGAAATTCACTCGATCGACGACGCATGGCGCAAGAACACAACCGACGCCGTAGCAGCCCAGCTGCGCGACGCGGGCTTCAACGTGAAGCGGACTGTTCTGCCAGGCTCAACGTTCTGGAACGACTGGGTGAAATACCCGTTCAGCTCGACCAACTGGAACCCGCGCCCGCTTGGCGTTCAGATTTGGGCTCTGGCTTACCGCACAGGTGAGGCTTGGAACGAATTTGGCTATGCGAACCCTGAGTTTGACGCCATCCTGACCAAAGCGCTCGCAACGCCTGATGTTGCGGCGCGCAAGAAGCTGATGGAAGCAGGCGAGAAGATGTTGCAAGACGACGCTGTGACGATCCAGCCATACTGGCGCTCGCTCTATAACCACACGAAAGACAACCTCAAAGGCGGCGAACACCATATCGCGTTTGAGATTGATCCGGCGCGTTTGGGCTGGGAAGCCTAAGGCGCAAGGCCTTCAAAACATGAGACGGGGCAGCACTGCGCTGCCCCATTTTCGTTTACGCGGGGTTTGACCCAAAGGAATGCGCAAGCGCATGCAGGTTTCTTGATGGGCGCGTGTGGCTGGCTTAGACGGCTATGAATTCTGACTTCGCATAACCCTGCACAAACAGCAGCGCCGTCAGGTCGCCGTGGTTGATACGAATGTTGCACTCGGCTGCCACGCTCGGCTTGGCGTGAAGCGCCACGCCGCTGCCCGCGATTGTGAGCATGCCAAGGTCGTTTGCGCCGTCGCCAACTGCGAGCACGTCTTGTACGGTGAGGCTCAGACGCGCAGTGATCTCCTCAAGCGCCTGCACCTTGGCCTCGCGGCCAAGGATCGGCATTGCGACAGTGCCTGCAAGAGCGCCATCTTCGATGTGCAGCGTGTTGGCGCGGTTTTCGTCAAAGCCAAGCTCGCCCGCGACTTTGGCGGTAAATGCCGTGAAGCCACCCGACACCAGCGCCGCATAAGCGCCATTTGCTTTCATCGTTGCGAGCAGTGCTTTCGCGCCGGGCATCAGGCTGATGCGCTCGGCGAGCACCTTGCTGATGATGCTCTCTGGCAGGCCTTTGAGAAGTGCGACGCGCTCTTTCAAAGCACCGTCAAAGTCGAGTTCGCCGTTCATCGCCTTCGCGGTGATGTCTTTCACATGCGCGCCAACACCGGCCTCTTCGGCCAGCTCGTCGATGCACTCTTGCTCGATCATCGTGCTGTCCATGTCGGCCAGCAGCATTTTCTTGCGCCGCCCCTCGGTGGGCTGCACCACAAGGTCAACGCCGAGCTTCTGCAAATCAGCCCAGACGTCCCACTGGTTGCCCGGCATCGACGCCATTTCAAACTCGGCGGCTTCGCCAAGTGCGAGCCAATGCGCCTCGCCGCCGCCCCAAGCGTTGCGCAGGTTCTCAACCATGCTCGCGGCGAGCGAAGGGGCCTTTGGAGAGGTTAACAAAGTGGCTGTAAACATGGGGGAAGTTTCCGATCGTAGGCAATTTTGCAGTAATTTGCGCGTTAAACGGCGTGATAGCGTCATTTCTGCGCTTGCGAAAGGGGGCTGAGCGCTTTAGCAGCGGGGGCAGGACACCCCTCCCTAACGAGGGGCATTTATCTGTAAGGATAGCATCAATGGCTAATCAACAACCGGCTACGCGGCCGAACACGAAACCTGTCGCCGTCCCGGCGAACCCACGTTTCTCTTCTGGCCCTTGCGCCAAAATCCCCACATTTGATCTCGCAAAGCTCGCCGACGCGCCCTTGGGCCGCTCGCACCGCGCTGCTGTTGGCAAAGACAAGCTGAAAGCCGCCATCGAAGAGACGCGCGAGCTGCTCGGCATACCTTCTGACTACAAGATCGGCATCGTGCCTGCGTCAGACACGGGCGCTATGGAAATGGCGATGTGGAGCATGCTCGGCGCGCGCCCCGCAACCATGGTCGCGTGGGAAAGCTTCGGCGCTGGCTGGGTCACGGACGTTGTCAAACAGCTCAAGCTCGACGCGACAGTCAAGACAGCCGACTACGGCGAGATCGTCGACATGGCCGCGCTTGACTACAACACCGACGTTGTCTTCACATGGAACGGCACGACATCAGGCGTGCGCGTGGCCTCGGGCGACGTGATCCCTGCAAGCCGCGAAGGCCTCACCATTTGCGACGCGACATCAGCCGCCTTCGCGATGGACCTGCCTTGGGACAAACTCGATGTGACGACGTTTAGCTGGCAAAAAGTGCTCGGCGGCGAAGCGGCGCATGGCATGATCATCCTCAGCCCGCGCGCTGTGGAACGCCTCGAAAGCTACACGCCCGCATGGCCTTTGCCAAAAATCTTCCGCCTCACCAAAGGCGGCAAGCTGATCGACGGCATCTTTGCTGGCGCAACCATCAACACGCCTTCAATGCTCGCCGTTGAAGACTACCTCGTCGCACTCGACTGGGCGCGCTCGGTTGGCGGCCTTGAGGGCATGATGGCGCGAGCCAATGCCAACGCAGGTGCTATCTGGGATTTCTGCGCGAGCCGCGACTGGATCGCCAACCTCGCGGTTGACGACGCCACGCGCTCCAACACTTCGGTCTGCCTCAAGTTCACAGATGCGCGCATCAAAGACGGTGCCGCTTTCGCCAAAGCCGTGGCCAAACGCCTCGAAACCGAAGGCGCTGCTTTGGACGTCGGCGCATACCGCGACGCGCCAGCCGGCCTGCGTGTCTGGTGTGGTGGCACGGTTGAAACCGCTGACATCGCGGCAATGCTGCCTTGGCTCGAGTTCGCCTTTGAGGCCGAAATCGCAGCGCAGGCTTAAAGTACCGGAGCCGTTTTCTTCCAAAGAAAACGGGCCGGAATTTTCCAAAAATTCCGCCACCGCCCGTGGCGACGTCATTCTCCGAAAAGGACCAAACACATGGCACCGAAAGTTCTCGTCTCAGACAAACTCTCAGAAACCGCCGTTCAGATCTTCCGCGACCGCGGGATTGATGTCGACTTCATGCCAGACCTTGGCAAAGACAAAGACAAGCTCGCCGAAATTATCGGCAACTATGACGGCCTTGCCATCCGCTCGGCGACGCGTGTAACCCCGACGATCCTCGCCGCAGCTGACAAACTTAAAGTCATAGCGCGCGCAGGCATCGGCACCGACAACATCGACAAGGAAGCAGCCAGCCAAAAAGGCGTGATCGTGATGAACACGCCGTTCGGCAACATGATCACAACGGCAGAGCACGCCATCGCGATGATGTTCGCAGTCGCCCGCCAGATCCCCGAAGCAAGCGCCTCTACACATGCGGGCAAATGGGAAAAGTCCAAGTTTATGGGCACCGAGCTGACCAACAAAACCCTCGGGGTTATTGGCGCTGGCAATATCGGCGGCATCGTCTGCGACCGTGCGCGCGGCCTTCGCATGAAAGTTGTCGCGTTTGACCCGTTCCTCTCGGAAGAGAAGGCCGATAAGATGGGCGTCGAAAAAGTCGAACTCGACGAGCTTCTCGCGCGCGCTGACTTCATCACGCTGCACGTGCCTTTCACTGAGCAAACCAAAAATATCCTCAGCCGCGAGAACCTTGCGAAAACCAAAAAAGGCGTTCGCATCATCAACTGTGCACGCGGTGGCTTGGTTGACGAAGAGGCGCTCGCCGATGCACTCAAGTCGGGCCACGTTGCTGGCGCTGCCTTTGACGTGTTCTCAAAAGAGCCCGCCACAGAAAACCCGCTGTTCGGCCTGCCCAACGTTGTCTGCACGCCGCACCTCGGCGCGGCCACCACTGAGGCCCAAGAAAACGTCGCGCTGCAAGTGGCTGACCAGATGTCAAACTATCTGCTCACAGGCGCGGTTGAGAACGCTCTCAACATGCCAAGCGTGACAGCGGAAGAAGCCAAGGTCATGGGCCCGTGGATCAGCCTGTCTGGCCACCTCGGAAACTTCATCGGCCAGCTCACAGACGAGCCGATCAAGGCCATCAACATCCTCTACGACGGTGTTGCGTCAGAGATGAATCTCGAAGCGCTCAACTGCTCTGTCGTGGCGGGCATCATGAAAGCCGTGAACCCGGATGTGAACATGGTTTCAGCTCCGGTTATCGCCAAAGAGCGCGGCGTGAAAATCTCGACAACGAGCCAGGACAAGTCGGGCGCATTTGACGGTTACGTCAAAGTCACGGTTGTGACAGAGCAGCGCGAGCGCTCTATTGGCGGCACGGTTTTCTCAGACGGCAAGCCGCGCTTCATCCAGATCAAAGGCATCAACATCGACGCCGAAGTTGGCCGCCACATGCTCTACACAACCAACCAGGATGCGCCCGGTATCATCGGCACCTTGGGCCAAACGATGGGTGAAGAGGGCGCCAACATCGCCAACTTTACGCTCGGCCGCTCAGGTGCTGGCGGTGAAGCCATCGCGCTGCTTTATCTTGATAAGCAGCCAGAGCAAGCTGTGCTCGACAAGCTCAAAGCAACGGGCATGTTCCAGCAGATCAAGTCGATGGAATTTGACGTCACCTAAACGGCTCCAAGACCGCTAGAAAGGCCCGCCACGGATAACTGCCGGGCGGGCCTTTTGTCGTTACGGATGGCGGCTGTGCAGGCGACTGGTCGTTGACATTCTCTTTATTGGACTTGATTTGTGTGTCTTAGCTTGAGGATGAATTGATGAAAGAAACGACTCTCCCAATCGAGCCTGATGCCAAGTCGCCCGCTGGGGCTGATATTCGTTTTATTATGGACGGGACAACTGGCAACATGATCCATAGCACTGTCCCGCCGCAACAAATCAACCGTGCAGCAGTACATGCAACGGTCAGTGAGTTCTGGTACGTCCTTGAAGGGGCAGGGGAAATTTGGCGCAAAGACAGTGCAGATGAACGTGTCACTAAATTGGTGGCCGGAGTTTCTATCGACATTCCTGTTGGAACTTCGTTTCAGTATCGAAATGTCGGGGACGAACCGCTTAAGTTCATTTGCATCTCTATGCCTCCGTGGCCGAGTGATGGCGAAGCAACCTATGTGAAAGGCACTTGGAAGCCGACAATCTAATGGCCGCTCCGGACTTGAAGCAGCCATCGGAGCACCGGGCCCTCTCGCACCTTCGTAAGGAGGCGCATGTCGTTACGACTGCGCCTCAGCCCTTCAAGGCGGCCCAAGCATCAAACTGAGAGAGGTAGACCTGCCCTGTCATTTCGGCAAGAAAGTGGCTGCGTTTGAGGCGGTCCATGACGGGGCCTTTAACCTCGCTTAGGTGCAGTGTGATACTCATATCCTTGAGCTTGAGGTTCAGCGCTTCAAGGCTTTCAAGGGCTGACAGATCAACCTCGTTGACCGCCGAGAACATCAGCACAACGTCGCTTAAAGGCTCGTCGCAGACAACCCGCTCGCTGACGTAATCCTCTAGGAAATGTGCGTTGGCGAAGTAGAGGCTTTCGTCGACACGCAGCGTCACAAGATGCGGCACAGTTTCGACGTTGTGGCGGTGAATGTTGCGAAAGTGCTGCGTGCCGGGCACAAGGCCAACTTCGGCAACATGCGGGCGCGAGGTGCTGTAGAGGTGCAGCCCAATCGAGATCAGAACGCCCGCTGATACCCCGACTTCAACACCAAAGCCAAGTGTGAGCAGTATCGTCGCGGTAACGGCGGCGAAGTCAACTTTGCTATAGCCCCAAGCGCGTTTGAGAAGGCTGAAATCCACAAGACTGAGCACCGCAACAATGATCGTCGCGGCCAATGTGGCTTTGGGCAAAAAGTAGATCAGCGGCGTCAGCAAGAGTGCCGCGAGCAGGATGCCGATGGCTGTAAACGCGCCCGCTGCTGGTGTTGCCGCGCCCGCGTCATAGTTGACGACCGAGCGTGAGAAGCCGCCTGTTACAGGGTAGCCCCCCGAGACGGCCGCCGCGATGTTTGAGGTGCCAAGGCCGATAAGCTCTTGGTCTGGCACAATGCGTTGACGCTTCTTTGCGGCCAGTGTTTGCGCGACAGAGACAGACTCCACGAAGCCGATGATCGAGATCAGCAGCGCCGAGATGAAGAGCTCGTTCCAAAGGTTCGGGCTGAACGATGGCATGGTGAGGGGCGGCATGCCGCTTGGCACATCGCCCACAACCCTGACGCCGTATTGATCAAGCGAAAACAGCCAGACAAACAGCGTCGTTACAGCCACCGCGAGCACAGGGCCTGCCTTGGCGACAAGCTCTGCCAAGCGCGGCTTGAGGCCCAGCGAAAGCAGAAGTGGCTTAAAGCCCTTACGCACCCAAAACAAAAACGCAGTCGCGCTAACGCCAATAACAAGCGTGAAGAAGCTGAAGCCGCCAAGGCCACGCAGGAGCGAGCCCAGGATTTGTGGTAACGTATGGCCATGCGCGTCGATCCCGAAGATATGTTTGAGCTGGCTCGCGGCGATCAACAGGCCCGATGCGGTGATAAACCCGGCGATAACCGGATGGCTGAGAAAGTTCGCCAGAAAGCCGAGCCTGAACACGCCCATCACCGTCAGGATCACGCCGGAGATAAACGCCAGTGTGCCCGCCGCCAGCGCGATGCTGGCAGCGTCTGTTAAGCCGAGGTTGGCAATCGCCGCTGCCGTCATCAGCGAGACAACAGCAACAGGCCCCACGGCCAGCGCGCGCGAGGTGCCGAAAACGGCGTAAGCGAACAGCGGCAAGATCGACGCATACAGCCCCATCTCGGCAGGCAAACCCGCCAGCAATGCGTAAGCCAGCGACTGCGGGATGAGCATGATCGTCACGATCAAAGCCGCCACAGCATCGCTCACAAACGTGTCGCGATCATACCTTCGCGACCAATCCAAAATCGGCATGTAACGCATCAGCGCGTCGCGGTTGGGCTTCATGTTCATGGCGCGTGTCCTTCGGTGTCACCTGCCATATATATTCAACATTACGAATTTGAAAGGGGCAAAGCAGCCAGCACCTTGCCTTTCGGCCCCCTCGGGCATACCAACGCCGCATGAGCGAAACGATCTATGCCATCGGTGACATTCACGGCCAGCACGAGCTTCTGCTCGACGCACTTTCGCTGATCGAAATGGACGGTGGCCCTGACGCGCGGGTGGTCAGCCTTGGTGATCTGGTTGATCGTGGCCCAGACAGCCGCGCAGTTATCGAAACTCTCATGAGCGGCATCAAGGCAGGCCGCAACTGGACAGTTCTGATGGGCAACCATGACCGCATGTTTGAGGCCTTCATGCGCACCGGAGCCACGACACACCCCAAAATGCGCCCCGACTATACTTGGCTGCACGAGCGCCTCGGCGGCCTTGACACGCTGGCCTCATACGGCGTTGACACCTCTCTGCCGGAAGCCGAGTTGCGCGCCGCCGCGCTTGAGGCCGTGCCCGCCGAGCACCGCGCATTCTTGGCCAGCCTGCCGCTCTACGCCGAGGAAGGCGCGTGCCTCTTTGTGCACGCAGGCATCCAGCCCAAACTGCCGCTCAAATGGCAAACCGAGGAAGACCTGATCTGGATCCGCGACGCCTTCCTCAATTTTGAGGACGCCCACGAATGGCTCGTCGTCCACGGCCACACGGCTGTTGATGCGCCCGAGCACATGGGCAACCGCGTCAACATCGACAGCGGCGCAGGTTTTGGGCGCGCGCTAACGACAGTCGCCATCGAAGGCAGCAACGTCTTCGCCCTCGAAGAAGACGGGCGAACAGCCCTCACTCCCGCCTGATAATCCCCGTAATCGCCGCCGCGCCAAGCGCCGTCACGATCCAGCCCATAACCTTAAGCACCCAACGCGCCCACCACGCGTGCCAGCCCCATGGCCCCCGTGTTGTCGACGGTGCCCAAGCCTCCTCTTGGCCGAGCGAGATAATGGGAACAACAATATCAGCCGCATAGGCGTAGCGGTTGAAACTCTCGTAATCAGCCCCAGCCGCGCCCTTGGCCGACCATGTTTTGGCAGGGTTTCCTGCTGTTGCGGCCTCGTCTTTCCACTCTTGCGTTGACAAAATAACAGCAGAGTTTGGCGCAAAGTCGCCCTTCTCATAGGCCATGTGAAACACCACAGTGCCAACGAAGAACAGCACAGCAAGCCACGCCACACTTTTAAACGGCCTGTGCCCATACCCAACGACCAGCCATTGCAGATAGCCCCAAAAGCCAAGCCATCCTGCGTGAAGCGCTGCCAAGGGGTTTGTGCTGCTGAACTTCTCCATGATGCGCTGTCGCACAGCCCGTCGCGTCAGCCTTTCCTTCTCAACAAGAATGGCCCGCCTCTGCTCGTCGTGCCCCATTCGCTTCAACACCCAAGCAAGCTGCTCGTAGGGCTGCGGGCTAAAGCTGTCGTCATACGCCACGGCAGTGCCGAGCCATGCCAGCCGCATCTGCTCGTCCAAAGGCCCGTGGATCGACTTATACTCAAACCCGTCCAGATACACGCGGCTCACTTTGCCCCAACTCTCGGCATCATCAACCAAATGCCCTGCCTTCGCACCTGCG
Organism: Lentibacter sp.; assembly: GCA_016744435.1. Classification (GTDB taxonomy): domain Bacteria; phylum Pseudomonadota; class Alphaproteobacteria; order Rhodobacterales; family Rhodobacteraceae; genus Lentibacter. The sequence continues at coordinate 34,863 of JADGEJ010000010.1, read as the reverse complement.
AGGCTCAAACTGCCGTCAACCTTTGTGACACCTCGCCAGAAGAGTGCGCCAAGAACAGCCTTCTGCGCGTTGATGGCTTTTCCCTCTTCGTTCTCAAACGTACCAGCGCTACAGGACAGCGACCCGCCGATCACCGCGCCTGCGAGGCTCACCTCTCCCTTGGCGGAGAACCCGCCTCTGAGAAAGACATCGCCTTTCACCACGACGCCTTGCGCGTTGATGGCTTTTCCCTCTTCGTTCTCAAACGTACTGCCGTCACACTCCAGCGACCCGCCGATCACCGCGCCTGCGAGGCTCACCTCTCCCTTGGCAGAGAACCCGCCTCTGAGAAAGACACCGCCTTTCACTTCGGCGCCTTGTGCGTCGAGGCCGGTGCAAGCGCTGCCAGAGAGGTTGAGAAACTCAAGCTTGGCTTGCAGTGCGGTGATAGGCCCCTCAAAGCGGCTGTTGGTGATGCGTGTCAGGCCAACAGCCTTGGCAAAGCTCAGGTCAAGCTTGCCGTTGACATAGGCACCTTCAAGTTGCACCCCCCAGTCGTGCAGCTCACAGCCGTCACAGCCCCCAACAATCAGGTAGCGCAACAAGTCTGCGCCGATGGTGCGCGCCTCGCTCGGCCCCTCAGGGCATTTGCCGTTGCCAAGCACGCATGCTGTGCCAGTTTGGCAGTGCTCAACGAGGTCTTTTTCTGCCTGTGAGACGCCTTTAGCCTTCAGCGCTTTTTGGTAGTCGGCCCATGTTCTGATGTTGCGTGTCGTGCTCATAAAATCCTCGTCGGCAATATGCTCCGACATTACGAACACGAGGGCAAAAACTCAACGAAAGGTTGCGCTTGCGGGCGGTGTGTTCACAAACGGGCTTGGCACAAGGGGCCCGAAAAACTGTGCATACACGTTATGCACACCTAGCTGCACAGGGTGCTGCATAGTGTAGGCACTGGCTGTTTTGGCGCTTTGTACCAAAAGTTAAAGCGGCAGCAGGCCTTGAAAATAAAGGGAAGAAATATTGCGACTGCCCTTTTGGACGGGCCTCGTTTATACAGTGGCCAACATTCTCAAACCGGATCGGAACACAACATGACTGACATCGTAATTCTTGACGGCGCGCGCACCGCGATTGGCACTTTCGGCGGCTCTTTGGCGGGCACGCCCCCCACAGAACTGGGCGCTATTGTCACTCGCGAAGCGCTCAAACGCTCGGGTGTTGAGGGTGGTCAGATCGGTCAGGTTGTCTTTGGTCACGTCATCAACACCGAGCCGCGCGACATGTATGTTTCACGCGTTTCCGCGATGGATGCAGGCATCCCCGACACCACGCCAGCGATGAACGTAAACCGCCTATGCGGCTCGGGCGTGCAGGCGATTATTTCGGTAATTCAGTCACTTACGATGGGTGATGCCGACTTCGGTGTTGCGGGTGGTGTCGAGAACATGAGCCGCGCGCCTTACATCGTTCCGGCCCAGCGCTGGGGCCAGAAGATGGGTGATGTCAAGACAATCGACATGATGCTCGGCGCGCTCAACTGCCCGTTTGGGACGGGGCACATGGGCGTCACGGCCGAGAATGTTGCTGCCGAGCACAACGTCACACGCGAGATGCAAGACGCCTTCTCCGCCGAGAGCCAACGCCGCGCTTTGGCGGCCATTGAAGCGGGTCACTTCAAGTCGCAAATCGTGCCGGTCGATGTGAAAGTAAAGCGCGACATGGTGGCGTTTGACACCGACGAACACGCCAAGGCGACAACGCTGGAAACCCTCGCAGGCCTGCGCACCGTGTTCCAGAAAGACGGAACCGTAACTGCCGGTAATGCCTCAGGAATTAACGATGGTGCCGCTGCAATGGTGCTCGCAAATGCCTCTGCTGCAGAGGCCGCTGGCCTCAAGCCACGCGCCCGAATTCTGGGCTATGCCCTCGCTGGCGTACGCCCCGAAGTGATGGGTATTGGCCCCGTTCCGGCGGTGCAGAAACTGCTCGAAAAAACGGGCCTCAGCGCGGCAGATTTTGACGTCATCGAGTCAAACGAAGCTTTCGCCGCACAAGCGATCGCAGTGAACAACGGGCTTGGCCTCGACACCGCGAAAGTGAACCCGAACGGCGGCGCGATTGCACTTGGCCACCCTGTCGGCGCGACGGGTGCGCTGATTACTATCAAGGCGCTTTATGAGCTTGAACGCATCGGCGGAAAGCGCGCGTTGGTGACGATGTGCATCGGCGGTGGCCAGGGCATCGCACTGGCGCTTGAAACTATCTGATTTCGAACGAAGATTGGGCTGAGCGTCCTGTTGCATCAATGACGTTCAGCCTGAAAAAACCGCGCTCAAGTTGGCCAAGCGAAATGGTCGGCGCGCGGGCATTGGTGACTTTTACAGCGCCATTTTCCAACACTGTGAAGGGCGGCATACCACTGCGCAGCTTGAGCATGACAGGCGCGCCTTCCATGCGCGCAAGCCGCACTCCATTGGGTGGGAAGACGATCTCAGGAGAGGTTTCTGCACCAGCGGAGGCGCTTCCGCGTGTGCCGAAAAACTGAAGTGGCTCAGGCAGTTCTGCTGTTGTTACGGTGAGCGTTTCAGGCGGCGGAGGGCCGAGTGGCGTAGGGTTTGGTTTGAGATATTGAAAGGCCTGAGCCAGCAAGGGCGCTGCCGTTTCGCGCGCGAAAGTGGTTTGCATCGGAGTGCCGTCGGGGCGGCCTATCCAGACGCCGATTACGTGCTGCCCGTCATAACCCACAGCCCAGTTGTCACGGTAGCCATATGACGTGCCCGTTTTGTAGGCCACGCCATGGGCAATCCGTGCGTTAGGCATGGGCGCTGATGACAGGATGTCACCGATCTGCCAAGCGGCGGCGCGGCTGGTGAAGGGCCTTGAGATTGCGCGCGCCAACTCGGAACGCGTCTCGTTTATGGCCACGCTTTGCCCGCCTTGAGCGAGGCCTGCGTAGAGGCCAACTAAGTCACGCAGACTAATGCCCAATCCACCTAACGCGACAGCCAGCCCGGGCCTGCCGCCCTGCACCTTAGGTTGTGCTCCCGTGAGGTGCAGGCGTTGCATAAACCGTTCTGGCCCGACCGCTTCTAGCAGAGAGACAACAGGGATGTTGAGCGATAGTTGCAACGCTTCGCGCAGGCGCACGTCGCCGCGGAATGTGCCGTCAAAGTTGGATGGAGCGTAGCTGCCAAAGCGCACAGGCTCATCGGCAATGATGGTTTCGGGGTGTGCCAACCCCAAGTCAAATGCGATGGCATAGATCAGAGGTTTGAGCGATGATCCCGGCGAACGCAGAGCGCGTGTCATGTCGACATAGCCTTTGCGGGCTTTGTCATTCTGCGCACCTGCTGAGCCCACGGCAGCGAGCACTTCGCCTGTGGTATGGTCAGCAACGATCATTGCGACTGATGTTTTGGGCTCGATTTTCAGGAGGCTTTTCTGAGCCAGCGTTTCAAGGCGGGTTTGCAGGCTGCTGTCGATCGTCAGGCTGATTACTGTTGCCGTCGATTGCGTGTCTTTGGCGTGCTCGGCACTGTGAAAAGCGCGCGCGGGAAAGGCTCTCACAGTTTGGGGAACTGGCGCTGCAAGGGCGGCTTTCAGGCGCTCTTTTGGCAAAGCACCAGCTGCGTGCAGACGTTGCGCAACGCGATCACGCGCAGCGCGGGCGGCTTCTGGTGCGCGGTCGGGGCGGCGGCGTTCGGGCGATTGGGGCAGTGCAACGAGCAGTGCAATCTGCGCGGGAGTGAGACGCTTGGGCTCCTTGCCGAAGTAGGCGTAACTTGCGGCGCGAACGCCTTCGAGATTGCCACCAAATGGGGCATGCGTCAGGTATAGCGTGAGTATCTCACGTTTGGTGAGTTTACGCTCTAGTGCCAATGCGACGCGTATCTGCCTGAGCTTGCCGCTCCAACGCCCAGTTTGACCGTTCTCGAGCAGTCGCGCGACTTGCATGCTGAGCGTGCTGGCACCGGAGACGGGTTTTCCACTGCTCAGCGCTTGCCAGCCAGCGCGCGTCATAGCGAGGACGTCAACGCCGAGATGTTTATAAAAGCGTTTGTCTTCATAGGCGAGCAACGCGGTTAGATAGGAGGGGTCAACCTGCTCTGGCCGGGTTGCCAGCCGCCAACGCCCGTCTTCAACGGCGAACGCACGCAGGAGAACTCCGTGCCTATCGCGCACCTCTACCGAAGCCTCGTTAAGGACAGGGGGCAGCTGTGTCTGGCTCACCCAAGTGTCAACACCGTCGCGCGCAGCTGCAAGTGCCAGCAAAAGCGCGACGCAGAAGCCAAGGAGAGCGTGTGGTCTCATCACTCTGATATCGTGACCTCGCCGCTGGCTGTGTTGGCGCGGTATGTCGGGCGATACATGTCTTCCACCGTTGCTGCGGGGTGGTGATAGCGCCCCGGGGTTACAGCGCGCACGATATAGGCCAGCTCGACAGCCTTGCCATTTTGGCCGTCAACCGCCGCTAAGAAGCGATCAGAGCGGAACTCGGTGTGCGCGGCATTGCTTGGCTTCATCCAGTTTAGTGCGCTGATCGAGCCGCTCTGGATGAGGTTGGGATTGTCGATCTCGAAACCAGCAGGAAGCGGATCGTTGATCATCAGCCGTGCGGAGGCTTTTTCAAACGGTGTGACGCGCAAGAACACAACAAACCTATCGCCTGCCTTGGCGTCGGGCGTGTCGAGCGGCGTGCCCTCAAGCGTGAAGTAACTGCGCTCGATGGCATAACCGTAGCCACCGGCTTCTGGCGGAACTTCAGGAGTGCCGAATGTGGTCAGCGTGATATCTGTGCTTTTCTCTGCCGTGTTTGTGAGCCTCTTGCCAAGGCGCAAGTCGCCACTGGCAAGTGTCATAGCTGGCGGGCCAGAGAGGGGCACATCATCAAGCGCGATCCCCTGCGACGCTCCGCCTTTGGCCAAGGCGTCAACTGCAAGCAAGGTCCAAACCATTTCCTGGGTAGAGCTGCGGCCAGATTGCGTGGCAAGCGAGTTGGCCAAGGCATTCACATCGACAGCGTCACTCTTGGCTTGGGTCGCAAGCGTCATAAGAGCTGCTATGTCACGTTTGGGAGTGCCATAGTCGCGGCGCCAACGGTACTTTTGGCCTCCCATGTCTTTTGCAAGCCGCAGCACGGCTTTGCCAAACATCGCGTCTGCGCGGGGTTGGTCGCCGTAAAGTGCCAATGCAGCCGCAAGGTATGCACTGCCGATAGGCGTATCAAACGCTTGGGCTTTGACATCGGCGTAGTAACGCAAATCCGAAACAGCCGCTTGGCCCTCGCGCGCCAGTACGTAGAGAGCATAGGCGATGCCACCACCGCCTTCGTCAAAGTCGGGCGCAGCGTTGACGATGTTGCGCAGATTTCCGAGTGCGCTTTCAAGGGCCGTCTGTGGAACCTTGTAACCCTCACGGCGGGCACGCGTTAGGAAGTCGGTGACATAGGCGTCTAGCCATGTGTCGCCCGAACGTGGCCACCAGAGGCCGAAGCTACCGTTGCCTGACTGTCGGGTCAAAATACGGGTGATAGCGCCTTCTACACGCTTGGGGACGTCCCTGCTTTGGCCGAGGCCGAGCGCTTCTGAAACGGAGGACATATAGAGCAGGGGCATTGCCGCTGACGTGAGTTGCTCGGTGCATCCGTATGGGTAGCGGTCAAGCGTGGTGAGTAGGCCCGCGACATCAAACTTGGCGATTGGGCCAGCCGTGAGTGCTACGCGCCCTTCTGACTGCCGGAACCCAACCAACAGGTTGTCGTCAAGCACGAGCGACTGGCCCGCAGCGAGCGAGAGCCGTCGAGTTTTTGAGACTTCAGGGTCAAGCGAACGCACAGGCAGAGTGAGTGTCTTGCTGAGCAAAGTGCCGTCGGGCGTTTGTAAGTTGACTGTGACCGTATGGTCGCCCAAATCACTGGCAACTATCGGGATGCTATAGCGCTGGCTTTCGCCCTTTTGCAGGTTGAACAAGGCGGGAACTCCGCCCAGATCAAGCTGCAAACCTGCAGTTTCGACACCAAGTGTCACTTCTCCCTCAGGCCCGTCAGCATGGGTAATTTCAAGCAACATCCGGCTTGTATCTCCCGGAGCAAGAAAACGCGGTAAGCTGGCAGTGAGCACAACAGGGTCGCGGATGATCACGTCTTTTGACGCGCTGCCAACGCCGGTTTTGGACCAGGCCATCGCCATGAGGCGCAGAGTGCCGTTAAAGGCGGGTATGTCGAGCGAAATGTCGGCATAACCGTCGGCGTTTACTGTGATGGGGCCTTTGAAGAATGTCACCAGCTCCTCTGGTGGTGGGATGTTTTCAGCGTTCATACTCGTGCCTGCATCGCCCCCTGAGCGGAGGCGACCGAGCTGGCCTTTGGAGGCGTCGATCAGGCGGCCATAAACATCGCGCAGTTCAACGCCAAGCTTGCGCTTGCCAAAGTAATATTTGGCCGGATCGGGCGGATTAAAGCGTGTGAGGTTGAGAATACCCGCATCAACAGCTGCGAGCGTGAGGTAGGCGTCTTCGCCGGTGCGCACACCAGACACTTTGATGCGCATGTTCAAAGGTTGGCGCGGCTGCGTTTCGCTTACTGACTGGATCTCGACAGTCAGGGCTTTTTCGCCCGGATCAACCTGCGCATAGGCCAACCCAACGGCGCGTGTGGGCAGGAAACTTTCTGATGTGCCCATTGGGCTAATGTGTGTCACGGTAACATAAGCGCCTGCACCCCAGGAGTTTGAAACTGTCAGCGGGATCACGTTCTCGCCCGCGCTCAACGCGACGATTTGACTGGAAATAACACTGTCGCCCATAACTTGCACAAGCGCCTGACCGTCACTGCGGGGCAGGACGCGCAGTTTGGCTTCATCGCCGACAGCATAGGCCGCGCGATCAAGCGAAAGCTCAAGCGTGTCAGGTGTACGCACCGCACCTTCGGAAGCATACCAGCCCGCGCTGAATCCTTCCGAGCTGACGGCATAGCTTGCTCCCTCCAACTCGACGACGATCTCAAATTGGCCCCACGTCACCGGGGCTTCAACGCTGGCTTTGCCAGACTGTAAGTCTAGCTGGCCTGTCGCGATTTTCTGACGCGTGGTAATCGGCTCCCAGCGCCAGTTTCCGTATTGCTCGTACCACTGGTAACGAGTGTTTACGCGGTTGATGGTATAGTGCGCACGTGCGTTCAGCGGGGAAAGGTCAGGCCCGACAACGACCACGTCGAAAGTAGCTTCACTGCCCTCGGGTAGGGCGCCATCAAACAAAGGCTTGATGCCGATGAGCGGTTTGGCAGGGAGCAATCTCTTGGTCGCGCTACGCTCGGTCGGACGGCCAGAGCCTTCGGAGACTTGTAAGTTGAATGTGGCCGACATCGGGGTGTTCACTTCGCCGATCTTTGGCAGCGTGACACTCAACGCGGTGAAGCCTTCAGCGTCGGTTTGAGATGTTGGCAAGACAGATGATCTGCGTACAGTTCCGGCGTCGTGCGGGCCAAAGAAAAAGCCGGGGTAGGCCTCAAGCGTACGTAGCGAACTGAGCCTGACACGACCGTCAACTTTTAGCTCGGCGGCCGGCGCGCCGAAGAGATACTTCGCGTGGACTTTGGCTTGGACAGGCTGCAATGGGTCAATTGCGCCGTCGGGCAGGGCAATGTCAAAGTCGATCCGCTCGGGCAGGAAGTCTTCGACAAGGAAGGTGTTGCTGGCCAAGTTGGGGGATTTTTCTCCAGCCTTATACTCAAGCGTCCACGCGCCGCGTGGGGCGGATTGAGCAATCGGGAAGGCGGCGACGTAGCCGCCTGCGCTGTCAGGAGTAAGGACTTGGCGGGAATATTCGACACCGTCTGGCCGTAGAAGCACAGCTGTGAGCGGCAGGCCTGCCACAGCACTGGCGCCACTGTCGCGTGCGAGAGCAGTGGCGTAGACAGTTTCACCCGCTCGGTAAGCACCGCGCTCGGTTGTTAAAAATAGGTCAATCGGCCCTGCGGCTTGGCGGCCTGAAACGCCTCTGTCGGAGAGGTCAAACGCGGGGTCGGTGAGGCTAAGGAACGCCATGTCGCCTTCTGCACCCTCTACGATAACGAGAGCAGGTGTCGCGCCTGCTTGGCCCGCAGTGAGCGCGGCAGAAAAGTGCACGCTCCCCTCTGGGCCAGTGGCTGCCGTTCCAAGCACGCGGTTTGAGCGCGAAAGGACTTTAACGGTGGTGCCCTCAAGCGGGGTTGCTGACTTCAGGCTGCGCAGCGACACATGTAAGCCGTCAGCGCCTGAAGCCGTGCTGATGCCTAAATCAGAGATCACAAACCACTGTGTTGCTCTGGCGCTGCGATCGCCTTTGGCATGCGCGCTCATCACGTAGATTCCTGGAGGGGCGTCTTTGAGAGCATCACCAAGTGGCAGGCGGGTTGTCATGTTTTTGTTGAGTTCGCTGGTGATCAGGCCCGTTCCCTTCCAAAGATCTTCACCGATGCTTTGCGAAAGCTTGCGCTCTTCATAGGCATGTAAGGGTTTGGCGAAGAGGTCTTCTTGAAAGGCGCGCAACAGGTTGCGGTCGCTGACGCGGCGCAGTGTGAGATCAAGCTCGGTGAGGTTGACGGTTTCGACAGGCAGGCTCGCCTCGCCGCCCAAAGGCAGGATGTAACCGCGCCCCGGAAAGCGTACTTCTGGCGAGCGGTCACGCACGTAAAACGACTGGCGGGTGTCTTTGCCAAGAACTTCGCCGCTGTCGGCGGGCAGGCCCGAGCGAAAGTTAACTTCATATCGCGTGCCGTGCTCCACGCCCGAGACGCAAAGCCTATTACCTGAGGCTTCAACGGCGAAGCGCGGATCTGGAAGTGCTACGAAGCGGGCATAGTCGCGCTCGGCCTTTGCAAGCGGCTCGCTAAACTCTGCACATATGCGCGGTGTTATGCTGTCACTTTCGACAGCGGTTGTCAGAACGCGAAAGCCGTATTTGCCACGTGCATCGGCGAGCATCTCGGCGGTGAGCGCGCGGTAATCCAGCGCGTTTGCCAATTTGAGAGCCGGGATCATGTCGCGCCCCCTGCCAACAAGTTCGAGCGTTCCTGCCAGGAAAACGAGCGCATCTGCACGCGCGCTTTTGCTGCCGGCACGTAAGTAACTATTGATGGCCGCCCAGAGCGCCTGATTGTTATTTTTCCGTTTTTCTTGGCCCTTTGAGGTCTTGATCGCGACGCGGTAGCGTCCGTAGCTCAGCCAATCAGCAGGGTCATCACTGATCGCGAGAGCAACGCCCATCCAGCGCATGGCTTGGAAGTTCTCGTCGTCCTGCGCGCGTTCAAAAGCTGCGGTTCTGAGGGCGTCAGCAGACCACCGTGTGTTGGGGTGTTTGCCGCCGAGCTGTGTGGCTTGGCGCGTGGCGCTTGAGAGATCGTAGCTTTGCAGAAACGACAACTCTTTTGCGCGCGTTTGAGCGTTTGCAAGCACATCTTGTGACGTTTCAACGAAGCGGGCTGATATGGCCCCCTCATAGTCGGCAGTTCCAGAGAGGCTTGCTTTGGGAAAGCACGCGTTTGAGCGCTTGTTAAAGGTAAAGCCGAGGCAACGACTGTCAGCAGCGCAAGCGCGCCGGCAGGAGGCGAGGTCTGTATCAAACAATTGCTGAAGGTCTTCTCCGACAAAGTCAGTGTTGGACACGTAGTTCAGACGTTTATCAGGAACGTGTTGTTGGGCATGTGCGAACTGAGCGCAAAACAAGGAAATGAGAATGGCAAAAATGGGTTTGAGCATGGTGGCCTCCAAAGCTAGTTGCCATGGTGACATGCTAAACCCGTCTCTGGCAACGATTCACCCCGAAAGTTAAGCCAATATTCACGCTGTTCAGGGAAATTACCTGCAGCTTTTCAGCAGCCCCGCGGAGGAATAGATGAGTCTGGCCAATAAGCTTACTCAAGAGAGGCGCGCGCGCCTTTCGGCTGAGCGCCTGCTTGAGCAAAAGCAGGCTGAGCTGTTCTCGGCCAACCAGAAGCTTGGTGCACATGCCAAGAAGCTGAGCGAAGAGATCGTGGAAACGCGCGCTGAAGTGAAAAACGTGCGCGACGAAAACCAGCGTGTGAAATCGGATCTGTCTGTTGCGCATAAAAAAATCGAGATCGCTGAACGCAGACTCTGGGCCTCGATCGAGGCAATCGAAGACGGATTTTCATTTTTCAACGCCGAAAGTGAGATGATCATCGCCAACAAGTCTTACTTGGCTGTGTTTGAAGAACTTGAGGAAGCAAAAACAGGGCTGACATATGTCAGAATGCTGCAGTTGCTTACGGAAGAAGGCATTGTCGACATTGGCGATGTGTCACCAGCGGCTTGGCGTGCAAGAATGCTTGAGCGCTGGCAAAGTCAGAGCCCTGCGCCTGAGACGATCAGGCTTTGGAATGGGCAATATGTGAAGCTGATTGATCAGCGTGGACATGGTGGCGATGTTGTAAGTCTCGCGCATAACATCACAGAGTCTGTGAACAACGAGCGGGACTTGCGTGAAGCGCGCGACAAGGCCGAGGCCGCCGCGCGCGCCAAGTCGGCATTTCTTGCCAACATGAGTCACGAAATCAGGACCCCGATGAACGGGGTGGTCGGCATGGCGGACCTCCTGATCGAAACCGAGATGGATGAGGAGCAAAAGCTGTTTGCTCAGACTATCAAAAACTCGGGCGAGGCGTTGTTGGTGATCATCAACGATGTATTGGATTACTCAAAGCTTGATGCTGAGAAGATGTTGCTTTTGACAGACTCGTTTGATCTGGAAAACGCTATTCACGAAGTGGTCATGCTGCTCCAGCCCGTGGCGCAGGAAAAAGGCATTGCCGTTGCTGTAGACTATGACTTGTTCTTGCCGACACAGTTCGACGGCGATGTCGGGCGCATTCGCCAGGTCCTCACCAATCTCGTTGGCAACGCGATAAAATTCACGGGTGAGGGGCACGTGTTGGTGCGTGTTGTCGGCGTGGGGGATGCCGCGCAGAAGACAACACAGTTGCATATCACTGTTGAAGACACAGGCATCGGCATCCCGCAAGAAAAGCTTGGCCATGTGTTTGGCGAGTTTAATCAAGTCGATGACGCGACCAACCGCAGCTATGAGGGCACTGGCCTTGGGCTTGCGATCAGTCAAAAACTGATCCGAATGATGGGTGGTGAAATCTGGGTGGATTCCGAAGTTGGCAAAGGCTCGAGCTTTGGCTTCAAGATCAATCTGGCAACGCTCGGGAAGCCGGAGTCGATAGATGCCTACAGTCTCGAAGGGCTGTCCAAAGCGATTGTGTTGGAGCGGTCTGAGCAAATGGCAAGCTTGATCTCCCGTCAGCTTACAACGCTGGGCCTTGGCTGCCATATCAGCGAGACTGTTGAAGATGTGTTGAAAGCTGCGGCGAAAGGCGCTGACGTTGTACTGGCTGACAGCGAGATGGCCGGTTACGACTTGGTCTCGGCACTTGCAGACGCCGAGTTTAAGGGTGCAGTTGTTTTGCTCACATCCCAGCTGGGAGCCTTCCAAAAGCAGGCCGACACTGAGCTTGCTATTCACCAACTTGCCAAACCCATTTCGCGGCGAAAACTGCTTGAAAAACTCGAGACTGTCAGCAAGTCCATGAAAAAATCTGCGCCACAGTTGAGCGTGGTCGAACAGGAGGCTGACGCGAAAGAAGAAACGCCCGCCACCGCGCCTTCTGAACGTGCGATGCGCGTGTTGGCGGCCGAAGACAACAAGACCAACCGATTGGTTTTTCAAAAATTGGTCAAGCCGCTGGACATAGATCTCAAGTTTGCCGAGAACGGCAAGGAGGCGGTTGAACTCTACCAGTCGTTCGCGCCTGATATGATCTTCATGGATGTTTCGATGCCGGAAATGGACGGCAAAGAAGCCACGCGCGCGATTCGCGGGCTTGAAGGCGGCAATGAAGTACATGTTCCGATATTTGCCCTTACAGCCCACGCAATGAATGGCGACAAGGAGGAAATTTTATCCTGCGGAATGGACCACTTTTTGACAAAACCACTGCGCAAGGCCGAGATATTTGCAGCAATCGGTCGCAATCAGCCCTCTGATGCGCGCGATGTAGTTTCTGATGCCTAACCGCCTATTCGGGGCGCAAAAATGCTGGCTTTCCGGGTTTTGAAAGGGTCGGTTCGTAGCGATACCCTCCAATGTCAAATTCGGTTAGCGAAGCAGGGTCTGTCAACCGACGTTGAACAATGTAGCGCGCCATAGATCCACGTGCCTTCTTGGCGAAAAAGCTGATGATCTTTGGGCCTGTTTGGCGGTCTTCGTAGAACATTGGGGTGATCACAGGAATGGAAAGGGCATTGGTGTCAACTGCGCTAAAATATTCCTGGCTGGCACAATTAATGATAGCCTTTGCACCAGTTCTGGCGGCTTCAGCGTTCAACTCTTCCGATATCTGAGCCCCCCAGAATTCGTAGAGATTCTTACCCTTCGGTGTTTTAAAGCGCGTTCCCATTTCGAGGCGGTAGGGCTCGATCATGTCAAGCGGGCGCAAAAGGCCGTAGAGGCCGGACAAAATGCGCAAGTGATCTGCTGCAAAAGCGAGTTCTTCGGGCTCAAGGCTTTGCGCCTCGAGGCCTGCGTAGGTGTCGCCGTCAAACATCAGTGCGGCAGGGGCTTTTTGCATTTCGCCAAAGGCCTGAAAGCGGTCGTAGTTGAGCGTAGCTAGCTTGTCGCTTAGATGCATGAGCTTGCCAAGATCAGCGGCTGTGAGTTTTCGCGCTTCGTTCGCCAATTCTTGTGTTTGCTCCGCAAAAACAGGTTGCGTGACTGGCTGATCTGTCGTGGCTGTTTCGTTCAGGCGCTTGGCGGGGGAAATCAGTGTGATCATACTCTATCGGTCCTGTTTTATGCGCTCAAGAAAGGCATCGCCAAAGCGTTCGGCGCGCTTGGTGCCGATGAGGCGTTCAATATCATTCAGACTTTGGGGTTTCATTTTTGCAAGCTTCGCTAACATTGTAGTGGGGCAACTGAGCGGTTTTTCAGTGCCGTCGCTGCCTCGGTTAAGATCGGTTTGTGCGTCTTGGAGTTGGTCAAACAGCGCGCCCGCGTCGCTGACCGCAAGTTTGGCGCGGGTCGGGTGTTGCTTGGGCGTGTCACCAATGATGACAGATAGAAACTCGCGGCCATACTTCTCGAGCTTTTTGGCACCGACGCCGCCAATCATCGCCATTTCGTCAAGGCTAGTGGGCTTGCGTTTGGCCATTTCGATCAGTGTTTTGTCGTTGAAAACTATATATGCTGGGAGAGATGCAGTGTCGGCGAGGTAGCGTCGCTTGGCTTTGAGGGCTGAAAACAAAGGCGCATCTTCGTCGGAGACCAATGCTCGCACTTTCGGGCCACTCGACGTTGGCTTCAGCACGTCTTTGCGCAGCATGACGGGCGCTTCACCTTTGAGCAGAGGATGGGCCTTCAGGGTAATACGCAATGCACCATGGCGAGAGGGATCTGGGCGCAAGAAATCGTGGCCCATGAGTTGACGAATGATCATCTGCCACTGGGGTGCAGTATGCTCGCGACCGACGCCGAATGTCGGAAGTGCGTCGTGGCCAAATTGCGCGACTTTGTCTGTTAGCTTGCCTGTCAGAACGTCGGCGATGTGGCCAGCCCCAAAGCGTTCTTCCGTGCGCAAAACGGCAGAAAGAGCTTTGCGAGCATCTTGGGTTCCGTCAAAGGTTTCGGGCGGATTTTCGCAAAGATCACAGTTGCCGCAATCTTCAGCTGTTTCGCCAAAGTACCCTAACAACAATTTGCGGCGGCAGCCCAGCGCTTCGGCTAGGCCCAACAAGGCGTTGAGGCGAGCATGGTCGGCTTCCTGGCGGTCCGCGGGGGCGAGGCCTTCGTCGATTTGCGCGCGGCGCAGGCGGATGTCTTCCTGGCCATAAAGTGTGTAGGCTTCGGCGCGCGCGCCATCGCGCCCCGCGCGTCCGATTTCCTGATAATAGCCCTCAACAGACTTAGGCAAGTCAGCGTGGGCGACCCAGCGAATGTCTGGCTTATCAACTCCCATTCCGAAGGCGATGGTGGCGACGACGATGAGATCATCCTCAACGTTGAAGCGGCGTTCGACATCGCGCCGCTCGGAAGGGTCCATCGCGCCGTGATAGTGTCGGGCGTTGTGGCCTTCATCGCGCAGGGCCTTGGCAAGACCTTCAGTTTTGGCCCGGGTTGCGCAGTAGACGATGCCACATTGCCCGCGGCGCGCGGCAGCAAAACTGGTGATCTGTTGGCGGGGCTTGTTCTTGGCGGCGAACGCGAGGTGAATGTTGGGCCGATCAAAGCCTTTCAGGAACGTTGTTGGCTGCCTGCCATCAAAAAGGCGCTCTACAATCTCGCCCCGCGTCTCCTCATCTGCCGTTGCCGTGAAGGCCGCTAGCGGGACGTTGAGAAACTGGCGCAATTCGCCGATGCGCAGATAGTCAGGCCGAAAGTCGTGCCCCCATTGGCTGACGCAATGCGCCTCATCAACCGCAATCAGGCTCACATTGGCGTCGCGCAGCAGTGATTTGGTGACAAAAGAGGAAAGCCTTTCGGGCGCTAAATAGAGTAGTTTGAGACGCCGTTCGCGCAGAGCCAGTACAACCGCATCATTCTCGGCTTCAGAGTTGGCTGAGGTGATCGCACCAGCCTCGACACCGGCTTGCTGTAGGCCTGCCACCTGGTCGCGCATGAGGGCGATCAGCGGAGAGATAACCAGTGTTACACCGTCGTTGAGCAGGGCTGGGAGCTGGAAACAAAGCGACTTGCCGCCGCCAGTTGGCATGATCGCCAACACGTTTTCACCATTGGCGACCGACTGAACGATCTCTTCCTGGCCCATGCGGAAGCCATCAAAGCCGAACACGTCTTTTAGAAGTTTATTCGCCTGCTGCATGTCTGCTGCGTTTGCCCGTATGTGAGGTGTGTTTCGGTTTCACATTTGCGCGCCGCAAGTGCAAGGCGTTGCTGCTGATCAGAGCATCGAAGGCACGATGAAGTCGCGCAGTGAAATGATGATGATGAAGACGATCAGCGGGGCCAGATCAAGCGGACGAGTGTCTGGCAGAATGCGACGGATCGGCGTGTAAATAGGCTCGAACAAGCGGCTGAGGCCCTGCCAAATTTGCGCCACTATCGGCTGTCCGAGGTTGAGCACCTGAAAACTGATAAGCCAACTGATGATAATATGAGCGAGTAGCAAAAAATATGCGATGTCGAGGATCAGGAATATCGGGCCTGCGATAGCCATGTGGCGCGCCTTTCTATGTGGGTTACCCAATAGGTAGGCCTACGATGGTAAAAGAACAAGAAACCGTTGCCAAATGCAGTGGATTAAAAGCTGAGGCTTGCGTGGGCAGGTTTTGTCTGTCTAGTTTGCGCCAGCATTGGGGGGACTACATGCACAAGACATCTGAGGCCGCGTCGCGCAAACGTATCTGGGGCTGGTATTTTTTTGACTGGGCCAGTCAGCCTTACCATACATTGTTGGTTACGTTTATCTTCGGCCCATTTTTTGCAGGTGTTGCTGCTGAGTACTTCATGGGAACTGGGCTTGATGAGAAGGCCGCCGATGCGCAGGCGCAGAGTATGTGGTCGTTCGCGCTCAGCATTGTAGGGCTGTTCATTGGCCTTGGTGCGCCGTTTCTGGGCGCACTAGCTGACAGCTCGGGGCGGCGTGTGCCTTGGGTGTTTGGCTTTTCTACCCTCTACGTGGTTGGGGCGTTTTCGCTTTGGTATATGCTGCCTGATGGTTCCAACCTTTGGTGGGGGCTAGGCGCCTTTGGCATTGGCTTTATCGGGGCTGAGTGGGCGCTGATTTTCATCAACTCGCAATTGCCGTCTTTGACCAGCGATAAGGACATTGGGAAAATATCGGGCTCTGGTTTTGCCTTCGGTTACTTGGGTGGCATCATAGCGCTCTTCATTATGCTGCTCTTTTTCATGGAAATGGAGGGTGGGAAAACGATCTTGAAGCTCGATCCCGCCTTTGGGCTAGATGCCTCGGAGCGCGAGGGCACCCGCATCGTCGGGCCTCTTGTTGCTATTTGGTATGCAGCCTTCATGATCCCCTATTTTCTTTGGGTGAAAGACGATACTCGTGACGCACATAGGCCCAGTATTTCGGCGGCCTTCGCTTCACTTGCTCGGTCTCTTAATGGGCTGAAGAAAAACAAGAGCCTTGCGGCCTATCTTGGCTCGTCAATGTTTTATCGCGACGCACTCAATGGGCTTTATAGCTTTGGTGGCGTTTACGCAAAGCTGGTGCTCAATTGGGAGATCACTCAGATCGCTGTGTTTGGCATTATCGGTGGGATTTCAGCGGTGTTCTTTAGCTACGTAGGCGGCAGGCTTGATGGCCGGCTGGGGCCGAAGCCAGTGATAATCGGGGGGATTTGGATCTTGATAGCGGTGTGTGTCACCATCGTCTCAATGTCGCGTGAGATGTTTTTCGGTATTCCGCTCGCTGAAGGCTCACAACTGCCCGACATCATGTTCTACATATGTGGCGCGCTAATTGGCGGGCTTGGCGGGACGTTGCAGGCGGCGTCTCGGTCGCTCATGGTGCGCCACGCGAAGCCCGAGGCCCCTACTGAAAGCTTTGGTCTTTACGGCCTCACGGGGCGGGCCACTGCTTTCTTGGCCCCATTCCTTATCGGTATCACCACAGGGCTGACGGGAAGTGCGCGGCTTGGAGTTTCGCCGGTTATTGGCCTCTTTATTATCGGGTTGATCCTGCTACGATGGGTCAAACCAGAAGGTGACAGGAGCTAGACCCGTGAAAAAACTGTGTGTTGTGTTTGTGATTGCGTTGTTGGCGGGGTGTGGCGGCGGTAAGCCGACAAAGGTAAGCGCTGAGAGCGTTTACCAAGTCTCCTCGGAGCTCGGCGGGAAAGTCGCAAAGTTCTTGTTCGGTGAGAAAAAGGCAGGGTCTCAACAGAAGCCTGCGTCTTACGGGTCTTACGCGAAGGGGTGCTTTGCGGGGGGCGTGCAATTGGCGGAAACTGGCCCCACGTGGCAAGCCATGCGCCTGAGCCGGAACCGCAATTGGGGCCACCCTGAGCTGGTGGACTTTGTGCAGAGCCTGTCACAGAAAGCGGCTCAGCAACCCGGTTGGGCGGGGCTCTACGTGGGCGACATGAGCCAGCCACGTGGCGGGCCGATGCTGTCAGGCCACCGCTCACACCAGATCGGGCTTGATGTCGACGTTTGGATGTATCCTCCAAAACGCCTCAATCTGAGCACCAAGGAGCGCGAGAATCTGTCGTCGATTTCGTTGCGCCGTGCGAACGGGGCTTACACCAACGATAACTACACCCGCGCCCATATGGAGATCATGAAAGCCGCTGCAAAAGACAAGCGTGTGGCGCGTATCTTCGTGTTCCCCGGAGCAAAGGTTCGGATGTGCAAAGAAGAAAAAGGCGACCGTGCTTGGCTGCGTAAAATCAGGCCATGGTGGGGACACCACTACCATTTCCATGTGCGGTTGAATTGCCCGAAAGGCAGCAAGGGCTGTAAAAACCAGTCACCGCCCCCCGCAGGCGACGGCTGTGCCGATGCGCAAACATGGGTGAACAACATCCTCAACCCACCGCCCCCAGATCCGAACGCGAAGCCCGCTAAAAAACGCCGTGAATACACTCTGTCTGATTTGCCTAATCAATGCGTTGGTGTTTTGCAGTCGCGCTAAGCGCGGTACTGGGGCTTGGCCTCTACACTTATTGGGCTTCAAGCCACGAGAATGGCCTAAGGTATTCAGCCTCTTTCAAGGTTGATCCTGACAGTCATCTGGTCGGAGGGCTGTCGGGTATCGAAGTGACGCAGAATGGCCGCGCACTGGTGGCAATTGGCGACAGAGGCGTGCTCTTCAGGGCGGTTCTGTCGCGAGGTCCTGACGGTGTGCTGGAAGGTGTTAGGTGGAGTGAAGACGTGCTGCTTAGTGCAGATGATGGAACACCACTCCTGCCCGAGAACCGTGATTCTGAAGGGCTAGTGCTCTCTGAAGATGGTTCAGTTCTGATCTCGTTTGAGGGCCAGCATCGGGTTGTCCGGTATGACATGACTGGAGCGTTGGTTGCCCAATTGCCTGTGCCACTCGGCTTTCAGGCGCTGCAATCAAATTCGGGCCTTGAGGCGCTTGCGCTAAGCCCGGAAGGCCAACTGCTCACGCTCCCTGAGCGCTCCGGAGCGATGAGTCGTCCGTTTCCGCTCTTTGTGTATAGTGGCGAAAACTGGGAGCAGTCTGCCGCTGTGCCAAGGCGGGGCGCGTTCTTGCCTGTAGGTGCAGACTTTGGACCAAACGGCGCGTTTTATCTGCTTGAGCGGGACTACTTCCTCAGTGGCTTTCGAAGCCGTGTGCGAAGGTTTCGCTGGGAAAACGGGCGGCTCTCAAACGAAGAAGTGCTGCTGCTTACACGCTTCTGGCAGCATGACAACCTTGAGGGGATAAGCGTCTGGCAGGCCCCTGACGGGCAGACTCGCCTGACCATGGTGAGTGACAATAATTTTAACCCACTGCAAACCAGCGAGCTTGTCGAGTATGTGCTGACGGCCCCTTGATGTACTCGCCAATTGGCGCTAAATCCCGCCTGTCTGATGTTCAGGCCAAGTCTCCGCAACCTTGCAAAAACGGATTATAAAATGACCCGCATTTACCTTCCTGGTATTCTTGCCATGGCCGCTATTGTCGTGGCCTCAAATATCCTCGTTCAGTTTCTCTTTGGGCAATGGCTCACTTGGGGCGCGTTCACCTATCCGCTAGCTTTCCTCGTCACCGATGTGATGAACCGCGTTTATGGCGCACAGGCCGCGCGCCGTGTTGTGCTGGTAGGCTTCGTCGTAGGCCTTGTTTGCTCGCTCATAGGCACGCAGATCATGGGCGAATATGGCCCGCTCGTCACTTGGCGGATCGCGCTGGGCTCTGGCCTTGCCTTCCTCATTGCGCAACTTTTGGATGTTGCGGTGTTTGACAGGCTCCGTGGCGGCAAGTGGTGGCGGGCTCCGCTCGTCTCCACGCTTCTTGGCAGCTCCCTTGATACCGCGATATTCTTTACAATTGCTTTCTCCGCCACGCTTAGCTTCATCGAGCCTCTCAATGATGTCTCTTGGGCGGGTGAGGTGCTGCCGCTCTTGGGGGCTGGCCCCACGGCCCCGCTTTGGGTGTCACTTGGTCTCGCTGACTGGCTTGTCAAACTCTCCCTCGCGCTCGTGGCTCTTGTGCCGTTCCGCTACATCGTGGGGCGGCTTAACCAAAAACCACATGATTTTGTTTGACATATGCTCTGTCTGTGGCAGTCTGAGCTTAGGTGAAACAAATGAGAGGAGGTGCTCTAGTGTCTAATGGGAAACTGGAGAATGGTGTTGGGACAGTTCTGGAGGCGCTTGGCTGAGGCAGCCCTTAGCAAGCTAAATCCACGAATTGGTGAGCCCTAACCAGCCCACCTCCGCAAATCTCTAAAGCGTTTCGCGTTACATCTGTTTCGCTATTTGGCGCGCGACGCTCTAAGGGCCGTTCGGACACCACCGAGCGGCCCTTTTACCTTTGAACTCACCCTCGTAAAGCGGGTGCATAACCTGTACATACGGCAGTGCATATAGCAGTGCATAACGCGTACATACACTTTCGAGGCCCGATGCCGTTAACGATTAGCGACACCATCCAGATAGAAGACTGGGAGATTTCCGAGAGTTTTACCCGCTCGTCTGGCCCCGGCGGGCAGAACGTGAACAAAGTGTCCACGGCTGTCGAGCTGCGCTTTGAAGCCGAGCGCTCGCCTGCGCTGCCTCTGGCGGTGAAAGTCCGACTACGCAAACTGGCCGGACGCCGCTGGACAAAAGACGGCGCTCTGGTGCTGCAAGTCGAAGACACCCGCTCACAGGCCCGGAATAGGGAAATCGCCCGCGAACGGCTGGTCGAGCTGGTGCAAAAAGCATTGGTAAAACCGAAACGACGGATCGCGACCAAACCGACCTACGGCAGCAAGCAACGGCGGATCAAAGCGAAGAAAGTGCGTGGGGACGTGAAGGCTTTGCGCGGGAAGGTTACGGGGGAGGAGTGAGGTAGAGTCCAACCCCACATCCAACGAACCTTCTAGATTACGCAAACTCTTTCGACATACGATCTTTGATCATGTTTGCAATTTGACGATTGGCGGATTTAATTTTCACCAAACGCTTAACCTTATCTGCGCCAAAGTGACTGGCCAATTCAACAAAAGATGAATTTACGAAAGATGAAGTTACATTCATTGTGCCATTAAAGTCGACGGTAACGGGATTTGATGCATTAAGATGAGCAAAGATGCACTTGTAGAGTGCGCTACCTTGGGTGTTGGTATCGCAAGAACTAATATGCTTTTTGACGTAGATTACCATTGGAAATCCTCGACATTGTTGTTTTCGAACACAAACCGATCGGTTCGAATTTCGATCTCTATCATCGTTCCTGGGCAAAACCCGATACCTTCGTATGGCACACTACTTAATGAATTTCCACTTTTTGTGAAGTCCACCGCACCATTTTGTGATCTTACGGTTAATTTCCCACCAAGATTATCAAGAACGTTTTGTTTCAAATAAAATAATCCAGCGCCTCGGTTTTGAGGAGTACTTTGAGCCGAGAAACCATCATCGAATGCTCGAAGGATTGCTTCGGCGTCAGAATGGTCAGGTTCTTTACTGCGAACAGTAGTAGGAATTCCGACTCCAAAATCTGCAATTGCAATTTGTAGTTTTTTCTCTTGAGGATACCACTGAGAAAAAATTGAACCGGTATCAATCTCGGAGTGATCAACTATGTTGTTGAATACTTCCGACATGCAAGTTTTGAACTCGAGTAATTCATCTAATGGCAATTTAGAGTGGTTGCTAAGCCAAGGAAGGAGTTCGCTTCCGATCCAGTTGTGCGACTCATTATGGGGCAGGCGGTGAAGGGGCATAGTGGTCGCGCGAACTTTGCTATCTTTCCGTAAGCTTTGCCCCGTATGCGCGGCGATGAAACCAGAATCGTCGAGATAGCGAATGCACTCCCGATTGATGTTCATTCCTTGAAATATCACCCTTGAGCCATTGAGCATCAAAAAGCGCGAGAGGTTGCTCAAAAACACAATTCCTGAAGGTCTTACGAAAGACATCATTGAAAAGTCGAAAATTACTTCTTTAGGAACTTGAATTGGGTTCCCAAATTGCGCCCGAAAGAATGGGAATAAATCTTTGGCGCGAAATTGCTTGGGTAGTACGATGATCATGCGTGCTACCTAGAGTGGAATGCAAAGGAAGACAACGGCTAAACCACAACCTCCATTTCCTCCTGATCCCCTACCCCAAACACCCGTTTGTAGCGGGTGATTTCGCTGGCTGGGCCCATGGCTTTGCGGGGGTTGTCGGAGAGTTTGACTGTGGGGTTTCCGTTGGCCGAAACTGCTTTGCAGACCATGGAGAAGGGTGCGAGGGCGTCGCCTTCGGTTAGTCCCCTAAAGTCGTTTGTCATCAGGGTGCCCCACCCGAAAGAGGGGCGGACGCGGCCTGAGAACTGGTTGTGGAGTTCGGCGATTTTGTCGACGTCTAGGCCATCCGAAAAAATGACCAGTTTTTGGGTTGGGTCCTCGCCGCGGGATTTCCACCAGTCGATGGCGGTTTCGGCGGCTGTTGCGGGGTCGCCTGAATCAATCCTGATGCCTGTCCAGCTCTCGAGCCATTCGGGGGCGGCGTCGAGGAAGCCTTTGGTTCCGTAGGTGTCGGGGAGGATGATGCGCAGGTTGCCTTCGTGCTCTTCCTGCCAGTCTTGCAGGACTTGGTAGGGCGCTTGGGCGAGGTCTGCGTCGTCCTTTGCGAGGGCCGAGTAGACCATCGGCAGCTCGTGGGCGTTGGTTCCGATGGCTTCAATGTCGCGGCGCATGGCGATGTGGACGTTGGATGTGCCTATGAAGGCGTCGGGGCCGAGGCCCTCATACATCGCCTGCACGCACCAGTCTTGCCAGAGGTAGGAGTGGCGGCGGCGCGTGCCGAAGTCGGCCAGTTTGAGGCCGGGGACTTGGCGCAGTTTCTCGACTTTTTCCCAGAGTTTGGTGGTGGCGCGGGCGTAGAGCACTTGCAGCTCGAACTTGCCCATTGTCTTGAGGACGGCGCGGGATCGCAGCTCCATGATGACGGCGAGTGCGGGGATCTCCCAGAGCATGACTTCGGGCCATGAGCCTTCGAACGTTAGCTCGTATTGGCCGTCGCGTTTTTCAAGGTGGTAGTCGGGGAGGCGGAGTTTTTCGAACCACTCCATGAAGTCGGGGCGGAACATCTGGCGTTTGCCGTAGAACGTGTTGCCGCGCAGGTAGGTGCTTTCGCCGCGGGTGAGCGAGAGGGAGCGGATGTGGTCGAGTTGTTCGCGCAGCTCGCCTTCGTCGATGAGTTCGGCGAGTTTGATGTCTTTGGAGCGGTTGATCAGAGAGAAGGTGACTTGTGCGTCGGGCTTGTTGCGGAAGACCGACTGGCACATCAGCAGTTTGTAGAAGTCGTTGTCGATCAGCGAGCGAACGATCGGGTCGATCTTCCATTTGTGGTTCCAGACGCGTGTTGCGATATCCAAAGTGCTGCCCCTTCTGGCCAGTTTTCATTCCGGTTTCAGGGGAGAATGCACAGGCGAGGACGCTGAGATCAAGCGGTTTAGAGCCCCGCGAGGCAACCGATGAGGTCACTTCTCTTGAGGGGCTTCGCGAGGAAGCCATCCATGCCCGCGTTTAAGCAAGCGGCTTTGTCGGAGGCAAACACGTTGGCTGTGAGCGCGATGATGGTTGGCTGGGGGATATCAGCGCGGCGAATGGCGCGGGTGGCTTCTATTCCGTCCATTTCGGGCATCGACATATCCATGAAGATAATACGCGGATCGTGGCGTTTGGCGAGTTTGACAGCCTCAACGCCGTTGCGGGCGTAGAGCACGTTCATCCCGGTGTTTTTAAGGTAGGTCTTCATAAGGAGCTGGTTTGTCATGTTGTCTTCGGCAACCAGTGCTTTGACGCCTGGCAGGCGCAGATCACTCGGTGCTTGGGTGTCGGTTTTTGCAGCTTGTACGGCCTCGTCGGACACGGCACCCAAAGGCAGGGTTATCGTGAAGGCCGAGCCCTGATTAGCCACAGACTCGACAGTGATATCGCCGCCCATTTCGCGCGCAAGCAAGCGCGAGATCGTCAGGCCCAAACCGGTGCCGCCAAACTTGCGGGTGATGTCGCCATCGGCTTGGCTGAACTCTTCAAAGATTTGGCCAATTTGGGCTTGGTCAATTCCTATCCCAGTGTCTTTGACTTTCAGCGTTACCAGATGGGTGTCGTTTTGCGGCGTGCTGGAAACCTGAATTGTCACGCCGCCATTCTGGGTAAACTTGATCGCATTTCCGACGATATTGATCAGTATCTGACGAATGTGGCCATCATCTCCGTGGAGCATTTCGGGCACTGGCGTGAGGCAGTCAAGATCAATGAAAATTCCCTTCTCGAGCGCTTTAGGCCGCAAAATGTTGAGGGCACTTTCGACACACCCCAAAAAGGCAAAGTCACTGCGAGAGATGGTAGACTTTCCCGCATCGAACTTGGAAAAATCGAGGATATCATTGATGATCCGCAGGAGGGCTTCAGCGGAAACTTTGATGGTGTCGACATAATTGCGCTGATCGCGGGGCAAGGCCATCTCGGTGAGCAGGTCAGCCATGCCGATGATGCCATTCATCGGGGTGCGAATTTCGTGGCTCATTGTTGCGAGGAATTGTGCTTTGGCGCGCTCGCCGTCTTCCGCCGCGATTTTTGCCGCGTCCAGGGCGGCCTCGTGTTGCTTGGCAGCCGAGATGTCGCGCTCGATGGCGATCACCATTTCAACTTGGCCAGTTTCATCAAGCACGGGCACCTGATTGGTTTCCACCCAAATGTGAACGCCAGATTTGGTGCAGTTCAGAATTTCGGTGCGCAGAGGTTTGGCTGCAGCGAGAGCATCTCTGATAGAATCGCTGGTAGACTGGTTGGTCTCAGGCCCGTTCAAAAGAGTGGCGGGTTTCTGGCCAATTGCTTCATTCTGATCGTATCCGGTGATCCGAGTGAAGGCATCATTTATCCAGATTATCTCCGCGTCGCTATTGGTTATGAATATGGAATCATTCGCGTTTTGCGCGACAAGCGCGAGTTTGCGAATTTCGTTTTCACGGTCGAGAAGTTCTTGGTTGGCAAGCGCGAACTTGTGGCTTTGCTTGAGCATTTCTTTGTTGGAAAGGAGCGCGCGTTTGAAGGCTTCTCTTGTTGATTTGACGAAGGCATTCACGGTTAGGACCGAAAGTGCGATGGCGAAGAAAGCATACCAAAAATCCACCAGTGTGACGCTATGCCTGAGAATATACAGGGGTGCGAATGCGAGCGCTGTTGCCAGAATTACGGCGAGGCGTGTGTATGTTGCTCGCCGATGAAATGATGCTGAGAAGCTGGAGTTGATCCCCGCCGCGACAAGGAATGCGAGGCCAAAAGCGATGGTGGCGATTGAGCTTTCAAAGGCCACGGGCAAGAGCACAACAGCACTGATTGTGAGCGCATGAAAAAAGGCTGTTGCGGTGGAAAGGCTTTGCAGTTTCCGAACGCTCACGCCTTGAGCGAGCTGCTTTGGCAGCTGGCTAAGTATGCCGCAATCAACCGCCTCGCCAAGGAGGAGGAGGGCGATGGCAAGCAAGCCAGCCAAGGGGTGACCATTGAGGAAAAAGACGGGGGTCGCGCCCAAGGTGAACAGCTGCCGAAGCCAAAAATACCTGAGGCGTTGGTTTGCATAGCGCAGCAATAGGCCGCTCGCGCTGTGCCGTGCCTCAAAATGCTCGAGGCGCTGTTTTGCTTGCTCAAGTTCCGTTGCCATAGCGCCCTTCAGCCCATTCACTCGCGTGTCTGGCATAGTCTGCTAGGTCTTAAGTAATGCGTAACAGGCCCTTGAAAAATGCGTGGGTTTGTTCGGGCTTTATGCGAGCGTGACGCCTGCCTCACGCATTTGCGCGCGCGCGGCATTTAGCGAGCCGTCAAGGTCAATCGCGCGACAGAGAGCTTCCTTAACGGTGACGTCATAGCCAAGGCGGGCGCCGTCAAGCGCCGAGTAGGCGACGCAGAAGTCTGTGGCGAGGCCGACAAGCGTGAGGTGTTTGATGCCGCGCTCTTGCAGATAGCCGTGCAGGCCTGTTGCGGTTGTCTTGTCGTTCTCAAAGAACGCTGAGTAGCTGTCGACTTGGGAGCGAAAACCCTTGCGCACGATCATCTGCGCGCGGTCTTTTTCAAGCAGCGTGTGAAAGCGCGCGCCGATGCTGCCTTCAATGCAGTGATCGGGCCAGAGGACTTGGGGTCCGTAGGGCATTTCTACCGTGCCAAAGGGCTCAAGGCCTTCGTGGGTTGAGGCGAATGAAGAATGCCCTGCCGGGTGCCAGTCTTGGGTGAGAACAATGCAGTCTGCCTCTGCCATAAGCGTGTTGATGCCTTCGACGATGCTGTCGCCGTCAGCGACTGCGAGCGCCCCGCCTAGGCAGAAGTCGTTCTGGACATCAATGACGATTAGCGCGTGCATGGTGTTGCTCCGTTGACGTTTGGCAAGACAATGGGTAGTGAGCCAATGCGCGAAACTCAAGAGGGTAGTTTTACTCTCATAGCCTTGATCACGAAAAAGGATCGCCATGTTTATTGTTGCAGCACTCTACCATTTCACCCCGTTTGAAGACACCGCCTCTATGCAGGGGCCGCTGCTTAAGGTCTGTGAAGACAACGGCATCTCGGGCTCGCTTCTGCTGGCGCGTGAAGGCATTAACGGCACGATCGCAGGCAGTCGCGCGGGGCTTGATAAGGCGCTTGGCTACATCAAAGCACTGCCGGGTTGTGCCGACTTTGAGTGGAAAGAAAGCACCGCCGCGAGCCAGCCGTTTGCGCGGATGAAAGTGAAGCTCAAGAAAGAGATCGTGACCATGGGGCAGCCTGATGTTGACCCGACTGTGAATGTTGGCAACTACGTGGCGCCGGAAGACTGGAACGAGTTGATCCTGTCTGAGGATGTCGCGCTGATTGACACACGCAACGACTATGAAGTTGCCATCGGCACGTTTGAAGGCGCGGTTGACCCGAAGACTGACACGTTCCGCGACTTTCCCGCATGGTGGGAAGAGAACAAAGACCGCTTTCACAACAAGCGCATCGCTATGTTTTGCACAGGCGGCATTCGCTGCGAGAAGTCGACGAACTACCTGATGAGTCAGGGGGTTGAGGACGTCTATCACCTGAAGGGCGGTATCTTGAAATACCTTGAGGAAGTGCCGCAGGACGAAAGCACATGGAACGGCGAGTGCTTTGTGTTTGACGGGCGGGTGTCTGTTGGGCACGGGCTTGTCGAAGGGCCGCACGAGCTGTGCCATGCCTGCCGCTGCCCTGTTTTGCCGAGCGATAAAGAGCGCCCCGAGTGGGAACTGGGCGTGTCGTGCCACCTTTGTGTTGATAAAACGACAGAGGACGACAAGGTGCGCTTTCGCGAGCGCCAAAAGCAGATCAGGCTGGCATCCGAGCGCGGTGAGCAGCACATCAAGGTTGACGTGCCGCTTGTGGCCGAAAGCTAGCGCATAGGTGTTGCGCCGTCTAAAGGCTTAGCCGAGTTTACTGCCTTGGGTGCGCTTGATATTCGTGTCGGAACGAAGCAAGAGCGCGACAACCCAAGCGAGGTTGTCGGGCAGCAAGCGCTGTTTGATATCGGCTATGCCGACAAGATCACCCCGGTTCTGGCACAGCCCGAGCGCGCAGTGCCCAATGGCACCCGCGTCGGCTGACCTCACCTTTTAGCTTAGATCTTGGCTAAGCCGAAGGCCGAACCGATCAGCGAGAGCACTTTGCGCACACCGTTGACGGCTGACTCTGTGGCAAGCACTGTGTCGTTTGGTTGCACCTCAAAGCTGCGCGCGGCAAAGAGCCCGTCAGCATTGGTGAGGTCAAAGACAAACACCACTTGCTGCATGTTCGGGTTCAGATCCCCCATGCCGACCGCTTTGGCGGGAAACTCGCGCAAGATCAGAACGCCTTTGAGGTTGGCGGTGCTGTCGTTCAGCCCGCCGAGCATTGAAAGCGCCTCGATCGTGGTGATGTGCTCTTTGTCAAAATGGACAATCTCTTCATTGCCCGTCGCGCCGAGAGCGGTGAAGTAACGCTCGTCTTCAAGCACCATGACTTTGTCATTGCCGCGCAGGATCACGTTTTTTGACTGGTTCGCGAACAGATCGTCAGCGCGGATGCCGTATGTCTTGCTGCCGCGGATAAGCCGCACTAGCGGGTTGCGCAGCTTGGTGTCAATCCCGCCGCCCAGAGAGATCAGGCTGAGGATTGAAGTATTGCGGCTTGGCAGCGGGTAGGAGCCGGGCTTGGGCACGCCTGTGACCAGATCAACCGAGTTCTGCTGACCCGCGGTCAGGAGTAGCTGCACCTGCGCTGAGGGCGAAATCTGCGCCAGCCTGTTTTGGATATTGCGGCGCGCATCGTTGGGTGTCTGGCCGCGTACGACAACATCTTCAAGGTAGGGCACAAAGATCGTGCCGGAAGATGAAACATTGAGGCCGCGCATCTCTGTCGACTTCTGACCAGCGGATGTGAGCAGGGAATTCTCGTCACTGTCCCAAATGATGAGATCAACCGTGTCGCCAGACCGAATCACATTGCTTGCGGGGCCGCGGCTTGCCTTGAGCCAATGGTAGTGCCCGTGCCAGCCTGTTGTAGGCCATTTTGCCAGAGATGGGAGCCTGTCACGTGTCACTTCGACAACCTGAATTGTCGGCGTATCTGATTCTTTCTCTTTAACAATTTCTGAAACGATGGCTGCGCCACGCGGCATTGTGCAAGCGGCGAGCAGGATCAAAGAAATGGCCAGAAATAGTCTGGTAAAATAGCGCACAGCACCCCCCCGGGAAACTATAAATAGATATATGATACTGTTTACACGCTAGATGCGGTGCTAGAAAGGGCCTTGATTCGGTTCTGGAGAATAAAGTTTGAAACCAGTGCTTTTCTTAGGAGCCAATGGCAAAGCAGGGCGTGCTCTGCAGGCCTTTTGGTATGCGCATCCCTCGACACGTTTTGAGCAAGTCTGGGCGACACCGCATGAAGAGCGTGCAGCGCTTGGGCCGTTTGAGGCTGTCGTCGCTTTGTGGGGGGTTACTCCGGGCTCGGCGCGCGACATGTCAGAGAATGTTACGCTTGCGGAGCGCGCGGTGACGCTGGCGCAGAGCAGCGGCGCGCGGCTGGTTGTACACCTCTCAAGCGCGGCGGTTTATTCCCCGTCTGACGCCCCGCTGACTGAGGCGTCGCTCACCGAGCCAGAAGGGGCATACGGACTTGCAAAATGCGCCATGGAGGCGCATCTTGCTCAGATGCCGGCACCCCCACAGAACTGCATTCTGCGGGTTGCGAACCTTGCTGGTGCCGAGAGCCTGTTCAAAGCGCTCAGCTCAGATGCACCGATCACCGTGAAACGCTTTGCTGACGGCACAGGGCCGCTGCGCAGCTATGTGGCGATACCGGAATTGGCGCAGGTGATCGAAGCACTTGTTTGCGCGCGCGCCGAGGCTTTGCCACCGGTGATGAACGTGGCGGCAGGCGCGCCTGTCAGCGTCGCAGAGATTGTTGAAGCCGCAGGGCGCGCGTTTGATTGGGAAGACGCAGGGCCAAAGGATGTGCGCAGCTATGAGCTGGACACAAGCCTGCAAGACAAGTTGGTAACGCTGCCCGCGCATGCCGGCGATGCGGCGCATCTGGTTGACAGTTGGCGGCGCTATGGAGGCTGGGCATGACCCTTAGCAAACGGTTCATGGATGTGGTGCTGGCGCTGCTTTTGGCGGCGGTGCTCTGGCCTGTTGTTTTGGGCATCGCGCTGGCTATCTGGCTGAGTGATGGCGCTCCGGTGTTTTACGTGGCCGAGCGGATGCGCGCACCGGGCGAGCCGTTTGATTTGTGGAAGTTTCGCACCATGAGCGCGGCGGCGGCGAACGAGGGCGTTTCGGGCGGCGACAAGGCGGGCCGTGTGACGCGTATTGGACGCCTGCTGCGACGCACCCGTCTCGACGAAGTGCCGCAGCTTTGGAATATTCTGCGCGGCGACATTAGCTTTGTCGGCCCGAGGCCACCGCTGCGGCGCTATGTGGAGATGTACCCTGAGCTATACGGCGAAGTTTTGAAGTCACGCCCCGGGGTGACGGGGCTGGCGACGCTGGCGTTTCACAAACGGGAAGAGGCGTTGTTGGTTGGGTGCCAAACGGCGGAGGAAACTGAGGCTGTTTATGTGCGGCGTTGCGTGCCCCAAAAGGCGCGGCTTGATTTGATCTACGCTGCGAACCGCTCGGTTTGTTACGACTTGCGCTTGATGGTGGCGACTGTGTTCAGGCGCGTGGCTCTGCGGCGGCGTTGAGCCTGTTTGCGGCTGTTGGATTTGAGTATTTTTACGAAGAAAAAGCCTGGGGTCAGGAGCCTAGAGTTGGTCTAGGCCTTCACGCAGGGTTTTGTAGCTGCTGTTGTCTTCAAGGTGTTGCCGGAGGCGGGCGTTGTAACCGCCTGTCGTGCTGAGGGATTTGAGCAAGGGGGTCAGCGCGCCTGCGGTAAGGTTCGAGGCGACGAGACTACGCAAGAAGGCTTCTGCCTTGGCGGTGTCAGCGCCTTTTGTGGCGGCCCAACCAGTGGCTTCGGCGAGCATTTGCGCGACGGGCGAGAGCACGGCTTGGGCTGAGAGGAAGGCTTTGAACTCGGTCTCGGATGTCATGTTGAAAACGTCATGGTTTTGAAAGAGATTGTCAGCCAGTTGTGATTGCGGGAAAGCTATGAGAGGGGAGCGGCCCTTTGCTATGGCGGGAAAGGGAAGCACGAGCGTTTCGACCTTGGCGGGGGCTGTGAGGCTGGCGATTTCTGTCAGCGAGATGTCGGCGATGAAGGAGATCACGCGTTGATCGGCGCGGAACGGGAGCCCTGCGAGGGCGGGTGCGGTTTGGTTGGGCATAAGGCCGAGAAACAGCACATCGGAGGCGGTTGTGACTTCAGCGTTGGTGCCGGTGGTCACGTTTTCATAGGCGCTTTCAAGGGCGCTTGCGTTGGCGGCAGAGCGCTCGGAGACCAAGATGTTGTGGCCTTCGGGTGCGAGGGCATGGACCACCGCAGTGGCGATGGTTCCGGTTCCGAGAAATCCGAGGTTCATGTCAGATATCCTTCATGAGGCGTAGGGCGTCGTAGATCGCGGCGTGGGTGTTGCGGGATGAGACAGCGTCACCGATGCGGAAAAGCTGGAAGCCCTTTGATGTGGGTTGCGGGCGGCCCTTGAGCAGAGCGCCGTAGTCAACCGCACCCTTGTTGGCGCTTTGCGGTTTGAGGGCGTGGTAGAGCGCGTCGTTGGGCAAGGTGCCATAGTTGAGCACGATCTGGTCGTAGTGCGCCTCAATGCTGTGATCGGAGTAGTCTGTGCCGATCCGGGCGGTGAGCTTGTTGCCGGATTTGTGCACATTGGTGAGGCGGCGGGCGAGGGTGAATGTCACGTCATTGTCTTGCAGGGCGCGCATATAGGGGGTGAGGTTCATCGCCATGACATCAGGCGAGAGCGTGCGGTCGGGCGTCATCAGCTCGACTTTGCAGCCTTGCGCGCTGGCCAGCTCAGCGGCTTGGAGCGCGGCATGGTCGCCTGCTTCATCGTAGATCAGGATGTGCTCGGCAGGCAGGATGTCACCGGAGATTATGTCCCAAGCCGTGATGACGTGGTCGGCCTCGCGCTTTTGCTCGAACAGGTGGGTTGAGGGCAAACCGCCCGTGGCGATGATCACCACGTCGGGGCTGAGGGCCAAGACGTCGGCCGCGTCAGCGTAGGTGTTGAAGTGGAAGGTGACGTCGCGCGCCGCACACTGCGCCATGCGCCAGTCGATGATGCCGATCATCTCGCGGCGGCGCGGGCTTTGGGCCGTGAGGCGGATCTGGCCGCCCGCGTCAGGCGCGGCCTCAAACACGGTGACGGTATGGCCGCGCTCAGAAGCGACGCGCGCGGCCTCAAGCCCTGCGGGGCCCGCGCCGACGATGACGACTTTCTTTGGCGTTGTCGCAGGGGCGATCGTGTGTGGCATGCTCTGTTCGCGGCCTGTTGCGGGGTTGTGGATGCAGAGGGCCTCGCCAGCTTGGTAGATGCGATCAAGGCAGTAGGTCGCGCCGACGCAGGGGCGGATGTCATCCTCGCGGCCCTCGGTGATTTTTTGCACGATGTGCGGGTCGGCCATGTGGGCGCGTGTCATTCCGACCATGTCGAGCAGACCGTCGCGGATGGCGTGGCGGGCTGTGGCAACATCGGGGATGCGCGAGGCGTGGAAGGTGGGCAGGCCTGTGGCCGCGCGAACTTGCCCGGCGAAGTCGAGGTGGGGCGCGGCGGGCATGCCTTGGACGGGGATGACATCGGTCATCGCGGGGTCGGTGTGGATACGGCCACGGATGACGTTGAGGAAGTCGATCTGGCCGGTGTCGGCGAGGCGCTTTGAGATGGTGATGCCTTCTTCGGAGGTGATGCCACCAGCCTCGGCCTCATCGGCGGTGTAGCGGAACCCGAGGATGAAGTCGTCGCCGACACGCGCGCGGATTGCTTTCGTGACTTCGAGCGGGAAACGCAGGCGATTGTCGAGCGTTTCAGCGGAGTAGTCGCCTGTCAGGTCGTTGGTGAGCGGTGACCAGAACTGATCGAGCAGGTGGCCGTAGACTTGCAGCTCGATGCCGTCCATGCCGCCCGCCTGCATGCGCTCGGCCGCATCGGCGAAGTCGGAGGTGATGCGGGCGATGTCCCAGTCTTCGGCGAGCTTGGGAAAGGCACGGTGGGCTGGCTCGCGGTGACGTGAGGACGAAACACTTGGGAGCCAGTCGCCCTTATTCCAAGTGGTGCGGCGGCCAAGGTGTGTAAGTTGGATCATCACCGCGCAACCGTGTTCGTGGCAGGCATCAGTCAGGTTTTGGATGTGCGGTACGACCTCGTCTTTATAGGCGAGGATGTTGTTAAACACTGGCGGGCTGTCGCGTGAGACCGTCGCGGAGCCAGCCGTCATCGCCAGAGCGACACCGGCCTTGGCGCGTTCGGCGTGATAGGCAGCGTAACGCGCCTTTGGCATGCCATCTTCTGGGTAGGCGGGCTCATGCGCTGTCGTCATGATGCGATTGCGCAGGGTGAGGTGTTTGAGCTGATAAGGCTGGAGGAGAGGATCGTTTGACATGGCTCGGCTCCGGAGGCGTTTGCCTATGGTTGGAGCGTGGGTTTTGAACTGTCAATCGTTTAGAGTTGCGCCCTGCAAGGCAGGATACGGTAAGCGAAGGGGGCTTTGCCCCCCTCGCGCTCCCCCCAGGATATTTGGGGAAAGAAAAAGCTACAGTCTAGCGCTTGCGGTCGCGGCGCGACGACATCGGCTGGAAGGCCACGCCGACGTGGGCTTCGCAGTAGGGCTTGCCTGCTTGAGTTGGCAGGCCGCAGAACCAGAAATCTTCTGTCGCGGGGTCACCAACGGGCCATTTGCAGGTGCGCTCGGTCAGCTCCATCAGCGAAATCTTCTTGGCTTTCTTCTCGACCGCGTTCACTTTGGCGAGGGCTTCGGCGCTGATCTCGTTGTTTGATGGCTGTGGCGGTAGGGGCTGGCCAGCCGGGATGATCGCTTTGCGCGCCGCCGACATCGGGATCGGCTTTGGCAGTGGGGGCGGCGAGGCGGACTCTGTTTTCATCTCGGGTTTGGGCGCTTTTTTGGGCGCTGCCTTAGGCTTTGCAGGCTTTTTTGGTGCGGCTGTTTTTGCCTCGGCTTTGGCGCCAGTCGTGGTGCGGTTGGACAGGCCCAAGCGGTGCACTTTGCCGATCACGGCGTTGCGTGTAACGCCACCCAGTTCTTTGGCGATCTGGGAGGCTGATTGGCCTTCGCCCCACATCTTTTTGAGCAGTTCAACGCGATCGTCGGTCCAGGCCATGAGATATCCTTGATTTTGCGGGGGCTGCGCGCGGTGCGGCGGCCTCAAATTTTGTCAGTTCCCTATACTAAGCATTGCGCGGGCAGA
Organism: Lentibacter sp.; assembly: GCA_016744435.1. Taxonomy (GTDB): domain Bacteria; phylum Pseudomonadota; class Alphaproteobacteria; order Rhodobacterales; family Rhodobacteraceae; genus Lentibacter. The sequence goes on along the minus strand of JADGEJ010000010.1, from coordinate 1,846 downwards.
TACAAGACCTGCTGGTAAGGCTTAGCCTTGTTTTATCTGGCCTTGACGCCATGCCAATATGCCAGCCCCTGTGAGGATGATGGCTGCGCCCAAAAGCGTGATTGCATCGGGCCATTTGGAGAAGATTGCGGCGTCAAATCCGGCTGCAAAAACGAGGGTGAAAAACGAGAAGGGGGCGATGAAGCTTGCCTCGGCGCGCTTGACGGCGTTGATGAAGAAAGTTTGCGCGATGGCCATGGAAAAGCCGACGCCAGCAAGGATGCCCCATTGCGCCAGAGTGGGCGGCTGCCAGACTGCGATAACCGCGAGCGACGAGAGGGTGAGGCCGATGGCATTGTTGACGAGCAGGATTTGCAGCGGGCCTTCGAGGGCTGAGAGGCGTTTGATGACAATGATCTCGGCCCCCAGAAACACGGCGGCGGCGAGGGCAAATAGCGCACCGAACTCAAAGCTCTGAGGCGAGGGGCGTAGAAGGATAAGCGCGCCTATGAAGGCGATTGCGGCTGCACCCCAGCGGATGCGGCCTACCTTTTCGCCCAAGAGCGGAACCGCCAAAACCATCGCGAAGACAGGGTTGAGAAAGCTGATCGCGGTCGCGTCGGCCATCGGAATGTAGGCGACAGCTGTGAACATCAGCGTGACGCCACCCCAACCAAGGGCCGAGCGCAATGTGTGCATCTTGAGGTTCGGCTTACTGATGCGCCCGCGCAGGGCGATGAACGCCGAGCTGATCAGCGCGAAGGCGAAGATGAAGCGGCCATGGCTGATCTGGAGCGGGTTGAGCGGCGTGCCAAAACGCGGATCGGAGGCGAGCTTGGCCATCAGCGTTGACGTGGCGATAAACACCGTGGCGGTGATCATCAACGCGATTGCGAGGCGCGGGTTGTGCTCGGGCGGTGTGCTCATAGAGCCGCGCTTACAGCAGCCGCGTGTCACTGCAAGCACTTTTTGGCTTTTCAAGCGGCGGCGTGTCGGCTAGGCAAGGCGCATGTGCAACACGCTTTCATATGAAATGAACCGACGCCGACGAGGCTAACCTCGCCGTTTGCACACTATTTGGCGCATTTGCGCGCTGAAACTCTCCTCAAAAATGTTGACTAGCCCAGCCCTGTGAGGCACCAATCGGGCTTCTTTTGAAAAAGGATGATCGCCATGATCTCTTCTATTTTGCCGACTTATAACCGCGCCCCTTTGAGCTTTGTCAAAGGCGAAGGCTGCTGGCTTGAGGAAGCAGACGGGCGACGTTTTCTTGACATGGGTTCAGGCATCGCCGTGAACGTGCTTGGCCATGCGCACCCTGAGTTGACGCAGGCGTTGACGGATCAGGCGGGGCAGCTTTGGCATGTGTCCAACCTTTACCAGATACCGCAGCAGCAGGCCTTGGCCGACAAGTTGGTTGATCTGACTTTTGCCGACACTGTGTTTTTTACCAACTCAGGCACCGAGGCTTGCGAGCTGGCCGTGAAAATGGCGCGCAAGTATTGGTATGAGAAGGGCGCTGAAGACCGCGTTGAGATCATCACGTTTACAGGCTCGTTTCATGGCCGCTCATCCGCGGGCATCGCGGCGGCGGGCAGCGAAAAGATGACCAAAGGTTTCGGGCCTCTGCTCGGCGGGTTTACGCACCTTGAGTGGGGTGACATTGTCGCGCTGCGAGAGGCGGTGAGCGAGAACACAGCGGCTGTGATGCTTGAGCCTGTTCAGGGCGAGGGCGGCATACAAGTCTTGCCCGACGCCGACATGAAGGCCATTCGCGAGCTTTGTGACAGTACGGGCGCGCTGCTTGTCTTGGATGAGGTGCAATGCGGCGTGGGCCGGACGGGCAAGCTGTTTGCACACGAGTGGG
>JADGEJ010000061.1 GCA_016744435.1 Lentibacter sp. | reverse complement strand
ACGGTCGTCGCGCTTGGGCAGGCTGAACTTGTTCTCTTCCAGCAGATCAAACACCGCAACCTTGCGCTCCTGCTCGATCTCCGGCGTCGGCGGCGGCAGATTGCTATCGTCTAGTTCGATATGGCTAATGTGGGACATTACAGAACACCTTTACTCTCAACTGAAGTCCCTCCCTTTGTGAAGTACACTAAAAGCAAGCCTTACTGCTTTGCAACTGAGTATTCAGTCAGCACGCAGCAAAACCGGATGTCAAATTCACCTTGATACAGAATAAACGTTCTGCTACATGCAAATCATGCCCAGATCACAATCATTCACCCCTGATGAACTCAAAGCCCGCGCCCTCTGGCAGTTTTGGAGCTTTGGCTATGACGCAACTTCAATGGATGACCTCGTCAAGGCCACAGGCGTTAGCCGACATGGCATTTATAAAGAATATGGCGGCAAACATGCGCTCTACCTCGCCTGCTTTGCCCACTACCAAGACACAGTTGTCTCACCCGCCTTTGCCCAAGTTGAAGCCCAAAGCAGCACTTTAGACAACATCCGCCGCTACTTTGAGTTTCAAATCTCTACGGCCGAAAACCTCGGCTTGCCCGGCCCAGGCTGCTTCGTTGGAAACGCCTCAACCGAGACAAGCCCGCATGACACAGAGGTGCACAAACATGTCGCCCATCACAACGCCCGCCTTAAAGCTGGCTTTGCTCATGCTCTTGTGGGCAGCGCAGGAAAGCCCGCCAGTTTTGATGCCCTCGCAGAGGTGATCTTGGTGTTCGCCACAGGCCTCTGGGCCGCCTCTCGCACAACGGATAGCGCCTCCAGACTACAGCAAAGCGTGGCCGAATTTCTTAAACTCATTGAAGGACAAACCTCATGACATCCGCAGCGCTCAGCCCCAACTCCCAAGCCATCTCACGCGCCTTCTGGCTGGCGCTTGGGGCAAACTTCCTCTGGATCAACATCTCAGAAGTCGCGCGCTACTTCGCTTTCGTCATGCCCATGACGCGTGAGGCTTTTCCGATGATCGCCGATGTCGCCCCGATGAACCTGCCCGTCTTCATGATCTGGGGGGTCTGGGATATGATCCTCGTCGTGGCAGCCACGGCCATGCCTTGGCTCATCCTCGACAAGTTCGGCTCCTCAAAAAAAGTCGCCGCCCTCGCAGGCGTTTTCGTGTGGATGGCAGTGTTTGTGATCCTCTGGTTGGGACTCTTCAACATGAACCTCACCACAGGCGGCGTCTTGTTCACAGCCCTTCCGCTGGCCCTCATCGAGATGCTCATAGCGGCCTTCATTGTGCGAGGGTTTTGCTTTCGCCGCGCGGCGTGATGCCATGAGTAAAGAACTCTCTGCATTCAAACATTTCTCGGCGTTTGACGGCGTCTACACCGCTCAAAAGGGCACATCGCGCTGTGTCGCGTTCCGGCTTAAGTCGGCTCAGCTCTGCCTTTACAGCCCCGTTCAAGGGCTGGGCACCGCCGCACTTGAGAGCCTTTCCGCGTTAGGAGAGGTGACACATCTACTCGCCCCAAACCACTATCATCACAAAGGCCTTAAGGAATATCTCGAGGCCTTCCCACAGGCCACAATCTGCTGCTCACAGGCCGCAAAGCCCCGAATCCAAAAGCAGACTGGCCTATCCCTGACGTCCCTTGAAGAGGCCAACCTGAGCCTGCCTAAAACGATGCGTCTCCTTGAGCCTGAGGGCCTGAAAACCGGCGAGGTCTGGGCCGAGCTACAGGTTGCCAATAAAACCCTTTGGGTGGTTAGCGATGCGTTTCGCGGCCCTAAAACGGCCAACGGAGCCATAGCTGACCACCCTGAGTTACTCGGCACATTCCCAAGCTTTGGCATCGCACAAAAAGCGCTTTACTTTGAATGGTTGTCTCATCAAGCCGCCGAGGCGTCACCAACGGCGATTATCCCCTGCCATGGATCAATCATATCGAGCGCAACTTTGGGGCCAGACGCCTTAAAGCTGGTCAGCGACCTTCTTTAAGGCGACCCTCACATCTGGTTGAGCAGGTTCAGCCGCGCCCGCACGCTCAGCCCGTGCGCCTCAAGGCTCTCCGAGATCGCCAGTGTTTCGGCGGCAGGGCCGATCTTGCCCAAGGCTTCCGGTGTCATCTTGGCCAGTGTCGTGCGTTTCACGAAGTCCATCACCGACAGGCCAGAGCTAAACCGCGCCGAGCGGGCTGTGGGCAGCACGTGGTTGGGCCCGCCGACATAGTCGCCGATCGCCTCTGGCGTCCAAGCGCCAAGGAAGATCGCGCCGGCGTGAGTGATCTTCTCGGCCAAAGCGTCAGGGTCGGCCACGCAAAGCTCCAAGTGCTCGGGCGCCACGCGGTTTGACAACGCCGCCGCCACATTCAAGTCAGGCACCGTGATGATTGCGCCGAAGTCTTCCCACGACTTTCCCGCAATTTCGCGGCGCTCAAGCGTCTGCAAGTTGCGCTCAATCGCGGCCTGCACAGCCTTCGCCATGGCGGGGCTGTCTGTCACCAGCAGCGCCTGCGCGCTTTCGTCGTGCTCGGCTTGGCTGAGCATGTCCAGCGCGATCCAGTCAGGGTCGTTGTCGCCATCCGCGATCACCAAGATCTCGCTTGGCCCCGCGATCATGTCGATGCCGACCTTGCCAAACACCCGCCGCTTGGCCGCCGCCACAAAGGCGTTGCCCGGCCCTGTGATCTTGTCAACTGGCGGGATCGTCTCGGTGCCATACGCCAAAGCGGCGACGGCCTGCGCGCCACCGATGCGGTAAATCTCGTCAACGCCCGCGAGCTGCGCGGCAAGCAAAACCAGAGGGTTCGCCTTGCCATCAGGTGTGGGCACAACAATTGCCAGTCGCTCAACGCCCGCAACTTTCGCAGGGATCGCGTTCATCAAAACGCTCGAAGGGTATGACGCCAGCCCGCCGGGCACATAAAGCCCAGCCGCTGAAACAGGTGTCCAACGCCAGCCCAAAGTCGCGCCGCTGTCATCGACCCAGCTCGCGTCTTCCGGCATCTGGCGCGCGTGATAGGCCCTGATGCGCTCGGCAGCCAGTTCAAGCGCCAAACGCTCATGCTCTGGCACGTCAGCCACCAGAGCGTCAATTTCCTCACGTGAAAACCGCAGGGTCTCCGGCGTCAGCTTGAGCCTGTCAAACTTCTCCGTCAGCTCGATAACCGCCGCATCGCCGCGCGTGCGCACATCTGCGATAATGTCGGCCACGACAGCATCAACATCGGGGCTGTCCTCGCGTTTGGCACCGAGCAATTCGGTGAATCGGGCTTCAAAGTCGGCGTCTGTGGCGTTGAGAAACTGTGGCATGGGCTTATCCTTAAGGCTTGCGCCCCTCATATCCCTCCGCCAAGCTGCTCTCAAGTCATCATTGGTCACAAGATTGGTCACAAGATTGGTCACAGGGAGAGAAGCTATGAGTGAGATCACCAGTTGGAGCGCCGTTGAAACCGTGAAAGCGCTGAAAGGGCGCAAGGTTTCGGCTGTTGAAGTGACAGAAGCACACCTTACGCGCCTTGATGCCCTCAACCCATCACTCAACGCGATTGTCCAAGCCGTGCCCGAAGCCCTTGAGCGCGCGCAGGGTATCGACGCTGGCAAAATAGACGGCGGGCTGCTGCGCGGTGCGCCAGTGACAACCAAAATCAACGCCGATCAGGCGGGCTACCCCAACACCAACGGGTTGCCAGCAAACAAAGACAACATAGCCCCCGCCGACTCAGCCGTTATCGGCAACTTGCATGCAGCTGGTGCTGTCGTCATCGGGCGCACCAACACGCCGGAAATGTCGCTGCGCTGGTGCACAACCAACCCGCTGCATGGCATCACGCTCAACCCATGGGACAAGTCGGTTACGCCGGGCGGCTCGTCAGGCGGCGCGTCTGCCTCTATCGCCTCGGGCATTGGCACCATCGCCCACGGAAACGACGTTGGCGGCTCGCTTCGCTACCCTGCTTATGCCTGCGGCATTGTGTCGATCAAGCCTTCGCTCGGGCGCGTCCCGGCGTTTAACCCCACGGCGCCAACACGCGCACCGATCACCGCTGTCATGTCAACGCAAGGGCCAATCGCGCGCTCGGTTGCCGACCTGCGCTTGGGGCTCGCTGCCATGTCAAACGGCACCTCTTCTGACCCCAACTGGAGCCCGGCGCGCGCGTCTTACAGAGCTCGCTCGTCCGACATAACAGTCGGCCTCGCCCCTTCGCCCTTTGCGGCCGAAACGCATCTGCACCAGTTGAAGGCGATGGAGATTGCCGCGCAAGGCCTGCGTGATGCCGGCCTCAAAACCCGCGAAATAGACCTCCCGGAAACGGCCCTTATCTCCGAGGTTTGGGGCAAACTCCTGTTTACCGAAAACGAAACGATTTTGGGCGAGATGATCGCGAAGGCCGGATCACCAGAGTTGAAAATCTGGCTGCATGACTTCACCGCGCACTTCGGCGAGGTCTACGATCTGGAAGGCTATATGAAAGGCCAGATGGAGCGCGTGCGCTTGCAACGTGTCTATGCGCAGCTCTTTGATACGGTTGATCTGGTGATGATGCCGACCTCACTGATCCCGCCGTTTGAGAATGATCTCGACTTCAAGGACCGCTCGCAAGCGGGCTACCTCATCGACGCGCAAGCTCCGCTATACTTGGTCAATTTGCTCGGCCTGCCCTCGGTTGCGCTGCCCACGCATGTGCAAGACGGCTTGCCGCTCGGGGTTCAGCTGATGGCGCCGCAATTTGACGATGACTTCGCGCTGGATGTGGCTGAGCGGCTGGAAGGCGAGCTTGGGTCTGTCCTTGGCCAGATGCCAGAACCTTACAGGCTTTGAGACACCTCAATAAAGGAGAGCCCCATGCTCGAACTCAGACCAAACTGCGAGCTATGCGAC
>JADGEJ010000009.1 GCA_016744435.1 Lentibacter sp. | reverse complement strand
ATTGCAGTTTTATGACGAGCTGGTTGAGACGGGCGATGCGGCCTACACTTGGCCCGAGCTTGACGAAGATCTGGCCTCGAGTCTGTGCTACACATCGGGCACCACGGGCAACCCGAAGGGCGTGCTTTATTCGCATCGTTCGACTGTGTTGCATGCGTTCGGCGCGAGCCTGCCTGACAGCTTGAATATTTCTGCGCGCAGCGTGCTTTTGCCGGTTGTGCCGATGTTCCACGTTAACGCATGGGGCGTTCCCTATGCGGCGGCGATGACGGGCGCGAGCTTGGTTATGCCGGGGCCGAACTTGGACGGGGCCAGCCTTGTTGCGCTCATTGAGGGCGAAGGCGTTACTTGTGCGCTGGGTGTTCCGACCATTTGGCAGGGGCTTCTGGCGGCGGCAAAGGCCGAAGGCGCCAAGCTGGAGAACCTTCAGACAACCGTGATCGGCGGCTCGGCTTGCCCGCCTGCGATGATCGAAACGTTCCATAAAGACTTCAATGTCGAGACCATTCACGCATGGGGGATGACTGAGATCAGCCCGCTTGGCACGGTCAACCAGTTGCTTGCCAAACATGCAGACCTGCCCGAGGACGAGAAGCTTGCCGTGCGTTTGAGCCAAGGCCGGCCTGTCTTTGGTGTCGACATGGTGATCCACGATGAAGAGGGCGCAGTGCTGCCCAATGATGGCGCGGCGCAGGGAAAGCTTATGGTGCGGGGCCACTGGGTTGTTGACAGCTACTTTGGCGCAGAGCCTGCCACGGCGCTGGAAGGCGGCTGGTTTGACACAGGCGACATCGCCACGCTGGACGCTGACAGCTATCTGACGATCCGCGACCGCTCAAAGGATGTGATCAAATCGGGCGGTGAATGGATCAGCTCTGTCGAGCTGGAAGGCATCGCCATTGGCCACGACGAGCTGGCAGATGCTGGCATTATAGGAGCTTTTCATGAAAAATGGGACGAACGCCCGGTTTTGATTGCGGTCAAGGCCGAGGGCTATGACCCTGACGAGAAAACCATTTTGGAGTGGTTTAAGGGCCGTATCGCCGCGTGGCAGATCCCCGACAAAGTTGTCTTTGTCGAGAGCCTGCCGCGCAATGCGACGGGGAAAATACTAAAGAACAAATTGCGCGATGACTGGGCAGATGTTTTGACAAAGGGAGAGAAGAAAAATGGGTAATGCAAAGAAAACGGAGCAAGCTGGGGAGCAGTTTGCAGCGCTAGACCAAGACGTTCTGGCGCTTCAGGGCGGCGCAAAGGCTTGGGCGCAGTCCTCTGTCGAAAGTCGTATCGAGATTTTGGCAACGGTCAAAGACCGCTTGATGAAAGTCGCGCCTGACTGGGCTGCGGAAGCTGCGCGCCAGAAGATGATACCGGCCGACAGCCCGCTTGTTGGCGAGGAATGGATTTCGGGGCCATATGCCGTGATGGGGGCCTGCAACCAGTTGATGCAAACCCTGTCGAAAATGGAAGACAAGGCCTTCCTCAAAAGCGTGAAGCTGCGCGAAACGGCGTCAGGGCAAACGGCTGCAAAAATCTTGCCGCATTCGATCTGGGACCATCTGCTTTTGTCGGGTGTCAGCGCCGAAGTGTGGATGCAAAAGGGTGTGAACCCTGCGAACATAAAGCGCAACACGGCAGGGAGCTATGACACGCCCGCAGCACAGCGCGAAGGCAAGGTTGCCCTCGTTCTGGGTGCAGGAAACATCGCGGCGATTGCGCCACTAGACTGCTTCCAAAAGTTATTTACCGAGCACCAAGTGGTCCTCCTGAAAATGAACCCCGTGAACGATTACCTCACGCCGTTCATCAAAGACGCGCTTAAGCCGCTGATTGACGTCAACGCTTTGCGTGTTGTCAAAGGCGGAGCTGATGTGGGCCAACACCTGTGCAACCACGATGGCGTTGACGAAATTCACATCACTGGCGCGGGCGCGTCGCATGACGCGATTGTCTGGGGCGTTGGCGAGGAAGCCGTGCGCAACAAGGCCGCCGGAACGCCGAAAAACACCCGCCGCATTACGTCAGAGCTTGGGGCCGTCTGCCCTACGATCGTTGTGCCCGGGCCGTGGAGCAAAGCCGACATCAAGTTCCAAGCGGGCCATATCGCGACGCAAAAACTGCACAACTCGGGCTTTAACTGCGTGGCTTGCCAAGTGCTTATCCTGCCAGAGGGCTGGGCAAAAACCGACGCGCTGATGGCACAGGTTGAACGGGTGATGCGCGATCTGCCAAAGCGCGGGCTTTACTACCCCGGCGCGTCTGACCGGATGAGCGACTTCTCGGAGCATGGCGATAAGGTTGTCAAGTTTGAGCGCAAGGATGCAGACGCTTGCTTTGTGGCTCCCGCGACAGATGGTGCTGATGGGTGGTTTGAAAACAACGAAGTTTTTGCACCAGCCATGAGCACACATATGATTGCCGGAACCGACCCTGAAGCCTATCTGCGCGAGGCAGTTGCCTACTCAAATGAGCGGCTGCACGGCACGTTGGGCGCAAATATCCTGATCCATCCGGCCACGATCCGTAAGATCGGCAAGAAGAAGTTTGAAGCGATTGTCGCGGACTTGCACTATGGCACAATCGCGATCAACGCTTGGACGGGTCTTGGATTTCTTTTGGCGCAATGCCCTTGGGGCGCTTTCCCCGGTCATACGCTTGAAGACGTTCAAAGCGGTATCGGATTTGTGCACAACACCTACATGTTTGACAAGGTAGAGCGCAGTGTTGTGAAGGCTCCTTTCCGGCCTTTCCCGCGCAACCTGTTGAGCCTCAAGTTCACGTTGTTGCCCAAGCCACCGTGGTTTGTGACCAACCGTAAGCAGCACAAGATCGGGATGTTGCTGACGCGTTTCCAACACAAGCCTTCGATCTTGCGCATTCCACGTATTTTCCTTAACGCATTGTTAGGATAGAATACGAAAAATTGCATATCCAGGATGGAAAATGGCCAAGCTGCAAAAGCTCGAAAAACTGAAAGACCGGGCTGAGAAAAAGTCGGTGAACCGGGCGGAAACCCGGGATGAACTGGCTGCCCACGCCATTCAGACGCTTGCCCAACTTGGATATGCGCGCACGGGGCTGCGCGATATTGCCCAGCAATCCGGCCGCTCTGTCGGGTCGCTGACCTATTATTTCGACGATAAGAATGATCTGATTTGCCACTGTGTCCGGCTTTATAAAGAGAAATTCATCGCTGAAATCGACGTGGCCGTCAGGCGCGGGCGAATGCAAGGCAATGTGATTGAAGCTGTGGCGAAAGCCTTTGCAACAGCTGTTGCTGAGGATGCGGAAACGCACCGGCTGTGGTATGATATTCGCTCGCAATCATTGTTTGAAAGCCAATTTCGCGAGGTTGTCGGCGAAATTGAAACCAATCTTATTCTATTGATTTCTCGCGTTTTAGAAAGCATCGGATTGTCAACAAGCGACGTGACGCTGACCTATTTTTTACTGGATGGGGCATTTCGGATTGCTCTGCAAGAACACCTTGAAGGTCAAACTGGGGCCGCTGCCAGGTTGGAGGCTCAAGTCAAGTCTGTTCTCTCAAAGAATATGCGCGAGTGCTCTAAAACAAAGTTGGTTTGACGCATTCACCTATCTCTAGCTCACTGAGCTGACAAGTGTGGGAGATTGTCAAAAGTAAAATCTCTGTTCTTGCCCGACTTGGCGTTGGGTGTTCATTGTTGCACCCGACGCCAAGGTTTTTTCGTGCCCCTATTGTTCACGGAATTCCGGATTATACGGCACTACTGTTTTCCGAGCAGCGGAGGTTTGTCCATTGCTAGAGATTTTCGCATTGTAACCTCTGTGATTGCCGCCCATTTGTGCCCCGTTAAAAACGGGGGATTACCCCAGGGTCTTTGAATTCTGAGGTCTGCGACAGGGAGTGTCCGAAACTCAGTGTATGAGGCTCAGCACATGCGAGTTTGCCGGGGCAGATACACAGAGTTCATGGCAGTCTCACAATACAGTCTCACAATGGCGTCCCGTTCACTGATCGCGAGCAGCACAAACACGTGGCCAGCACATCTTCGATCGGGTTTGCGACGAGCACGACATCAAGCATCGGCAATGTTCGCCAGATGCATCGTAGCCTCTGAACACAAGCATCGTCGATGCGACTATTGGTAAGCTCCACGTAGAATCTTGCCCACACCAACGAGGAGCCCCCATGCTTTTATCTCACGAGCACGCCGAATTGCGCCGTTCGGTCCACCGATGGATCGACGACGAGGTAAACCCGCATGTTGATGAGTGGGAGGCCGCCGGTATTCTGCCGGCGCATGAGATGTTTAAGTCCATGGCGAGCAAAGGCTTTCTCGGCATCCACAAGCCCGAAAAATACGGCGGCCTTGGGCTAAGCTACTCCTATGCCGCCGTTATGATCGAGGCTCTGGGGCGGATCAAATCCGCCGGTGTTGCCATGGCGATCGGGGTGCAAACCGACATGTGCACACCGGCCCTGGCAGAGAATGGCAGCGAAGAACTGTGTAACGAGTTTTTGGTTCCCGCGATTGCAGGTGAGTATGTCGGCTGTATTGGCGTCTCAGAGCCGGGTGGCGGATCAGATGTGGCGGCGTTGAAAACCACGGCGCGTAAAGACGGGGATGACTATGTCATCAACGGCACAAAAATGTGGATCACCAACGGGATGCAAGCCGATTTTTGCTGTTTGCTGGCCAATACTGGCGACGGTCCGGCGCATAAAAACAAATCGCTGATCATTGTGCCGATGAACACCAAAGGTGTGTCGACCCCGAAAAAGATTAGCAAAATCGGCATGCATTCGTCGGATACTGCGCAGATTTTCTTTGATGATGTGCGGGTGCCGCAGCGCTATCTGGTTGGTCAGGAAAACAAGGGGTTCCTGTATCAGATGCAGCAATTCCAATACGAACGCCTTTGGGTGGCATTGAACAATGGCGCGTTTTTGCAGCGCGCAATTGACATCACGGTTGACTATACCAAGGAGCGTTCCGCCTTTGGCCGCCCCCTAAGTGATAACCAATGGATCGGGTACACGCTGGCGCAGATGCAGGCCGAGGTTGCCGCCCTCAAGGCGATAAGCTGGCAAGGGGTCGAGATGGTCGAGGCAGGTAAGGACGCCACCGAAGTCGCCACCATGGCCAAGTTGATTGCCGGTCAGTTGGCGCGGCAAGTGCCTGACAAATGCCTGCAATTCTGGGGCGGCATGGGATATTCGGATGAAAGCGAAATTTCACGCATTTACCGCGACGCGCGTCTAGCCGCGATTGGCGGTGGTGCCGATGAGGTGATGATGCAGATCCTGACAAAGTACATGGGTATTTTCCCGGCCGAGCAGAACTAGAGAAAGTTGAAATCATGACAGATGCAGCATTGAAAAACCGCACTTTGTTTATCTCCGGCGCGTCGCGCGGCATTGGGCTCGAAATAGCCAAGCGGGCAGCCCGCGATGGGGCCAATATTGTTGTGGCGGCCAAAACGGCAGACGCGCATCCCAAACTGCCGGGTACGATTTTTACCGCAGTCGCCGAGATCGAAGAGGCAGGTGGAAACGCCTTGGCAATCCAGCTGGATGTGCGCGACGATGATGCTGTGGTTGCGGCAATGGCGCAGGCCGCCGAGCATTTTGGCGGCATTGATATTCTGGTCAACAACGCCAGTGCGATTAACCTGTCCAGCACGGATGGGGTTGATATGAAACGGTTTGACCTGATGCATCAGGTCAACACCCGCGGCACATTTTTGTTGTCCAAGGCTGCATTGCCCTATTTGCGCAAATCCGACAATGGCCATATTCTGATGTTGTCGCCCCCGTTGGATATGGATGCGAAATGGTTCGCGCCGCACCTTGCCTATACATTGGCGAAATTCGGGATGAGCATGTGCGTTCTGGGATTGGCGCAGGAATTGAAAAAGGATGGCATCGCGGTCAATGCCCTGTGGCCACGTACCGCGGTGGCGACTTCGGCCATTAAGGTTTTCGCCGGAGACGCGATGTTGCGCGCCAGCCGCACGCCGGCAATCATGGCCGATGCCGCCTATGAGATTTTCTGCCGGAAGGCGTGTGATTTCACGGGGAAATTCACCTTAGATGACGAGGTTCTGGCCGAGGCCGGTGTGACCGATTTTGACAAGTACCGTGTCGATCCAACGCAAGCGTTGTTTCTGGATCTGTTTGTGCAAGAAGATCGGCCATTTCCACAGGGGTCAACATTGGCGGCGGTTAAGTAAAGCCCCGCAAAGAAAAGCTGCGGTGCCGACAAGTGCACCGCAGCTTTTTCATTTTCCGGTAAATTGTGGCCGACGTTTTTCGTTAAACGATGCCAGCCCCTCTTTGGCGTCCTCGGTCATTGTCATCAGGCCCAATTGCCCCTCGGCAAAGGAAATCGCCTGATCAAAGCTCATGCCATCTAGCGCGCGCATTGCATATTTGCCGCGACGCAAGGCCGACGGCGCGCAATGAGACAGGTTTTCGGCCATTTCACTGACCTTGGCGATCAACGCATCCTGCGGGACAATGTGATTGATCAGCCCGGCATTTTTGGCAGTCTGCGCATCAAACAATTCCCCGCCCAGGGCCCATTCGCGCAAGGTCCGCATTGGCACCAGATCTTTGAGCAGGCTTAGCACCTGCATCGGGAACAGCCCGATTTTGGATTCCGGCAGCCCGAAGCGCGCGTTTTCAACCGAGACCGCCATATCGACCATCGCCAACAGACCCATCCCGCCAGCGACACAGGCCCCGTTTACTGCGGCAATCGTGGGCAGCGGACAGTTCTGTGCCTGACGCAACAAATCCCCATAGGCGGAGTTGGGTTGGGCAAAGTCAAAGTTGAATCCACCATCCGGCGACAGATCACCCCCGGCACAAAATGCCTTGTCCCCCGCCCCCGTCAGCACAATCACTCGTATATCTGGATCAGTGCAGGCGGCGGTCAAACCGTCACTGATACCCGCGACCAGATCGGCATTGATCGCGTTGCGTCGGTCGGGGCGGTTCAGGGTGATCCAAAAGGCAGCCCCGCGTTTTTCGTGTAAAACGACATCTGTGCTCATTTGTCGTCTCCCGCTGGGGCTGTCGGTTCAACCTCGACCACAATGGAATGGGCGGTGACCTGACTGCCAACCGCGACATGGATGGCCGTTATCGTTCCATCGACAGCGGCGGTGTGGGCGTGTTCCATTTTCATTGCCTCGATCACCACCAGTTTTTGTCCCGCTGTAACGACGTCACCAATGGCCACATCCACCGCCAGAACGCCGCCATTCATTGTGGCGCGCACTTTGCCATCGCTCCCAGCCGCCTCCGCCGAAAGTGTTGAGGCAAGACTATGGTCGCAAAAATCCCATTGGGCACCGTCAATATGGGCGTAGATCCTGTCACCGCGCCGTAAAAGCCAGGCATTGGATGTGCGGCCGCCCTCTCTGAACCGATACAGTCCTGCAGCCTCAGAGAGAACAGTCAGCGACATTTCGGTATCGCCGCAGGTGATCTCGCACAGCCCCCGCGCGCCAGCGACGACCCGCACACAATGTTCTGCGGTGTTGCGAGACAAGCGCACTGGCGCGCTGAACCCGTGGGTTAACGCCGTGCTGGGAGAGGCACGCAACAAGCCCGCTATGATCATCGCGCTGCGCTGTTCTTGGTCCTGTTGGTCGGGCAACAGAGCATCGCGGTTATGTTCAATAAATGCGGTTGTCGCATCGCCTTTGGCAAAAACCGGATGCCTCAGGCAGGCAACCAGAAACGACTTATTGTTGCGCACCCCCAGCGCTATCGTATCGTTGGTTCCGGCAATCAATTTGCGCCGCGCCTCTTCGCGGTTCTCGCCATAGGCTACGATTTTGGCGACCATTGAATCATAGAACGGCGGGATCTCGGCCCCGTCGGTCAGCCCGTGATCCACCCGCAGATATTCGGCAGGCTGCCATTTTTCCATACGCCCGCTTTGCGGCATGAAGTCATTGGCGGGGTCTTCGGCACAGACACGGATTTCGATGGCATGACCCGCAAACCGCACATCTTCTTGCGTCATGCCCAAAGGCGCGCCGCTGGCAATGCGCAGTTGCAGCGCCACCAGATCAAGGCCGGTGATGGCCTCGGTGACCGGATGTTCGACCTGTAGCCGGGTGTTCATTTCCATGAAGTAAAAGCTGCCGTTTTCATCCAGCAGATATTCAAACGTGCCCGCCCCCTCATAGCCAATGGCCAGAACAGCATCTGTCGAGGCCTTGCCCATACGCGCGCGCAATTCAGGATTAACCGCAGGCGAGGGCGATTCCTCGATCAGTTTCTGGTGGCGACGCTGCACCGAGCAGTCGCGCTCGCCACAGTGAATAACGTTGCCGTGGCGGTCGGCCATGATCTGAATTTCGACATGGCGCGGATTGATGATCGCGCGCTCCAGCAGCATGATGTCGTTGCCAAAAGCCGCTTTGGCCTCGGATTTGGCAGAACTCAGATGGTCAGCGAAATCACCCGCCTTTTCGACCAGACGCATCCCGCGCCCTCCACCGCCCGCTGTGGCCTTGATCATCAGCGGGTAGCCGACCCTTTCGGCCTCCGCAGATAGAGTTTCAAGGCTTTGATCATCCCCCTGATAGCCGGGAACACAGGGCACGCCCGCCGCAATCATCAGTGATTTGGCTCCGGCCTTGTCGCCCATTTTCACGATGGACTCTGCGCTTGGGCCAACGAACACGATATCCGCCGCAGCACAGGCCGCCGGTAAATCGGGGTTCTCGGCCAAAAACCCGTAACCGGGGTGAATGGCGTCGGCACCAGTTTGCTGGGCCGCCTCGATGATCCGGTCAATCCGCAGATAAGACTCAGCCGGAGCCGCGCCGCCGATGCAAACCGATTGATCCGCCAGCATAACATGGGCGGCAGTGGCGTCGGCCTCGGAATAGACGGCCACGGTTGCGTAGCCCGACGCCTTGGCGCTTGTCAGTACCCGCACGGCAATTTCGCCCCTGTTGGCGACGAGAAGTTTGGTGAATGGGGTTGATTTGGTCATGTTTTGACGTCTCGCTTGATTAAGGGCGGGCAACAGAAAATTGCATTTTGTTTGGTTTGCGGTCCTGTTCGTCACGACAGATCTGCATCACCTCGGCCAAAATCTCGCGGGTGTGGCGCGGGTCGATGATCCCGTCATCCAGCACGCGGGCACTGTTATAAAGCGCGCTCATCTGGCTGTTGAAGGTGTTGATGATCGCGGCCTTCATACCGCCAAGAGCCTTTTCATCAACCGGCACACCGGCCCGCGCGGCGCGGGCTTCGGCGACCACGGCCATGGTGCCGGCGGCCTGCTCGCCGCCCATCACCGCCGTGCGGGCATTGGGCCAGGAAAAACAGAACCGCGGGTCAAAGCCGCGCCCGCACATACCGTAATTTCCGGCCCCGAAAGAGGCGCCGCAATAGATTGTGAACTGTGGAACCGTGGCGCTTGAGACCGCTTGGATCATTTTTGACCCATGCTTGATGATGCCGCTTTCTTCATAGCTCCGGCCAACCATGAATCCGGTGGTGTTGTTCAGATACAGGATTGGCGTGCCGGCCTGACAGCAGGCCTGAATGAAATGTGTAGCCTTGGCAGCCCCCGCCGGATCAATCGGGCCGTTGTTGGTAATGATCCCGATCGGCCAGCCGCATATCTTTGCGGTGCCACAGATCGTAGCGCTGCCGTAACGGTCGCCAAAATCAACAAAGTCCGAGCCATCCACCAGCCGGGCGATGATCTCGTGCATGTCAACAGGTTGGCTGTGATCTGTTGGCATGATGCCCATGATTTCGTCAGGATCATACGCGGGGGGAAGGTAATCGCGCGCCGCTTCGGCCCGCCCGTTCCAGTCAATGCTGGCCATCACATCGCGGGCCAGACCAATCGCCTCGGCGTCGTCTTCGGCCATATAATCACCAAGCCCTGAAACGCTGGTGTGCATCTCGGCACCGCCCAGTTCTTCCTCGGTGGCGATCTCGCCTGTGGCGGCTTTCAACAGGGGCGGACCAGCAAGAAACGCCCGGGTGCGGCCCCGAACCATGATGACATAATCCGATAGCCCTGTCTGATAGGCCCCTCCGGCGGTTGAGCTGCCATGCGTGACGGTGATGACAGGCAAACCAGCCGCCGACAACAGCGCCAGATTGCGGAACATCGTGCCGCCCTTGATGAACTCTTCAACCTTATAGGCCATCAGGTTAGCGCCGGCGCTTTCGACCAGCTGCACATAGGGCAGTTTATTTTTCAGCGCGATTTCCTGAACGCGCAACGCTTTATCAAGACCCATTGGCTGCAGCGCACCCGCGGCAATGCCGGAATCCGAGGCGCTGATCATGCACCGCACACCAGATACGTAGCCTATACCGGCGATGATACCGCAGCCGGGAACTGATTTTTCCAAGTCAGGATTGTCCAGACCGAACCCCGCCAAGGGAAGCATCTCGATAAACGGCGTATCAGGGTCCAGCAGCAGCGCAACCCGGTCCCGTGGCAGCAACTGACCGCGCTTCTCAAATCTCTCTCGCGCGCGCGCTGATGCCTTGGGGGCGCGGGCGCGAATAAATTCAACCTCTTCCAACATGGCGACCATGCTGGACTTGTTTGCGCGAAAAGCCTCGGAACCTGACGATATCTGAGTTTCGATCTTTGACATTTTACCCCACGACGTTTTGATTTCTGTCCGCTCGACGGCCTGACACGGCACCCAGTCTAGCGTCCTGAGAGGGGTGTTCTTGCGTATTCACGCTATTGCTTAATCATTTTTTTGCAAACGACCGGATCTACGGCACCTGCGTCACAAGGCGTTTGTCAGCCAATTTTTTGGGTTTTTGCCGGATCGCCCTAATCCGTGAAAATCTTGAGTTTACGCGAGCCATCCCGGATGGAACGTGGTTTCAGCCCGTAAATTCTACGAATTGAGTGACTGAAGTGGCTGGAATCAGGGTAGCCCAGATCAAGCGCGACAGTGGTAAGGGAATTGTCCAGATTGGCGTATTGCAAAAAACGCCGCGCCCGTTTCCACATACGAAATGTACGAAAGGCCGTCCCGGTGTTTTCCTTGAAAAGATGCAGAAACCGTGAGGTGGAAAGCTGTACCGCCTCGGCGCAATGCTGGGCGGAAAGTCCGTTTTCGGCAAGTTCGGCGTCTAACAACTGGAACGTTTTTTCAATCCTTGGGTCAATGGCTTTGCGATCCAGAGCAACCCCGAAAATAAGATGGTCAAAATCAGAGGTGGAGATATGATCCGGGCGCTTTGGGCAGGCAAAAGTACCTTTTGAGCGCGCCGCCCGTTCAAGTAGCATTTTATGATCGAAGGACTGATCTTCGACGATACGCTGGATGAAACTCAGGCTGCTATCCGCGACATGCTCGGGCTCAATGCCGATATTGATGATGCTTCCGCAATCAGAGATTATCTGATGCTGGGTGTTTTGCGGCACTGTCGCAACTGTTTGGTCCTGCCAATCACCGTTTCCGATTTTGATTTTGAAAGTGGTGCTCGCCGCCAGATAAATGCTAAAGGCACCAACGGTGCGGGGCTTCATCTCTCCGCCAAGCAACCCATGGTAAAAGAAACGCTCTTTCCCAAAAAACATAATCCTGTCAGGTGTTTGCGTGCTTTCCATTGGGATCCCCTAAGATTTTGTCATGTTAGCGACGCCCCTGAAGTGAGGCAATAGGCTAATACGGGGTGACGCCGCTTACGCAAAAAGTGCTCTGAGGCTCAAACAATTTGGCGAGCAACAGCCAGCCCGCACAAGTTTTCCCACCGCTAATTCGGTATGAAACTTAAGACAACAAGGGGAAATTAAATGCTGGAATTATGGCACTGCTCTGACGCGCGCTCATTTCGCGCGCTTTGGGCACTGGAAGAACTTGGCCTCACGTATGAACTGAAGATGTTGCCGTTTCCACCGCGGATGTTCAACAAAGACTACTTGGCGGAAAACCCGCTGGGCACGGTCCCATTGTTGGTTGACGGTGAAACGCGCATGACGGAATCCTCCGCGATTTTGGAGTACTTAGCGGTTCGCCACGGGGAGGGAAAGCTTGCGATCACCGCAGATGATCCGAACTTCGGAGCCTTCCTGAACTGGCTGCACCATGGCGAGGCAACCCTCACATTTCCGCAGACCATTTATCTGCGCTACCAAATTTTGGAGCAAGGCGAGCGGCGCGTGCCCCAAGTCGCAGAGGATTATAAAAAATGGTTCCTCGCGCGGCTGCGCTTGCTTGAGGAAGCTCTGTCTGACGGGCGCAGCTTTCTTGTCGGCGGTGCCTTTAGCATGGCCGACATTTCGGTTGGCTACGCTATCTATCTGGCGCTGACACTTGGGATGAAGAAAGACCTTCCGCCGCTGTCGCTCGCTTGGTTTGAGGGGTTAAGCCAACGGCCCGCATTTGTCTCGGCCAAAGCAAAACAAGACAGTGTCGCGAAAGAGCTTGGCCTTAAGCAACTCAGCGTGTGAGCTATCCCGTCGATAAGCGCCGCATACACGTAAACAGAAAAACTGAGATCATATATGTCAAAAGCTATCATTTGCGGCGCCATTAACGGCGTTCTCACTGACCCAAAGCAACACAATGTCCCCGTTACCCCTGCCGAAATGGCACAAGAAGCGCGGCGTGCCTACGATGCTGGCGCGAGCATTATCCACTTTCACTTGCGCCAACAGGGCGAGGGCAAAGGCCACCTTCCCTCATGGGATATTGACCTGTCGCGCGAAGTCCAAACCGCCATTCGCGAGGCATGCCCCGGTATTATCCTCAACCATACGACAGGTGTTGTTGGGCCAAATTACCAAGAAGCGCTAGACTGTGTGACCGCGACAGAGCCAGAAATGGCGGCGTGCAATGCGGGGTCGTTGAACTACCTCAAGGCACGCTCTGACGGCCAATGGGCTTGGCCGCCGATGCTGTTTGATAATCGGGTCGAGAAGGTGCAGGAGTTTTGTGATGTTATCCTCGCGGCGAACTCGATCCCGGAGTTTGAGTGCTTCGATACAGGCATCGTGCGCAGTATCGAAATGTACCGCCGCACCGGAATGTTCACAGGCGTTCCACAGATAAATCTGGTGATGGGCGTCGCGTCAGGCATGCCGCTTACCCCCGAGTTGTTGCCTATTCTTATTGACCTGATGCCAGATGATGCACGCTGGCAAGTAACGGCGATTGGGCGTAGCGAAGTCTGGGCAACCCACCAAAAAACCGCTGATCTCGGCGGAATGCTGCGGGTTGGCTTGGAAGATACATTCTATCTCCCGAACGGTGACAAGGTGTCCTCAAACGGCCCACTTGTTGAGCAAATGGCGACATGTGCGCACAATGCTGGCCGCGATGTGGCCTCACCTTCCGAGGCACGTGCGATTTTGGGCCTCTAAGGCGGGCGCATGTCGGAATGCTGTGGCTTTTTTAGTGAAACTCGCCACTTTGGCAGATAAGCAATATGGCGAGGAAGCTATGTCTAACTCAACTCAGTTCACGACCCATGAAGTCCACAACCAACCGATTGCACTCAAAGATTACAACGCTTGGGCAAGCGACACGGCCCTTCGCGAGGCCGTAACGCGGGAGGGCGCTGCTTGGGCGAATGATCATCTGGACGCGTTCGGCACGTTGACAGGCGGAGCCTTGGTTGAGCTGGGCTTTACGGCCAATGAAAACCGCCCCAAGCTGCACACGTTTGACCGCTATGGGCGGCGTGTTGACGAAGTTGAGTTTCACCCAGCCTATCATGATCTAATGGCAGCTTCGATGAAGTATGGCATGAACGGGTTTGCGTGGCGCAACGCCAATCGCGGCGGTGCCCATGTGGCCCGCGCAGCCGTGGTCTACTTGGGGACACAGGCCGATTCCGGAACAACCTGCCCGATGTCGATGACATATGCGGCTATTCCGGCGCTGCGGCACGCACCAAAGCTTGCCGAAAAATGGATCCCCAAACTTACCTCGACAGAATACGATCCTCGCTCGATCCCGATGGAGCAAAAGACGGGCTGTACGATCGGCATGGGCATGACCGAAAAGCAAGGCGGATCGGACGTGCGCAGCAACACAACCCGCGCAGAAAAGCAGCCCGATGGCAGCTATAAAATCATCGGCCATAAGTGGTTTTTCTCGGCCCCGATGTGTGACGCTCACTTGGTGCTTGCGCAAACTGAAAGCGGCGTCAGTTGCTTTTTGGTGCCGCGTTTTCGCGCCGATGGCAGCCGCAATGCTGTCGAAGTGCAGCGCCTGAAAGACAAGCTGGGTGACTGGTCAAACGCCTCTTCAGAGGTTGAGTTCCAAGGCGCGTTTGGCGAGCTCGTCGGGCAAGAAGGCCGCGGCATTCGCACAATCATTGAGATGGTGTCTCTGACCCGACTGGACTGTATGATCGGGTCAAGCGGCCAGATGCGCCAAGCGGTGGTGCAGGCAATGCACCATACCAGCCAGCGCAAAGCCTTTGGCAAACTTCTGATAGACCAGCCTCTGATGCGCAATGTTTTGGCCGATATGGCGCTTGAAAGTGAGGCGGCTCTGGCGCTGACATTTAGAATGGCGCGCGCAGTTGACGGCGCCGAGAACGCCCCGCAAGAGGCGGCTTTTGCGCGGATTGCCAGCGCTATCGGCAAATACTGGATATGCAAACGCACACCTGTCTTGGTGAATGAAGCGCAAGAGTGTCTGGGCGGGATTGGCTATGTCGAAGAAACCATCATGCCACGGCTTTACCGTCAGGCACCGCTAAACTCCATTTGGGAGGGCAGCGGAAATGTGCAGTGCCTGGATGTGCTGCGCGCTTTGAACAAAGAGCCTGAAACCCGTGATGCGCTTTTTGCAGAGCTGAGCAAAGCCAGCGGCAAGAATGCCCATTTCGACGCAGAGCTGGTGAAGTTTTCGGGTGTTTTTGATGATGTTGAAACACTGGAATACCGCAGCCGCCATATCGTTGAACGCGCGGCGCTGTTGTTGCAGGCGTCGATCCTGCTGTCGTCAGGCGATGAGAGTATTGCAGCTGCGTTTTGCCGCTCGCGCCTTGGCGGCGAACATGGGGCGACGTTTGGAACACTTGGCCCTGATGCGCCGATCGAGCTGTTGATCCAGCGCGCTTTGGTCAAAGCCTGACACGCCGCGCCTATCGGACGGCAAACGCCCTAAAGGCCCATTTGCCGGACAGCCAAGTCGCGCATGATCTCTTCTGAGCCGCCACCAATGGCCATGACTTTGACCTCTCGGTAGACTTTCTCGATGCGATTACCGCGCAAGTACCCTGCCCCGCCCATGATTTGCATCGCCTCTGAGGCGACAAACTCAAGCGACTTCGTGGTAAAAAACTTGGCCTTACATATTTCGGCCACTGGCATATCGCCTTGGTTAATAATCCAGCACAACTGGTTGAGAAAAGCCTCAACAGCATCAATTCGGGCAGACATGTCAGCGATTTTGTGGCGGATCACTTGGTGCTTGATCAGCTTCTGCCCAAAGGTCTGGCGTTGCTCGGCCCACGCGATCGAATCTTCCAGACACGCCTTCATCATCCCGAGGCTGCCCGCGATCAGCCCAATCCTTTCGAGATTAAAATTGTTCATGATGGCCAGAAAGCCAGCGCCCTCTTCGCCCATCAAGTTGGCCGCAGGAACGCGCAGATCATCAAACATCAAAGTGGCTGTGTCCGAGGCCCACCAGCCCATTTTCCGGTCAAGATTTGTTCTGGAAAATCCGGGCATATCTGCTTCAACAAAGAACAGCGAAATCCCGCGCAGCCCCTTGCCGCCAGTGCGCGCACCGACCACGAAGTAGTCGGACTTCATCCCGCCGGTGATAAAGGTTTTGCTGCCGTTGAGAACATAATGATCACCATCGCGCACCGCCCGCGTCTGCATTTGCGCCACATCAGAGCCGCCCGAGTGTTCCGTCACCCCAAGGCTTGATCCTTTGCGACCCATGGTAATATCGCGCAGCACACGGTCGCGGATATCAGAGTTGGCCAGCTTTAAAATCGGGTCAATAGAAATGCTACGCCCGTTCAAAGCCGCCGCAACACCGCCAGCGCCGCAGCGCGCAATTTCTTCGTGATAAATGGCGCGCATGAAGCAGTCATCAAACCCCAGCCCGCCGTATTCTTCGGGGATACCAAGGCCAAACACGCCAAGTGCCGCCACTTTTTCGTGCAAGGCCCAAGGGATCTCCCCCGCCTCATCCCAGTCATCGGCATGGGGCATAACTTCTGACGCCACAAACCGGGACAGCGCGTCGCGAAAACTGCGCCGCTCATCAGTTTCAAACGGGTTTCTCATTTGGTAGCCCTCACGCGCCGAGCGCAGTATCTAAAGTTTAAATCCAATGACCCACCGCGTGAGAACGATGGGTCATTGCGCAGCCTTCAGGCTTTACTTTGGTGCAATGCGATATAGCGCATTGTTGCGGTCGGCAGACACGTAGATCACACCCGCCGCATCCACAGCAACTCCTGTCGGAATGTTGCTAGGCGGCAGGCCTGGCCCCGCTTCAAGGCCAAGGGGTAAATCAGTCACGATCACGGTTTGCTCGCCCGTTGCGATATTAACCTTGGTCAAGCGCCCCGCCGCGGCTTCTGCTACAAGCAAGTTACCGTCTGGCAACTCGGCCAACCCTTCTGGCAAAATCAGCCCCTCAGTCACGACAGTCGTTGACCAGTCGCTAGGGTCAATCCGCGAAATCCGTCCAGCGGCTTCGGTAACATAAAGCATGCCGTCACTGGCCGGAATAATTTGCACGGGCCCTTGAAGCCCACTCACCACAGGCGCGGTATCATGCCAGCTATCGCCGCTGGCCTGCACCAGATTGCCAGTGGCAATCTCGGCAATCAGCAACGAGCCATCTTTTAGAACCATCGCATCGGTCGGCGCGGTTAGCCCGTGTACCATTCCGGCGGTCGACATATCAGCGCGGTTAAACACCTGCACTGTGCCCGTGAACCATGAGGTTCCCAAAACATATTTGTCCGACAGACCCACGGCAAACGGGTATTCCAGATCACTGGCTTGCATGCGGCGATGATCTGTCACAACGCCAGTTTCGGTGTCAACCGAACGCATTGCAAAGATGTCAGCAAAGTACAGCGTTTTCCCATCCTTTGACAGCTTCAGCCCCCCCGGAGTTGACGCTTCGCTAGAAAGCAAAACACGGGTTTCGCCTGTTTCACCGTTCACTTCGGTGATGGAATGATCCGCCATGTTGGACACAAAAATGCGATCCTGATCATCTATCACAAGGTTATCAATCGAGGTTGCCAGCGCGACAACGCGGCCCTTTTCGCCAGTCTCCGCATTGACCTGTACCAGTTCACCCGCCTTCGTATCGGCAACCCAAAGAGCGCCTTTTGAATCAAAGTTCACCGCCGCAGGAATGGCGAACCCCTCTGCGATAACGGTAATTTCTCCGGTGTCAGGGTTGATCTTCGCAACCTGCCCTTTGAACCACAAAGGCCCATAAAGCATGCCATCCTTGCCAACCTCAAAGCCGTTAAAGCCACCAATGCCTTCGGCGATTTTGCGCGGCTCGGTGGCGCCTGTCGGATCAAATTCATACAAAGCATCCGCCAGAAAAACTTGCGATGCAAACAACCGGCCAGATTTTTGGTCAAACGCGACCGAGTTGATCCCCGGCAAGCCGGAAGCGATATCAACTATGTCTGCGTCATCAGTGACACGGCCTCGCAACACGCCCTGCAAGAAAGACGTCCAGACCAGCTCGCCCTTGGGGCCAACGGCAATGTCGTCAGCCTGCCCGCTTGGGCCGTCGATAAAAACAGAGGCGTCGCCGTTTGCCTGATCAACCGACCAAATCTGGTTGCCAATGACCGAGCCTGCCAGCAAGCGGCCTTGCTCATCCACGGCCAGCCCGTGCACGCCTGTAAAGGGTGAAGGCGCTATCAGCGCCTGTGGGGTGCTATATCCGTCAGCCGAAACAGCGGTTGCGCCAAGCGACAGGGCTAGGGCGGAAATCCACTTAATCATAGGTCGTCCTCCTCTGAATTGTAGTTGGGGGTTTCACATCTTGAGGTCTCAAGCTTATGGAAACAACAGGTTGCGAGAAGCCGTGATCTCGCAGATAGCCTTATATTGGGCGCTTACCCGCAAGGCTTTGCTCGGAGGGCAAGCTCTGCCCTCCGACTTTTTGTACTTACTTAGACGTCAGGTATTTCCAGAAACCGCTCTCAACCACTGAGATCACGATGTCATCCGCACCTTGGTGATCATCGGCACCATAGGAGATGCGCGTCGCCATAAGATCGTCTTGGAAATCCAGCGTTTCCATGGCAGCAATGAAGCTCTCGGTTGTCAGCTCTTTGCCAGCCGCATCCAACGCGCGGATCACCTGATCGGCTGCAGAATAGCCAATCATAGCAAAGCCGGCCGGTGCTTCACCGTACTCGGCAGTATACTCGGCAACAAACTTAGCAGGAACCGGATCAGCCACGCGTGCGCTCAGATCTTGCCAGCCTGATGAGGCGATCAAACCTTCCGTAACGCCACCGGGAACCGCAGCAACAACGCTCAAAAAGCCTGATGATCCGGTCACGAACTTCATGTCGGCAAGGCCCATCTTCTTGGCAGTAGCAACAACAGTGATCACCTGACGAACACCAAGTGCCAGCATAACAACCTGACAGTCTGCGCCTTTAAGCTTTGTCAGCGAGCCAACAAAATCAGCCTCGTCCGGCTTGTGCGTTGTTTCAGAAACAAAGTTCAGGTCATTGAGGCTGACACTGTTCTTGGCCCCCGCGAGCAGTTCGTTGCCGAAATCTGACGGAATATACATCGAACAAACGTTCTTGAGGCCAAACTCTTTAGCGGCGTATGCCACCCCAGCAGTCGCTTGGTCATAGTAGCTCGAGAACGCCGTGAACTTGTTGTGCACAGGCTCGGCCAGCATTTCTTTTGACGCTGAGAGCGGTGAAAGGTTTGGCGTGCCCTTCGGGTCCAACAGACGGAAGCCCGCGATGTTCATCGGGGTGCCCATTGAAAGCAGCATCGCGAAAACTTTGTCGCGGTTCAGCAGCTTGTTATAGCCCTGCATTGCGCGTGGGAGCTGGTAGCCGTTGTCTTCAACAACAAACTTGACTGTCCGGCCATGAACGCCGCCCGCCTCGTTTGCTTGCTTAAAGCGCAGGTTTGCGCCATGCACAGCCGGAACGCCAACAGCGGCGAAAATTCCGGACAGATCGTTGACAGAGCCGAACACAACCTCGGTATCAGAGACACCTTGCGTCTCCGCAACCGCGCCCTGTGTCATCGCCACGGTGGCGAGTGCCGCAAGTGATCCTTTTAGAAAATTCTTCATGTTTTTCCTCCCTGGAAATTGAAGTGATTAAGTTCGTTCAAGTATACATTTGGTCGATCAGTGCCTTGTATTTCTTTTCAACAAGCCCGCGTTTCAGCTTCATCGTTGATGTAAGTTCATCATCCTCCGCCGTCAGCAATACGTCAATAAGGCGGAACTTCTTGATCTGCTCCACCCGAGCAAAACTTTTGTTTACTCGCGTTACTTCGGCCTCGATCAAATCAGTCACTTCAGGGGCCGCACACAACGAAGCAAAATCACTGAACGGCACTTTGTGCTCTTGAGCGAACTTCTCTACATTCTCCTGATCAATCATAATCAGAACCGTCAGATATTTGCGCTGATCGCCAATCACGACGGCATCCGAAATATACTGCGAAAACTTCAGCCCGCTTTCGATTTCTGCCGGAGTGATGTTTTTGCCGCCTGCCGTGATGATAATATCTTTTATCCGGCCCGTGATGCGCAAAAATCCGTTATCGTCCAGCTCTCCGACGTCTCCGGTGCGCAGCCAGCCATCCTCTGCAAAGGTTTCTGCAGTTTTCTCAGGGTTTTTCCAGTACCCCGGAAAGGTTGTCAGACCGTTGGTTTCGATCTCGCCCACGTCCGAAATACGTATCTGTGTTCCGGCAACGGCTTGGCCCACAGAGCCAAGAACCGTGTTTTCTTGCGTGTTGATCGAGCAGACCGCCGTATTTTCCGTCATACCGTAACCCTCATAGACGGGCACACCGATCGCAGAGAACCACTTCAACAACTCCGGTGAAACAGGGGCCGCCGCAGAAATGGCGCGCCTGATCCGGTCAAGGCCCAGCATCCGCCGCAGATTGCGCAGCACCAACCTGTCCCAAAACCCAAACCTGATCCGGCTTGCAAGCCCAACAGGTTTGCCCGCGAATGTCAGTTCAGCATTGTGCATTCCGGCTTTGATCGCTTGCCCAAAGGCCCAGCGCCCCAAAGGTGTCGCCTCTTTGGACAAAATAAGGACGGCCGAATATATCTTTTCCCAGACACGCGGCACCGCCGAAAACGTATGCGGGGAGACTTCGCGCAGGTCGTCAAACACGGTTTCGGGGCTTTCGGCAAAGTTCACAGTTGATCCCGCAGCGATTGAGCCGAAAATGCTGATGCTGCGTTCAAACACGTGGCTTAGCGGCAAAAAGCAAAGCTGCTCGTCGCTTCGCAGCGTCGGGATATTGGCACCCTGAAGCGCCGTCGCGGCGATCACGTTTTCATTGCTCAACATCGCGCCCTTGGGCTTGCCTGTTGTGCCTGATGTATAGATCAACAAACCGATCTCTTCTGGTGTTCCTGCCCTGATCGCATCGGAGAAAACACTCGGCGATTGATCCAGCGTTTTTTGCCCCAGATCATAAAGGTCATCAAGGAACATGATCTGCGGATCATCCAGATCGTGCAGCCCCTCAGGGTCAATGACGATCACCTTTTTGATCAGTGGAACGTCGCCCCTGATCGCTAGGAATTTATCAAGCTGCTCATCGTTTTCCACAACAACAAACGGGCTTTCGCTATCCTGAAGCAAATAGGCCAGCTGATCCGCGCTGTCGGTGGTATAAACGCCCGAGCAAATGCCGCCGATCCCCTGAATGCCCATATCCAGATAGGCCCATTCCTTGCTGTCCTCTGACAACACCGAAATGACCTGCCCTCGTTCCAACCCCAAGGCATGAAAGGCAGCACCAATACGCTGTGCAGCAGTCCAAAAATCAGCCCAGCTATAGCTTTTCCAGATGCCGAGGTCTTTTTCGCGGTGGGCCGTGCGCTTGCCAAGCTCCGCGCAACGCCGCTGAAACAGCTTGGCCATTGTGTCACTTTGGTCAATCAGGGCGGGGCGAACCGTCAGGTCTTTATTTAGGGTGATGCCACGTACAACATGGGTCTCTGGCAGGGGCGTTTGCGTGTCCATTGCGTCTATCTCCATGTCTTCTTGCGTTTCCAGCGGCGCTCTTCACGCTGCCCTTCTTCCTGCACGCCAAGATAGAAATTCTGGATGTCTTCGGATTCGATCAGCTTGTCGGCCTCGCCTTGCATAACGATCCGCCCGATCTCCATCACATATCCATGATGTGCGAGGTCTAGGGCGACTTTAGCGTTCTGCTCAACCAGCATCATCGTGACCTGCTGCTCTTCGTTCAGACGTTTCAGAATACCAAAAATCTCCTGAACCAATAGCGGGCTCAGCCCAAGGCTTGGCTCGTCCAGCAACATGATCTTGGGCCGCGCCATGAGGCCCCGCCCGATCGCCAACATTTGTTGCTGACCACCCGACAAGAAGCCCGCTTCCTGATTGCGGCGCTCTTTGAGGATGGGAAAATAAGAGAACACCATCTCGCGGTCGCGCTCGATTTCGGCTTTGTCACTGCGGGTAAATCCCCCGAGCGTCAGGTTTTCGTTCACCGATAACAGCGGAAATACCTCGCGGCCTTCGGGAACATGCACAATCCCGCGTTCCACGATCTTATGCGGCTCGGTTTTTTGAAGCTCTTCGCCTTCAAACGTGATGGTGCCTTTTTCCGGCTCCATCACGCCGGAAACTGTTTTCATCAACGTGGTTTTACCCGCGCCATTGGCGCCCAGAACAGTGACGATCGAGCCTTTGCGAACATCAAGGCTGACCCCTCGGATCGCCATGATCGGGCCATAGTAGCTTTCAACATTGCGGATTTTTAGTAGGATTTCATCGCTCATCAGGCTGCCCCCCCGAGGTAGGCTTCGATAACGGCAGGATCAGACTGCACGTGGGCAGGTGTGCCCTCAGATAGTTTAGCGCCATCCGCCAGCGCCAACACGCGATCAGACACATTTGAAACCAGCCCCATGTCGTGTTCAACCATCAGCACGGTAATTCCCATCTGGCGGCGAATGTCATCAATCCACCAGCGCATATCGGTGGTTTCCTCAACCGAAAGCCCCGAAGCCGGCTCATCCAGCAGCAAGATATTCGGCCCCGTCGCCAAAGCGCGCCCTAGCTCAACCACCTTACGCACCCCGTAAGGCAGGCCCGCAATCATTTTGTCGCGGTAGGGCTGCAAGTCCAGAAAGTCGATAATCTCTTCGACCATATGACGGTTTTGCAACTCTTGCTTGCGGGCATTCGGGGTGAAAAATACCTCGGACAGAAAGTTGGTGTTGCGATGGCGGTGGCGTCCGATCAACAGGTTTTGCAACACGGTTGAATGCTCAAACAATTCGTTGTTCTGAAACGTCCGCGCCACCCCAAGGGCCGCCACATCTGCCGGTTTTTCCTGCAACAAGTCGTGCCCGTCAAACTGGATTGACCCGGCGAAGGGCTTGTAGAAGCGCGAAATCAGGTTGAACACCGTCGACTTCCCTGCCCCGTTCGGGCCAACCAGCGCGTAGACTTCGCCCTTCTGGACACTAAACGACAGGTTGTTCACTGCCGTCACTCCGCCAAACTTAAGCGTGACGTTCCTCAGTTCGAGCAGGTTCATTGCAGGCGCTCCGTCTTGAGGAAAGATTTCTTCCGTTTGAACATGTCCTTGCGATAAAACGGGAACAGCTCAAGCCATGTGCGGATCTTTAGCCAGCGGCCAAAAATGCCTGCGGGCTCAAACAGGATAAAGGCCATCAGGATCATCCCGAATACGCCAAACTCCAGCCCGGGGATAGCAACCGCACCACCGCCGACCCACTCCTTGGCAATGGAGAGAAACTGCGGCAGAAAGCCGATGACGATTGCGCCAAAGAACGCCCCATGTATCGAGCCAAGGCCGCCGATAACGATCATCATCAACAGTTGAACAGATATGATCACCGAGAAAGTCTCGTTGTTGAATGTGCCTGAGAACATCCCCATCAGCGCGCCCGCCAGTCCGGTCACGGCGCAAGACAACGCAAAGGACATCATTTTGGTTTTGACGATGTTGACGCCCATCGCCTGTGCGGACACTTCAGAGTCTCGCACCGCAACAAAGGCGCGGCCCAGCGGCGCACGCAGCACATTCACGTAGCCGAGCGTCACCAGCACAGTCACAACCAGAACCAGATAGTAGAACGCAACTGGAGTTCCCCAACGGTCAATCTGCAGGCCAAACAGCGCGATAGGGTCGACAAACTTCCCTGAGACGCCGCCAGTCCAAGGCTCGGTCAAAACGATAATATCATCCGCAAGGATCGAAATTGCCATAGTCGCAATCGCCAGATAAATCCCTCGCAACCGCAGCGCTGGCAGCATAATCGTGGTGCCAACAACGCCTGTGATCAGCCCCGACAGCGGGAAGGCCAAGAGGAACGGTAGGCCCGCTTCGATCAGCAATGTGTAGCTATAGCAGCCAAGCGCCAGAAACGCCGCGTGCCCGAGGCTCGCCTGCCCTGTGTGCCCCGTCAAGATCATCAGGCCAAGCCCGGCAACCGCCCAGATCAACACATTGGTCAGCTCGCCCAAATAGAACGCGTCAGCGATCCAAGGCATCGCAAAGGCCAGCGCCAACAGGCTTGCATAAACCCCGAAAGTCCAGCGATCCTCAAAGATGCGAATATCCTGATTGTAGTCAGTTTTGAAATGTATCCGCATGACTTAAACCTTCTTGGAGCGCATTTGAGAAAACAGGCCGCTGGGTCGGGCTATCAGCACGAACAGCAACAATGCGTAGGGGGCCATCTGGCTGTAGCCAGGCGGCAAATAACGTGACGAGAACGGCTCGATCACCCCGACAATCAACCCTCCGATCAGCGCGCCCGGCAGGCTTCCGAAGCCGCCAATCACCGCAGCCGCAAAGGCCTTGATCCCCATCAAGCCAGTTGACGGGTCAACCGCGCCTTTGCTGGCGAACAATATTCCGGCAACCGCAGCCACGATCCCGGCCAACGCCCAGATCAGGCCCTGAACCTTCTTTACAGGGATGCCCATATAGTAGGCCGCGAGTTGGTTTTGTGACGCTGCCTGCATCGCAAGCCCAAGGCGGGTGCGCTGGAAGAATGCAAACAAAGCAAGGGTTAGCGCGACAGTCACGATAATCACCATGACGTCCTCCATCCCCAGAACAACGCCGCCAAACCCGACATCCTTGCCGACCATAGGGTTTTCAAGTGACACGGGCTGGTGCCCCCAGATAAGCCCTGCAAAGAAGCGCAAAACAAAGCCAAGCGCGATGGTCAGGATGATAACCGCAGTCTGACTTTCTCCGATCATCCGCCGCAGCACAAACCGGTCAAGCAGGTAGCCAAGCCCGCCCATGATCACCAGCGTCAGCACCACGGAAACTCCGAATGGTAGCCCAAAATGATCGGTGTTTGTCATGCTGATCATCACAAAAGCGCCTAGCATCATAAAGTCGCCCTGCGCGAAGTTGACCGCTTCTGTCGCCTTGTAAATCAGCACAAATCCAAGCGCTATCAGGCCATAAACACAGCCATTCGCCAGACCGCTAACAAGCAGTTGCAATACGTCCATTAGTCCCCCCTTGCCGGCACATTCCCGACCATCAAGCGCCACTCTCCCAGTGTTCACCTTGGCCAACTCTATTGTGTTGCGCCTAGGCAGCTTGATGAAATTTGTTTCAGCAAAAGCATACTATGAGGTATGTTTCCGTCCTGTCAAATAGTTCAACGCCACCTCGCATACATTTCCCAATTTACGTTTCGTCACAAAAGTCATCGTAGATTTCGCTTTGCAAAGACCCGAATCCATCAGGAAGCCCGCCCAGACCCCGAGCTTGGCTGAAGCCTCCTGCCACCTTTGGTGCATCCTTGTTGATTATCAGTAGACGCCCCTGCTATTGATCCCCATTACAGTGCTCGCATTTTCGGCGCGGCAACGGAGCGATGGCGAACTATGTTCGAAGAGTTATCAAAAACGAAAAGCGAAATACTTGACGCAGCCGCCAGTTGTTTCATGGCGATGGGCTCTGACGTTGCCTCAATTGATGATGTTGCCCACAGCCTTGGCGCGACGAAAGGGCGGATCTACCATCACTTTCCCTCTAAGGGAGCCCTGACAAGTGCCGTCCGGATACGGGCCACAATGTTCACATTGGAAGCCGTCACGCCGGTTGTAGACAGCGCAAAAACACCCTCCGAAAACTTTCGGGCCATGGCCTACACCCATGTTCTCACGGTGTTGGGGACGTTGCCTTATCACAAGGTCGTTTTGCAGCATGCAGGCATGAGAACGCCGAAATCAATCACAGCCCACGAGCGCGAGTTACTGGCCGAAATCCACAGCCTGAGAACTCAGTATGAAGACTTGTTCAGGACGGTTGTAAAGGCCGGGATGCAGCAACAGGAGTTTCGCCAGCAAAACCTTTCTGTTGCTCTGCACGCGGTTTTGCTTTTGCTGAATTCATCGGTTTTTTGGTACATTCCCCGCGACGGTGAGCAAAAGACAACGCGCCATGATATTGCAGAGCAGTTGTCCGGAATGGCCCTTGCGGCCTTGGCCTGAGCCTTCCGCAAGCCCGTGCTACAGCGTAGCGTCACGCTTGCCTAACAGCATACCGCATAGTATGTTTGTGAACGTTGACCGCTAGGGAGAAGCCAATGCCCATTCAAAAGCTACTGATCGCCAACCGCGGTGAAATCGCCATCCGAATTGCCCAAACTGCTGCCGATATGGGCATCCAGACGCTGGCCGTTTTTTCCGGCGATGATGCCGACAGCCTGCATGTTCAGCGCTGCGATGGGGCGGTCGAACTTCCTGCGGACGGGCCGCGCGCCTATCTCGACATTGATGCCTTGATCGCAATCGCTCTTGAAAATGGCTGCGATGCGATCCACCCCGGCTATGGCTTCCTTAGCGAAAGCGCGGATTTTGTTGAAAAGACAACGCAGGCCGGTTTGGTTTTTGTTGGCCCTTCGGCGGCGACAATCTCGTTGTTTGGCGACAAGGTTCAGGCCAAGGCCCTTGCCCAAAAACACGGCGTCCCGACCATTCCGGGGGTCACCCCCGCAAGCGGCGCGCCTGTCGACCCTGCCGCGTTGCTGGCCTTCTGGAACAGCCTGCCCGCGGACACTGCGATGCTCGTCAAGGCCGTCTCCGGCGGCGGTGGGCGCGGTATGCGCATGGTGCATTCTGGCGATGAAATCACAGCCGCTTTTGACACCTGCCGCGCCGAGGCGCAGCAAGCCTTTGGCAATCCGGCGCTCTACGGCGAGCGGGTGATCAGCGACGCGCGCCATGTTGAAATTCAGGTTCTGGGCGATGGCACTGGTGCCGCCGTGCATTTTGGCGAACGTGAATGTAGCCTGCAATTGCGCAACCAGAAAGTTATCGAAATCACGCCCAGCCCATCGGTGTCGCCAGACACCCGTGCGCTGCTGTGCGATGCGGCTTTGACCCTAGCCAAAGCCACAAAGTACAGCGGTCTTGGCACCGTTGAATTCCTGCTTGAAGGCGCGGAACAAACCCCGTTCTTCATCGAGGCAAACCCCCGTATTCAGGTTGAACACACCATCACAGAGCAGCTTTTCAATGTTGATCTGGTTGAGATGCAACTGCACATCGCGGGGGGCAAAACCCTTGCTGATCTGAACCTGACACAGGCGGACATCACTGCCCAGACGGGCTATGCAATGCAGTGCCGCGTGACCATGGAAACCCTGTCAGAAGACGGCACCGCCACACCTGCCAGTGGCACAATTTCCCGGTTCGAACCACCCACCGGCCCCGGCGTGCGGATCGACAGTTTTGGCTATGGTGGCTACGCTGTGAATACCGGCTTTGACCCGCTGATCGCCAAGCTGATCGTGAAATCCGAAAATGGCGACTACGACCATATGACACAAAAAGCCGCCCGCGCATTACAAGCCTTTACCATCACCGGAATTGCCACAAACCTTGGGTTTTTGCAGGGGCTTCTGGCGCAGGATGCCGTGCGCAAGAATGCCGTCACCACCACCTATATCGCCGAGAATTTGGCGGCACTAATCGCGGCGCAGCCGGAATTGCCCCCGCAGGCACCTCAGCAATCGCTGCCCCACCCCGTCCAGGCCTCCACGGTTCCAGAGGGTCAGCACGGTTTGACCTCTCCGATTCAGGCGACGTTGTTTGCCCTGCATGTTTCCGTCGGTGATACCGTCGCACTGGGCCAAGACATCGCGACTTTTGAAGCGATGAAAATGGAGCATGTCCTGACAGCCGATTGCGCCGGAACCATCACAGATATCCCTGCTCTGGTTGGCAAAACCCTGCCAATTGGCGGGCTGGTCGCGACTCTGCTGCCCAACGGCGACACCGCCGAGATTGCCCAAAGCGCCACGGCACGCGACCTCGATCATATCCGCCCCGAATTGGCCGAACTGCGGCAACGGCGGTCTTTTGGTCAGGATGAAATGCGTCCTGTTGCCGTGGGAAAACGCAAGAAACTGGGTAAAAACACCGCCCGTGAAAATCTGGCGCTTATGTGTGACCCAGACGGATTTGAAGAATACGGCGGCCTAGCCCTTGCTGCGCAGACCCGTCGGCGCAGCACCGACGACCTGATTGAAAACACCACCGGCGACGGGATCATCACCGGCTTTGGTGATGTAAATAGTGACTTGTTTGCAAAGGATAAAACCCGCGTTGCCCTAGCTATATATGACTATCTTGTGCTGGCGGGCACCCAAGGCCAACGCAACCACCACAAACAGGACCGCCTGTTTTCACTTGCTCTGAAATACCAGACTCCGGTGGTTCTGTTTGCTGAAGGGGGCGGCGGGCGGCCCGGTGACACCGATCATAATGCCATCACCGGCCTTGACGTGAAAACCTTTGCCACTTTTGCAGCCTTGTCGGGAAAAGTGCCAATGATCGGGGTGGCCTCGGGGCGGTGTTTTGCCGGCAACGCGGCGCTTTTGGGCTGTTGCGATGTCGTCATCGCGACTGAGGACGCCAACATCGGCATGGCAGGCCCTGCCATGATCGAAGGCGGCGGCTTGGGGCAGTTCCGCCCCGAACAGATTGGCCCGATCGAGGTGCAAACCGAAAATGGCGTTGTTGATATTCGCGCCGCCGATGAAACCGAGGCCTGCGCCATTGCCCGGAAATACCTTGGCTATGCTCAGGGCGACCTGACCGATTGGACCGCCCCCGACCCGCGGCATCTGCGCGCTGTCATCCCCGAGAACCGCAAACAGGTATATGACATCCGCGCGGTTCTGGACGGGTTGGCCGACACAGACAGCGTGCTTGAGTTGCGCCCGACTTTTGGCGTTGGCATCATAACCGCGATGTTGCGCATCGAGGGGCGGGCATATGGGGTGATCGCCAACAATTCCGCCCATCTAGGTGGTGCCATTGATGGCGACGCGGCACTAAAGGCCGCGCGGTTTATGGGGCAGTGCGACGCGCTTGGCCTGCCGATCATTTCGCTGTGTGACACGCCCGGGTTTCTGGTTGGCCCAGAGGCCGAAAAAACCGGGCTGGTGCGCAAAGTTTGTCAAATGTTTCTGGCCGCCGCCAAATTGCAGGTGCCGGTCTTTGGGGTGGTCCTGCGCAAGGGCTATGGTCTTGGGGCAATGGCGATGGTTGGGGGCGGCTTTCATGAAAACGCCTTTACGATTGCATGGCCAACTGGCGAATTCGGCGCCATGGGGCTTGAGGGCGCAGTGCGGCTGGGCTTTAGAAAAGAGCTGGAAGCCGTCAGTGATCCGGTCGAGCAAAAGGCCCTGTTTGAGACATTGCTTGGCAAAATGTATGCCACCGGCAAAGCCAGTTCTATCGCGGCCGGGTTTGAGATCGACGCAGTGATTGACCCTGTTGAAACCCGGCGCTGGATCAGCAACAGCGTCAGAGGGTTTTGCGCACCCAGCTAAGGCGTGTCTTGATCAATTTCCTTGGTAAGGTCGCCCTGGATGCCTGGGCTCTGCACTTCGGTGCAGACCCAAGCTTGGGTTTCAAACCCATGGTCAAGCTCAAAAGACCGTGATCCCAGACAGCGCGCTTAGGGTATGGCGGCGGCCTTGCAATCAAGCAACTCATGAAATGGTGCATCAAGCCTCCCTCTTGCAGAAGTACGGGGATGAGGGGGCTGTCAAGAGTGTGGACAGTTTGCGCGACGCCCTTGGCTTGGGCGCACCGTCCGGCGCGTCCGCAGGTAGCGGCACTGCAGGCAGCGGCACTGGCCCCATCGGCGCAGTCGTTGGCGGGGCCTTGGGGCTTGTCGAAAATATCTACGAGTACATCACGAAGATGGGTATGGTGATTCAAAAGTTAACATGTATGTCAACCGTAAGTCAGGTAATGTTTACCTAATCTCTAAAGACAGCTGGCAATGGGTTGGAAGACTATTTTGAAAGACAAATTTATGAAATATTGTACGCAGTTGCATTTAGCGATGGTTTTCCGAGGCACGTTGCCGCCAGCATCATATATCGACTTTTGCGATGACCGTCTGAGATATAAAGAGCACATGCGCAGATGGCGTGGGTGTCCTCCCGAGAAAGTAGGGAAGTTTGCCATAAAGTCGGTTGCTAGCGCATGGGATTCTTCGTTGGAGGAGCATTGGATTGATTTTCAAGCCGCTATTCATGAGCGGTTCGAGGCAATACGCAAGATAGCCGATATGAGCAGGTACCGGGAAGTGTCGATTAGTGTCGAATTAGGTGATGAGTTTCCCCCGATAGGATTTGGGTCTGAGTTTGGAGAACTCTTAAGTTCGCTCGACGCAGATTTTGGCATTTCAGTATACTCGTACCCTTAGCAACTCCGGAATGTTCCGTAGTCGCTTAGGCGAGGCGACATGTCGCCTACCGCACCGCTGGCGCATGACGACATCGCGCTGGAGTTCACCGACGGCACCCTCACCCGCCGCTGGATGCACTCGACCAACGTTGATAAGCCCGTCGGGTTCGAGGAATACACCACCACCTCAGGTGTCGGCTCGGGCACTGAGCGTGTCATGTGCGCCGACCGCCAAGGTTCGGTGATCTGGGTGACGACCCAGCCACGGGCAACGTCGAAGCCGCCTATGAATACGACGGGTATGGCGCGATCACCCAGACGCAAGGCACGTTGCAGCAGCCCTATGGCTACACTGGGCGAGAGTATGACGCGGAAAGTGGGATGTATCACTACCGTGCTAGAGCGTATGATCCTGCGGTGTGAGGTATGGCTTCGCGATACTGATGTCGCAATGCCAAGAGCGGGCATGTTGTTGCGTGCCGGGATCGTCAGAAGAACGCCCGCAGCACTTGGGCAGCGCCTCCGCCAATATCAGGAACTCTTGCAGACCATACCAGCAACAATTGCGGGTGCTTCCATTGGTGTGAATTTTAGATGTTGACTATAATCTAAAATTGATGAGATATTCTTCCTTACCGATTTTGGGCCAAAGGAAAGACACATCATGCGCGTGAGCAATCAGCAGGCAGCCGAAAACCGCGAGCGAGTGATAAAGGCATCATCGCGCCAGTTTCGCCAGAACGGTTTTGACGGCATCGGGATTGCCGACCTCATGAAGAGCGCCGGGATGACACACGGCGGATTTTATAAGCAGTTCAAATCCAAAGATAACCTGATTGAAGAAGCCTGCACGGCTGCCATTAAAGAGAACTTGCAGTTCTGGGAGCAGGCCAGCGGGGGGACGGATGGCGCAAGTCTTGGAAGACTTTTTTCAGCCTACCTGTCGCCGACTCATTCCGACTTACGCGACACCGGCTGTCTTCTTGCGGCGTTGGGAGCCGATGCTCCGCGCAGTACTGGCCCGATCCGGCAGGTGTTTGGCAAGGCGATCAATGCGTATGCAGCCGTTCTGGAACGGTTGTTGCCTGATGTGGCGGCTCGCAACAAGCGCCGGAAATCACTGGCAGTTTTGTCCCAAATGGTCGGCGCATTGGTCCTGTCACGCGCGGTCGAGGACGAAGTGTTTCGCCGCGACATACTTGAGGCCACAGTTGAAGACCTTCAAAGCCGCGCCTGAGCAGAGCACATGTCAACTACTGGGAGACCCTCCATGACGGAACGCAGCAAAACCGCTCCTCACGGGGGGAACAAAAGCACCGTATATCTGCTTGCAGGGCTCGCGGCGCTTGGCACCCTATCAACAAATATCATCCTGCCATCCTTCCCTTCCATCAGCGCTGATCTGGATGTTCCAAGCATTCGCCTGAGCCTCACCCTGAGCGTGTTCTTCTTGGTGTTTGCAGGCGGGCAGCTTGTTGTTGGGCCGCTGTCTGACAGGATCGGGCGGCGCCTGCCTATTGTCACGGGGTTGGCTGTTTTTGTGATCGGCTCGTTGATCTGTGCAATGGCGCAGGACTTTAACACGCTCTTGGCGGGGCGCGTGGTACAGGCCCTTGGCGTCTGTGCGGCTTCGGTCTTATCGCGTGCGATTGCGCGTGACTTGTTTGAGGGGGCGGCCTTGATGAAGGCTATGTCCTTCATGATGGTCGCATCAGCCGCGG
Organism: Lentibacter sp.; assembly: GCA_016744435.1. GTDB lineage: Bacteria > Pseudomonadota > Alphaproteobacteria > Rhodobacterales > Rhodobacteraceae > Lentibacter. Next base: position 70,177 of record JADGEJ010000009.1, on the reverse strand, counting down.
CGCCCGGGTTTTCGCCTCTGTTCGGAGCGCTGCTTGAAAAGACACTTGGCTGGCCAGCGACGTTTGCGTTTACAGGCCTGTGCGGCGCGCTGATCGGCGGGCTATATTTGCTCTCCGTCGGAGAAACGCACCACCCGCAGAAAGACAGCACTGAGGCCAAGCAATGGGCCATGAAGTCCTATATTGACGTCGGCACCTCGGCAAAGTTTCTCGGGCCGACACTCGCGACGGGGTTCATCATGGGCGGCCTGTTCGGGTTCTTCTCGGCAGCTCCCAGTATTTTGCTGGGCCAGATGGGGTTTTCTGCACTTGGCATCGGCTGGTTCTTCGCGGCAACGGTGTTCATCGTCTTTGCCGCAGGGGCCGTTGCGCCGCGCCTCATCAAACGCTCATCAGCATTTGTAGTCTCAATCGCTGGGCTGGTCATCGCAATACTGGGCGGTGCAGGGCTTATCCTGTCAGGTGCCTTGAGTGCTGACAGCTTGCTTTTCTTCACGCTGGCAACGGTCACATTCCTGTTCGGAATGGGCCTGTCTCTGCCGCTTTGCACTGGGCAAGCGCTTACGCCGTTCTCTCACCTTGCGGGGGCGGCATCGTCCTTGCTTGGCTTCTTTCAAATGATCGGCGCAGCCTTGGGCACGGGCTTGATCGCGGCCCTACCAACTGACCCCATCGTTTCGCTGGGCCTCGTGCAAGCTGGCGGATGTCTGCTTGGCCTGATTGCCTTGCTGCTTAGCGCATCCAAGAGCGCCACCAAAAACACCGCCCCCCTTTAATAACAGGATCATGCAATGACCAACCATCCATCAGACACTAAAATTGCAGCGCTTGAAGCCGCTGTCTCGCACCACACGGTTGATACTTCTGGAGAGCAAATTCACTACGCAGCCCTAGGTGAGGGCGCGCCGGTCTTGTTTATTCACGGGCTCCCGGATCACTGGTTAACGTGGTGGCACCAGATGCAGGCGCTCGGCACGACGCACCGCGTGGCGGCTATGGACTTGCGCGGCTTCAACCTGAGTGCGCAGCCGGTTGAGCCATCTGCCTATGCCATCGACAAACTGATCGGCGATGTCGCTGCCGTCATTGACGACATGGGCGTAGGGCCGGTGACATTGATCGGACACGACTGGGGCGGGTTTGTCGCGTGGCATGTCGCCATGCAGCGCCCCGATTTGGTGGCGCGTCTTGGCATCGTCAATATCCCGCACCCTTGGGCTGTCGCGCGCGAACTGGTTGTGAACCCAGCCCAGACCGAGGCAAGCGCCTATGCGCGGCTTTTCCAGACACCGGGGGCACACAAAATGATCCCGCGTGAGCAAGTCAGCGCTTGGGTGAGCGACCCTGCGTTCAAGCCCCGACATGAAGCTGCCATGGATCGTTCCAACCTTGATGCGATGCTGAACTACTACCGTGTTCTGTTTCCGAGCGAGCCTTACGCCGAATACCCAGAAGCGCCGCCGATGATCACCATGCCGACGCTGGTTATCTACGGTACGAACGACCCCTACCTGCTGGCAGACGGGCTGAACGGTCTGTGGAACTATGTCAGCGGCGATCTGACGATCAACACATGGGCAGACGCCGGACATTTTGCGCAGCACGAGCAGCCAGAGCGCCTGACGCAGCGCTTGGTTGAATGGTTGGCGCGCCCTGAGACGCAAGCATAGGAGCTTCACATGAGCAGTTTTCCAGATTTATCTTCCCTTGATATCAATGCCGCAACGGACGGGCTTCTTGCCCAAATGTTTGTGGTGCGAAAATCTGAACCAAAGCCGTGGGAGCAGACACTCTCTGATCCGACGCAAAGCACCGAGCTTTCTGACGGGTCTTGGGCGCATGTCTGGGGGGAAGAGGGCAGGCCCGTCTTGTTGGCCCATGGCTATGAGGGCCGCTACAGCCAGTTTGCGCCAGTGATCACGCGGCTTGGCGCGGCTGGCTTCAAGGCAATCGCGCTGGAAATGCCGGGCCACGGACAGGCAGGCTCTCTTCGTGCTGATCCGCTGTTGTCATCGCAGGCCGTTCAGGCCGCCAGCGCAAAATTCGGACCGTTTCATGCAATGATCGGGCACAGCCAGGGCGCAAACGCTGTTATGCATGCGGCAGCGCACGGGGTCGCGTCAGACAGGCTTGTTCTGATTGCCCCGCTTGTCTCGGTCGAGGCGCGGCTGCGGCTGGTTTGTGCGCTGGTCAAGCTTTCCCCCGAAGGCACGGAGCTGTTTTTGCAAAAAATGTCCAAGCTGGTTGGGGTGCACCCATCCGATTTTGAAGGCGCCACTTTGCAGGCCTCCTTGCCGCAGCCAACCCTTATTGTCCATGACACAGGCGATAGGGAAATCCCGTTTGCCGAGGCGAAAGAACTGGCCGCTGCGTGGCCCTCGGCGCGTCTTTTGACCACGAATGACTTGGGGCATAAACGGCTGTTGGCCGACGCAAAAACCGTTGAGGCGGTATGCGAGTTTGTAACCCACACCTGAACAACGGCACCTTTGAATTGATAAACTATGCCTGCTCCTGTTCGGGGCAGGCGTACTCGGATACTTCAATCAGGTTCTGATCAGGGTCTCGCAAGTACACTGATCTGATGGGGCCAGTTGCCCCCGTCCGTGGCACGATACCTTCTTCAATGGCAACCCCGCACACCTCAAGGTGGCCAACAAACTCTTCGAGCGGTATCGCCGATATCAGGCAAAAATCCCCGCTGCCGGCTGTGGGAGAATGCGCCTTGGGTTCGAACTCTCTCCCGCTCTGGTGCAGGTTGATTTTTTGCGCTCCAAAAGAGAGCGCTTTGCGGCCGCCGGCAAACTCAGTCACCGTCATCCCCAACACCTTAGCGTAGAACTCACATGTCGCTTCGATAGAGGAGACAGTTAGAACAAAGTGATCCATCCGATCAATAGTCATTGGTTGCTTCCCTTTAAGTTCCCTGCGTGCATTCTTTTAGCATTTTGCATCCGGCTGCACACCTCTGTAAAACGGCTCAACCGTACGGTAGCGCACGTTTCTGACTGGAGCGCGCCCCAGCTTTCAGTGGCCGCAATCCTAGGGTCCGCTTCGATTTTAGCGGCTGCTGCGTTGCACGCGGCCTCATCCGTTACATCTAGCTCAACGGGGAGGATGCGCCCGCTTGCTTCGCCCGTAAAGGCTGCCAGCTCAAGCGCGGCGTCTTTGTTGCAGCCGTTCATATCGCGCATACAGGGTTAGACAATTCTGAAGCTGAATGTGTGACCGGTTTTTTCAACTAATTCAAAGTAAGCGACGAAAACACTGTTGCTGACGCGGCATCAACCGGCCCAACTTTGCACGGGCCGCAGCCATTGCTGGTGCAAATAGTCTGGTTCAAATAAGGGCCCAAGCTGCTCGTGAATGAATCGTGCGACATCCCTCACGAAGGGCGGAAAGAGGGCATTTGCTGCAAATACAAATAACCAGTTTACGATTATCAGCCCGTTCTACTAAGCGCGCAAATTTTAATCCGGCAAGTGGCTTGCTGATATCAGGTGATTGTCCCAATTAAGCATTTTATTTTGCCGGTTTGATATCTGCCCATTTGAAATCGTTCCCCAAGATCCTGCTCCGGAGGTAACATTGAACCCTGCCCAGCCCGCACTGATGCCACACACGTCTTGAAGCGGAACAACGCTGTACTGAGATGGGCTGCGCACTTGGAAGACTTGAACGACACCGCCCTTTGGTGACGTCACAGCGACTTCGCGTGCATCGGCTGAAAGAGCGATGCTACCAACATAACCTCGCAAAGCTCGGTGATCCCGGGGGCGTGCTTGTATGAGCTTTACAGCCGCGCCGCGCCTGTGAAGGCCAACGAGTGGTGGCTCAAGTACTTTGCTCCCCTGCCATTGCATCGCAAAGGCGACGAGGCCATCGTCGCTTACGCTCAGGTGTCTTATCGAGTTCTTGTGTAGGCTTGGTCGCAGTTCCACTTGCTCCGACAGATCACCCGACAGGCTCAAGTAACTCAAGCGTGGCTGCATCGTTGGGATGTTGAGCCTGGTGCGGCCGCTGTCCGGATGAGTTTCGATCCCCCCGTTCGCAACAACAAGCGTTTCACCATCAGGCATGAGCTTGATGTCGTGCGGCCCAACCCCACCTGAGAGAAACTCGCCGACGCGTTTATAGCCCAGCGTTGCGTCCCAGACGCCGATAACACCGTTTCCGCTCTCGGGGTCATTCTCGGTGGTATAAAGCAGAGCTCCGTCTGCTGAGAAGGTGCCGTGGCCATAGAAATGACGGTTTTCAGGGCTGTCGAGCTGGGCTGTGACCTTGCCTGTAACACAGTCCAGGACGAGGGCATAAACCCCGGGCCGCCGGGCAAAAGCGACAGCTTCTGGCCGAATAGGGTGTACTGCGGCAGCGTGCCCTCGCGTTGGAAGCGGAATATGAAATACGATCGCACCCGCTTGCGATAGTCCGGCTAGCACATAGCCTTCGTCAGGTGTCCTGGCCGCAGAAAGAAAGCTCGGAGCGCCCACATCAGCCCAAGTGACTTGTGCGCTGACACCAACGGCCCCCAACCCGGCAAGAAAACTCCGGCGCGTGGTCATATCAGTCTCCGTCGAGCGCGTTAAAGCCTTCGCCGACGCCCAAATGCGGGCCGAGCGTTTGGTTTAACTGCTCACGTAGAAGGTTGACCGACTGCTGCAATATCTCGACTTTAAGGCGCCCTTGCGGGTCGTTCAGGTCGGCAAAGGCTGGGTCCTTGATGCGTTCCGCCAGCGCAAGCGAGTCGCCAAAGGCAGCGCCTAGCGTTACCGCAAGCGCTTCGTCTTCGCGCGCCAGTGTGATGGCCAAGTCGCGCGTGGCCTTCAGCGAGACAACAACGTTGCGCAGTGATCTCTCAGAGCGGCGTGCTTCGGCGCGGCGTGGTCGTGGGCGCTCAAACGTGCCGAGTGGGCGGCCAAGACGCGCCTCTGCGGAAAACTGGAGGCCCGTTACAAGCGACTTGAACAGCTCTTGCGTAACTTCGCTCTCAGAGCGGTAAATCGCGTCTTCGGATGGCGTCTTCATCAACTGTGAAAAAGGGCCCGCCCACTCAGCAAGGATGGCATCAGAATTGGCGTCAATATCGGCAGCGATGGTCTGGATCAGGGCACATTGGTAAGCCTCTGCGCCGAGCGCCGCGATGGCCTCGTCATAGAGCATAAACTCAAGTGCGAAAAACCCGCGCGCCGCGATGGAAACGTGTTTGAAGGCCTGTGGGTCAAGTCCGTCTGGGTTTTGTACTTTAATCAAACCAGTGAGGCTTTTGGGGGTAAACCCCTTCTTGTCGGGCCAGAAAGCCAAAGCAAAGGCGCGGTCTTCAACTTCAGTCGGGCCAAAGCGCAGATGGCTCACCGCGATCCAAGCGTCAAAGCCTGTGTGATAGGCTTGCAACAGCTCAGGCGAACGGGCGGAGCAATCTGCCTGCGCTGCCGTTTTGAGAGCTTCAGTCGCATTTGCGAAGGTCTCAAACGCAGGGAGGATGTGTTCGTCTATTACCGCGTGGTTGGTGGCTTGGTGATCCTGAGCCGCTACTGCCAGTGGCAAAAGAGTGAACGCAAGCGCAGTTAAGGAACGTATCATCATAAACTCTCCAAGAAGCGGATAAGAGCGTCGCGGTCTTCTTTGGGCATGTTGACCACGGTGTCCTTAATAGCCCCTGCTTCACCGCCATGCCAGAGGACAGCTTCCAGAAGTGAACGCGCGCGCCCGTCATGTAAGAAGTAGGTGTGCCCACTGACTCGCTCTGTCAGGCCGACGCCCCAAAGTGGCGGTGTGCGCCACTCTTGGCCCGTCGCACGGGCTTCGGGGCGATTGTCGGCCAGCCCTTCGCCCATGTCATGGAGCAGCATGTCAGTGTAGGGCCAGATCAGCTGAAAGCTCTGGGCTGGCTGATTTTCAAGCCGGTGGGTGACGTAAGAAGGCTGGTGGCAGCTCGTGCAGCCGGTTGTGTAAAACAGCTCTTTGCCGCGTAGAACCTCAGGGGCGCCAACATCGCGGCGCTTGGGAACCGCGAGGTTCTGGCTGTAGAAGGTGACAAGATCGAGCCCTTCGCCATCGACTTCGTGGCCGCGCACATCACCGTCGCCGTGGGGGGCTGCCAAACACTCGGCTTGTAGGCTAGTGCACTCGCCCTGCGGCGTCGGAAAGAGCGGGTTGGATATCCCAATGTCGCCCGCAAAGGCACCCGCCGACTGATGTTTGACCGTTGGAGAGCCCGCCTTCAGGCCAAAGCGGCCCAGCATCGGCTGATCATATTCGATCGACCAGACCACATTGGCGCGGCCTGAGATACCGTCGTCGTCTTTGTCGTCGGGGTCTGCGCTGGCCAAGATATCAGCAGCAGGGATGGCCTCAAGAAGGCCGAGCCCGATCATCTGAGGTGCCACGCGAGGGCTGAGCATTGCCTCGGGGTGAAGCGGGCCATAGCCGAGGCTGGCGGCGGTGTAAGTCGGCGCACGTAGCGAGGCAGTTTCGCCGTCTGAGAGCGGCACGTCGATCTCGGTGTACTCGATCTGCATCTGCGCTTCGGCCGCGTGGCCCGCGAGTGCGAAGTCTTGGATCTGCCTTCCGTAGTTCGGGTCGGCACGGGTGGCTATATAGTCTTCGATCTCTGCGATTTCATCCTCTGGCGCGCCAGGTATAGAGATACGCATGAACATCGAGATAGAGCTGTCATCGGGCCCCTCGGGCGGGTGGCCGCGCCCGTCTTTGACGTGGCAGCGCTGACAGGAGCGCGCATTGTAGAGCGGCCCGAGACCGTCGGAGGCCAGCGTCGATGCCGGTGATGAAACCCAGAGCTTACGAAAGAGCCCATTGCCGACTTTGAAGTTCAGCTCACCATCAAAGCCTATGTTGGCCGAAGGCTGCGAGAAAGCGTCAGGCGTGCGCCGCGCGCGGACAGTGGCCGCACCTGCCGAGAGCTCTTCAAACTTTGAAGGGGCGCTAAAGTCGTCAGTTGGAGTTGTGACAGCCTTGATCCGCATGCTCTCTTCGGCGGTTCGGGGAATAAACTTGAGATGCACGTCGTTCAAGCTCTGGGCTGGCGCAGCGCCTGCCCATACGCAAAGAGCAAAGAACGGGAGGATTTTCTTTTCCCATCTATGGGCGAATCTGTTGTGCATGTCTTTTGGCCTCGGTTTCACCTACTTCATAAGTTGAAAGTGCGGACACGGCCAGAAATAACTGATCAAAATACTAAGGATAGAGGTTTTGTCGCAGGACATGCTGTTTTGATCTGACAAAAAAGTAACCGGGGCCCGTTAAGACCCCGGCTTTAAGCTTAATGAACAGCTTACGCGTTTAGAACGAGTAGGTTAGGCCAAAGTTGTAGGTTGGCTTGGAGTGCTCGGCAACTTCCAGGAGGAAACCCGCTGAAACGTTGTCAGAGAAATCGTATGACACGCCTGCTTCGGCATAGCTGTCTGCCCCGTCATACCCGACCAGAGCTTCTCCGGTGAAGCCATTGCCAAGCCCGAACTCAGCCCCGAGGCTGATGTCGGTTGATTTTCCAGTAAGGTCACGAACAACTTCAACGCCTGCACTCACGTTGTCGGAGATTGGGAAGCCAAGTGCGATGGCCGCTTCATGCGAGCTGAAGCCGCTGTTGTCCAGGTAAATGCGTGAGTATGACACCGTCACCTCGGTATCCGAGCCAAGCTCGAAGGAGTAGCCCAAGGTTAGTGTGACCTCAATATCGTCTGCCGGATCCTTGTAAAGAGACTCCATTTCAGCGCCAAAGAAAGCACCGCCGTACGACACTTCCGCCGCGGCAGAGGCTGTTGTTTCTGTCGAGCCGCCCGACGTTGCGAGGTTGATGCCAACTTCGCCTGAGAATTCAACTTCGTTGGCCGAAGTAACCGATGGGAGCGCAAGCGCCAAAGCGCCCGCGAGCAGGTATTGGGTTTTCATTCTTTTAGTCCTTTAGGTGTGTAAACTTCCCATGGCCGACCACTGGCGGCGGCTTGTGATCCAACCGAGGGAACTGGTTTATTCGAAGACTGCTGTCGGATTGTCAAGGCTGTCTGAGCCTTCAAACTCGATCTGCTCGATCTCGAGTTTGGCGACGATGCGTTCGATCGTTTTGGTCTGGTCAATCAGGCCGTTCACACCACCCATTACAAGCGCTTCGCCCGCTGTGTTGCCCTGCTCAAGCATCTGATCGTAAGCAAAGCCAGCTTCCGCAGCTGATTTGATCCGACCAAGCGACATCATCGTTGTGGACAGCTTGGTTTTCATCTCGGTGTCAAGGCCCGCGTCTGCACTTGCGACCAGGTCTGACAGTGACGGGCCCGAAACAAGCGTGCCGTCAACGCGCACATATTCGCCAAGGTAAACATTCTGCACACCAAGACCGTCGTAGTAGTGGCTGTTGTGAGTGTTGTCCGAGAAGCAGTCATGCTCTTCTTCCGGGTCGTTGAGCATCAGCCCAAGGCGCATGCGCTCACCAGCTTGCTCACCATATGACAGCGAGCCCATGCCCGTGAGCATCGTTGAAATACCCGCTGCTTCGCTTTCGCCCAGTGCCGTGCGGCCTGCGCCACCGTCTGCCCACTGAGCAGTCATCCATTCAAGGTCAGACACCAGAAGCGCTGTTGCAGCTGTCAGGTATGCTGCGCGTCGGTCACAGTTACCGCCTGTGCAGGCGTCGCCTTGAATGTAGTCAGTATAGCTGCGGTTGCCCGCGCCCGCGCTGTGGCCGTTCAGGTCTTGCCCCCAAAGCAGGAACTCGATCGCGTGATAACCTGTGGCGACATTGGCTTCGATACCGTCGGCCTCGTGCAGTGTTTCGGCCAACAGCTTTGGCGTGATCTCGCTCGCATCGATCTCTTTGCCTGAGAGCGTGAAGCCCGGATTGGCCACAACGTTCAAGACAGCATGTTCGTTTTCATCAGACGGGCCACCATAGCCGCCGTCGACATAGTCAATCAGGCCTTCGTCAAGTGGCCAGGCGTTCACTTTACCTTCCCAGTCGTCAACGATGGCGTTGCCAAAGCGGTACACTTCGGTTTGCTGATAGGGAACGCGAGAAGCGAGCCAAGCGGCGCGCGCGGCCTGCAGGTTTTCGGCTGATGGCTCGGCAACGAACGCATCCACAGAGGCCTGCAGTGTTTTGGCTGTCGTCAGGCTGTCGCCAAACGCGGCTTCGGCAATGTTGGCGTAAGTGTCGAGCACCTCGGCCATTTCGGCTGCCTTTGCTTGTGCTGAGGCACCGAGACAGATTGCCGTCGAGAGAAGTAGTGCACGTTTCATGTGTATTCCTTTTAGTGAACCGAATTTGAGATGGGGTTGAGGGATCGCAGGCCAGTTTTGTCCCGCGTCATATGCTTGAGCGCGAGGCCCAGGTTTTCGGCCAAGCTAACGAGTGAAGGCGCAAAGTCGTGGCGTATCAGAAGCGTTGCTATCAGCATCGCATCTTCGCGCTCACCCTCTGCGGCAGCTCCTATGAAGTTCGCAAAGCAGGCCTCATCGGCGCCTAAGCACTTGCAAGTCACATGGTGGCGCATCAGGGGGCGACGGGCGTGTCGGGTGCAAAGCTCGCAAATCTGCTCAAGAGACTCAACAGCTGACAGCGCCATCTCATTGCCGAGCAGATGGTCAAAATCTCTGCAGACCTGGTGACGCTCGTGCTTGCCTGTGTGCCACAAACGCAAGCACATGACTGCACGCTCTTCCAGCGCGGGAAGTTCCTGTATGAACCCGACAGGCGCACCGCCTCTATGGGGTACCGCGTGGCTCATTTGGTCAAGATCAACTTACCCGCACGCGTAATGCGCAGCGTGTAGGTTTGCTCATCGTGATCAATATGTGCGAGTGTTCCGCGTTCCATCAATTCGCTTGCTGTGTGTCTGGGAATAGGTTGAGCCGCCCGCTTTTCAGTAGGTCCACGGCTCGCTATCGGTTTGTTGCTGTCGGTTTCCGTCATGCTTGGGTCTCATTCGAATTCGGGTCTGGCTTCCCCAATTACGAATCAGCGGGGTGGCTGTCAGTTATTATCTGAGTGTTTTTGTCACCTAAGTCAACCTGAGTGTTTTTGTCGGATTAATCGCAACCCAAGCGAACTGACCAACGAGGCCCTGCGTTATTTCTCCGGCAAGTCTGGGGTGAACCATTTGGATTGGAACTTGGACAAGCCTAGCCGCCAATTGCTGCGTTGCACGTGAAAAGCGGCATTCCGATTGAGCCGTTGCTGCAAGATTAACTAAAGGCTTGAGTATAGAGAACGAGTGAGGCACACATGGGGGATGAAATACCTGATTCTTTTACTCACCCTTACTGCGACCTCTCCTAATGCCGAAAGCTACCCGCAAACTGACGTGGTGTTACTCGGAGAGCTTCATGACAATCCGCACCATCACACCACTCAGGCAGAGTGGGTATCTGGCCTTGCCCCGAAAGCGCTGGTTTTCGAGATGTTCTCAAACGAGGCCGCAAAGGGTGTGAGTGCAGACATACGGCACGACAAAGCAGCCATGCTTGCCCAGTTAAACTGGTGGGGCCGCGCCAGCGAAGACGCCGAGATGTATTGGCCAATTGTTGAGGCCGCACCAGATGCCAAGCTTTATGGTGCTCTGCTTGATCGGCCCGCTATGCAGGCCGCCATGAAAACTGGCATCGCTGAGACGTTTGGCGCTGACGCCGCAGCCTACGGCCTTGATACGACCCTGCCAGAAACCGAGCAGACGGCACGCGAAGCCGACCAGCTTGCGGCACACTGCGATGCGATGCCTGCAGAAATGTTGCCCGTCCTTGTCAGCTTGCAACGGTTGCGCGACGCCGCTTTGGCGCGCGCGGTAGCGCGGGCGATAGACGAAACTGGCGGGCCAGTTGCGGTGATAACAGGCAATGGCCATGCCAGAAAAGACCGCGGCCTGCCTGTCTATCTTGCACGTGTGAAGCCTGACCTGACGGTCTTTGCCCTGGGGCAGGTTGAAGACGGGCGCAGCGCTGAAGGCACGTTTGACCAAGTGGTTAGCGCGCCCGTAACCGAGCGTGAAGATCCTTGTTTGGCTTTCAAGAAAGACTGAGAACCACCTCTTGAGTAGGCCTCGTAAGGCTAGCGACTTTGTTGGTAAAGTATGGCCTGCACATGTCTCACCGCTTCAACTTCCGCGATCCCTTCGTCAATCCCTTGAGTAAAGCAGGCGACAGTCATGGGGGCTGGTAGATCAGGGAAGTGATAAACAGCATTCGTGCTAAACGGGCCTCCTCCCGAGTGCCCGATAGAGCGGCCCAGCCCATCAACGCCCCCCGCCATGAGACCCAAGGCATATCCGCATCTAGCCCAAGGCTGCCTTGGTGTGATGTCATCGAGCCACCTCGTCTCTAGCATCAATTTGAGGGATCCTTGCGAAAGCAGCTCGCCCGAGAAAAGCGCGTGCAACAGCTTGGCCGCATCTCGCGCTGTGCCTATCAAGCAGCCGTGATAAACCCACTTCGGGTCATAATTTGCAGCTGCTCTCCAATGGAGCTGAGCAAACTGTTTTTGCGTCTCCGCAAGCTCAACGCTCACAAGCCCCAAGGGCTCGCAAACCAATTCATTCACGATTTCCCCAAGTCCTCGCCCTGACGCGGCTTCGAGTATCTCTCGCGCAAACATGTAACCGATATTTGAATATGACCAGCCCTGCTCTGGCTCAAAGAGCATTCCCTTTGAAAGCCCCACATCGAGCATTTTCTGTCGCGACCAAGGGACCTCACCTGCGCTGACAGCCTTGCCATATTCAGGAAACTGGCCATAGTCAGGCAGGCCTGTCGTATGCGCGAGAAGCTGACGCAATGTGTAAGCCTGCCCCGTCACCTTGGCATCAAGTTCAACCGTGCCTTTCTCGGCGAGTTTGAGCGCACAGACTGCGATAACGACCTTGGTAAAACTCCAATACGGAAAACGCGCCTCGGCTGCCCCGAAAGAGCCTTCTCGCCCAGATGTTGCGATCCAATGAGTATGAAAATGAGGTTCTGACCTTATTTCTACTTCGAAACGATAGGAAGGTTGAAAGTGTGCTTTGAAATCCGGAGCTGCTTTGGCGCGGCGGGAAAACGGCCTGCGCTCTTAACGGCTTGAAGCGCTAGCTTGTCGATCTTGCTGTTGCCTGACGACTTGGCAAGGCGGGCTGAAATCAACGAGCCGCTTCCCGCGACTGTGATCCGTACAATGGCTTTGCCTCGCCCCACACCCCTAGGCGAGCGGCGCGCAACGCGAGCGCGGATTTGGCCACCCCATTTTCCCAACAAAGAGTTGCGTTTTGATTTTGAGAGCGTCGCTGTCTTGGCTCTCTGATTGTTGCCTTTTGCTCGATTTCCACCAGTGCCTTGCGCCTTGCGCGCCGTCGATTGCTTCGCAGCTCGCGTTGGCTTCTTGGGCTGCGCAGCGGCCTTTGGCTTTGGCTGTACCGCCGCCTTTTTGCGAGGCTTAGGTGCCGCTTTTGGTGCTGGCTTTGGTGTCGGCTTGGGTTTTTCGACTTTCTTAGGCGGTTCGGGCTCTGGCCTCGGTTTCGGCTTTTCGTAGGTCGGAAGCGCAGGCGCATTGGCGGAGGGAGACAACTCAGGCATTTTGATCGTTGGCATCGCCTGAGAAGCCTGAGGCTGCGGCAAAACAGCTGGCTGCATCTCTGGTGTCTCGGGTGGTGCAATGTCTGGCTCGATAGCTTCAGCAACTTCTGGTGGCTTGTCCCATATCTCAACCATCTGTGCGACAGAAGCGCTGGATGCGCTGATTGTCAGGAGCTCTTCGCCCTCGCTGCCTGCGCTTTCCAACGAGGCCTCGTCTGGCGCCGGCCAGATAGCCAGATGCGCCGCCAGCGCAATGGCACCGAATGAAATGACTTCAAATAATGCGCGCATGAGCTATCTCGATCTCGACACAAGTTTGACTTGACGCACGCCATAACTGGCGAGCTTGGGCAAGAGCTTTGCGATTTCGCTGGCTTTGAGGGCCTGATCCGCCCTGACCATCAACGGTTCGTTCTCGCCAAGGTCACTCAAGCCCTCAAACACGGCATCGCCGCGCCTTTCGTCCATCGCCAGCTCTCCGCTCGCGGAAATATATAATATGCGCTTGCCTTCGGCGGGGGCCTCGGCGCCTGACTGCGGGGGTGTCACTTCAAACGGCTCGGGCGGGGCTATTTGCGCGGTCATCAAAAAGAAGATCAGCAGCAGGAACACCACGTTGATCATCGGAACGACGCTTTCGCGGGTCTCGCGCTTGGCAAGGGGGGACAGGTCCATGCTCATTCTACCAACACAAGGGTTTCGTAACCCGCTTTTGCAAGCAGTTCCATCACTTCGACAATGCGCTGCAACTCGGCTTCCTCACGCGGCCTGAGGATGATCGCGTCAGTGTGAGACAGCATCATTTGCCCAATCTCGGCGACCAACACATCGGGGGCAAGCTCAACGCCGTTCAGCTTCACCCTTGTTGGCAGGACTTCTATCAGCCTCGGCGGGCCGGTGTAAGGCTTGTTGGAAGCCGCCGTCAGAGGCAGGTTGATCTCGACGTCCTGCCCAAACCGCGAAGCCAGCATAAAGAACACCAACAAGAGGAACACCACGTCGATCATCGGCGTGAGGCTGGGTTTGCGCCGTTTGGGGGAAGGGCCGAGCTGCATAGGGCTACTCAGCTGCTTTCAAGACTTCTGTTGTTGTCTTGGGATGGCGTGTCAGAACCCGCGTTATGCTGTCTTCCATGTCTCTTTGCGAGCGGTCGATAACGCTTTCAAACCAAGTCAGCGCAATACCCGCAGGGATAGCCACAGCCATGCCCGCCGCCGTTGTCAGGAGGGCTTCCCAGATGCCGCCTGCCAAAGCTGCAGGGTCTGCTCGCGAGCCCGCGTCTTGCAGGGCTTGGAAGGCTTCAATCATCCCGAGAACTGTGCCGAGCAGGCCGAGCAGTGGCGCGATGGTGGCGATCAAATCGAGGCCACGCAAGCCAGTGCGCGCACTGGCGAGCGTGTTCTTGGCAACGCGGGCGATTTCCTCTCGCGCTTCGGCATCGGTGAAGCTCTCGGATGTGCGCGCTTCAAACGCTGTGCGCACCACGATGGCCCGCATTGAGCGACGGTTTGCTATCAGCGCCTTCGCGCCTTTCACGTCTCCGGCTTCCCATAGGGTGACCGCGCGCGCCGTCTTGTTTTTCGCCCAGGCTCCGAGCAACGCAAGGCGCCAGATCTTGAACAAGATCAAAGCCAGCGTGATAACTGACAAGGCAGCAATCGCCCATATGGCCGGGCCGCCTTTTATGAGGAAGTCCAGAGCGCCTACCATTCGCGCAGTCAGATCAGCATTCATGTTGAGGGCTCCTTCAAGTGATGGTGTGTTATGGGTAGCTCGTCAGTGCTCATCCCGAACTTGAGCAGATTGCCGTGCGGGTCATTCAGGTAGAACTCCGTCATTCCCCAAGGCCGCGAGCTGATCTCTGAGAGGTTCGCGATATCTCTGATCATGAGCTCTTCAAACAAGAGCAGGATACCACCGCCGCGAATGTAGCAGCTTGTCTCGCCGCAAACTTCAGGCCGTGTCGTGAGGGCGTAGTGCAACTCGATGCCATAGCCACGAAAGATCAGATAGTCTGGCGTGGCAAGCTCAACGTCAAAGCCAGCCTCGTGCCCGAAGGCACGCGTTGCCGCGATATCGGGTGTCAGAAGGATAGGAAGTGCCTCTAGGTCTAGCATATCATTCCGCCGCAACCGAGGCCGCGTGAGGCAGCAGATATGTGCCATTTGCAGGTGGGGTGTTTACGCGCACCGTGCATTGGTAGGCGCGGCTGAGAAGTGCATCTTGAAGCACCGTTTCAGGTGCAGCCTGACACAGCACACTCCCTTCGCTGATGAGGGCGATGCTGTCGGCAAACATGGCCGTGAGGTTGAGGTCGTGCATCACGGCGATAACGCCGCCGCCTGCATCGGCATAGTTTTTCGCGATCTGCATCACTTGCAACTGGTGGCCTATGTCGAGCGCCGAAACAGGCTCATCAAGAAACAACCAGCGCGGGGTGTTCTCGGCGACAGGCTCCCAGACTTGCGACAGCACGCGCGCCAGTTGCACACGCTGCTGCTCGCCGCCTGACAGCTCTTGGTAAAAGCGGCCTTCAAAGCCCGCAAGCCCAACGCGCTGCAACGCACGCAAAACCAAGCCCGCTTTGTCAGCAGCCACGCCATTGGTGAGGCCAAGCCGAACAACTTCGTGCACCGTAAAGGGGAAGGCCAGCGGCGTGGCTTGCGGCAGCACTGCGCGCTCAGAAGCAAGCTCCCAGGCGCGGGCGGTCTTGATGTCACGGCCGTTGAGAGTGACTTGACCGCTGTATTCAATGTCGCCGGTCATGGCGCGCAACAGCGTTGTTTTACCCGAGCCATTTGGCCCAACGATCGCTGTAAGCTGACCCGGATGCGCTTCGAAAGAAACGTTATGCAGGATTTCGACCCTGCCAAGTTTGACGGTGATATCTTGAGCTTTCAGCATGGCCTACATGTCCAACAGGCCGCGCTGACGCAGCAAAATCCAGAGGAAGAACGGCCCACCCAGCGTCGCCGTGACAATACCGATAGGCAGCTCAGCGGGAGAGATGATGATGCGGCTGATCACATCGGCGAGCAGCAGCAAGGCCGCGCCAAGCAGAGCCGAGTTTAACAGGAGGTATTTGTGGTCAGGCCCGACGAGAAGGCGCAGCAGGTGGGGCACGACAAGGCCGACAAAGCCGATGCCGCCACTGACGGCAACGGCGGCCCCTGTCGCCCCCGCAACCATAAGGATCGCGGCGTTCTTGGTGATCTGCACAGGAATGCCCATATGCGACGCAGCAGCCTCCCCCAAGGCAAGCCCGTTCAGGCCCCGCGCAAGGAAAGGCGAAACACTGAGCGCAATCACGATCAGCGGCGATGCGGCGAGCACTTTCGACCACGTCGCGCCCGCAAGCGAGCCCATGCCCCAGAACGTCAGTTTGCGCAGCTGCGCGTCGTCAGCCATGTAAACAAGCATGCCTGAGAGAGCGCCTGTAAGTGCCCCCAGTGCGATGCCTGCAAGCAGCATGGTTGCGACAGAGGTGCGCCCCTTGCGAGTTGATATCTGGTAGAGCAAGATCGTCGTAAACCAGCTGCCAACAAAGGCGGCAAGCGGGACGAGATAGTAGCCGACAGCGGCCTGTATCGCGGCGGGGAGCATCCCGCCAAGCACGATCGCGATGATCGCACCGAGCCCCGCGCCGGCGCTGACGCCAACAAGCCCCGGATCAGCTAGCGGGTTTCTGAATAAACCCTGCATTACGGCCCCCGACACCGCCAGAGCCGCGCCAACCAAGACGCCCATGATGGTGCGTGGTAAGCGGATCTCGAACAGGATGATGCTGTCGCGCAAGGACAGCTCACGCCCCATCGCAAGGTCAAACACACCGTCCCAAAGCGACGCGCCTGAAGCCCCAACTGCAAGGCTGAGCAGCATCGCGCCAACAAGCCCGAGCGCCAGTAACCACGTAAGTTGGCGTGCGCGGTGTGTTCTGTCACCAGCCAATTTCGGCTGTGAAACGGTATCTTGCAGTGCAAGGCTCATGACTTAGCTTCCAGTGCTCATGAGCGCTTGGGAAAGCGCTGTGACAGCCTCGGCTGTGCGAACAGAGAACCCGAGCATCAGCATGCCGTCAAGCTTGACAAGCGCCCCATTGAGCGCGGCGGGCGTTGAGGCGAGTGCAGGGTGCGTGACGATGTCTTCTTTGCTGATCTCGTGGTCGCCCTCGCGATCCATCACGAGGATCACGTCAGGGTTGCTTAAAGAGACCGCCTCAGGCGTAAGCGGCTTGAAGCCTTCCACGCCCTCCAGCGCATTCACACCGCCTGCAAGCTCAATAAGCGCTTGGGCTGACGTTTTGTCCCCCGCGGCCATGATGTTGCCGCCCGTCATTGACAGGATAAACAACACGCGCTTGGGCTCATCAGCTTTGACGGCGGCACGCGCTGCCGCAAGATCAGCCGCCACTTTGTCAGCCAGAACCTTGCCCTTTTCAGGCACGCCGAGCGCATCGGCGACCAAGTTGATCTTTAGAACAATCCCCTCAGCCGTGAACTGATGTGGGATTTCGACCATGTTGATTGAGGCCTCGCGGATCAGCTCGACAGTTTCCGGCGGGCCTGAACCTTCGCGTGCGATAATCAAGTCGGGATTGACTGACAAAAGCCCTTCGGGCGACAGACGACGGATGTAGCCGACGTCAGGCAGCGCGTTGGCTTCTGCGGGGTAGTTCGACGTGGTATCACGCGCAACGAGGCGGCCCTCCTCGCCCAAAGCATAAATGATCTCGGTGATCGAGCCGCCAACCGAGACAATCCGGCTTGGCTTCTCTTCGGCGATGGCAGACGTCGCGATCACGCAAAAGACTACGAAGCTCAACGCAATTTGCATCCAGAAAAACGGGTGTAGCTTGGTCATGACGCAGCATCCGCTTCTGCACCGGGAAGCTCGGCAACAAGGGCGTTCCACTTTTCGGCGGCCCCTTCTTCGGCCAGCACGCCGAACATTTGAGTGATCAAAGCGCCGTCGGCACCAAAGGCTTCTACCGAGATCGCGTCACCGCGTTTGGTTTGCTTTCGGACAGCATAAACTTCGGTGATGTGGTCTTTGCGCAGGTGCAAATCAAAACCCGGATCAAGCACATTGATCCAAGGCCCCATCTCGACCACGCGTTTGATCGGCCCTGTGTGGATTTCGATGCAGCCCATATTGCCGACAAAAACCATGATCGGAACGTCTTTTTCTGCGGCCTTGTGCAGCAGAGGCTCCACTGCCTTTGGATCAAGCTTGCGGGCATATTTTTCGCCAGCCACACGGTACGCGCCCAGACGGTTGAACTTGAGCTTGCGCGTCATCATCAAGAACTGATGGGTGTCTGTCATCTTGTCCCACTTGTCGCGCAACCTTTGGGCTTGCTCCGGGTCGCCCTTAGCGTCTTCGACAGGCGCGCGCGGCTCGACAACGAGCGTGTCGCTCTGATCGTCGATGCGCA
Organism: Lentibacter sp.; assembly: GCA_016744435.1. Taxonomy (GTDB): domain Bacteria; phylum Pseudomonadota; class Alphaproteobacteria; order Rhodobacterales; family Rhodobacteraceae; genus Lentibacter. The sequence goes on along the minus strand of JADGEJ010000009.1, from coordinate 52,194 downwards.
GCTCTTTAACGACATCAGCCCAAGCGTCATGGTTTGAGCCTTCGCGCATGAACACTTTGTGCACAGCGTCCCCCGCTGCATCAAACACCTGAATGGTGCGGCGAATGCCCTTGTCGGTTTCATGCTCGATCGCGAAAGCATGCTTCCAGTGTTTGGGGAACATCCGCAGGTCCATCTCGCCATTGACGATCAGGCAAGCATGCTCGCCGCTGCGGAACTTGTCATAAACGCCAATTTTTTCGATCACGCAGCTTTCGTTGCGTGTCAGCGCCATCACTTCGCCAAGTCGCGTGAGAGCCGGCATGAGAACATCCATGTCTGCCGTGATTCGCGTCGCGTTTTCGCCGGCATCTTCGCCGACATGAGCCGCAACAAGCTGGCCTTCGGAGATCCCGAATTTGTCTGCGAAGTCACGGTCGCGCATCTTTGGCTCTTCTAGGCGTGCAGCCTTTATTTTGTCTGCCGAAATAGCTGTAGTCGCTCCCACGTGAGCTCTCCTTTTGATACGAATTGGGGGGTGCGTCTGGCTGTGTATCTTTGAAGATACAGCTTGCTGGTGCGCCTGATTTCCTGAATTTGTTAATATTGACAAAAACAGTCAGGATCAATAGCAAACCCGCATTGCCCGATGAAACGGGCGCGATACAACGAAGCGCCAGCCTCCCGCCAGCCTTATTTCGTTAGGATTTGGAAGGGACTCTCATGCGAATTCAGAGATTCGCGAAAGCCACATTGTGGAGCAGCACAGCTGTGCTTCTGACAATGCCGGTCTTTGCGCAAGACAACGCCACCGACCTCGATGAGGTTATCCTCGGCAAAACCAAACGCGAGGTCCAGACGGACACAGCGACCGCCGCGACCACGGTTGATCAGTCCGAAATGGACGACCGCCAAGCCAGCACCGTTGCTGAACTGGTAGACTCGATCCCTGGTGTCACGCTGATCAACGGCCAGACGCCGCAAGGCTCGGGCATCAACATTCGCGGCTTTGGATCAAACTCAACTTACGGCTCTGACCAGAAGGTCATCATTCAGGTGGATGACGCCGACGTTGGCGCGGAAGAACTCTACCGGATCGGCACACAACTCTACACCGACCCAGCGCTTTACAAGACAGTTGATGTTGTCCGCGGTATGGCCGGCACGTTTGAGTACGGCTCAGGCGCTATCGGTGGCATGGTGCGGCTGCAAACAAAGGATGCGTCTGATTTCACAGGCGGCGTTCCTGGCTTTAAGCTCCGTCAAAGCATGCAGTTCTCAAGCAATGGCAGTGGTATTTCCAGCTCGTCAATCTTTGCTTGGCAGGTTACCGAAGACTTCGAAGTTCTGGGGAACTACACCTACACAACCCAAGACGACCAAGTTGACGGCGCTGGCAACACGATAGGCAATTCGGCATTCTCGTTGCCAAGCTGGCAGATCAAAGCAAAGAAAACATTTGGCGATGGCGACCATTCAGTCGGCTTTTCAATGACAGACACGAACTCGGACGCCAAAGATGTTCCTTACGACTCGTTCCAAACAACGGGCGGCAGCTTTGGTAATGTTGACAGGCAGACACATTCGCGCACCGCGACACTGGGCTACAACTACAACCCACTCGACAATGACCTGATCGACATTGATGTAAAACTTTCCTACGGTGATCAGAAAATTGATCAAAGTTATGTCTCAGGCAGCTCGCCACTTGAGGGCGGCTTTAGCTGGCCTTTCCTTGAGCCGCTGGTTGAAGCAGACCACCGCTATGAGACGACCAAACTTACTGTCAAAAACACGGCTGAGTTCGTGACAGGCACTGTCTCGCACGACCTGCGCACTGGTGTGGAGTTCAAACGCAAAAAACGTCTTGGTGCGGCTTCTGCCCCCGGCGGGACAGATGACCGTATCGCGCTCTTTGTTGTTGACGATATGTCCATCGGTGATCGCCTCACGTTAACACCTGCATTGCGCTATGAGAGCCAGTCGATTGGTGACGGCACTGTATCGTATAGCAATGATGCTCTGATGGGCGGCGTGTCGGCGTTCTACAAGTTTGACAACGGTTTTGGTGTGTTCGGCTCGGCAGCCTACACCGAAAGCATGCCGATCATCGACGATATGGGGTCACCAACAAAAATGACCCAAAGTGAAAAGGCGACGACTTTTGAGCTTGGCTTCTCATACGACAATGTCGAAGTGTTCACGGAAGGCGATGACTTGGCCTTCAAAGCCAACATCTACAAAACGAAGTTCTGGGACATCACCTCCTACAACGTTCCGGGCTCGTTTGCCTCACTTGGCTCCGCCGAGATGGAAGGCCTTGAGCTTGAAGCCGCGTATAGCATGGCGTCAGGTCTCTACTTTGATCTGAATGCGAACATCCAGCGCGGTAAGTACGTTTCACCGGCCCCCGGTGGCGACTGGAGAGGTATCCCTGCTGATCAACTTCGCCTGACCGTTGGTAAAAAGTGGGACGAAGAGCTTGACCTGAGCTGGGAAGTTGTCGCGAACAAGAAGATGACACGCGCTTCAACGCCGAGTGCTTCAAACGTGACCCATAACCTGCGTGCAACGTATAAGCCGCAAACTGGTATACTTGAAGGAGCAGAGTTGCGTTTTGGCGTCGAGAATGTGTTCGACAAGGAATACACGCCACACCTCGCGACACGCACAGCCCCGGGCCGAAACTTCAAGTTCACTTTGGCGAAGACGTTCTAAGAGCGGCTCATCACACAAACGAAAAGCGCCGGAAGCATGCTTCACTGAGATTGAGAGGAAGGCAGCTTTGTACCAAAAAGCATATCTTGGATCACGTTCGGTCTAAGGTATGCTTTGTTTTGCGCGAGACTGTAATCGGCGGAGCAATATGCTTAGGTGTTCGCTTATCCAACGACCAGAGCCGTAAAGTAACATTACAGACAGTCGCGAACGCCTTACATTACGTAGGGCGTTTTCGCGTGTCAGCTTGCGGGTGAATCCAGTGTCATAGTGACCGTTTGCATGATCCGGTCAGTTTCAGACAGGATTTTGAGAATGCTCTGGTAGTGCTTCACGTCTTCAAACGAAAGCTCACGCCCCTTACGGTCTTTCAGCCACTTTTGCGCAGGCTGGTAGCCGCCGATGTAGAACTCCCAAGCCACGGGCGGGGCGGCGTCAAAGTATTGCGTCTCGTTGATCCAGACTTGGCCGTCTTTGAACACGGGCTTTTCAACCGTGCCGTCGCCCTGCCCTTTGAACGGGTAAGGCGCGCGGCCGACAGCTGCGGGCTCCATCAGGTGAAGCTTGCGCAGCTCGCAGCCTTTGGCGGAGATATCCCAGAACTCGTCGGGGCTGGCGGGCCACGGAATGCGCGGAAAGTCGATCTTGAGAAACTCGGCATATGTCTCGCGATACGCAGGGCAATGCAGCACGCCGTAGATGTAGTCAAACGTCTGCACCTCGTCAGGCGTGCCGTGGGTCTTGTGCTTGGCCTTGGCTTGGAGCTGTTTCCACAGCTTCGGATCAAAGTTCACACGGCGGGTTTGATCAAGCTCTTGCTCGTCTGGGTAAAGGTAGAGGGGGAAATTAACGTTCCCTTCCTTCGTCTTATTGGAAATATAGCAGCTTTCAGCAGCTAAGTCTGCGACAATAGCGTGCCTGTAGCCCTCAAACGAAAGTTGCCTCGATAGGCAAATTGACAAATTTTGGTTACTCCCAAAATGCTTGTTCAGGTTTGGTCTTGGACGGTCATTCAGATCATTGCTGGTGAAGTAGAAACGTTTTTCAAAAGGACGATACCAACAGTTTGAGATTTCTGCGCTTTCGTTGCATCGAACGCGCAGTCGTTTACAGGCTTTGGCCAAGGCCAATGAATTTCTTTCGTTTAAGCCAAAAGCCTTCGCTAGTTCTGTCGGTTCTCTATTTGAATCCGAAAGCGCCTGCAGACGTAAAGCCAATTCTGAATAGTTTTCTGACGTCGCGAACTGATCTCGATGCGTTTGAAAACCTAGCTGTCCATCAAGGAAGATTTTCTTAATCGAAAAGCCAACTTCGTATTTTTCAAGTAATTCATAGTCCCTTGCCACAAAGGAATGTTGTGGTGCGGGACATTCGATCGTTTGAAAGACATCCGACGAAACAACTGCATTTAGCAAAGCCGCATACTTCCCTGCCCGATCTCCCCACAAATCACCGTGGAACACCTCGGCCAGACCGTCGCCACCGTCTTTCTTTTTCACCCCAATGATGATCGCCACGCCCTGTTGAATATCAAAGACGTTCTTGTCGGGTTTGCCCTCAGGGGTGACTTCCTTTTTCTTCGCGTTTCCGTGCAGATCAAGGATGTAAATCTTGTCGAATGTCTTGAGCAAATGCCAGCGCATGCCGCGGAATGTCGGGTTGTCGAGGTAGCCATGGTTGGTGATAAACCCCAGCACGCCCTCGCCGTTCTTCTCGATAAGGTGTGAGGACATGCGCAGGAACTTGACGTAAAGATCATTGAGCCATTTGGGGTTGCGCTCTTTCAGCTTTTCTTTGCCGCCCGGCTCTTTTTTGTAGTCGTCCATTAGGCCGCCGATCCAGCCCTCGGATTTGCCGCCTTCGCCAAGGTAAGGCGGGTTCCCCACGATGCACATGATCGGCATGTCGCGCTTGATGGTATTGGCTTCCTTAACCTCGTTGGACAGCCACTGCGCAAAGGGCAGCGCTTGGTTGGCCGGCTCGCCCTCTTCCAGCGAGTTTGTCAGATAGACCCCAAGGCGCGGCGGCGTCCCTGTGGGCACATAGCCAAGCTCTGTCAGCATCATATCAAGCTTCATGTGGCACATCGCGTAGGAGGCCATGAGCAACTCAAAGCCATGCAAGCGCGGGATCAAGTCACGCTCGATATAGGGCGACCACATGCCCTCGGCGACGTCCTTTACCTTGGGCGCGATCTGTTTGATCACCTCGGCCAGAAACGTGCCTGTGCCTGTGGCAGGGTCAAGCACTTGAACGCGGTGCACTTCTTTCTTGATGGTTTGGGCGCGGCCCTTTTTGTCGGTCTGGCCTGTATCCCAATCAATCGTGACTTTTGAAGTGTCGGCCAGCCCGTCAGGCAAGCCAAACTCGGTTTGCAGCACTTCGTCGACTGCGCGCACGATAAAGTTGACGACGGGCTCGGGCGTATACCAAACCCCGCGCGCCTTGCGCTTGGCAGGGTTGTAGGCGGCGAGGAAGGTTTCGTAGAAGTGCAGGAACGGGTCAGACTGCCCTGTCAGCTTGCCAAAGCCTTGCATGATCTTGCCGACGTCGGCGGCGCGGAACACGCGCGCCAGATCGTCGATGATCCACTTGATGCGCTCGTCCAGATCGTGCCCCGCGATATAGCCGAAAAGCGAGCGCAGGAACGGGTTGGACTTTGGCAACAGCTCTAGCGCTTCGTGGCGGTCAAACGTGTCTAGCGTTTTGTCGTGAAGGCGCGCCGCGAACATGCCGTAAGCTATTGTCTCGGCGTAGATATCGGCGAAGTCAGTCGCTGTGATGTCGTGAATCAGGTGGGTTTTGAATGCGCGGTACTGGTTTGCCAGCTCTGTTTGCAGGTGCTCATCTTCACGCAGCGCGTTTTGCAGCACATCTTTGATCAAGATAGCCTTGCCCGCCATGCGCTCGGCGAGGTTTTTTGGCGAGGTGATCGTTTGTGGACGCTGGGCGATAAAGTCGCGCAACAGGTTTTCGAGTGCCTCAAACTGCTCTGGCTTAGGCTGAAGACCCATGACGAAATCAGCGATTGTGACAGAAGCGTATAGCTCGCCATCGCGGTAAAAGTCCCAATCAAGGCAATTGGTATAGATCAGGTTGGAAAGCGCTTTACGGTAGCGATCTTGCTGGTTTTTGTTGGCGTCTTTCATGCCGCGAAGGCCAATGTGCAAGTCTTTGGCCTCAACATGGCCAATCACAATGTCGCCCTGCTGAACAATGAAATCAGGCGCGCCGCACTGAACGCGCTTCGGCTCGTTCAAGGCGCTGACGTTTTCGTCTAGTGCGGCGAACAAAAATTCAAAAGCCGAGCGGTAGGAATGCTCTGTCGCAATGCCTGTTTTATGGATTGCCTGAACTTTGGCGAGAAATTCTTCTATGAGGCCCAATGCAACCATCCCTTGTGTTTTGCTGACTGTAGCGAGGGGCCGCTAGAACTTTCAAGCCGTCGTGTGATTAGAACAGCCAGCCATGCCCAGCTTTTCACGCTGATGCAGAATCATCACAGGGTTTTCTCTGTCACGTTGCTTCCGTATAGCTTCCGGCAAATCAAATGCAGCGAGCGGCGCGAATTGCAATTCGCGCAACCAATTGATCATAATGGAAAAAATGGTGAGCCGTGATGGGTTCGAACCATCGACCTACTGATTAAAAGTCAGTTGCTCTACCAACTGAGCTAACGGCCCACTAAGCGCCGTATCTAGAAAGAGCGGGCGGGGGGGTCAACCCCGAAAATGGAGGAAATTCGCCCTGATGCTGGATTCCTTTCAGGAGCGGGCGTATATGCGCCTTATGAACACACACGCGACTCATATTCCTTTCATGAAAATGCATGGGCTTGGCAACGATTTCGTTGTCATCGACAGCCGTGGGCGCGACTCACTGATGACAGAAGAGCTTGCCCGCGCGATGGGCGACAGGCACCGCGGTGTTGGTTATGATCAGCTTGCCGAGATCACGGATGCAGATGATGCAGATATTCACCTGACATTCTGGAACTCGGACGGGAGCCAAGCGGGCGCTTGCGGCAACGCAACCCGCTGTGTCGCGCAGCATGTGATGAGCGAGAGCGGCGCCAAGGGCGTGCGCATTCGCACGGCGCGCGGGCTGCTAGAGGCACGGATGACACCCGGAGGGCCGAGCGTGAACATGGGCTTGCCGCAAACGCACTGGCAAGAGGTGCCGCTGGCGCAGGATGTCGACACGCGTGCGCTGCCGATCGAGGGCGCACCGCATGCCGTCGGTATGGGCAACCCGCACGCTGTGTTTTTTGTCGACAACGCCGAGGCGGTTGACCTGCCGATGCGTGGCGCAGCAGTTGAGCATGACCCGCTCTTCCCCGAGGCGACGAATGTTGAGTTCGTTTCAAAGCTTGGCGAAAACAAACTGCGCATGCGGGTTTGGGAGCGCGGCGCAGGAATCACCTTGGCCTGCGGGTCGGGCGCTTGTGCAACTTTGGTTGCGGCCCATGCGCAGGGCATCACGGGCGCTAAGGCCGAGATCGTGCTTGACGGAGGCTCGCTCTTTATCGAGCAGCGCGACGACGGCGTCTGGATGACGGGCGCAACCGCGCATGTGTTTGACGGGCAATGGCGGCTGACATGAGCGCGCCGAAGTTTACGACACTGGGCTGCCGCCTGAACGCTTACGAAAGCGAGGCGATGCGCGAGTTGGCCGCGAGCGCGGGCTTGCAAGACGCGCAGGTTGTGAACACATGCGCCGTCACGGCTGAGGCTGTGCGCAAGGCCAAGAAAGAGATCAGACGGCTGCGTCGCGAGCACCCTGAGGCACCGATCATCGTGACGGGGTGTGCCGCGCAAACCGAGCCTGAGACTTTCGCCGCGATGGACGAAGTCACCCGCGTTGTCGGCAACCACGAGAAGATGCAGCCAGAAACCTGGGCCAGCCTTGCGCCTGACATGATCGGCGACACCGAGAAAGTGATCGTCAACGACATCATGTCTGTGACGGAAACTGCGGGCCACATGATCGACGGGTTCGGCACACGCTCACGCGCCTATGTGCAGGTGCAAAATGGCTGCGACCACCGCTGCACGTTTTGCATCATCCCATACGGGCGCGGCAACTCGCGCTCTGTTCCCGCAGGTGTCGTGGTTGAGCAGATCAAGAGGCTGGTTGACCGTGGCTTCAACGAGGTCGTGCTGACCGGTGTTGACCTGACCAGTTGGGGCGCTGACTTGCCTGCCGCACCGCGCTTTGGCGACTTGGTGATGCGCATCCTGAAGCTGGTGCCTGACTTGCCGCGCCTGCGGATCAGCTCGATCGACAGCATTGAGGCCGACGAAAACCTGATGCAGGCTATCGCCACCGAAAACCGCCTGATGCCGCACTTACACCTCAGTTTGCAGCACGGCGATGACTTGATCCTCAAGCGCATGAAGAGGCGGCACCTGCGAGACGACGCGATCCGCTTTACCGAAGAAGCGCTGAAGCTGCGGCCTGACATGACGTTCGGTGCCGACATCATCGCGGGCTTCCCGACAGAGACAGAGGCGCATTTTGAGAACTCCCTCAAGCTGGTGGATGAATGCCAGCTAACGTGGCTGCATGTCTTCCCCTATTCCGCCCGTGAAGGCACGCCAGCGGCACGAATGCCTGCCGTGCACGGCGGCGCCATCAAGGAACGCGCGGCACAACTGCGAGCCGCGGGAGAGCAACGCGTGGCGATGCATCTGAGCCACCAACAGGGCAAGACACACCATGTGCTGATGGAGAATGCCCACATGGGCCGCACTGAGCAGTTCACCGAAGTGCGCATTGCACAGCCACAAGCCGAGGGCTCGGTCCTGAAGGCGCAGGTTGTCGGGCAATCCGGCGGCCACCTCCTTGCCGAGGCCTGCTAATGGCGCGGCCTGTGCTTTGGTCGTTTCGGCGCTGCCCCTACGCGATGCGCGCAAGGCTAGCTTTGCTTTCCTGCGGCACAGAATGCGAGCTGCGCGAGATCGTACTGCGCGACAAACCCGAGGCATTTCTCGCCGCGTCCCCCAGCGCGACAGTGCCCTGCCTTGAGCTGGCGACAGGCAACATTGACGAGAGTTTTGACATCATGCTTTGGGCTCTTGAGCAGAGTGACCCTGAAGCGCTGCTCAACATGCCAGACGTCGGGTTTGACTTGATCAAGACCTGCGATGGGCCGTTCAAGGCAGCGCTGGACCGCACCAAATATGCCAGCCGCTATGAAGGTGTCGACGTTGCTCTCGAGCGCGCGCAGGCCAGCGAGTTTGTCACTGCTCTCAACACGCAGCTTAACGGTGCGCCTTGGCTGTTTGGGGCCAAGCCGACGCTGGCTGACTTCGCCATTCTACCGTTCATCCGCCAGTTCGCCCATATTGACCTCGCGTGGTTTGAGGCCCAGCCTTGGCCGCATGTCGTGGCTTGGCTCAGCGCATTCAAAGCCTCTGGCCGCTTTGCCGCGATCATGGGGAAATATCCTGCATGGCAAGCAGGCACATCAGGCTCAAGTTTTCCGGAGGCACTCCATGCACCCTAACGCGGCTTTTCGTCAAACTCCCGAAGCTGATTGTCTCGCGTTCATCCGCGAGCAGAATTTTGGACTGTTAGCTGTTAGCACCGAGAGCGCCCCGTTGGTAAGCCACGTGCCGTTCCGCCTGTCTGAGGATGGCACCAGCGCCGAGCTGCATTTGGTGCGTTCAACGCATATTACCCGTGCCATGAAGGCGCCAATGCCAGCGCGCCTCGTGGTGCAAGGCCCGCATGGCTATATCTCGCCAGACTGGTATGGAGTGGACGATCAGGTGCCGACTTGGAACTATGTCGCGGCACATGTGGTCGGGCAACTGGAGCGCCTGCCGGACGCCGAGTTGCCCGGTGTTCTTGAACGCTTGTCCGAGCAGTTTGAGCAACAACTGGCCCCCAAGCCGATTTGGAAAATGAGCAAAGTGTCAGATGACGCGCTGGCCAAGATGCTGCGCCAGATCGTGCCTTTCCGGCTGCACATTGAAGCCATTGAAGGCACGTGGAAACTGGGCCAGAACAAGCCTGATACGGCCCGCCTCGCAGCTGCCGACGCCCTTGCGCAAAGCTCAATCGGGCAAAACACTGTGGCGCTGGCCGCGCTCATGCGAGAGGGCTAAAACATGGCTACGCCGCTGCGCCGCTCTCACGAAGGAAACTCCTTGTCTGCTCGCCGAACCGGCAAACAAAGCATTGTCACTGTGGCCATTTCCACGATGGGCACACGCGCAGCACAAGTGAGCCTTCCCGCGCCTGAAGGCGGCTTGCGCTATATTGTGCTCGTCCAGAAAGCCGAAGCCGCGGCACTGCCGCAAGCCTTTGAGCGGCCAGACGTTACAGTGGTTGAACTGACAGACGCTGGCATCGCCAACAGCCGGAATGCGGCGCTTAAGCTGGCAGACACCGAGTTTCTGTTGTTTTGTGATGATGACATTCGCCTTTCGCTTGACGGGATCGCCGCCATGAAAGCTGCGCTGGCCGGCGACAAGGCCTTAAGCTTCGTGATGGGTTGGCGCGGTGAGCGGTTTGCGAGTAGCCCGCGCGCCAAACGCGAATATCAGCTTACCCCCTACAACAGCGGCCGTGTGGCAGTGCCCGAGTTGCTGGTTCGGCTGGTTGATGTGAAAACAACGGACCTCACATTTGACAGCGCATTTGGCGTCGGCGCGCGCTTTCCCATCGGTGAAGACTATATTTTCGTGACTGACATGCTGAAAGCGGGGCTTTCTGGCATGTCGCTGCCTGTTCTGGCAGGTTGGCACGATGGGCAAAGCACTGGCGACATCTGGGATGATCCGGTAATTGTGCAGGCGCGCATCGCCATGCTGAAGCGGGTTTTCGGGCGGCGTGCGCCTTTGTTGCGAACTGCCTATGCTGCCAAACACCGCAAGGCTCTTGGCAGCATAAAAGCCGTGATCAAGTTTGCCCTCGGGCACGCCTAGGTTGTAGATATGCCGATTGCGGCATTCTTGACCCCAATCAGCAAGACTCTGCAATGCGCGGCGATCAGAGTTTGACATCCCGCTGTTTTGCACGTTAGTGGCTCGTCAAACCAATGCACAAATAAAGTGCAGGCCCCTAACAAGAAAGAGCGCTGGCAAATGAGCACGACAAAACAACCTGTTCAAGTCATTGCCGAGATCGGCTGCAACCACAAAGGCGAGATGGATCTTGCCAAGGAGCTGATCAAAGTTGCCGCGACAGTTTGTGGGGCCGATGTTGCCAAGTTTCAGAAGCGCCACAACAAGTCACTTTTGCCACCAGCCCAATATGAGGCGCCGCACCCGAACCCTGCCAACTCATATGGCGACACTTACGGCGCGCACCGCGAGTTTCTTGAGTTTGACACAGACCAGCACAAAGAGCTGATCACTTACTGCAAAGACCTTGGCATTGCATATTCCACCAGCGTCTGGGACTTGATCTCAGCGCAGGAAATGGCAGCACTTAACCCACCATTGTTGAAGATTCCTTCAGCAACAAACCAACACTATGAACTTCAAAACTACCTGTGCGAGCACTTCGCCGGCGAGATCCACGTTTCGACCGGCATGTCTACTGGCACTGAAATCGCTGAACTCGTCGCATTTTACGAAGAACGTGGCCGCGCCAAAGACCTGTATGTTTACAGCTGCACCTCAGGCTATCCGGTTGCTTTTGAGGACATCTGCTTGTTTGAAATCCGCAACCTGATGGAAAAATACGGCGAGCGCGTTGGCGGCATCGGCTTTTCAGGCCACCACCTTGGTATTGCGGCTGATGTTGCTGCGCTGGCTTTGGGCCGCGCGATGGAAGCTGACGGCAAGGGCCGCTTCACACACGTCGAGCGCCACTTTACACTTGATCGCACGTGGAAGGGCACCGACCACGCGGCCTCACTTGAGCCTGACGGCATGCGCCGCCTGTGCCGTGACCTGACAAATGTTGACGCAGCCCTAAGCCACAAGTCGCAAGACATCCTGCCTGTTGAACAGGTGCAGCGCGACAAACTGAAGTGGGTTAACCAAGGCTAAGTCAGCTCTTGAAGTTCACATAGGCACGCACAGCGAGCACGAGATGGTAAAGGCTTGAAGCCGGCATGTTTTGCGACAGCAGGCGACCGTCTTCGCCGCGCTTGTCATACCAGCCGCCCCTGATTTCACTGTTCAGAAAGTTCTGTGCCAAACGCTCCAGAATCTGGCTGGGCTGGGCAGTGGCCGGCACGGAAACCCCAGCGTTGCTCACAACGATTGACGCTTTCAAAAACTCGGTTTGCGGCCACATACGGCTCGTGCTGCTGCCTTTGGCGTTCTGGTCGCGCAGAAGGCCGATCGCGTTTTGGCCAGCCAAAACCTTGCCCCAAACCTGCTCAAGGTCAACGCCCGAGCTAAGACCAGTGACGCTTTCGTAGTGCTGAAGCAGATATATCCACTCGGCCATATGCCCCGGTTCAACGCCTTGAGCGGCACCGCTGTATGGCGCCCAGTCGGCATCAAAATACTCAGAAACAACGCCTGAGGGCTGCAAAAACACGTCCTTGAACAGCCCCAGACACTCTTGAGCCTGCACCCGAAAGCGCGGAGCACCCGTGGCTTTGAACAGTGCAATCGAGGCCTCAAACAAATGCATATGCGGGTTTTGACGCCTCGGCAGTCGGCAGTCAGCAGTCTCAACCCAGCCTCGCTTTGCTTTGAGCCTAGCGAGGCTTTCTTCAAGCCTGCGCAAGTCATCGCCGACATCGTGGCCAGCTTCCAAGAGGGCCGCGCAGGCGAGCAGCATGAAGGCCAGATCATACAGATCATGCGGAGCAGAGACAATCTCAAGGTCAGGCGACCAAAGCGCTGCCAAGTGGCCTGTGGCAGGCTCAAACCCGCGCGCCATCACATTGCGAAACAGGCGCTCTGCAAGGCCGTGATGCACTTTGGCAGGCGACTGCGAAAAGCAAAACGCCTGTCGTGCCTGCACTCTTATGCGGCGGTCAAGGTTCTTGCAGGGTGTTCCATCGTGGTTGAGCGCTTCCCAAGACGCGCCTGTAGCAGTGTCGATCCCCGCATCGGCCCAAAGCACAAATGCGTCTTGGTCGAGCCAGTTCTGCACATCTTCAGGATCTTTGAAAAAAGGCACCATTCTGCCGGAACATCCTCTATTTCCTCACAAATGCGCTACCCTTTCGGAGCAGCTTAAGCAAGCCAATCGGGTAGAGGCCCACCCAAGAGGCCCAATCTGTGGGAGGATTACTGCGGTTTTCAAACACCGCTTCCCCGTGGCGCATCGGGGCAAGCGGGAAAAGATCGCTCAGGGCTGAGGCTTCGGTGGCGCAGAAAATCTCTACCCCGCCTTTGCGCGCCAGCAACAACAGAATTTCGCGATCAAGCGTTGCATCGTGAAGTCGCGTGTCGATCGCGCGATTGCCAATGTCCTGGCCCATAAGCGACTTGAAGTTTGGCCCCGGCTCAAACGGATAGCGCTTGCCTTTGGAATAGAGGTCAAAACCGGCCAGAATGATCTGCTTCGCCCCCATCGCACAGGCAAACAACGCGGCCTGCGCGCCTGTGGTTGGCTGCTTGCCATGGGCCTGCACAAGGCTGTCAACTTCGGCACGCAAGGCAGGGTCAAGCACAGCCATTGGCTGAAAATTTTCGGCAAACCGTTTTTGGCCAGCGCGGATCACACGTGCGTCGTGGCTTGTCCATTTGTGAAGCGAATAGTCTTCGCGGCATTGGTGCAGGGTTTCAAACATGAACGGAGAAACACGCGGATCGCCGCCCATGAACGCGTAATCTATGCGACGCCCGAGGTAGTAATCAGGTTCAAAGAAGAAATTATTGGTCCGAATGAAGACATCGTCGCTCAACACACGGCCCGGTTCTATCTTGTTTAGCGAAAGGCCGTTACCAGCCACAATGTAAACGTCAGATGTTTTACTCATATATCACTGGTTAACCATAGTATCACAAAGATATCTTAACGCGCCTTGGCCACCTGCGTAAGGCAAAATCCAGTCCGCTTCCGAGAGCACAGACACATGCGAGTCTGACGGGCAGGCAGACAGGCCAGCGCGCGCCATTGCCGCACTGTCGTTCACGTCATTTCCAACATAGAGCAACTCGCTCCAACTTAGGTTGTGCTCTGCAAGCCACGCCTCAAGTGCTGCGACTTTGTCATCAACCGCATTGTAAACCTCGATCTGCAGCTTCTCGGCTCGGCGAAGCACCACAGGGTTACGCTCCTTTGACAGGATCATCAGTTTGGCGCGGCCTGATCGGCGCAACATCGACAGGCCCATGCCGTCGCCACGCGAGGTGCGCACAGTTTCAACGCCGTTTTCATCGGTCAGCACGAGGTTGTCGGTGTGCACGCCGTCAAAGTCCATAACCACAGCTTTGATCTGTTTGAGCCTATCAGCACCAACTTCGGCAGCGCCGCGCGTGTGGGCGATTTGGCTGCACAGGTCTAAGTCTGCGAAGCTGTCAATTTCAACAGGCGGATGATCAACGACATGCAAAGCGACGGGGCCACAAAAACGGCGGCCGACCCGCTCGAATGCCTCAACACGGGCGCAATATATCGCGCCGTTCTCGCAATATTGCGGCGGCAAGTCTTGGCGGCGCTGGCGTTGTTCCTGTTCGTTGTGATTGAGTCCAACGGCAAAGCCAGTCGCGTCGCGCCCCCAAAGAAATGAGTGATCTTCGACAACCGAGAGGGCGCAGTCTGCATTCTGGTGGCGCATGGCTTGAAGGCAGGCATCAATTTCTTCGCCTGTGGTGAAGGGCGAGGTGCATTGCAAGAATACCAACTCTTCCAAGTGAGCCTGCTCTGTCCTAATAGGGCCAAGAGCGTGCAACCAGCCAGCTTCCGAACTGGCAGTATCACCCGACAATTCTGCTGGCCGCTCGATAACTGTCGCACCATGGCTGCGCGCTTCCTGAGCGATCGCGGCATCATCAGTTGACACATAGACAGCGCCCACATCTTGGGCCCCGCGGGCAGCTCGCACCGAGCGCGCAACCAAAGAAACGCCGCCAACTTTGCGCAGGTTCTTGTGCGGCACGCCTTTTGAGCCACCCCTCGCCAGAATAACGCAGGCAACATTCTGCGCCCGCAATATTGTTTGGTTGGTCAAATGCTCATCCATGTCTATGTCCCTCGCTGCTCAACCAGCCGTCTATCGTTTACAAATCAATGCTTGCTGTGTAAATGCCAAGGTAGTTTCAAGCCAGCGCGAGAGCCGCCCCATGATCCAAAGACTCAAGCAAACACCCTTTGGTAAGGCGCTCCATCGCCTCAAAAAAACTACTTTGCTTGGCTTGCCGTTGAAGCTCTTCTCCGAGCTTGTAAAGGCAGTCACCTCTTGGGCGCAAAGCTTGAAACCCGCCAATCGGAAACACAACGCAACGCAACAAGCTGTGCTGGCCAAATTTGAGAAGGCCCATAAGTGATGGCAACCGCAAGCAGCACTCCTAAGACCAAGACTAAGCCCGCGCTGAAGCTTTTGCTACTTTTCAGCGACGACTCAACCTTGTTTTTCGCTCTGCGCATGCGCAGCCTTTTGCAGGCTGTCTCAAAGAATGTCGTGATAGAGATGGGCTGGGTCTACGACGAGAATGCGCTGTCATTTCGGCAAATGGAAATGCTGCTCCCCGAGGGGCCTGACCAAGTTGTGCGCGACGAAGACTTCCAGCCTCTGCTGGATTCTGGCGCGTTTTCTGCAGTTCTGACGAGCCGCACCTACGGCGGCCTTGGTAACTTGCTCAAAAGCAAGTTGCGGCGCGTGACAGCGGGCCGAACCTGTGTGATCTCGTTTTTGGGCGGGCTCGACTTTTCCCCGCAGAACGGCTTTTGGAACCGGCGCCACGCTGATGCGATCTATCTGTTCCCCCGCGACGAGATCCGGAGCTACAAAACACTTGCCGAAAACTGGGATGTTACTTGGCAAGATGTCTGTTTTGGGCACCCCTCTTTCACCTCGCCAAAGCCTGCCACCGCGACAGGCACGCTCGGCAAAGGCGATATCTACTTTTTCACGCAGGCGCTTTCCCCGTCAACCAAGAACGGGCGGCTGCATATGCTGCGCGCCATGGCCGCTATGGCACGCGCCAACCCAGACAGAACTATCTGGATAAAACTGCGCCACCTGCCGCAAGAAAACCGCAAGCACCTGCACACAGAAATATACGACTATCCGGGTTTGCTTGCTGAACTTGGCGATCTGCCTGACAACCTCAAGACCACCGCCTGCACGATGGACGAGGCCCTTAAGAATGCGGCACTTGGCGTCACCTGCACGTCAACAGCCGCAATTGATGTGGTGCGTGAAGGTCTGCCTTGCATGGTGAACCTTGACTACGTTGACAACTTTAGCGATCCGCTGAATGTCCCAATGCGCGATCTGTTCGCGGCCAGCGGGCTGATTACCCCGCTTGACGACATGCTCAACCTGCGCTTTTCCGCGCCCGACCAAAAGTGGCTCGACAACATGTTTTGCGGCGCTAACTTGGGCCAGCAAGTCTTGGATACGATCGCTAAATTTGAGAGCCGGCCCTTTCAGTACACCCCGCCTGAGGGCGGCGTGCTCGCTGAAGACTAACCACCAGCCTAACCACGATGGTAAACATCATCGTAGCGCACGATATCATCTTCCCCGAGGTAGCTGCCTGTCTGGGTTTCGATAATTACCACAGGCACTTTCCCGGGGTTTTCGAGACGGTGCTTTTGGCCCAAAGGCACAAAGGCCGACTCGTTCTCTGACAGCAATTTCACATCTTCCCCAAGGGTGATCTTGGCGGTGCCTTTCACCACGGTCCAATGCTCGGCGCGGTGATGGTGGCTTTGCAGACTCAGCACACCGCCGGGGTTCACATGAATGCGTTTCACTTGAAACCGGTCACCGCTGACAAGCTGCTCGACCCAGCCCCAAGGCCTGTGGTCTTTCGGAAATGCTTCAGCCTGTGGCAACTGGCGTGCGCGTAACTCCTCAACAGCGTCTTTCACGTCTTGGCTGCGCGCAATGTCGGCCACAAGCACGGCATCCGGCATGGCCACAACCACAACGTTTTTGAGGCCGATGCCTACCACTGTTTGCGTGTCAGCCTCAGCGCGCAACAAGCTGTCTTCACAATCAATCGCGATTGCGGCACCGCTTGTCGCGGTCTGCTGCCCGCCATCACTTGCGAGGGCTTTGATGGCGCGCCAATCGCCCAGATCAGACCAGACGCCGAAGAAGGGCACAACACTCAAATGTTGCGATTTTTCCATCACGGCATAGTCGATAGAAATTGGCGTGATCTCGGCCCAAGGCACGGGGGCCAGCCTGAAAAACCCAAGGTCGGATTGGCCCTGTGCAATCGCTTCCGCAACTTGCGGGCCAAGGTCTGGCGCGTGGGTGTTGCACGCTGCGAGTAGCCCCGAAGCCGCCGTCAGGAAAACGCCAGCATTCCAGAGGTGGCAGCCGCCTTCAAACATGGCTTGCGCGCGGGTTGCATCGGGCTTTTCCGCAAAGCCTTTTAGATCATACGGGCGCATGTCGCGGCTGCCCAGCGGCTCTGCCAGTTCCAGATAGCCATAGCCTGTTTCTGCGTGGGTTGGGTCTATTCCGAAGGTTACGATCTTACCTGCCTCTGCAGCAGAGACCCCAGCGCTGACAGCATCACAGAACAGCGGTCCATCGGGGATCGCGTGGTCAGAGGGCGTGACAAGCATCAGCACCTCTGGTGTCTTTGCCGCAATCCACTGCGCTGCCGCCAAGATAGCAGGTGCTGTGTTGCGCCCCTCAGGTTCGATCAGAACTGCGGCTGGGTCTATCCCAACTTCCTGCAACTGCTGCGTGACGATAAAGCGAAACTCCGCGTTGGTCACAATCACGGGCGCGGCATAGCCAGCGCCAGCAAAACGCTGCGCCGTCTGTTGAAACAGGCTCAGCTTGCCCGTCAGCTGGGAGAACTGCTTGGGGTAGCTTTTACGCGAAAGCGGCCAAAGTCTCGTGCCTGAACCGCCGCAAAGAATAACTGGTGTAATCATAGGCCCACAATTTGCGCGGAGCGTGCGAAAGGCAAGGACCATTCTGCGCTTTGCCCCCTACACAATGCTAATATTGTCTGTGATCGTGCCAAGGCCAAGGTAGATCGTGATGTCGATGGTGTTGCCGCCGCCAAAATCGAGGAAGACGTTGGTGTTGGTCACAGTGCCGTAAGTGTTGAGCACTTGCTGGCCTGTTGTGGCCGAGCCTACGAGTGCGCTTGAGAGCTCCAAGATGTCGTGGCGGCCTTCGAAGTCGCCGATCGTGTCGGCGCCGTGACCTGCTTCAAAGATAAAGGTGTCGATCAGACTGCCGCCAAAAATGGCGTCGTTGCCAGTGCCTGCGTCAATCGTGTCGTGGCCTTGCGAGCTGTAGATCGTGTCATTGCCCGCGCCGCCGCTGATGTAGTCACTGCCTGTCGCGCCTGAGAGGTAGTCGTTGCCATTGCCGCCGTAGAGATCATCCTGGCCTTCGGAGCCAAGCAGGCTGTCGTTGCCGTCGCCGCCGTACAATGTGTCCCAGCCCGTGCGGCCGATGATATAATCATCACCGCCCTCACCGTAAACTACGTCAACGCCGTTGCCCGAACTGATCCAGTCGCCGCCATCGCCACCGTAGATCAGATCAACGCCAGTGTTGCCCAGCAATCGGTCATCGCCCGCGTCGCCGTAGAGCGTGTCAGCTCCGATGCCGCCCGTGAGCGTGTCGAGCCCGTCGCCGCCGTGCAACTCGTCAATCGAGCTGTCGCCATAAAGGCTGTCATTGCCGTCGTCGCCGAAGAGATCATCAGCGCCTGTGCCGCCGCGCAGCGTGTCGTTGCCGATGCCACCCTGCATGGTGTCGTGGCCTGCGCCGCCCTGGGCGCTGTCGTTACCTGCGCCGCCTGACAGGCTGTCGTTGTTGTCTTCGCCGAGCATCACATCGTTGCCATCACCGCCGATAAGCGTGTCATTGCCACTGCCGCCAAACAGGCTGTCGTGGCCCGCCTCTCCGAGCAGGCTGTCATTGTCTCTGTCGCCCTCTAAAGTGTCGTTGCCTGAGCCGCCAAAAAGCGTGTCATTGCCCGTGCCACCATTCAGTGTGTCGCCAGAGCCCTCACCGCGGATGATGTCACTTCCGCCCAATCCCAGCAGCGCCTCAGCCTGACTCGTGCCATGCAGGATATCGTTGCCGTTGCTTGGTCCAAGCACCTCGAGAGGTGCCGCGATCTGGGTTAGCCCGGTGATGTTTGTCTCAAGCAAGTCTTCATATGTAAGGCTTTGTCCTGTGGTGGTTTGCAGCACGAGCTCTTCGCTCTGAAACACGAGAATGGCGCCGTCGGATGTGCTGGTGAAGTCCAGTTGCAAGGTGGTGTAAAGCCCTTGCCACGCGGACAAGTCCAGTACATCCGAGCCAAGCGTGAAGTTGGCAATCACGTCGCGGTCTCCGTCGGCATCAAGCACGAAAACTTCACTGCCCGCGCCGCCTGTGAGCGTGTCGCGGCCTGCCCCATCCCAAAAGACACTGGCGTTGTTGTTGCCTGCCAGCTGGTCGTTGCCTGCAGTGCCCGTGCGAGTGGTGTAGCCCGCCGGAATGTCAACGCTCACAAGCGTGATACCTGCTTCCTGCTCGGACGTGACGAACACCTGTATCGTGCCACCGACAACAGCTGCCTCGATGTTGTTCACATTGGAGAGGCCAGTGACAAGGCTGTCGGCAATCGTGTCAAGGTGCATGAGCGTGCCCGAAGGCAGAAGCTGAAAAATGCTCAGCCCGTCGTCGGCTCCACCCGCGATTATGAAAACACCTTCTGGCGTCTCAACTAGCTCGATCGCGTTGACGCCGCCGATGCGCGTATCGCGACTGTCCCAGAAGGTGTCGGCAAGTGTGAGCGTTCCGTCATCAGCAATGAGAAAAACCGTCAGAGCGCTTGTGCCAGAATCAGCCACAACGAGCATGCCCTGTCCGCCAATCTGGACCGTACACATGGCTGTCGGCGTGGCGACTGCGATAGTCTCTTTCACGCCCTGCGCTTCAACGAAAGAGAGTGTGCCGTTGGACCGCATCTCCAGAACTGTCAGCCCATTTTCGATCTGGCTACCAGCGAAGATGAATGTCGTTCCATCAGCGCTTTCATAGGCGCAAAGCGTCGAGACGCCGTCAAGGTAGCGGCTGTTGTTGTCATTGACCGAATGAACCGCAGAGAGGCTTCCGCTTGCGTCGCGGATGAACACGCTCAACCCCTCGCCCGCGGCCGCCGAGGCAACAAAGTAAGACACCCCGTCTTGCTCGACATGCAGCAGGTTGACCAAGTCGCGGTATTGCCCGGTTTGCGAGCCATAGATGCCTGTTGCGGTGCTCGCGCCTGAGCCTTCGTCGGTCAGGTGGTCAAGGTAGTGGTCAAGCACGCTATACTGCTGTCCAGCAACCACCAGAGCACTGAACGAGGCTGTGCGATCAGCAAATCCGTCAAACAGAAGCCCGTCCCCAACAGAGAAAGAGAAGCTGCTTTGGCCATATTCCCAACCCGAGTACAAAGAGACTGAGATATCGCCACCAAGTGTCGTCACCGCGATCTGCGGCGTGACGGCGTTAAAGGCCTCTGGTAATCCGGTTAGGTGGGTGGATTGCCCAAACCACATGTATCTTGCTCCAAGCGTAAACTTGGTGCCTTGGTCTCAAAGGCGGTGGGCAAGATGCAGATCGGGCCAATGTCTAAAACATGGCCTATGTTCAGAATTTTCAGAGAAATTTAAGGTTTTAGGATGGCTTTAATCGGTTGCTGCATGTTCTCGACGTGCTGCGCGATGGCGTCGTTTACCTTGTCAAAGAACGTGAGTTCGCCGTTCTCAAGCACTGCGCCCGAGGTGCAAAGGTTGCGCATTTCGGCGAGAGAGTGGCTGACAACAATGGCGCTCGAATGCTCGAGCCGTGCCCGAAAGACAGCCGCGCTTTTGTTGCGAAAGCTTTGGTCGCCAACGGATGTCACCTCATCAACGAGGTAAGTATCAAAGTGGATGCCCATCGAAATGCCGAAGGCCAGCCGCGAGCGCATTCCGGAGGAATAGCTGCGAATTGGCATGTGAAAATGCCCGCCCAGTTCGGCAAAGTCGGCGACGAACTCCATCAGCTCGTCGGTGTCAACGCCGTAAATGCGCGCGATAAACCGAGTGTTCTGCGCGCCTGTCAGGTCGCGGTGAAACGTACCGGCAAAACCCACGGGAAACGAAACCGAGCCTTCCGCGATAATGCTGCCTTGGTCAGGCGGTGTGCGCCCTGACATCATCTGGAGCATGGTGCTTTTGCCCGCGCCATTGCGGCCCATCAAGGCAACGGCCTGCCCCTTTGGAAACACCGCATTGATGTTGCGCGCGACATATTTCGGGCCGCGCGGGGTTGCAAAGCTCTTGGTGACATTTTCCAGCTTGATCATCAGAAACCTTTAGCGGCGGTCACGCAGCGAGTAATAGATCAGGGCGAGAATGCTCCAAGCCGCCAACAGGAAGAACGTGGCCACCGCCAGCACAAGCAAGCGGCGTGGATACTCGGCACTTTCAGGCAATGTCGGGCGAATAAACGCAGCGAGATAACGGTTCTGGCGGCGCGCATCGGCGCGGGCGCTGTCAAGGTTTGACAAGGCTCCGGTATATTTCTGCTCGGCAAACTCACGGTCTATCGACAGGCGCTCGAAATCAGCAAAAAGCGTTGCATAGCTCTCGCCGCTGATCGTTGAACCACCGGTGCCAAGCTTCAGCCGCTCTTCTGTGATCCGGGCTCTGATCGCCTTGATCTTGAGCTCAGATTGCACAAGTCGCGGATCGCTGTCTTTGATGTTCTCCTTGAGCAAATCAAAGGTGATCAGCTCTTCGCCAAGTTGCTGTTGAAGTGTCGTGAGCAACCCCATCTGAACTTGAATGTCGGCTGTCGGGTTGACGATCTGGTTCACTGAGCGAAACCGCGTCAGCGCTTGACGAGCTTCTTTGAGCTGTATGATCGCGAGATCAAGCTCTTCAGTGGCATAGCGCATCGTGTCGTTGCGCGCGACTGCCGACAGCTCGTTGATCATCACCAAGCTTTTCTCAAATATCTCGGTAGAGATGTTTTGCGCATCTTGCGGCGTAAAAGCGAGTGCCTTGATCTGGATAAGGCCGGTGCCCGGTGCATAGGAAATCTGAACCATGCGCTTCCAGTATTGCAAAAGCTCCTCGATGTTACTGCCTTCCTTAAGGGTGAACAGCGGATCTCCGGAGTGATGCTCGGAATAAATCTTGCGCAGATCAAGCTTGTCGTCAATTTGCTGAATCAGCTCCTGAGACTGGATAAACTCGTAAAGCACGTCACTGTCTGACGAGCTTGAGGAGGACAGGTTGCTTAGCCCGCCGATCAGATCAACAGCGGTTGGCGCTTCTTCGCGGCGCACAGTAAAGCCCACGTTAGAGGCGTACTGATCAACCGCCTTTATCCAGAGGTATCCCGCGAAAATGGCTGCCGGAAGCAACACCAACACCAAGAAGCTGACAAGCAACATGACATGCCTGCGCTTTGGGCGGGCGGGCGCCACTGTCGGAGCGATATCAATCTTGGCAGGGGCTGGCTTTGCGGGCACAGGCTTGGCGGGGGCCGGCTTGGCTGCAGTTGCGGGCTTCACAGCGGAGGCAGGCACCGCAAGAACGGGCTTTGGCTCCGGTGCCTTGGGTGCCTCTGGAGCAGGTACTGGCTTGCTCTCGACTGCAGAAGGTGTTTGAGACTGCTCGGGTGTTTTTTGATTATCGGCCAAGTGTTTGGTCCACGCCCATGTATATGATAACTAAGTGATGATCACATATCTCTGGCAGGAATTCTAGTAAAGATGGACGTAGCGAAAGAACCAGACCGGCCCGCCCGCCCGCAAACACCTGATCTGCGGTTCCCCATGGCCCGCACTGTTGCGGCACTTATTTTGCGCGAGATGTCGACAACTTATGGCCGCTCACCAGGTGGCTATGTCTGGGCGGTGTTGCAGCCTGTCGGCACAATCCTGGTGCTGGCGCTTGGGTTTTCGCTTTTGCTGCGCGCACCTTCGCTTGGCACGAGTTTTCTAATGTTTTACGCGACAGGCCTGCTGCCTTTGAGGATGTTTCAGGAAGTTTCCGCAAATGTTGGCAATTCAATTGCCTTTAATTTGGCGCTGTTAGGCTACCCGCGCGTAACGCTGGTTGATGTTGTCGTGGCGCGTGCGTTGCTGGCGATTCTGACGCAGATTATGGTCTGCGCGATCATCCTCACAGGCATTTACCTGCAGCAAGGCATTCAGGAGAGCGTAGATTTTGGGCCTGTCTTTCTGGCATTTGCACTCAGCGCCTTTCTGGGCTTCGGCTTTGGAGTGTTCAACGCATATGCCTTCTTTTCATTTCCGATCTGGAAGTCACTTTGGGGCGTGGCAACGCGCCCTTTGATGCTGGTGTCAGGCGTGTTTTACACCTTTGAAGACCTGCCCCGCGCGATCCAGGATCTGCTTTGGTTCAATCCGATCGTTCATGTTGTCGGGATGTCACGTGAAGGCTTTTACGCAACTTATGACCCGCAATATCCGATGGTCTCGTTTGTGATTTTTCTAGCGCTAGTTCCAATGTTCTTTGGTTTTCTCATGCTGTATCGTTACGGCCAGTCAATGTTGCTCAAATAGAGCACCCGAAGGAACAGATGTTGCCAAGCACTCCCCGTGTCACTGTTGTTCTGCCCGCCTATAATGCGGCTGCGACACTCGAGCAGGCTGTTGCCTCGGTGCAGGCGCAGAGCTTCACCGACTGGGAACTGCGTATTGTTGACGACGGCTCAAGCGATGCGACAAGCAAGATCGCCCAAAGATTTGCAGACGTTGCGGCGAATATCTTCTTTGATGAGCTGCCCGCGAATCAGGGCGTTGCAGCGGCCCGCAACCTTGCCATTGCAGCAGCACGCGGGCGCTACATTGCTTTTCTGGATGCCGATGATGCATGGTGGCCTAACAAGCTAGACCATCAGATCGCACTTATGGAACGCACGGGCGCAGCACTTAGTTACACCGGCTTTAACCGCGTCAGTAAAAACGGATCGCGCCCTGTGCAAGTGCCGCAAAGCACAACTTACGAGGCGCTGTTGCGGGGCAACGTGATCTGCTGCTCAACGGCCATATACGACAGCGCAATCTGCGGAAAAACGCCGATGCCTGCGTTTCACAGACGGCAAGACTATGCGCTCTGGCTTGACCTGCTCAAGACGCACCACAAGGCCCATGGTCTTAACGAGATTTTGCTGGATTATCACGTTGTCAGCAATTCTCTGTCCAACAACAAACTGGTCGCATCGCTTGGTACGTGGCGCGTTTACCGCGCGCACTTAGGCTTCTCGCGTAAAAAAGCGCTTGCCTGTTTGCTTTCTCACAGTTTCAACCGCATAAGGCGGGGATAAACTGTCAGGTGTCTGCGCGAAACAAGCGGAGCACCGGAAAAAAACTCGATCTAAAGGGTCATCATGGGACTGAAAAAACGTATCTCCGCCGCCATGAAGGCATTCAGTGATCCGTCGCGCCTTGTAAATTCGCGGTCGCTTTCCTCACTTGTTGATGATCGCATCACTCAAGCGGTGCAGGCCGGTCAAAGCGGCAAGGGGCCCTTTTCGGCTGACGGAAGCGCGACACTCAAGCTGCGCCAGTTTGAAGCTGACGGGAATGCTTGGAAGCTTGGTACCCCCCGCTGGGACCGAGTCCGCGACATGACCCGCGACGCCTTAACGCGCGGTAAGGTCAACGACGGCCTGATGCTCGAGATTGGTGGCCGCCACAACCCGCGCAACGCTGAGTTCAAAGAGTTCCGTTATCAGGCGCTTGACCTCAAAGGCGCGCCCGGGGCCGACATTGAAGTGGCGGTGGGAGACATAACCAACTGCCCGCATATCGCCGACAACAGCTATGACTTCATCTTCAGCTTTGATGTCTTCGAGCACATCAACAAGCCTTGGTTGGCAGCCTCTGAGATCCAGCGGATCTTGAAACCCGGCGGTGTGACAGTGCACAGCACCTTGTTTGCATGGCGTTACCATCCTTGCCCCATCGACTATTGGCGCTATACTGCCGAGGGCTTAAAATCACTTTTTGAGGGACTTGAGTGCCTGACATCAGAGTTTGACTACACGGAACGCCGTCGCGATGTGCGCGGTCAGGGCCGAAACGCCGTGAAGCCCGACGCATTTGGCGGGTGGCGCGAGAATGTCCGAGTAAACTATGCGGGCCGCAAGCCAATTTGACGACCCGTTTGAAAGCGGTAAGTCAATTTCAACATACGATACCGAGTACTTTTTTTTTAAAAACCAACACAGTTCAGAGTCACAAGTAGGGTATACCTCTATTGATACTTTGCGCTGTAGGAATTAACCGAGAATTAATAGTTAACGGAAAGACGATATGTTCAATAACAAAACAATCCTGATTACTGGCGGCACTGGCAGCTTTGGTAAAAAATACGTCAAAACGCTGCTCGACAACTACGATGTAAAAAAGATCGTCGTGTTTTCACGCGATGAACTGAAGCAATACGAAATGGCGCAGACATTTGACTCGCCAAAAATGCGCTACCTCATCGGCGACGTGCGTGACCGTGACCGCCTTGTGCGCGCCATGGAAGGCACCGATTACGTGATTCACGCCGCGGCTCTGAAGCAAGTTCCTGCCGCCGAATACAACCCGATGGAATGTATCAAAACAAACATTCACGGCGCTCAGAATGTGATCCACGCGGCGATTGCGAACAACGTCACCAAAGTTATCGCACTGTCGACAGACAAAGCCGCGAACCCGATCAACCTTTACGGCGCGACAAAGCTCGCATCTGACAAGCTGTTCGTGGCCGCCAACAACATGGTCGGCTCCAAGCAAACACGCTTTGCTGTTGTGCGTTACGGCAACGTTGTCGGCTCGCGTGGCTCAGTTGTTCCGTTCTTTGAAAAGCTGATCGCCGAAGGTGCCAAAAGCCTGCCGATCACCGACGAAAAGATGACTCGTTTCTGGATTTCGCTGCAAGACGGCGTTGATTTTGTTCTGAAAAACTTTGAGCGCATGCGCGGCGGCGAGATTTTCGTTCCCAAGATCCCTTCAGTGCGCATTCCGGAGCTGGCGGCAGCTATCGCTCCTGATCTTGAGCAGCACGTTATCGGCATTCGCCCCGGCGAAAAGCTGCACGAAATCATGTGCCCAGCCGACGACAGCCACCTGACGCTCGAGTTCCACGACCACTACGTGCTACAGCCAACGATCCGCTTCTTTGACATTGATCAAAGCTATGAAGTGAACGCGATTGGCGAAGAAGGCACGCCTGTGGAAGCCGGATTTGAGTTCAACTCAGGCTCAAACGATCACTTCCTTGCGGCTGACGAAATCGTCGAGTTCAACAAGGCAGCGATGCTATGATCCCCTACGGCCGTCAAGATATCACCCAAGGTGATATCGAGGCCGTCGTAGAAGCCCTGACCAGTGATTTTATCACTCAAGGGCCGAAGATCACGGCATTTGAAAACGCTCTTGGCGCGGCCTGCGGGGCGCGTCACGTTGTTGCTATGAGTTCGGCCACCGCTGCGTTGCATGTGGCCTACATGGCGCTTGGTCTGGGGCCGGGCGACACTGTCTGGACAACGCCAAACACCTTTGTCGCCACGTCAAATGCTGCGCTTTATTGCGGTGCCGATGTTGACTTCGTCGATATCGACGCGGCGACCTACAACCTTTGCCTTGACCAGCTTGAAGCCAAGTTGGCCCAAGCCGACAAGGCGGGTAAGCTGCCCAAAATCGTGACGCCCGTGCACTTTGCGGGCCAGTCGTGTGACATGAAACGCCTTGGTGCGCTGCGTGACAAATACGGTTTCAAACTGGTGGAAGATGCCAGCCACGCGATTGGCGGCAGCTATGATGGCGCGCCCGTGGGTAATTGCGCCTACTCCGATATCACCATCTTCTCGTTTCACCCTGTCAAGATCATCACCACAGCCGAGGGCGGTGTCGCCACGACCAATGATGATGCGCTTGCTGACAAGATGTTCATGCTGCGCAGCCACGGCATTACACGTGATCCCGCGTTCATGCAGGGGCCAAGTGACGGGCCATGGTATTACCAGCAAGTCGCGCTGGGCTACAATTACCGCATCACCGACTTGCAAGCCGCATTGGGCCTGAGCCAGATCGGCCGTCTCTCGCAATATATCGACGCGCGCCATGCGCATCGTGAAATCTATGACCGCGAACTTGCGCATCTGCCGATCACGCTACCGTATCAGGCACCTTACCAGCGCTCAGGGCTACACCTTTACCCGATCTTGGTAAATGCCGACGCGCCTGTGAGCCGCGCCGAGGCGTTTGACAAGCTGCGTGAGTTGGGGATTGGCGTGAATGTTCTCTACATTCCGGTCTATCTGCAGCCTTACTACAAGGCGCTCGGATTTGAGGCGGGCTATTGCCCCAACTCCGAAGACTACTACAATCGCATGATCACTATTCCGATGTATGCGCAGCTGACACGTGATGATCAGCAAACCGTTATTGAGGCCTTGGAAAAGACCTTTACCTAGCGAAATGGCCGGCGCGGCATGCCCGTCGGCCTCTCGCAGAACCGAGGCTTGACTATGCAAATCGCGATCATTCCCGCGCGTGGCGGCTCCAAACGTATCCCCCGCAAAAACGTTATTCCATTTGCTGGTCGCTCCATGATCGGCTGGCCAATCGCTGCCGCTTTGGAAGCGGGGGTGTTTGATGAGGTTATCGTTTCAACGGATGACGCAGAGATCGCTGATGTGGCGCGCGCAGCCGGAGCCAGCGTTCCGTTTATGCGCCCTGCCGAACTGTCTGACGACATGAGCCCGGCGCGTGGGGTTATCAACCATGCTATTTTGGATGCGGAAAAGCGCCACGGGCAAACTGTCGAAATGGTGTGCACGGTCTATGCGACAGCTGCCTTCGCGACGGCTGCTGACCTACTCCAAGCGCGTGCGGCCCTGATGCAAGACGAGAGCAAACACTTTGCATTTGCCGCCGCCGAATATGCTCATCCAGTGCAGCGAGCCATGACCCGCGCCAAAGATGGCGGCGTCGAAATGCTGTTTCCCGAGCACCGCAGCACGCGCACGCAAGACCTGCCGGAAGCCTTCCATGACGTCGGCATGTTTTATTGGGGAAAGCGCGATGCCTTTGTGAGCGAGCAGCCAATGTTCTCGCCGCAATCCCTGCCCTTTCTGATGCCGCGTGAGCGTGCTGTCGATATCGACACGCCTGACGACTGGAGCCTCGCCGAGGCCCTGTTCGAAGTTCTGCGCTCAAAAGGTTCCTTGGGGTGAGCGGCCCGGTTGTCATGCGCTGCAATGTCAGCCCGACAGTTGGCATCGGCCACCTGATGCGCTGCCGCGAGATCGCACGGCACTTGGGTGAGACGGGCCATGACGCTCATATCATCGGCCCGCCAGAAAGCCTCAAGCAGCCCGAAGACAGCACACTTTTTCAAAGCTGGCAGCCCGTGCCCGAGCGCGGCACATCGCAAGATGACGCCGCGCGCGTATTGCAGGCCTGT
The DNA here is from genome assembly GCA_016744435.1 of Lentibacter sp. GTDB lineage: Bacteria > Pseudomonadota > Alphaproteobacteria > Rhodobacterales > Rhodobacteraceae > Lentibacter. The sequence continues at coordinate 23,967 of JADGEJ010000009.1, read as the reverse complement.
GCAGAAGCCAGTGCGCGGCATGTTATCATGGATGACTACCGTACTGACCCTGAATATCAGCATCTTCTGCGTGGTGCAGGCATCCGCTGGATGCAGCAATTTGATGCCAGCGCGCCTTGGCCGTTCAGTTGCGATATTCTGGTCAACGCCAGCCCGTTTGAGCGGCGTGAGCAATATTTGCAATGGCTTGAAGACGCGGCGCACACCCAAACGCTGTTTGGCCCCGCCTATGCAGTGCTGCGGCCAGCGTTCAACGGCTTGAAACTGCGCCCCCACGGGCGGGCAGTTCGGCGCATACTGGTGTCCTTTGGCGGCGGTGACGACCGTGGCGCTATCAGCAATGTGCTAACATCACTTGCCGGGCAAATTGGCTCTGATGTGACGCTGGTTGTTGTGTCTGGCCCGAGCAATCCGCGCCGCGATAGCATTGCCGAGATGATCGCCGCGCTGCCTGAAGGTGCTGCCGAGTTGCACGTCGCGCCGCAGAACCTTGTCGAGCTGATGCTTGGCTGTGATATGTGCATTATCGGCGGCGGCACGATGAGCTATGAAGCCGCGGCTTGCGGTTTGCCAACCCTGTTTTTGGGCCTCGCTGGCAATCAGCAGCGCCCTTGCCTTGGCTGGCAAGACCTGACAGGAGCATCCTATCTTGGCCAGTTTGAAGACGTGTCGCGCGCGCAGCTTTTAAAGGCGACACACAAGATGATAAACGATGAAGCCGCACGTGCGCAGATGGCCGCCAAGGGCTGCGCAGTTGTTGACGGAAAAGGCACTACGCGCCTTGTGGATGCCTTGCTAGAAAGAGAGACAGTATGACAAAGAAGATCCTTATTCTCGGCACCAACGCCGGCCAAGCCGACTTGATCCGCCACATGAAAGACCTGGGCTGGTTTGTGATCGGCTGTTCCCCCGTTGCTGGCGAGTCCGGACAAGCGTTTTGTGATGTCGTCGAAGCTGTCAACATCGTTGATCTGGACGCGCTGGAAGAGGTTGCCAAGCGCCACGCCGTTGACCTTGTGTACTCGATTTCCTCTGATGTCGCGATGCGCTCGGTCGTGGCTCTTTCAGAGCGGCTTGGCCTGCCGCATTTCTACGACAGTGCCTTTATTGATCTGCTCGACAACAAAGCCGCTTTCCGCGCGTTTCTGCACGAGAACAAGCTCTCGCCCGTGCCATTCATCCAGATCGCCGCCGCAGATGAAGCCAGCGAATGGGCGCATTTTCCGTGCATCGTCAAACCCACCGATGGCCAGGGTCAGCGCGGGGTTGTGCGGGTTGATCGCCCTGAAGATATCGAAGTCGCCGTGAACAACGCGCTTGGCTTTTCGCACTCAAAACAAGCGATCGTAGAAGGCTTTCTCGAGGGTGTCGAAATTTCGTGCAACGTGCTCGTTTGCGGTGGCAAGACACGCCTCAAAGTTCTCTCCGAGCGTTTGGTCCACGGCCCGCATGCGCTGGGTGTTCCGGTTGGGCACTTGGTGCCGACCGAGAATGTTTCACCTGCAAACCAACGTGCCGCTCTTGAGCTGGTTGATGGCGTGATCGCCGCAATGGGCGCGCGCGACGGGGTGCTTTACTTCCAGATGATCGTCACGCCAGAAGGCCCGCGCATCATCGAGATCGCTCCTCGGCTTGACGGCTGCCACATGTGGCGTTTGATCAAAGCAACCACTGGCGCTGATCTGATTGAAATGGCCGTGAACTGCCTCACAGGTGCCGCCGATGTGCCGACATTGCCAAATGCCGCTGAGGGCACCTTGCAGGAAGGCATTCACGAGCTGATGTTTCAGCAAGTGCCACCTGATACCGCGTTCGAGCCAAGCATCTTTCCCGCACCGGAGGACGCGAGCTATCACGAATACCGCTACGAAGCGGGCGAGACAGTCCGCGCTGTGAACGGCACACTGGAAGTGATCGGCTATTACGTCAGGAAACGCGCATGAGCGATGCCGCTGGCATAACGACTGGCACCGTCGCTGTCACCGGCGCAGGCGGGTTTATCGGCCGTTATCTGCGCGATGATCTGCACGCTGCGGGCTATAGTTGCGTCAGCATTGGTCGCTCGGCTCCCATCGGCCCGCAAGCACGCCAGACAGACTACAGCTTCGCCAGCCTCGTAGAGGCCTTTGAGGGTGCCGACGCGGTTGTGCACCTTGCAGGGCGCCGCATGACGCGGGAAGACGCGCCGATGGATATCGGCCCGTTCTGGCAACCCAATGTCGCGATGATTGCTGATTTGGTGAATGCCGCGCGCGAGGCCGGGGTGCGCAAGATTGTCTTTGCTTCGACGATCGCTGTCTACTCTCCAGCGTCTGGTCTGCCCTACCGCGAGGACGCGCCTGAGCGCCCTATCAACGCCTATGCCTTGTCCAAACTCATGGCCGAGCAGCACCTTGAAATGCTGACGCGCACGCGTGGCCCAGCGCAGGTTTCACTGCGGTTTGCCGCTGTCTATGGCCACGGCGAAAAGGGTACGCCCGCGATGATGAAATTCATCGGTCAGGCGCAGGCGCGCGAAACGATCGTGCTGACAGGCAACCCCGACTACCGGATTGACCAGCTCTATGTGCGCGACGCCACCTCGGCCATATTAGCCGCGCTGCAAAGTACTGACGCGCAGGGCCCCGTGAACGTTGGTGGCGGCACGGCTTGGTCTATCGGCCAGATCGCCGAGACAACCAACGAGGTGTTCGGCAACGCAGGCAACATACGCTACGACACTGACAGCGACACCCCTATGCCGCATACAGCTATGGATGTTAATCTTGCCAGCAAGATGCTAGGCTGGACCCCGAAGCTTGATTTGCGCGCTGGCCTGCAAGACCTGCGCGAAACTGCAGATAATTCCAACAAGAAGGCCTGAAGACGATGCTGACACTGAGACAGGAACTGGCAAAAACCCACGCCCTCAAAGATGATGGCACACCTTTCATCATCGCCGAGATGTCGGGCAATCATAACCAGTCGCTTGAGCGCGCTTTAGCTATTGTTGATGCAGCGGCAGCCACAGGTGCTGACGCGATCAAAATCCAGACATTCACGCCAGACAGCATGACGCTTGATCTGAAGGAAGGTGAGTTTACCATTACTGACCCGAAGTCGCTTTGGTATGGCCGCAACCTCTATGAGCTTTACCAGATCGCGATGACGCCCGCCGAGTGGCACAAGCCGATCTTTGATCGCGCGAAAGAAAAGGGCATCTTGGCGTTTTCATCGCCGTTCTCGGAAGATGCCGTTGACTTGCTCGAAAGCCTTGATGCGCCGGCCTATAAGATCGCCTCGTTTGAAACAGTTGATCTGCCGCTGGTGCGCCGCGTTGCGCAGACTGGTAAGCCGATGATCATCTCTACTGGCATGGCAAGCATTGTCGAGATAGGCGAAGCGGTTGAAACGGCGCTCAGTGCTGGCTGCAAAAACCTCACGTTGCTGAAGTGCACTTCAAGCTATCCGGCGACGCCAGAAAACACCAACCTTGTGACAATGCCGGTGATCGGCAACACCTTTGGCGTCAACTACGGCCTGTCAGACCACACCATGGGCTGCGGCGTGGCCGTGGCCGCAACAGCACTCGGCGGCAGTGTGATCGAGAAGCACTTCATCATCGACCGCTCCGAAGGCGGCGTTGACAGCGCGTTCTCGCTTGAGCCTGACGAATTCACCCAGCTGGTTGTCGAAACAACACGCGCTGCACAGTCGCTCGGCCAGATCTGGTTTGGCGGAACAGCGTCAGAACAAGCGGGCCGCAAAAAGCGCCGTTCTCTTTACATCGGCGAAGACATGAAACAAGGTGACGTACTCACTGCGGCGAATTTGCGCCGTATTCGCCCTGGCCTTGGCTTAGCGCCGAAGTATTTTGATGCACTAATTGGCCGACGTGTAGGGCGCGATGTAACCAAAGGTACTCCAATGAGTTGGGAACTTCTGGACGCGGACCCTGACTCGATTTGATCTAAACGCTGAAAACTCGACATTATGAATAAGACATTTCAACAGATAAAAACTCGCTCCTTGGCGCGCAAGGCGGTCCGTAGGCTGGGCCACCACAGGCCTCTCAAATGGAGCAATTTGCTCATCCGCGCCAAGATGCCGTCGCTGGCTTTGAAGGTTCTGAAAGTTGCAGAGCTCAATAAGCCCAAGACACAGCAAGTGGCCCGCGCTCGGACACTAGCTTACGAAGCTTTGGGCAATGAAGAGCAGGCCGCGCTCTACAGAACTGAGCGGTTGCGCAGCCTTATGGTTCCACACATCCGGTCGAAAAATTATGTCGGGCTGCTCAAAAACATGGCCGAACTGGAGCGCACCCAGCGCGCTGGACAGTTTCAAGCGGGGCGTCTGATTTCTCAATTGCTGATCAGCGAAGAGGGCCGCAAGACGTTGCTCGAAGCGGCCATCGAGGCAAACAAGCGGTTCCACGAGAGCGTTTTTCTTGTCCATTTGATCACAATCTGCCGCGGTATGCAGGGAGATTATCGCGGTGCTAGTGAGCTGCTGATCGAAACGATCGAGAACCCCTATGATGCCCCCGAAGATTTGCAAAAACGCCGTATGCTGATCCTCCAGCAGTCCTGGCGGGTGCTGGATCTGATCGCCCGCGAACAGATGGACTGGACAGACGACACACAAGAAACGTCCAACCCTCAGGATCGAGAGCGCGAACGCGAACGCGTCAACTCTGGTACCTTGCTTGACGCCGTAAATGGCAAGGTAAAGACAACCGCGCCGAACGAGGCGCAGCCCCAAGACATTCTCAGCGAAGATGCCGCCGCCCCAGCGAAACTGCAAACTTCCTTTAAGGAAAAAGCACTGCAATCGCGCCAACGCGATCAGTATCTTGATATCTGTGACACGGAACTCAACGCGGCCACGAAGCCGCTCGCCCAGATCAACATCATTGCCAGCATGTTGCGCACCGGCATCCGGCATATCCCCGACTACACTCAGTCGTACGAGCGCGCCGCCACGCAGCTACGCGCTTACGAAGAGCGCTTTGAAGCCTTGTTCGACCCTGCTGGCGTGAAAACCCTCAAGCTTGCAGAGCAAACCGTGATTGATCTGTGTGCCTATTTGCCTCTGGCACATCGGCTTGGTCGCAGTGATCTGACACAGCGGATCACGGCATATCTTGAGGCGCTCAGTGCCCAACCAGAACTGGCACATGCACTGTGGCCTGCTCCAGCTGCCTTGGCCCATACCACCAAGAACATGAAAGCGGCGGCTCGGATCATGGAAGTTGCGTCGAGCAACCCTCCTCGCATCAACCGTGACATGCAGCATTTCTTCCGCTGGGCCTCGCTGACCCACAATTACAAAAAGGCCAATGACTTCTTTGATGTCTTGCCCAAAAACCTGCTCCGCCGTCAGGGGCTGTTGCACTATGTCAATATTCTGCAACGCCAAGGCAAGTTTGGCCACGCGCTGCGCCTGCTGGAAGATGTGCACGGGCAAAGCCTCGCCAACCCCAGCAGGATCAACGCATTTTCCAACCACAGCCTGATCAAACGCTACGGCGAGCTGAAATTCCTGATCGAAACGGCGAATATCTACAAATCCGTGCCGCAGCCGAAAAACCCAAAGGGGATTATCCTTGTAGCGCCGCGCAATATCGACCAGTTGCGCCGCTATCCGCTGATGGCCCTGTTGGAGTTCAAGCGTCGCGGCTGGGCCGTGCTGCCAATGGTCGAAGGGTTGTTGCCGCGCGAGCAAACAGGCAACCCAAAAATCGATGTCATCAATGGCGCGATCAGCCCTGTAGTTTCGCTTGTGGCACGGGCAGAAAAGGCCATGCCGCAAGTCAAGAACTACGTTCCGGAGTTAGACCGTGGGCGCCTGACATGGGGCCCTATTGACCTGTCGCATTCTGTCTGGGAAGACGGCGCCATCAACCGCCGCCGCTACTCGCTCAACCACGGTTGCCCCGAGTTGCAGAGATATCTGGGCACGCTCTCTGATTGGACGCATTCGATGGCGCGGGTGTTGGATTACACTCTGGCGCTGCATAAGTCCGAGAACCTCAAGGTGGGTTTGGTTTCTCTCTACAACTGTCGCCTACCTGATTCATTGTTCCGCTTTTATTGCGAAGAATACGGTGATCCGGAAAAGTTCTTCTATTTGCACACAGCCAATGGCTATCAGAACTATTTCACCAACTTCTCTACCAACATCTCGCAGCGGTTGGTTATGCGCAACATGACACGCAGTCCGCATGCGCGCTCAGGCAGTTTTCCCTTGCCCGAAAACTTTGAGCGCTACTATGACAGCCATCAAAAACAGTTGCCACAGATCATCAAGCGCTTTGCGCCGATCACGAAGGTGCGTCGGTCTACCGAGGGCAGCGATGATCGCCCTGCCGAGGCACAGGCGTTGGATGAGCGCATCACCCAGTGGCGTGCAAAAGGTGGCAAAGTCGCCTGCGCCTTTGGCAAGGTTGTCTGTGACAGCTCTGTACCTTTTGACGGGGGGCCGGGGCACAGCAGTATGAAAGATTGGATCAATCATTCAATTCGGTCAGTACAGGGCACCAATACCTTGCTGCTGATCAAGCCGCACCCTCATGAGCTGAACAACCAGATCGCGACCTTCCCCACAGAATATTTCAGCGACTTGCTGGAAGAACCACTGGGCGACAATGCCATTTTCATGGGCCACCGCTGGTTTGACATGGATGATATGCGCCACCGGATCGACATGGGCCTAGTCTACAATGGGACGACCACGATCGAACTGGGACTGATGGGTATCCCGTGTATTACAGCCGGTCATTTTGCTCCGGTGGATTACCCCATCGGGCAGGTAGAGCTAGAAAGCCGCCAAGAATACGAAGCTTATCTACGCGGCGAGAAGCCTGTGATCCCTGCGCCTGACTTTCGCGAACGCGCAGCTGTTTGGCTGGACTACATGGCCAATGACGACTTCACTCAACCCTACCGTTTTCACGCCCGCCCCGTGACCAACAAGGTGATCTATCCACCCTATTGGTTCAAAGATGACCTCAAGGCGCATGCCAAAAAAGCAAACCCGTCTTTAAGCGAGCTGGTTGGGCGGGCCTTGGGCGAGCGGTTCGAGCCCGGGCATGAGAAATATGTTGGTGTTCGGGGGAAAGCGCGCAGCTCCAAGAGCGCGTTTACGACGAAATCCTAGTTGAAAACTGAGCCATGATCCGCCCTGAGCTCGTGCGGGGATCAGGGCTGGCAAACCCGCATCAATGCGACTTCTGTCGCTTCTTCGGTGCGTCTGGGCTTGGCGTAGCCGCCGCTTTCGGCTTGGCTGCGGGCTTGGGTTTCGCAACCGGCCGCGCTTTGGCGGTGGGCGCTGGCGGCTTAAGCCGTTTCTGAAGTTGCTTACGATGCAACTCAGCTTCGCTTTTGTCCCATGCGTCTCGCGACGCTACTTTCAAAACCTCAGCCGCGCGCTCGAGCTCGTTGTCGTGTAGCGCAAGGCCAAACCGGAGTTTCATAAGCCACGTATTGCTTGTCGAATGCCCCGCAAGGCCTTGGATTAGCAGCCGCAGCTCCGGGTTGTCGTAGTTGCTCGCTGACAGCAACTTGCGAGCGCAAAACACACTGGCATTTGTAGAGGCCTTAGGGTGGCTCGCCGCCAAGCGCGCAAACCTCAAGCCCTCGAATTCGTCGCCTGCGGCGTAATACTCTCTGCTTCGGTCATAGAACACTTTGGCGCTTGCACTGGTTTTGATGTCGCAGAGCGCCCGCAAAATTTGGTCTTTCTTGAGGCTGTCTTTGCGTTTGTCGACAAGCTTCAGGCTGCGTAGGGCAACTTCCCCATCGGTGCTTCTCAGGATTTTTTCGACAAAGTGCCCGTGCGACACAAAATTCGAAAGCGCCGCTACAATAGCTGGCTTTTCTGGAGGGGTGAGCGCGCTGTAGCTTTCCAGCAAAAACTCAAGGCGCTCATGTGTTTCTTTTTCCAGTCGGTGTGCTGCCGTGAGGTAGATTTTGTAACTGTCCAACTCCTCGGCTTGAAACCGGCTTTGGGTGTTGTTGTTTTTCCGGGCAAACACTGCAGCATGCTCTTGCAGCCGCGCGCCCAGCCTTTGAGGGTCGCGCATGTCGACAAAGTACTCACTTAGCAAATAGCCGATTTGGCGCAAAACACGCTCCGGCTGCCTGAAGTCAGTAACGCGGAAAACCTCAGCAATCTCTTCTGGCGTCTGAATTGGCTGGGTCATGAAGCTATATTCGCTCTTACCCACTGTGAACACGGGCTTGCCAAGAACGAGCGCCTGAAAGCCGACAGTTGAATTGGTAACCAAGACACTGCGCGCTTTGCTGAGCAGCTTGTTCACTGAGCCAACGCTGACATGAACATATTTTGACTTCGCCAACTCGCCCAACAGCCGTGCAACAACGGATGATTTGCACAAAGGATGTTGTTTGAAAACAAGGTGGCGTTTCATTTTCTTGGCCGCAGCCGCCGCAGCTTTAATGCTCTCGTACTGCGCGACTTCTGTCAGCTTCATGACTTCGTCATTGTTGACTTGAAGAGAATAGAAAACAAAGCTTTCCAGACCTTCAATCTCGGCCTCCGGAATGGTTTCAGGCTGAGGCAAAACAGAGTGGTTCTCCGTCAGCATGCGGCGGCAGTATTCCTGGACAACGGCAGTGGCTTTCTCCACAGGATACTGCGCGGCTTCTTCCTGTAGGGAGGTGTCCAAAGCTATCTGGCTCCAGCCCGCATAGCCCGCAGGATCCATATACCAAAGGTACGGGAAAGGGCCGCGCTTGTAGCAATAGCTGTTTTCGCCGGGCTGCGCATTGTGATAGGAATAGTAGATACCATCGGCAAAACCCGCCTCAAGCCCTCGTTCGATATAAGGGCGGCGTTGGAAGACACTCAAGTCGTGCCCGGCCAACATCATCGCCTCAAGCATGTTGCGAAACACCTCACGGTGTTCTTGGAAATCGACTGAAAGATTGGCCCAAAAATTTTGAGGCTTGTCCAAATATACCTTCACAAAACTCACCTACTTACCAGCTGCCTACGCTCTAATCCCGCCACAACGGGACTATCCTTTACTACGCTTGTCAGCCTGGCACCAGCGGCGCAAGTAAAGCGCCGCCAGTTCTTTCCAAGCCGTGACAACCCGTGGCCGCCCCGAAAGCGTCAATACACTCGCAAGAGCTTTAGGGTCAGGACCCATTAATCCTAGTAAGAGTTAAGGAACGTATAGGCATAATGCCTCGTTCCTCCATGACGGTTTTCAATGAGCAGAGCACCCGTCGCGACGGCAAGAGCGCTGCGCCCGTCTGTTGAGCTGGTTCCGGTAAGCGCTGTGGAGCCCTCATTTTCAAGGCTCGCCCCTTTCGCCAGCGTGTAGAGCGACAAAGATCCGCCTGTATCATACGAGAAAAGGCCACTGTGTGTCGATTGCGGGTAGCCCAGATCAACCATCGAAATCGCGACCATTCCGCCAGCGCTTGGCGTCGGTACGCTGACGAAATCGTCGTTGTCGATCGTGACTTTGCCGCTCATAAGGCAGGGTACTGTGACGACGCCGTCAGTGTTGCGCACCCTCATAGCCTCGGACCAGCTGATGCCATCATCGCTGACCTTGACTTGAAAGTCGTTATCGCCCGCGAGGCCCATCTCGGCATGGCCTGTGTAGTTGTCCTGGAACACCAGCGCTGCAGTGTCTGCCGCCGCGGCCTTGTTCACAACCATGCGGTGGTCTGTCCCGTCATGGGTAAACAGTGAGGCATCCGAGGCCACAGCAAGGCGGTTTGTGGCGTCTGACGTGGTGCCGATGCCGAGGCCAATGAGGTTTTGCAACTGTGGTGTGAAGGGCTGCCATGCACCGCCTACCAGAATACGCAGTGTGTTTGCTGCCAGGTCCCAAGCGCGCCAGCCTTCCTGCGGGGCGACAAACAGCCAGCCGCCGTTTGAGTGGTAGGCCAACGCGCTGTCGTTGCCCGCCCATGCCCCTGTTGCGCCTGCACCTAGTTGGTAGAGGTCTCCCTCCGAAGCAAGAGCTGGCGGGGTGACCGCATCAAAGCCGGCCACCGAAAGTTGCACTACCGCGTCGAGCCGTTCGAGCGCTTCGTTGTGTGTCACATGTTTCTGCGCCTGGCTTGGCAAGATAAACGGTAGCGTTAGTCGCGCTGATTGATTGGGCATAGGGTTCTCCGGTTGCAAAGGTTCGGCATCACCTAACCTTGTCCATCCTCACGATACCTTACGGACCCGCCCCAAATCTTAACGCATTGTTAATGCTTAGTGAAAATACCATCCAAAAAGTGATTCAACCAAAGCCTCGGATATGCTACATACTCGTGAACTGCGTTTAAAACCCTGATCGTTTAACGAGCGGTCAACAGCCCGCCGCGCCCTCGCGCACCCGAATAATATATCGAGCAAGGATAGTTTTGATGCCAGACACCACACCCAGCCCCGCGCCACAGATGCGTTCAGAGACACTCATAGACTCGGTCAAAAGTGACTACTCAATGAGTGGCTCGACATTTGATGTCTACTTTGCACCCTCGGGCTACAACAGCTGGGATGGCGTCAGGTCCAACGGCTGGAACGCTTACGAAATTCAACAATTCCAAAGCGTTTTTGACACCATCGCAACGGTCATTGACGTGAACTTCAACATCACAAACTCGTCGTCCGGCGCCGAGTATGTCATGATCCTCGACACCGATGAAACGGCCGAATACGACAACGCGCTCGGCTATTTTTACCTGCCAACATCAAACCAGAGCATCGGCGTGTTCAACGCAACTTTGTGGGACCGCACCTCAGGCGGAGACCTTGAAGCAGGCGGCTACAGCTACGTCACAATGGTCCACGAAATGCTGCACGGCCTCGGCCTTGGGCACCCGCATGACACGGGCGGTGGCACGGGCATTATGGCTGGCGTCGGGGCAGCGTTTGATGACTTTGGCAACAACAACTTCAACCAAGGCATCTACACCACGATGACCTACAACAGCGGCTTCCATGCCGGTGCCAACGGCACAGTCGGTGACACGGGCTGGGACTGGGGCTATGAAAGCGGGCCAATGGCGCTCGACATTGCGGCCCTGCAAGACCTTTACGGCGCCAACACCACCCACGCTTCGGGCAACAACACCTACGTTCTGCCCGCCAGCAATGTCTCCGGCACCCAATGGCAGTCCATCTGGGACACTGGCGGCGTTGACACGTTGCGCCACAACGGCTCGACAAATGCAGTCATCGACTTGCGCGCAGCAACGCTCAACAACGAGGCTGGCGGACTTGGCTTTGTGTCAAACGCAGCCGGCGTTGCAGGCGGCTTTACTGTCGCCAACGGCGTGAGCATCGAGAACGCGATCACGGGCAGTGGCAACGACACAGTCACAGGCAACGGCGCGTCAAACAACATCGAGCTTTCGGCTGGCAACGACAGCGCGCAAGGCAACGCGGGGCACGACACAATTGATGGTGGCTCGGGGCACGACACGTTGCGCGGCGGCACGGGCGGCGACAATCTGCTCGGCGGCGTCGGCAACGACAGCCTGTTTGGCGACAGCTCGGTTGACGAGCTTCACGGCGGTACAGGCAAGGACACGATGGCGGGTGGCACGGGCGCTGACACGCTGCACGGCGACGCGGGCGATGACCGCCTGTTCGGCAACACTGGCGTTGATCTGATCTACGGTGGCGATGGCGGCGACTGGATCAGTTCGGGCAACGGCGTTGATGTCGTCTACGGCGAAGACGGCGATGACTACATCATTGGCCGCACCGGCTGGGACACATTGTATGGCGGCGACGGCGACGACAGCCTGCTTGGCTCCGAAGGCCAGGATGATCTCTACGGCGGCAATGGCAACGACTACCTCTCAGGCGCGACAGGCAGTGACTACATCAGCGGCGGCGCGGGCAATGACACGATCTATAGTTCGCAAGGCCACGACACGATTGACGCAGGCACTGGCAACGACGAAATCTACGGCGGCAGCCTGATCGACACCTTCATTTTCGCAGCAGGCCACGGCCACGACACGATCGGCGACTTCGAAGGCCGGCACGACATCTTGGAGCTCTCAAGCGCACTCGTAGGCTCGGCAACGACAGGCCAGCAAGTGCTCAACACTTACGGCACCGTGACCGACACCAACGTCTTCCTCGACTTCGGCGGCGGCAACACCATCGACATCACGATCTACCTTGGCCTCGACACGATCACAGACAATATCCAGATCGTTTGAGAAAAGGTGCATGAAAGCATTGGACAGGCCCGCACTGCGGGCCTTACCCTTTTCTAAAGACCCACACTTTAGGAAAGGCCGCCACCATGAAACTCGTCTCTGCATCTGCCTCCCCGTTCGTGCGTAAAGTACGTGCCTTGCTGCACGAAACCGGCCAAACCGCCGACGTGGAAGAAGTGAACATCGCCACCTCGCCCATCGCCACCGCCGATGAGGCCCGCGCCGCCAACCCGGTTGGCAAAATTCCAGCGCTGATCCGCCCTGATGGAGTGGCGCTTCACGACAGTCGGGTGATCACGCGCTATCTCGACGCGCGCGCCAAGGCGGGCCTCTACCCTGAAGCGCGCATCTGGGAAGTTCTGACGCTTGAAAGCATGGCAGATGCGATCATGGATGCGGCTGTGCTGATCACTTATGAAGGCCGCCTGCGCCCGCCAGAGCACCAGTCGCACGACATGATGGAGGCGCAATGGGGCAAAGTCGAAGCGGCCTTGAAGGTCATCAACGAGCGCTGGATGAGCCACCTTGCTGGCCCGCTTGATGCGTCCCACATCGCCGTCGGCTGCGCGCTTGGTTACCTCGACTTCCGCCATGACGCCCGCCACTGGCGCAAAGGCGTCGACGCGCTTGACGACTGGTACGCCGTGTTCTCGGAACGACAAAGCATGAAGGCAACAGCACCTGCCTGATGGACCGTTTCAATTTGGGCCAGCACGAAAAGCCCGTTACCACCACGTCACCAGAAGCGCAGCGCTGGTTCAACATGGGCCTCAACTGGTGTTACGGCTTTAACCACGAAGAGGGCGTTGCTTGCTTTGAGCGTGCTTTAGAGCACGACCCAAACTGCGCGATGGCCCATTGGGGCATCGCTTATGGCTCAGGCCCGTTCTACAATAACGCTTGGCGGCAGTTTAGCGAGGCCGAGGCTGACGCGGCAACAGCGACGGCCTGTAAACACATCGCCCTAGCGCGGGCTTGCGAGGCCACGCCGCTTGAGCACGCGGTCGTTGAGGCATTGGCCCAGCGCTTCCAGAAGCCCCACGCCTCCAGCGGCGAAGACTATGATGCTTGGGACACAGCCTACGCCGCCGCCATGCGCCGCGTTTACGAGCAGTTCCCCGATGATCACGACGTTATGGCGGTCTTCGCCGAGGCCCTTATGACGCGCACGCCGTGGCGGCTTTGGGACGTCAAAACAGGCAAGCCCGCCGAAGGAGCCGACACGCTTGAAGCGCTTGCGGTTATCGAACGCTCAATCGCGCTGCACGATGCGGCAGGCACACAGCAAAACCCCGCGATCTTGCACTTACACATCCACTGCACCGAGATGTCAGACGCGCCAGAAGCTGCCCTACGCTCGGCCGATATTCTCGGTATGCTCTGCCCCGACGCGGGCCACATGAACCACATGCCCGGCCACACCTATGTACTCGTTGGCGACTACGCGAAGGCCAAGCTTGCCAGCGAGAAGGCCATCGCGGCTGACAACATGTATCTCGACTACGCGGGGCCTTTTAACTTCTACACCACGGCGCGCGCGCATGATCTGCACCTGATGATGTATACTTGCATGTTTCTTGGCCAACTCACCCCCGCGATGGAGGCTGCCGAGCAGATGTGCGCGACGCTCTCTCACGATGTGCTCAGCGTCAAAGGGCGGCCCCAGCTTGCCACTACGATGGAGGGCTACTACTCGATGAAGATGCACGTGCTGGTGCGCTTTGGGCGCTGGCAAGACATCGTGGATGCGCCGATGCCTGACGACGCCGCGCTTTACTGCGTCTCAACCGCGATGCACCATTACGCCAAGGGCGTCGCCCATGCGGCTCTTGGCAATTTCGCTAAGGCGGACGCCGAACGCGCTGCCTTCTATGCCGCTGTCAAACGCGTTCCGCAGGAGCGGGCATTTTTCAACAACACAGCACGCGACATTCTCGCTGTCGGGGAAGAGATGCTGAACGGCGAGTTAGAATATCACAAGGGCAACTACGCCGCGGCCTTCGAGCACCTGCGCGAAAGCGTGCACCGCGATGACAACCTCGCCTATACCGAGCCGTGGGCCTGGATGCATCCGCCGCGCCACGCTTTGGCAGCACTGCTCTCAGAGCAGGGGCACTGGGAAGAGGCCGAGGCTGTCTACCGGAGCGACCTTGGCCTTGACGGCAAGCTGCAACGCTGCGCCCAACACCCCGACAACGTCTGGGCACTACACGGGCTTGTCGAGTGCCTGAAGCGTCGCGGCGCAACGGGCGAGATAGCCCAGTTCGAACCGCGCCTCAAACGCGCCTTAGCACTCACAGATGTGGAGATAACCTCATCCTGCATGTGCCGCGGAATGGCCGCGAAACCCTGCTGTTCGGGAGAGTAAGCATGATTGCTAATATGATGATGTACCAGCGGCCTCAACTGGCTGACGCCCACGCCCGCTACTGGGCGCTTATCCGCGCCGAGCTGGCCAAACGCGGCATCGACAGCCCAGAGGAGCTTTCGCAAGATGCCGAAGAATTCTTCGTTTGGGAGAACCCCGAACTGGTGCTCAGCCAAACCTGCGGCATGCCTTACCGCACGTGGTTGCATGACAAGGTGCAGCTCGTCGGTACGCCAGATTACGGCCTTGAGGGCTGCAAGGCGGGCTACTACCGCAGCCCCATCGTGGTGCGCGCTGACGATGGGCGCGACACGCTTATCGCGTTCAAAGATGCGACTTTCACCTACAACCAAACCTTCTCACAGTCAGGCTTCGGCGCGCCCTACTTTCATAGCCAAGAGCAGGGCTTCTGGTTTGAAAACCGCGTGCAGTCGGGCGGACACCTCGCCTCGGCCAAAGCCGTCGCCGAGGGGCAGGCTGACATTGCTGCGCTTGACGCTGTGTCGTGGCTGATGATGGAGCGCTACGAGCCTTGGGCCGCCAAGCTGCGCGTGCTGGAGTGGACAGCGCCCACCCCGGGCCTGCCGTTGATCACTGCGCAAGGCCGCGACGCTGACGCGATTTTCATCGCTGTCAGCGCTGCTCTTGCGCGGCTTTCGCCCGATGACAAAGCCGCGCTTAGCCTCAAGGGCCTCGTGAAGATCAGCAAAGCTGATTACCTCGCCGTGCTCAACCCGCCGGGCACATCACGCTAGGCCTTTTGAGGCTTCATCAACAGTACCACCAAGATAAGCGGTGCCACGATAACGCCGAGGTATTCGTGAAACAGCCAGCCGTGCAGTGAGCCTTCTGACGCCAGCGTCGTGACAAGGTTGAGCCCTTCGATCACGGTTGCAAAAACGGCCGCGCCCAAGGCATGAGCGCGGGTAAAGCCGCCCGCCTTCTCGGCGTAAAACAACAACAGCAAGCCGCCGAGAAACGCCAGAAACGTCAGCGCGATCAGCGTAAACCCAAGCGGCGTAAAGAAGCCCGGAAGCGCCTCGCGCATCTGCGCATTGTGGAGCGAGCCGACGCCCATTCCCGTAGACAAGATCAGCCCGATTGACAGAAGTCTTAGCATTGCAAATTTCCTCTAAGCTATTGCCAAGCCAGTTTAGGGGGCTACACTCAATCCTATCAATCGGGATAAGGCTTTAGTTAAAAGTGAACAAATCAGGATTCTCTAAAGTCTCGCTGCGCGACCTCAACATTCTTGTCAGCTTGGTCGAGGCGGGGCGCATCGGGCCTGTGGCGAACAAGTTCTCGATGAGCACCTCTGCCGTCAGTTACGCGGTTGAGCGCCTGCGCGTGGCTCTTGACGACACGCTCTTGGTGCGCACGAGTCACGGCTTTCGGCCAACCGAGTTTGGCCGCCAATACGCCGAGCGCGCCAAGGCCTTCCTTGCCGAGATGGACAGCCTGCAAGAGCAACGCGGCTTTGACCCCGCCAAAAGCGAGCGCAGCTTTACCATAATGGCAACAGACTACGAGCTTGGCGGCTTTCTCGGCGAGGTTGCTCAAAGGCTGCTCACGCAAGGGCCAAACCTGTCTTTGCGGATCATAGAGACGCGGCCAACCGTGCAGCTTGAGCGCCTGTTTGAAGACATCGACATCATCTTTGCGCCGCTGCCCTTGTCGCGTGCGGGCGTGTCCCAAACTCCGCTTCTGCGCGACGACTATGTGACATTTTATGACAGCTCAGCCCGCGCCGCGCCTGACACGCTTGAGGCCTACTGCGCGGCGGCGCATGGCGTTGTTGTTGATGACGGCACGCCTTACAGCAATGTTGATAAGGCCCTCGCCCACTTTGGCCGCAAGCGGCATGTGCAACTGTCAGTGCCCAGCTTTTCGGCACTCTCTCGCATGATGCGCGGCACCGAGATGGTCACAACCCTGCCAGCCAAGCTCTGCACTGGCGACTTTGCTGGCTTTGCGCAGTGCGCGCCACCCGTCACGCTTGAGCCGCTCGAAGTGTTCATGACTTACGCTCAACTGCGCGAGGGCGACGGCGGCTTTAACTGGCTGCATGACATGATCTGCGCGCAGGCCTAGGCCTCAGCCACGGGCTGCCTCAGAACTGTCTTGAGCTTTTCCGGCGCCACGCGGCGCGGATCGCTCAAGTAAATCTCGTGATGATAGCCGCGTGGCTTGAGGCCCTGCTTGGGCATGAAGACGTTGTGCATCCGCTCAATCACAGGGGCTTCGTCGGCATACGCCCCGATATGCATGATCTGCACGCTTTTGCCCTCGTGAAACGGCGCGAGCTTTAAGCTTTCGGGCACATCACCGAGCTTCTTAGTGGCCTTAGCGACGGCCTCGTCAAACAACGCTTGGTCGGCCCATGTCGGCGCCGTTATCATCATCCGCCATTTCCAGTTGTCACGCTTGCCTGCTGTGAAATCGCCCCAGTCGTCAGCCCACCAGAGGCCTTCAAGCGGCGGCGCGACAAAGTCTTTGCCGTATTTCTTCTTGGCGATAAACTTCATCGGGTAAATCACCGAGTAGAGCCACTGCACCGCGTGGCTATAAGCCTCGCCCTCAGGCGCGCCTTGGCCCTCCACACTCACAAAGGGCATCTCGGGCACATCAACGACAGAGAAATCCTTGGAGGATGGCTGGTAAAACTCTTTGAGTTGCTTTTTCAGGTCGGTCTTTTCCATTGGAGGCCCCTTTGAACACCTAGATCAGTACCGCAGCATGTTTGTTTCAATCAAGCAGCCTGCGCCCAAGTTTTCCCAAAAAATCGGGGAAAATGCGCAAGTAAGGCTTGGCGTTGATACATGATTAAGTTGATTTGAGGCTTTAACCCTCAACCCCTCATGGAGAAACGCCCGTGCCCAACACAGCAATCCTAGACCTGATGAAGCTCTTCAACACCTGCGCTCAACGTCTCGAAGAAAAAGGCATTACCATCGAAGAGTCATCTGACTTTCAAGCCTGCGAAGACCGTATGAACGCCATCGGCAAGCACGCAGTCACGCCAATGATCTCATCACAACACAATGACCTCTCGGCAGATCACGCTGTCTGGCTGATCCTGCGAAAAGATGGCGTCGATATAGGCGGTGTCGCCGCGCGCCACGACACGCTCATCTCGGAAACTCTGACAAGCTATTGGGCAAGAAGCTATGGCAGGCTCTACAAAGGCAAAGGCAAGCTACACGCCGAGCCTTTCGCAACACGGGCCTGCGACGAAATCTCGGGTCAGGTCATCTATATGGGTGAGTTTTTTATCGCCAAAGGCGTGCGCGGCTCACGGCACTTGCTGTCGCTCTATACGCACCTGCTGTTTGCCTACTGCCAACTCCGCTGGAAGCCCGACTGGCTCTATGCCTTCATAAGGGCCGATGACGCGCGCCTCGGATATGCCACCGAATATGGTTTCACCCGCCAGTATCCCGGAGCGCATTCATGGGAAGCTCTGCCCAAAGGGCGTGCCTTAGGAGAGTATCTGGTCGCGATACAATCTGGCGAGCTGCTCGACATGGCTCGCTTCATCCATCATCACCCGTCCTGCTTGCTCGGCGTCGACTCGCTCAGAAGCGTCGAATAGTTCATCACAAAGGGCGTGCCCGACGCGTCTTTAACAGGCAGCATCAGGCGAACGAAACTCACAGTCATAGTTTCGTTCGTCTCTGGCGGCTCCACAATCCGTTTTTGCGGCGTGATCAGCCCAACACCAGAAAGTGCGACCGATTTTATCTGCCCATTCAGCTGTGCGAGGTCAGATTTGCTCAGCGTCTCAAGAAAGCTCTCCAAGCGCACGTTCTCAGCCGAGCCCAAAGTTGTTGCCGACAGCCCAAGCGCGCCAACATGGTGGATCCTCGGAATGGCGCTCAAGGCTTCAGCCGCGCTGATAAGGTCAAAGTGAGGCGATATCTGATCGCTGCGCGACAAGTCGCCATCGGTGTCCTTCCACCAGGATATGATTGCGTCCAAAGACGGCCTCTCGCCATTGGCCAGAGCCCGCTCGGCTGACTTGAAAACAGCCGACAACAGCCGCGCTGCCTGTCGATCAACCTCCATCACCGGAAGCGCCTCAAACTCTTGGTTCAGATGCTCCCGCCTATCGCGCAGCAACGCCTCAACAGAAACACCCAATGCATCGGCAATCCGTACAGGCACCGCCATATTCGGCAGGCCATCTCCCTGCATTATCTCCGCGATGGCCCCCTCTTCAGAGAACCCGGCAAGCACTGACAGTTCTGCTTCCGTGAGCTCTTGAGCCCGCAAAATAGATGTCAGGTTAGCCTTAAAGCTCCCCAGCACCTCTTTTTCTGATCTGGCCCAAGACATACCGTGCCCTCTAAACGCAAAATTCCAACTCGTTTAAACAAGGGGTATATCCGTAAAAGTGGTATGTATAGGCATAAATGCCCCCAAAAGATGAGTCGCCCTGTCATGCATCTCTGCAACCTCCCCACTCAGGCTCAACCAGGCCGATTTCCCGCGACACAAACGCGCCATAAGGGTTTGACAACCAATCTAAGCTAGACGCAAAGCCCAAGCAGGTTTAAAGAACGCCTCAAGAGGCTGCAGATTTCTGCGGCCCCGAACCGTATAGGCGGCAAACGCCTGAGAAAAATGGAGAATGCTCGTGTCCCACGCAGACGATCACGAAGGCACACGTAGAGACTTTATCTACTACGCGACCGCAGGCGCAGGTGCTGTGGCAACAGGTGCCGCAGTTTGGCCTCTCGTCAACCAGATGAACCCATCAGCAGATGTTCAGGCCATGTCCTCAATTCGCGTTGATACGGCGGATGTCGAAGTTGGCACGCAGCTCACAGTTAAGTGGCGCGGCAAGCCAGTGTTTATCCGCCGCCGCTCAGAAGCCGAGATCGCCGATGCGCGCGCAGTCACGGTGGACGATCTGACGATCGACAAAACATCGCAGAACAACAACAACTTCGACGCTGACGCAAGCGACGAGAACCGCTCGCTTGACGAAGCCGGTGAATGGCTTGTCATGATCGGCGTCTGTACGCACCTTGGCTGCGTTCCGATCGGCGACGGCGCTGGCGACTTTGGCGGCTGGTTCTGCCCATGCCACGGCTCGCACTACGACACATCAGGCCGCATCCGCAAAGGCCCGGCTCCTCTCAACCTTCTCGTTCCTGTTGCCTCGTTTGAGGGCAGCGAACTGATCCTCGGATAAGGAGACGCGCTATGTCTGGTATCCCGCACGACCATTACGAGCCCAAAACGGGCGCAGAAAAATGGCTCCATAAGCGCCTGCCTATCGTTGGCTTGCTTTACGACACACTGATGATCCCAACACCGAAAAACCTGAACTGGTGGTGGATCTGGGGCATCGTGCTCGCGTTCTGCCTTGTGTTGCAGATCGTCACGGGCATCATCCTTGCCATGCACTACACGCCGCATGTTGACCTTGCTTTCGCAAGCGTTGAACACATCATGCGCAACGTGAACGGCGGCCACTTCCTGCGCTACTTGCACATGAACGGTGCTTCGCTGTTCTTCTTTGCGGTCTACATCCACATCTTCCGCGGCCTGTACTACGGTTCGTACAAAGCCCCGCGTGAAGTCACATGGATTGTCGGCATGCTGATCTTCGTCGCGATGATGGCGACAGGCTTTATGGGCTACGTTCTGCCTTGGGGCCAAATGTCGTTCTGGGGCGCTACGGTAATCACCGGCCTCTTCGGCGCGATCCCGTTCATTGGCGAAGGCTTGCAAACATGGCTTCTTGGCGGGCCAGCCGTTGACAACGCAACGCTCAACCGCTTCTTCTCGCTGCACTACCTGCTGCCATTCGTTATTGCCGCTCTGGTTGTTGTTCACATCTGGGCGTTCCACACCACGGGCAACAACAACCCGACAGGCGTTGACGTGCGCAATGGCTCGAAAGCCGAAGTGGAAAAAGACACACTGCCATTCTGGCCATACTTCGTGATCAAAGACCTGTTCGCACTGGCGCTGATCATGATGGTGTTCTGGGCGATCGTTGGCTTTATGCCAAACTACCTTGGCCACCCTGACAACTACATCGAAGCCAACGCGCTGGTGACACCTGCTCACATCGTGCCCGAATGGTACTTCCTGCCATTCTACGCAATCTTGCGCGCCTTCACTTCAGAAGTCTGGGTTGTCCAGTGGGCCTCGGCGCTTACAGGCGGCATCATCGACGCGAAGTTCTTCGGCGTGCTTGCGATGTTCGGTGCGATCATCGTGATGGCGCTGGTGCCATGGCTTGACACGTCACGCGTGCGCTCGGGCCGTTACCGCCCGATGTTCAAGTGGTACTTCTGGCTGCTCTGCATCGACTTCGTGGTGCTGATGTGGCTTGGCGCAATGCCAGCCGAAGAGCCCTACGCAACGTGGTCGCTCATCGCTTCAGCCTATTGGTTTGGTTACTTCCTCGTTATCTTGCCGGTTCTCGGAGTGGTCGAGAAGCCACTGCCAACACCTGCAACCATCGAAGAAGACTTCGAAGCCCATTACGGCAAAGCCGAAACTCCGGCTGAATAAGAAAGGACTAGGGAAACAATGCTTAAGAAACTAGCAATCTCAGCAGTAGCAGCCCTCGCCCTTTCGGCGGGTGGCTTGCAAGCCGCAGGTGGCGAAAGCCACATTCACGACGTGGACTTCTCGTTTGAAGGGCCGTTTGGCGCCTTCGACCAATTCCAACTGCAACGCGGCCTTCAGGTTTACACTGAAGTCTGCTCAGCCTGTCACGGCTTGCAGTATGTGCCACTGCGCACATTGGGCGACGAAGGTGGACCACACTTCTCGGCCGCAGAAGTGCGCGCCTACGCGGCTGAAAACTTCTCGGTCTACGACGCCGAGTTGGACGAGGACCGCGCAGCCAAGGCGACGGACAGCTTCCCGACGTCTGGTGACGAAAACGCGCCTGATCTTTCGCTGATGGCGAAAAAGCGGGCTGGTTTTCACGGGCCATACGGCACAGGCATGAACCAGCTCTTCAAAGGCATGGGCGGCCCGGAATACATCGTCTCGATCCTGACCGGTTATACCGGCGAGGAAAAAGAAGAAGCCGGCACGACGTTCTACGCCAACACAGCCTTTCCGGGCGGTTGGATAGCCATGGCGCCACCGCTCAGCGACGAGCAAGTCGAGTATGCTGATGGTCACGACACTTCTGTGCATCACATGTCAGAAGACGTGTCAGCCTTCCTGATGTGGACAGCCGAACCCAAGATGATGGCGCGCAAGCAGACTGGCTTTATCGGTGTGATCATGCTCGCGATTCTCGCCTGCTTGCTCTACCTGACCAACAAGCGCCTCTGGGCACCACACAAGCCCAAAAAGCACTAGGCTTTAGACAGCTTGCTAAATTAGCCCCCGCCCTCACCGGCGGGGGTTTTTCTTTGCCCTGCTCTCTTTGCCGCAACGCACGCCGCGTTAAGGGTTTTCGGGGCGCAGCGCCCGCCCAAGATCGTATGCACACGTTATGCACAGGGTGCTGCATACATAGCTGCACACCGTAGGCACATTCGTTTCACGGCTAACTATCTCGCGTTAACCATACCGAACGCAGCTCCCACGCAATCGGGATATTTCGCGCGCTTCAAGTTTAAGTCATGTCTCAACTTAAACTCGAAACGTTTTAGTTTTGGCCCAGATAGGCTTTCAAGGCGGCGGGCGGATCGGCGAACAGATCAGCCGTTTTACGCGGCTGGTGAGCTTGCCCATCAGCCACCAAGATAACTTCTTCTGCGAGGCCCTCAGCGTCGCGTGGATCGTGGCTCACCATGAGCACCGCGGCCTTCCGCTCCGCCGCGATCTCGCCGACCAATGCGAGCATCTCGGCCTTCAACGCAGGGCCAAGTGCTGAGAAGGGTTCATCGAGCAATATCAGGGCCTTATCCTGAAGTAACACCCGCGCCAAAGCCACGCGGCTTTGCTGCCCACCCGACAGTTCCGAGGGCTTGCGCTGCGCATATTCGCTCAGGCCCACACGCTTGAGCGCCGCCATAACGCGAGCCTTATCTTGCGGGCTGAGCCGTAGCCCCGGATGCACCCCAAGAGCGGCGTTTTGCCAAACCGTGAGATGCGGGAAAAGATTGCCATCTTGGAACAGCATTGCCGTTGGTCGCGCACTTGGGGGGTGGTTGGTGATGTCTTCACCATTCCACCAAATTCGCCCCTGAGACGGCTGCAAAAATCCAGCAATAACAGAGAGTAACGTTGACTTTCCCGCCCCCGAAGGCCCGATCACCGCGACATGTTTTTCAGCCTCGACACTGAAGTCAGCATGCAGTTCAAACGCGCCTTGGCGCAGGGTCATCTTGTCCAGTTCAAGTGCCACGACGGCCTCCCCAATCCAGTAGAGCAAAGAGTGTGAAACTCAGCCCCAACAGCAGCAATGCAGCGCCTGCTGCATCATCCATCTTATAAGCCCCCATCAGCCGGTAAACCTGCAATGGCAGCGTTGCTTGCTCGGCATCTGCAAAGAGCGTGATGACACCCAAATCACCCATCGAAAGCGCCGCAGTAAGCCCTGCTGCGAAGCCCAGCGCAGGCCGAATTTGAGGCCAAAGCAACAACCGGAAACGCGCCATGCCACTCATGCCTAAGCCACTGGCAAGCTTGCCATATTCACGCTCAACGCGGGCATATTCCGGCGCAATAACCCGCAGAGCAAACGGCAGCGCCATGAGCGCGTTGACGAGCGCCGTGACAGGCAAAGCCAGCGCCGAGGGGCTGTAGTAAGGGTTGATCATGATGAACAATCCTGTGCCCAAAACCAGCGGCGATACTGCAAGGCCAAGCAACCCTGTCAACTCAGCCCAGCCCTTACGCGACGATGCCAGCGCAAAGGCCGCCGCCAAACAAAGAGCCGTCGAAACCAGTGCCAGCATGAGCGAGCTGCCCGCAGCTTTGAACACCGAGTCGGGCAAGGCCAGTATGCGCGGCAGCCCTCGCCAGACAACCATCAGCAGAGGCAAACCAACAAACCCAGCGGCGAGTATCAGCACAGCACCATCAAGCGCCTTTAAACCAAGTGTCTGTGCGTGCCGTGGTGGCCGCACGCGCGATAGACCCGCGCCAAACCCTGCGGTATGGCTCAGTCGCAAAGCCAGCACGCCCGCGCTCAGAACAAGTAGCAGTTGGAGGAGCGCCAAAACGGCCGCACGACCCAGATCAAACTCAAGCCGGAAGGCTTGGTATATCGCCAGTTCGAGCGTCGTTGCGCGCGGCCCACCGCCGAGCGTCAGCGCGACTGCGAAGCTACTAAGGCAGATCAAGAACACCACCAACAGCGCTCCGGGCAGGCGCTCTTTCAACATCGGCCATTCCAGAAAGCGCAATACGTCTCGCGGGCGCATTCCGAGCGCCTCAGCGAGCCTGAAGCGCTCAGCGGGGACTGCTTCCCAGCCTGTC
>JADGEJ010000041.1 GCA_016744435.1 Lentibacter sp. | reverse complement strand
ATCATCGACAATGTGTCGGTTTCTGTGCGCTGGGACGGGGCGGGCGCAGAAGACATTGATGCGGGCATTGTGCAGGTGCTTGAACCTGTGCTGCTAGCTGTGGAAGGCGTGGCCGAGGCCTATTCAACCTCGCGTGAGGGCAGCGCGCG
Organism: Lentibacter sp.; assembly: GCA_016744435.1. Lineage (GTDB taxonomy): Bacteria > Pseudomonadota > Alphaproteobacteria > Rhodobacterales > Rhodobacteraceae > Lentibacter. Next base: position 25,908 of record JADGEJ010000041.1, on the reverse strand, counting down.
GATCGAGCTCGACTTTGAGCCTGGTTGGGAAATGTCGCGCGCCGCCGATGACGTGCAGGCCGCAGTTGATGCGATCACGATCTTCCCTGATGAGGCCGACGAGCCAAAGGTTGAGCGCGGAGTCTGGCGCGACCGGGTGACTGACCTTGTGGTGACAGGCCCCGTGACTGCCGAACAACTGGCGCGGTTTGCAGACGAGCTTGTCGGGCGGCTGTTTGAGCAAGGCGTAACCCGCTCAACTATTCGCGGGGTTGTGGGCCAGCAAACGAATATTGTCGTTTCCACGCTTGATCTTATCAAACATGACATGAGCTTTGCGCGCATTGCGGATGCGATTGGCGAAGAGGTGAACGCTGACCCTGCTGGCAATGTGACAGGAGCCAACGCGCGCGTGCGCACAGGCGTTGAGAAGCGCTCGCCCGAGGCACTTTCGGGCATCGTTTTGAAACCCAACGCAGATGGCAGTAAGCTGACGATAGGGGACATTGCGCGCATCGAAGTTGAAGGCGCCACACGGGCGCGCAGCTATTTCGTGGGCTCTAATCCAGCGATTTCAGTCAGGGTAGACCGCTCGGCCAGTGGCGACGCGATTGCCATTCAGCACAAGGTTGAGCAAACCGCGCAAGCGCTTGAGAAAACCCTGCCTCCCGGCGTGACGATTGATCTGATCCGCACCCGCGCTGAGGCGATCACGGGCCGCTTGAACCTGCTGATCGACAATGGGCTTGTCGGGCTTTTGCTGGTTGTGAGCCTGCTGTTTTTGTTTCTTAACGCGCGCACAGCCTTTTGGGTTGCCGCAGGCATTCCGGTAGCGATGCTGGCGACAATTGCGCTGATGTATGCTGTCGGGCTGACGATCAACATGATCTCGCTCTTTGCACTGATCATTACGCTGGGCATTGTCGTGGATGACGCCATCGTCGTCGGAGAGCACGCCGATGCGCGGGTGAAGAAATATGGCGAAGGCCCTGTTGAAGCCGCCGAAAACGCCGCAATGCGCATGGCGATGCCCGTGTTCAGCGCGACGCTGACAACGATCATCGCGTTCTTCGCGCTGACGTTCGTTGGCGGGCGGTTTGGGGACTTGATCAGCGACATTCCGTTCACTGTGATTGTGGTGCTCGCGGCGAGTTTGGTTGAGTGCTTCCTCATTTTGCCAAACCACATGTCGCACTCTATCGGCCATTCGATGAAGGAACATTGGTATGATGTGCCTTCACGGGTTGTGAACCGAGGGTTTGAATGGTTCCGCGAGGGAGTTTTCCGCAAGTTCATGACCTATGTGGTCAAGCTGCGTTATCCGGTGTTCGCAGGTGTTATTCTGGTGCTGGCCAGCCAGATTGCGCTGTTTGTGTCCGGCGACGTGAAGTGGCGGTTTTTCAACGCGCCTGAGCGGAGTTCGATTTCGGGAAACTTCGCCATGGTGCCGGGGGCGAGCCGCGAGGACACCTTTGAAGTCATGCAACTTTTGCAGGCCACGATTGACGAGTTGGGCGCGGAATATGAGGGCCGCCATGGGCGCAACCCTGTTGACTATGTGCTGGCTCAAACCGGCGGCAATACTTGGCCGCCGCTTGCGGGCGCTGACACCAAAGATGCGGACGAGCTTGGGGCTGTCGCGATTGAGCTGATCGACGCCGATTTGCGACCCTATTCAAGCTTTGCCTTCCTCGGCGAACTTCAGGACAGGCTGCCAACCCACCCACTGCTTGAGACAGTGAGTTTTCGCGGCTGGCGCTCGGGGCCGGGGGGCAGCGCGCTTGATGTGCAGTTTTTCGGAGCCGACGCAGACACCCTCAAACGCGCCAGTGAGGCACTTAAGGAAGCGGTTTCTAACTACCCTGAAGTGAGCGGTGTCGAGGACGACCTGGCCTATGACAAAGATGAGTTTGTGCTCGACTTGTCAGCACAGGGCAAGGCGCTCGGGTTCACGATTGATGGTGTGGGCCGTGTGCTGCGCCACCGCTTGAGCGGGCTTGAAGCCGCGACATATCCTGACGGGCCGCGCAGTGCGAGCATTCGCGTTGAATTGCCGGAAGATGAGGTGACGGCTGACTTTATCTACACCACCCAGATGCGCGCGCCAGATGGCAACTATGTTGCGCTGTCAGGCATTGTGGATGTGAAAAAGAAAACAGGCTTTTCTACAATTCGCCGTGAAAACGGGCTGCGCACAGTTTCGGTGACGGGCGACATTTCGGAAGATGACCCCGCCCGCGCCACCGAGATCAGCACAGCCCTCGCCGAGACGATCCTGCCGGAGATATCCAGTGTTCACCAAGTCGAGTTTCGCATTGCTGGCCTGTCAGAGCAGGAGAACGAGTTCCTTGCCGATGCACGCACAGGCTTTATCCTTTGTCTCGTGGGCATTTACCTTGTGCTGGCGTGGGTGTTTGCGAGCTGGACACGGCCGATGGTTGTGATGGCGATCATCCCTTTCGGGTTGGTCGGAACGATCTATGGCCATAACGCGTGGGGCGTGCCTTTGAGCATGTTTACAGTGGTTGGTCTCTTGGGCATGACGGGGATTATCATCAACGATTCCATCGTCTTGATCACCACGATTGACGACTACGCCAAGGATCGCGGGCTTATCCCGTCGATCATTGATGGCGCGGTTGATCGGCTGCGCCCTGTCATGCTGACGACGCTCACAACCGTGCTCGGGCTTGCGCCGCTGCTCTATGAAACCAGCCAGCAGGCGCAGTTCCTCAAGCCGACGGTGATCACGCTGGTTTATGGCCTTGGATTTGGCTTTGTGCTGGTGCTTTTGGTGGTGCCTTCGCTCTTGGCGATGCAGGCCGACTTTGCCGGACAGATACGCGCGTTCAAACGCGTGCTGCGAGCGAAACGGGCCGCGGGCGCGCGAGCTGCTCTGGTGGGCGGAGCGGCGCTGATGTTGGCGTGGTTCGTGCTGACACTGGGCTGGAAAGCTGTAACAGGCGCGTTGCCGCTCATGCTGGGCGCGACATGGCCGGAGGCCAGCAACTTTGCGGTTCTTGGGCTTTACCTTGGTGGTGTCGCGGTGTTGGCGGCGTTGGTGGTTCTTGGCGCGGTGCTGGCAGGCCTCATGCGAGCGCGACGGTCGCAGGCTTAGATTTGGGCAGACGCGAAGCTTAGCAGCCTTGAATGTCTACCGAGCGCTTACCGCCCAGCAAAGTGATGCGCAGGCCTGTTCTGTTGAGGGCGAAACTGCCGCCAAGCGCGTGCACCAGCCGCATTTCTAACGTCAGGGTCTTGCCTGAGCGCGAGAGTTTAGGCTCTGTCGCCCAGACCAGCGGGTCACCGGTTTCGATGGCGGCATCTTCGCGCCCGCCAAGGCTGGCGAGTTGCATCGTGACTTTGAGCATAACGCCGTCTTCGCTGCTTGGGCGCATCTCGCAGGACAGCGCCTTGACGCCTGCACGGGCGGCAGTGATCGGCTCATTCGCCAACGCGGCTTTGATCTCAGCTTGGTTTTGCGCGTCTGTCGGCGCGATAAGCTGCTCAAGGTTTACATGCACAGGCACGCAGATGTCTTTGCAAATGCCGAGGTCAAACACGCCCTTAAGCACGACAGGCTTGCCCTTGCGCTTTGGTGTGACAACGAAAGGAAGGATGAGCCGATTTTCGTAGCCGATGGTCCGCATACCTGCTTGGTGAAACACAACGGGTTGCGGCCAGCGCACTGAAACGCTTTTGAGATTGCGCGAGGCAGACCAGTCAAACTGCGGCGGCACGCCTGCGTCGCCGGGCGCGCGCCAGTAAGTTTTCCAGCCATTCGCCAGCACCACCTCAAGAGCGGCAATGCGGGTGCCGTCGGGTTCTGTCCAACCTGGAAGCAGGCGGAACTTGGCTTTGTCCTCATAGGGGTTGGCAAAGGACGCTGTGCCAAGCATGAGGCAGGCAATGAGGAGGCTGATGATATGTTTCATGAGCCGACAGATGGGGTAATTCGCGGTAAAAGCCAACTCACAATGGCGACAGAAGTGTTTCGCCTCTTGCGCGGCTCTTGGGGCGGGTGCATCGTCGGGAGGCACAAGGAGCGGCATATGACGGCGGTGATCAAACAAACGGTTGATGAGCTCACGGGAAAGCTATTGATAGCGATGCCGGGCATTGGCGATCCGCGGTTTGAGCGTTCGGTCATCCTCATTTGCGAGCATTCTTGCGAAGGGACTATGGGGCTGATCGTTAACAAGGTCGCGGAGGATGTGAAGCTGTCGGACGTTGCCTTGCAGCTAGAGCTTGGAACGCCCGAGTCTGGCGTAAGCCAAGACGTCTATTTTGGCGGCCCAGTTGAGATGGGTCGTGGTTTTGTGCTGCATTCAAGCGAATATGTGTCGGGGCTTTCGAGCCACAAGATCATCGAAGGTGTGCGCTTGTCTGGTACGCTTGATGTGCTCGAAGATGTTACACAGGGGCGCGGGCCGTCGAAAGCTTTACTGGCGCTTGGCTACGCTGGATGGGGCGAAGGCCAGCTTGAAGCCGAGATTTTGCAGAACGGCTGGCTGACGGTTGAGGCCGATGCAGAGTTTGTCTTCTCGTCTGGTTCTGACAGCAAGTGGAGCCGTGCATTGGGCAAGCTGGGGATCGACCCGCTGATGCTCTCGGCTGAGGCTGGCCACGCTTAAGAGCGCTCAGCCGCCGCGCGTTTGAGCCTGTCATTGATGGCGATGCCGATGCCCTTTTCGGGGATCGGAGAAACAGCGATCTTGTCGGCGGTTTCGTCAAGCCTGCGGAGCATATCAAACAGGTTGGCGGCGGCTTCGCGCAAGTCGGCGGCGGGCGACAGGTTGAGCGTGCAGGACACTGGCCCAAAGCCGAGCAGGGCTTCTCCCTCATGGGCCGCGCTTGCGCCCAGCCTCACGGAAGCGTTGGGCGCGTAATGCGATGTGAGTTGGCCGGGGGCTGTAATAGCAGCTGGCGTCGTGGCCTCTAGTAAGGGCTGGCCAAGGGCCGCTTCGGCCTGCGCGCGGCTGATAGAGCCGTGGCGCAGCAAGGTTGGCTCGCCTTCAAGGCCGATGATCGTGCTTTCAAGGCCGATCTCGGAAGAGCCACCGTCAAGCACGGCGTCGATATTGCCCGTAAGCCCGTCGAGCACATGCTGTGCACGGGTGGGGCTTATCTTACCAGACAAGTTGGCAGAGGGCGCAGCCACAGGCCCGTCAAATTCCGCCAGTAATGCCTGCGCGACGGGGTGCGCGGGGCAGCGAACAGCCAATGTGCCGAGCCCCGCCGTGACGAGGCTCGAAAGGCCGTGGCCTTCGCGCAAGGGCAGCACCAGCGTCAGAGGGCCGGGCCAAAAGACACTTGCGAGGCGGTCTGCGGCATCGCTCCACACGACATAGCGCTTTGCGGCGCTGACAGAGAGGACATGCACAATTAGCGGGTTGAAGCTGGGCCGGCCCTTGGCCGCATAAATGCTGGCGACGGCCTCTCCTTGGCGGGCGTCAGCGGCGAGGCCATAGACTGTCTCGGTGGGCATCGCCACAAGCCCGCCGCGCGCCAAAATGGCACGCGCGGCGGCAAGGCCGGAAGCATCAGGAGAGAGAATCTGGGTTTTCATAAGCTCAATTTATTGACGCCGCGTTATTGCAGAAACATTCTAGCAAACCTAATAGTCTATTCGAAAGGCCAAAAGAACGGCCGATTTGTTGCCAATGATCTGATTAGGAGAGTGCCATGAGTTTTCGCGCGCCAGTGAGCGACCACCAGTTTATCATGAAAAATGTTGTGGGCTTTGATGGGGTCGCTGCAACCGAGCGGTTTGCGGAAGCTACGCCAGACATGACAGACGCTATCCTGAAGGAAGCCGCCCGCATGTGCGACGACGTTCTGGCCCCGCTCAACCGGAACGGCGACTTGGAGCCAGCGCGGCTTGAAAACGGTGTTGTGCGCACATCAAAAGGCTTTGCAGAAGGCTTCGCCGCGATCAAAGACGGCGGCTGGATCTCGCTGGCGGCTGATCCGGAATATGGCGGCATGGGCCTGCCCGCAACGCTGACGTCGGTTGTTAACGAGATGATGTCATCGGCCAACTTGAGCCTTCAGCTTTGCCCGTTTCTCACTCAAGGCAACATCGAAGCTCTGGAGCATCACGCCAGTGACGAGCTAAAGGCGATTTATTTGCCTAAACTTGTCTCGGGCGAGTGGACAGGCACGATGAACCTGACCGAGCCACAGGCAGGCTCTGACGTGGGCGCGCTGAACAGCAAGGCTGTGCCAAACGGCGACGGAACCTACGCAGTTACCGGCCAGAAGATCTTTATCACATGGGGCGACAACGACTTTACCGAGAACGTCTGCCACCTCGTGTTGGCGCGCTTGCCAGACGGCGCTGCGGGCACCAAGGGCATCAGCCTGTTTATGGTTCCCAAGCGCTTGCCTGATGAAAACGGCGAGGCGGGTGTTGCCAACTCGCTGGGAGTTGTCAGCCTTGAGCACAAGCTGGGCATCCACGGATCACCTACTGCTGTTATGCAATTTGACGGCGCGACAGGCTGGCTTGTGGGCGAAGAAAACAAAGGCATGGCGGCGATGTTCACGATGATGAACAACGCGCGCCTTGGCGTGGGCTGTGAAGGCGTTGGCGTGGGCGAAGCCGCCTACCAGCAAGCGCTGTCCTACGCACTTGAGCGCAAGCAAGGCCGCACGCCTGTTGAGGGCGGCACTGGCACGATCATTGAACACGCCGACGTACGCCGGATGCTGGCAACAATGCGCACCGAGCTGTTTGCGGCGCGTTCGATCACGCTGGCTTGCGCTGTCGCGCTCGACATGGGGCGCGCGACGGGTAATGCAGACTGGATGGCCCGCGCGGCCTTCCTGACGCCGATCGCCAAGTCGTTCGGCTCGGACACCGGCATCAAAGTGGCCGAGATGGGCGTGCAAGTGCATGGCGGCATGGGCTTTATCGAGGAAACAGGCGCGGCGCAGTTTGCGCGCGACGCCCGCATCACCGCGATTTATGAAGGCACCAACGGCATCCAGTCGATGGATCTGGTCGGACGCAAGATGATGGATGGCGGCGATGCCGCGCATGCGTTGCTAGACGAGATCGAGACTTTTGCAGAGGAAGCTCGCGCCACGCGGCCACGCATGGCGGGGCTTGTCTGGGAAGCGACAGAAACATTGCGCGAAGCTACCGAGTGGATGGTTGAGCAGAAAGACATGAACGAGCGTTTCGCAGGCTCGGTGCCTTACCTCAACGCGTTTGCGCGGGTTTTGGGCGCGTATTACCACTTGCGCGCAGCCTGTGCGGAAGGCGGAAACGGCCCACGCGCCAAGCTTGCACGGTTCTACATCAACCGTCTTTTGCCCGAGTTCGAGGCCCTGTTGACGCACGCTAAAGAAGGCGCGGAAAGCCTGTATGCGCTTAGCGTTGAAGACTTGGAAACCTAATGAGCGTTAAACCTGTCGGGCTGAGCTTCCCTTGGCCCGAGCCGCCAGAAGCGGGCAAGCATATCGAGATCGCCGAGGGCGTTCTGTGGATCAGGCTGCCGCTGCCTATGGCGCTGGATCACGTCAATATCTATGCGCTCGACGAGGGCGACAGTTGGACGGTTGTTGACACTGGCTTCAAGACCAAGCTCACGGTGAAACTCTGGGAGGGCCTCCTCGCGGGGGCTCTGCGCGGCAAGCCCGTGGGGCGTGTTTTGCTGACGCACCACCACCCTGACCATGTCGGCATGGCAGGCTGGCTTATGGAGCGCGGCGCGAGCCTTTGGGCGTCGCGCACGGCGTGGCTGATGAGCCGGATGCTGATCTTGGATGTTGAGGAAGAACCCTCTGAGCAGGCCAAGGCCTACTGGCGCGCGGCGGGCATGGACAAGGCGATCTATGACAAGCGCTGCTCGGACAGGCCTTACAACTTTATTGATGCCTGCCACCCTTTGCCCGTGGGCTATACGCGCCTCCGCGAGGGCGATGTGCTTAAGGCAGGCGGTCGTTCGTGGGATGTGCTGGAAGGCAACGGCCACGCGCCCGAGCACCTGACATTCTGGAGCCGCGACGACAATCTGGTGATCGCTGGCGATCAGATCATCAGCTCGATCAGCCCCAACATCGGAGTTTACCCGACCGAGCCTGAGGCTGACCCTGTGGGCGAGTGGATCGCCTCTTGTGAGAAGTTTGAAGCCATCGCGCGGCCCGACCACATCGTGCTGTCAGGCCATAAGCTGCCGTTCACGGGCTTGCCTTTTCGGATGCGCCAGCTGCGCGAGAACCACGTGAGCGGGCTGAACCGACTGGCGAAGTTTTTGGACACGCCCAAGACGGCCGCAGAGTGCTTTTCGCCGCTGTTCAAACGAAAAATTGATGAAGGTATTTACGGATTGGCCCTTGTGGAAGCTGTCGCACACCTTAACCATTTGCTGATAGAGGGCCGTGTAACGCGCGAACGTCGCGATGATGACGCATGGCTCTGGAGCGCAAAGGGGTGACGCATGGACGACGAGATTGCCACATCGGCTGAAGCCTATGAAGCGGCCGCACTGCCACGGCGGTGTGACACCCACGCTGACGGCGAAGCGGCAAGCCCCAAGGCCGATGCGTTGAACTCCAAGCCCGTAGCGCAGAAAAGCCCCGCAGAGTGGGCTTATGAGCGGCTGATCTTATACATCCAGAATTTCGAGGAAACGCTCGACAATGAACACGAAGTTGCGATGGGCTTTACCGGCGGTGACGCCGGGGTGTTGCGCATCGAGGGCATGGGGTTTTTTGACCCGGATATGATCACATATTATGGCACCGACCAGAGCGGAGCCAAAACCCAACTGGTGCAGCATATCAGCCAGCTCAACGTGATGTTTCGTGCGCAGCCAAAGGCGGTTCAGCAAGAGCCAGCGACGCGGATCGGCTTTCGTTTGGCGCAGGCTCTGGCAAAAGAATAGCACGAGAGCGTCGGGCCATAGTGACAGCTCGGCAAGAATCCGCTATTGCAAGCGACAACGCAGAATAGGAGACACACAATGAGCGATCACAAACACGGTGAAATGGACATTCAGGTTCAGCAAGACACTTTCGAGGGCTTCGTTAAGTTCATGGTGCGCGGCACGATTGTTATTATCGCAGTGCTGATTTTCATGGCGCTTGTAGGCGCCTGATTTCAAAGCCTTGGGGGGCTCAAAATGTTTAAAGTTGTGATCAAGCTCATGGCTGGGCTATGCTTCGCTACGTTTTTATCAGGCTGTGCCGCTGAGAAAGTCTGGGCGCCAGACAGCGAAATTCAGCGTGTGACTTACCGTCACAATGGCCCTCCCAAACTGACGCTGTTTACAATGGTGAACGTGCGGTCGGGTTCTGGCGCGCATACTTCGATGATGATCAATGGCTCTCAACGGGTTATCTGGGATCCATCGGGAAGCTTCGCGCATCCGCGCATTCCAGAGCGCAACGACGTGCTGTTTGGCGCAACTCCGCAAGTTGCCGATGTGTACACGCGTTACCACGCGCGTGAAACTTTCTATGTCGTGGTTCAGGAGCTTGAGGTTTCAGCGGCTGTTGCAGAGAAGGCTTTGCAGCTTGCTCTCAACACAGGTGCTATCGGCAACGCTTACTGCGCTCATTCCACCTCGGGTATCTTGAGCCAATTGCCGGGCCTTACCGGCATCAAACAACAGATGTTCCCCAACAAATTGGCCGAAGAGTTTGGCCGCATTCCGGGTGTCAAAACACGCACGCTGCGCGAGCATGACAGTGACGATAACTCGAAAGTCTTGTTGGATTTCAATCCGAAAGCGCCAACCTGAGCGCAGGCCATCGTGCACTAACCTGCTAGATAGAGCCCAAGGTAAAGCGTTGTTGCGCCCAGCGTAATGGCCACCAAAACATTGCGCCAGTAAAGCCCCGCCGCCAGCGTAACCATGGCAGCGGCAAAGCGTGGCAAGTCAAACGCCCCGTCCGTGCCCGACGGCCACAAGATCATCGGAGCGATGAGGGCAGGCAGCACGGCCACAGCTGTATAGCGCAGGTGGCGCAGCAACCAAGCAGGCAGCTCGCGGTTGCCGACAAAGCCCAGAAAAGCAAAGCGCAACAGAAAGCTGCCAAACGCGAGCAGGGCAATGACGACCCAGAGTTCCGGGCGCTCGATCATTTGAAAAGCCCCCGTTTTGTGAGTTCGAGTTCGGCCTGTGCGCCCGCCATCATGGCGATGCTGGCCGCGATGATAACGCCCATGTTGTATGGCACCCACGTGAACAAAACCGAGCCCAGAGAGGCGACCAAAGCCGTCACCAAATGCGCGGGTGTGCGCAACATCGGACCAATGATAGCTAGAAACGCGATAGGCACTGCGAAGTCGAGCGCGGCCTCTGGCGGGATGCGCTCGCCGATCAACGCGCCTATCAGTGTCATAGATACCCAGACCGGCAGGATGGGTGAGCATGTTCCGAAGAAATAGGCGGTTTTTCTGGGTAGGTCCCAATCGGTGCGCTCGTCAAATTTTGCCACTGACAAAGCATAGCTCTGATCAACCGTGAGGTAGGAAATGAGCGCGCGTTTCCATAGCGGAGCAGCGCCGAGATGCGGCGTGAGAGAGGCAGAGTACATTGCCATGCGCAGGTTAACGGCAAGGCCCGAGACAAGCGCTATGACCGCGGGAGCATTCTCTTGGAGCAGTTGCAAAGAAGTGAGTTGCGCCGCCCCAGCGAAAACCGAGATAGTAAACACCATTGTCTCGGCAATGCTAAGACCCGCCTCAGTGGCGATAACGCCAAAGACCATGGCGAAAGGCGCAACGACCAGCACAAAAGGTGCCGCGTCGCGAAAGCCAAGCCAGAACGGCGTTTTTGAACTGGTTGAAGACACGGTTTAACCCTAGATTGATCATGACCGAGCTAACCTGTTGTAAGGGGAGAGGCAATTGCCACCGCGCACAAAACCCGACGAATATCTGCTGGCCCCTTCGCCTGAAACGTCAGGGCTGACGCGCACTGTTATGGGCCGCGACCAGACAGGCGCGCAGGTTGCTGTCAACGTGGTCGAGGAACGGCCACTGAGCATCTTCCTCAACTCCCGCGAGATCGTTACAGCAATGACGATCGGCGACTACCCTGAGTATCTCGCGTTAGGTTTTTTGCGCAATCAAGGGATGCTGGCAGACGCCGACACCGTGCTTGGCGTCGACTACGACGAAGAGAGTGAAGCTGTGGTTGTGCGAACAGACCAAGTGACCGACTTTGAGGGGAAACTGGAGAAAAAGACCCGCACGTCGGGCTGTGCCGTCGGTACGGTTTTTGGCGACATGATGGAGGGGCTTGAGGACCTGACGCTGCCCGATTCCGAAGTGAAACTTTCTGACATCTACGCATTGTCGGCTCAGATCAACCAGACACCCTCGATCTACCTCACAGCTGGGGCGATCCACGGGACAGTACTGTGCGAGGGCGCGCAGCCTTTGGTGTATATGGAAGATGTGGGCCGTCACAATGCTGTCGACAAGGTGGCAGGTTGGATGTTTTCCGAGGGTGTCTCTGCCGACGGAAAACTGCTTTACACAACCGGGCGGCTGACCAGCGAGATGGTCATAAAGACAGCGCTGATGGGCATCCCGGCGCTGGTGTCGCGCTCGGGCTTTACCGCTTGGGGTGTCGAAATTGCGCAACAAGTTGGGCTTACATTGATAGGCCGGATGCGCGGGCAGCGGTTTACCTGTTTGAGCGGTGAAGAGCGGCTGGTGTGGGATGTAGACCCCGCAAGCGTGCCGGATGAGCCGAAGAAAAACCGAAGGAAAGGCGCTGAGTGAGCTATGATCTGACATTTGAAGTCGCGCCAGAGCTTTACCGCCGCGCTGTGACAACGTCGGTTGGCGGGGTGCCATCGGCAAGGAGAAAGGCGCTTGGCAATATCGCTGCTATGGTCTTGTTTCCGGCGTCGATATTTGCCTTCAATCGTGCGCTCTTTGAGCCTTCAAGCTTGGTGGCGATGTGCTTTGCTGCCGTACTTGGCGCGGGGCTTGTGTTCGTGGTTTGGTGGCGGCAGCATCAGAAGCTTGTGAGCCTGCACCAGCGCTACAACGAAACCGGCGGTGTGCAGTCAACGCAGCTCAATGCCAAGGGCATAGTCGCGGCGCGACCACTGATCACCAGCCATATCAACTGGGGCTTTGTGCGTGAGTTGCGCAGCATCGACGGGGCAACACTGATCGAGCTGCCTACGGCGCGGCTAATAGTGCCGGACACTGCGCTGCCTGAGGGTGTTGATCAGGTTTCGTTCATTACGCAACTCGAACAGTGGAGAGCGCAGTGAAGCTAACTTTCACGAAAAACTCACCGCCCGACATGGCTCTTTTTCGGCGGGCCTGCAGGAAGCGGCCTAAAAGTGCAAAACGCAAGTTCGGCGTTTCATATTATTTGGCTTATCTGCTGTTAAACGCCGTGTTTGCAGCAGGCGCGATTGTATTGTCTTTTGTCGTATTGCGCGGCATTGGTGCGACCGACCAACAGGCTGGCATGTTTGGGCCACTTGCAGGCGCGACCGGGGCGTTCGCACTAGCCTTCTTCACAAATCGCGTGAGAGGGCGGCTCAGTGCTTTCCCCTATGTCGCAGGGGAAGAAACCGAGTATCAGCTTTCCGCAGATGGGGTGAGCGTTTCATGCGCGAAGGCTACTGTGCAGCTTGATTGGGCAGGCGTGCAGGGCTTTGCCGAAGGGGCGGGCGGCTTGTTTTTCTACCACGGCGCGATTGTGCTTGTCATACCTGATGAAGCGCTGGGAGATAGGCGCGTTGAGGCCGTAACGGCAATTAGAGATTGGTATGTAGCCCCATGAAACAGCCAGCAGGTGTCATTCTGGCAGGTGGGTTAGCCACGCGGATGGGCGGGGGCGACAAGTGCCTTTTGCCTCTGGGGGGCAAACCGATGCTGCGCCATGTGTTGCGCCGTCTTGCACCGCAAACTAACGGCATGGCGCTTAACGCCAATGGCGACGCCGCGCGCTTTCATGGCTTTGGCCTGCCTGTTGTTGCGGACAGCACCGAAGGTTTTGCCGGGCCACTCGCCGGCGTTCTGGCCGGACTCGATTGGGCTGCTGACACGGGCTATGACAGCATTGTCACAGTCGCGGGCGACACGCCGTTCTTCCCGCATGACCTAGTGGCGCGACTTATGGCTGAGGCAGACGGGATGGCGCAGCCTCTGGTGCTCGCGGCAACGCCCGACGGGCGGCAACCGACGTTCGGCCTCTGGCCCGTGGCGTTGCGTGAAGACCTGCGCGCAGAGCTGGCAAACGGATTGCGCAAAGTGGTGCTCTGGACAGATAAACACAACGGGCGCATTGCCGGATTTTCCGGCGAGGGCCAGCCGTTCTTCAACGTTAATACGCCTGAAGACTTAGCCCAAGCGGAGAAAATGCTATGAGAATTTACGGCGTTGTCGGTTGGAAGAACTCAGGCAAGACAGGCCTCATGGAACGGCTTGTCAGCGAGATCACCAAGCGCGGCTTTACCGTTTCGACAATCAAGCACGCGCACCACAGCTTTGACGTCGATCACGAGGGAAAAGACAGCTATCGGCACCGTGTTGCCGGGGCCAGTGAAGTGCTGCTTGCCTCGCGCAACCGCGTGGCTTGGATGCAAGAAATGCGTGGCGCTGAAGAACCCTCGCTTGAGCAACTCTTGAGGCGGCTTTCGCCCGTCGATCTGGTGCTCATTGAGGGCTACAAGCGCGACGGCCACGCCAAGATTGAAGCACATCGCAGCGAGACGGGTAATCCGCTCATCGCGCCTGAGGACGAAACGATAAGGGCCGTCGCGAGCGACGTTCCGCTTGAGCTCAACAGGCCGGTTTTCAGCCTTGATGACACGAGCGCGATTGCAGACTTTATCCTTGCGGAGGTGGGGTTATGAGCCTTGCGCCACCGCCTTTGCGAGACGATTGTTTTGCGCTACCTGCCGGTGTTGACTGGACGCCAGTTGACGAGGCACTGCAAAATTTACGCGTGCGTTTGCACTGCGTTGTTGGCTGTGAAGAAGTCAAGATCGAGCAGGCCTTGGGTCGTCTTTTATCCAGTGATATCAAAGCGCTCCGCTCAAATCCTCCGCTTCCAAACTCAGCGGTTGACGGCTACGGTTTCGCCTTTGCCTCTCTTGGCGTGGGCAACCAGTGCTTGCCACTTACTGAGGGGCGCGCAGCGGCGGGTTTGCGCTTTGAAGGTAAGGTGCCGAGCGGCGAGGCGATCCGAATTTTGACGGGCGCAGCCCTGCCTGACGGCGTTGACACCGTGATATTGGAAGAAGACGTGAACGCCTCTGAAACAGAGATAGCGTTTCGCGCCGGAGTGAAAGCCTTTGCCAACACGCGCAAAGCCGGAGAAGACGCTGCTGCAGGGGATGTGGTGCTGCCAAAGGGGCGTTGCCTGACGCCTGCTGACCTCGCACTTTTGGCTGCTGTGGGGCACGGGGATGTACCGGTTTACAAGCGCTTGCGGGTTGCTGTCTTGTCGACGGGTGATGAACTCGTAGCACACGGAGGCGCGGCTCAAGACGGACAGATATATGATGCAAACCGCGTGATGTTGCTTGGGTTGCTGGCGCAAATGGGCCTTGAGCCCGTCGATTTGGGGCAGGTAAAAGACCAGCGAGAGGCCCTAAAGGAGCGCCTAGATGAGGCTGCAAACTTGGCGGATGTGATCCTCACATCTGGTGGTGCTTCGGCGGGCGATGAAGACCATGTCTCGGCGTTGCTGCAAGAGGCGGGGGCGCTGCAAGAATGGCGTATTGCCATGAAGCCGGGGCGGCCGTTGGCGCTGGCCCTCTGGCAGGGCACGCCCGTGTTTGGCTTGCCCGGAAATCCAGTTGCTGCTCTGGTTTGTGCTCTGATTTTTGCGCGCCCCGCGATGGGATTGCTGGCGGGTCGTGGCTGGAACGAGCCGCAGAGCTACACGCTGCCTGCGGCTTTCGAAAAGCACAAAAAGCCAGGGCGACGAGAGTATCTGCGGGCAAGAGTGCGGGGCGGTAAGGTTGAAGTTTTTGCCTCTGAAGGCTCGGGCCGGATCAGCGGGTTAAGCTGGGCTGAGGGGCTGGTGGAGCTCCCCGATAGCGCCGCGGAGATCACACTGGGTGACACAGTGAAATTCTTGCCTTACAGCGCTTTTTACTAGATTGCGGCGTCGGGTTTTTGGGTGCTGACTGACGGGTCAACCTCGTGGTCGTCGGGCATATAGCGCGGTTCAAACAACGGAAAATTCCACTTGTATAGCCAAGCGTACCGATACCACGCGACAGGCCCGGGCGCGCGCCGCGCCACCGATTTTGGGAGGAATTCCATCAGCACCCAAAGCGGAGCCAGACATCCGTGGGTGTGTGAGTTGTGGCTAAGCGGTGAGAACGTCTATTCCAACCCGAAGCCAAAGGCCTGCCCAAGCAGCACGTTAACGGCTTAGCGCGCGCCCGAAAATCTTGGTGCCATCAAAAGTCCCGGCGCCAAGCACATAGTGTGCTTTCTGTTTGTCGTCTTTCTTGAAGGCTTTATAGAGCTTGAGAACGTTGCTCTCGCGGTCGCCAATTTCGTTGCGAGTGCCGTCGATGCATATGATGATCTTAGTCACGCGCCCTCTTCCATGGGTTGTAGCCTAACAAAGGGAGAGTTGTTTTGAAACTACGCCCTTAGGCCCGCGCCTGTCCTCTTTTTCTTTCCCTAAATATCCCGGGGGAGTGCGAGGGGGCTGGCCCCCTCGCTTGGTCGGTGCGCTCTGGTGCGCCGAAATCTAGTCAAACACACCCGCCACACGGCCAAGCAACATAAATGCCCTTGCCGTTCGGGTGCTCGCAAGATCAGAGATCTCGCTGTCGCTGGCCTGACTTTCAAACTGAGCAAAGCTCTTGTCAAACCGGCGCAGGAAGTGGTGCACTGCATCGCGAAAGATAGGGTCTTCGCGCATCCGGCCCGCAGTGAGCGTCAGCGACGAGCGGTCGCGCACGCCGCCCAAAGCGGCGATCTGGCGGCCGCGTTCTCCGGCGGCAAAGCGACGCCAAATTTCAGGGCGTGCCATATCAGGGTTGAGGTCATCCATATAGATGCCGTCTTGGCTGAGCAGGGTTAACACGTCTTGGCTGGCTTGGATCAGGCCCGATGTCGCGCGGTCTTTCAGCGCCTTCCTAAGGGCATTGAATCCTGCGGTGTCTTCCGCCGTTTCAGGGAAGTTGACGGCGCGGATGAACTCCTCGTTGTCAAGCCCCGGGGCGATGTCTTCGGCGCGGGTTCCGAGCGGAAGATCGGTCTGGGCTTCGCTTGAGGGCTCTGGCTGCAGCTCAGGAGCTGGTGTGCGCGTGTCACGCGATGAGCTGAACGTTGCCAACGCAGTCTCTGTCTTACGTTGCGCTGCGGCGATTTCGTCAAGTTTGCGGGCCACCGAGGGTTCGGAGTTCGGGCTGCCGCCTTGGTTCTGGACGATATAGGCGTTGCGGATCGCGTCGATCGCGGCCTGAAGTCTCTGGCTTTCTTCGCGCATGATGCGCGATGAGCGTGCCGCTGTTGCCGCGACCCAGATCATTGCGACTGGCATGAAAATGGCCAGCATCGTCATGATGAAACGCAAAGAGCCCGTGCCGTCGTTGGGGGCGGGTTCTGATGGGATCGCCAAGAAGAACACAGCTGCGCCGATAAGCCAAATCGCAGACAGCACGAGCGCGATCACTTCTATCGAGGTGATCGCTTGGTTTTCGGGTCGCGCATAGAGGCCCAGAGGCGTCGGGCGGGTTTCGTTTTGCTCGGCCATGGCCCAGTTACTCCGTCAGATATAAGCGACTTTGACGATCTCATAGCTTTTTTCGCCGCCCGGCGTGCGCACTTCAACGCTGTCGCCTTCTTCCTTGCCAATCAGCGCACGGGCGATGGGCGACTTCATGTTGAGTTGGCCGTTTTCGATGTTGGCTTCGTGTTCGCCAACGATCTGCCAAGTTTTCTCTTCTTCGGTGTCTTCGTCAACCAAGGTCACAGTGGCGCTGAATTTGACAGAGCCAGAAAGCGTTTTCGGATCGATCACCTCAGCGAGGCTTAAAACGGCCTCAAGCTCTTGAATGCGTCCTTCGATAAAGCCCTGCTTCTCGCGCGCTGAGTGATACTCGGCGTTTTCTTTCAAATCGCCAAGCTCGCGCGCTTCGGCGATGGCCACGATGATGGCATGGCGCTCAACGCTTTTCAGGTTCTTCAGTTCGGCTTCCAGCGCGGTGTGTCCGGCGCGGGTCATGGGGAATTTTTCCATAGCGCTGCTTTCAGGTTCGTCTCTGGCCGAAGTAGGCCTTGTTCAATAGTTATGTCACAGTTTCCCAACAGTGTCCTAGGTTGGGACTGTTTTGCAATAGGCCAAAGCAGTGGGGCGATCAATGGGCGGAATTGGACACCTAGTTCTTTTGTGCCTCTTACAGCGATGGGCAGCCTGTGCCGCCGATGCCGTCGCCTGTGCATTCTTCTGAGTTTATGTCGGTGCGCTCAAGCACGGCGGGTGCTTCTTCGGCCACTATTGGCGCAGGGGCGGCTGCTTTGGCCCCCATGCTGTCAGACAGCATGTCTTCGGGCGCAGCACAGGCCGTGAGCGCCAGACAGGCAAAGAGGAAGAGTAAGTGCTTAGTCATCAGGCCCAGTATCCGTTGTGGCAAAGTAATACCCTCCTGCCCGAAAGCGAGCTGTCGCGCTAGAGGGGTTCGTTGCTTTCAGCGCTTCGGCCTCTTGGGCGATGTCCCGCAAAAGCGCCATTTGTCCCGCCTCGTATTTGCAGTGAAGCGTTTCAACTTGCGCCGCAGTGAGGCCCGTGTAATGCGCCGCGCGCTCAAAATGGCGTGGATGCGGGGCGAGCACGTTTTCAGTGGCCGCGGCAAGGTGGTCTCCTACATTTGAGGCCAGATAGTCGAGCTGCTCTTCTGTGCCTGCGAGCGGCACATAGGCGCTCTCCACCAACTCAACGGTATCTTTGCAAAGTCGCACAGTGCCTGCTGCGAACAATGTGTCGAGCAGGGCGCGTGGGTGCACGTCTTGGCGGACCTCTCGGGCGAGGCTTTCAAAGCTGGGTGCCTCTCCGGTGCGCGGCAGTGGTAGCGCCTTGCCGTCTTTGCTGTAGTCATCGTGCACCTGCCAAAGGGCCACAAGCCGCGTGAGCGGGTTGGGCTTGGGTGCCTTGTGCTCAAAGGCGCGCAGGCGGGCGATGTCGCGACGTTGCAAGCCCGTCATAACAGAGAGGCGGCTGTCGGTTATTTTGCCGTCTGATTGTTCTGCTGACTGTTCTGCGGCTGCCTGCACGTAGTGGCCTTTCATACGTTCAACGAAGTCTTGAAACACGACGCCGCGCGCCACAAGAAGGCGGGCGAGAGGGGCGAGGATATGATCAAGTGCAGGAAGCATAATGCGCTTTTTGCACATTTTAGTTGACGGATGCAAGGGCTTTGGTTTAGAAATGTGTAAATTGCACATTATTTGGAGAATCGACATGACACTGATGAAAAACAAATTCTGGCTCGCGGGCCTTGCAGGTTTTGCTTTGGCGGCCTGTGACGCGGCGGGTGTGATGGAAAGCCCTTCAGTAGAGGGTGCTCCTGCGGCTGCGGAACTGTCGGCCAAGCGTTTATCCCCCGTCTCGGATGTCATGATCGAACCTGCGCCGATGCCGATGCACCCGCCGCGGCTCGCCAGCCCACGTGGAAAGCGCGGTGTGGTGACGGCTGGCGACATTGACGACACGCTGAACTTGGCAGCGTTCATGCGCTATCAGGCGGGGGCCGCAAAGGCGCACAAGCTGCCGCGCGCCAACCTTGGTGGCTACGTCACTGCGAAACTTGTGACGACGCGCGGCGTGCGCTCAAGGCCTGTGGCGGGCGTTTTCTACACCCTGAGAGTGCCGGGTGCAGCAGAACCGTTCTACACTGGATATTCTGGGGTTGATGGTAACATAACTGTTTTTCCTGCTGCTCTCGGCGCGGGTCGGCCAAAGAGCGTTATGCTGCAGGCGTTTGAAAACGGGCAACAGATCGGGAAGGCGAAACTGAAGACGGGGAACTTCTGGCATGAGCTTGTTACGGTGAACGCTAAGAGCGGTTGGGAACCTGACTTTCTCGACCTTGCGTTTGTGTTTGATACCACTGGCAGCATGGGCGACGAGTTGGCGTGGCTCACCAAAGAGTTTCAGGGCATCGTGCGGGTAGCCAAGAGGGCGGCACCAGGGGTGAATATCCGTTATGGGCTGATCGCATATCGCGACGATGGCGATACATATAAGGTAAAGAACTTCGGCTTTACCCAGACGCAAAGCGAGATGCAGCGCTGGCTGCGTAGCCTCAACGCGGGTGGCGGCGGCGACTACCCTGAGGCGGCGGCTGAGGCGTTTGAAGCAGCGGCGGGCCTTAGCTGGCGGCGTGGCAAGGGCGAGCGGCTGGTGTTTCACATCGCGGACGCGCCTGCGCATGACAATAAGGCCAAGCGCTACTTGCAGGCCTCGCAAGCGCTGGCGGGCAAGAACGTGCAAATCTTCGGCCTCGGCGCGAGCGGCGTGGGCAAAGAAAGCGAGTTTTTGATGCGCCAAGCTTCGCTGGTGTCCGGTGGGCGTTATATATTTCTGACCGACGACAGCGGGGTGGGGAGCAGCCATGCCGAGCCGACGATTGCTTGCTACAAAGTCACCAAACTTAAGGAGCTTTTGGGGCGGATTCTGGCCAGCGAACTGACCGGAAAACGCCGTGAAGCCACGGCAAGCATTCGCCAAGTCGGCAATTACAACAGGGGTGTTTGCGGGCAGTGAAGCTGTTGGGGGCTGCAAAGCGGCCCCCGACGTGCCGTGATTTGTTAGATTAACGTTGCGACGCGATTGACCTTACCCTAGCAACCCCTGTAAATCTGGCGCGAAAGATTATTACCCACCTGCGCATAAAGGGGAAGAACACATGGCTGAAATCGAACGCGAAGCGATGGAATATGACGTGGTTATCGTCGGGGCGGGGCCTGCGGGCCTTTCGGCGGCGATCCGGCTCAAGCAGCTTGACGCTGACTTGCAGGTTGTTGTCCTTGAGAAAGGCTCTGAGGTTGGCGCGCATATCCTTTCTGGTGCGGTGCTTGACCCCTGCGGCCTTGATGCGCTGATCCCCGATTGGAAAGAAAAAGGCGCGCCGCTGAACACGCCGGTCACGCACGACAACTTCTATATGCTCGGTGAAGCTGGCCAGATCCGCATCCCCAATTTCCCGATGCCGCCGCTGATGCACAACCACGGCAACTATATTGTCTCTATGGGCAATGTCTGCCGCTGGATGGCAGAGCAGGCCGAAGAGCTTGGCGTCGAGATTTTCCCCGGTATGGCGTGTAGCGAGCTGGTGTTTGACGGCGACCGCGTTAAAGGCGTTGTTGCGGGCGTGTTTGGCCTTGAGGCTGACGGCAGCATTGGCGAAAACACAGAGCCGGGCATGGAGCTGCACGGCAAGTATGTCTTCCTCTCGGAAGGTGTGCGCGGGAGCCTCGCCAAAGAGGTGATCGAAAAATACGACCTCTCGAAAGGCCACGAGCCGCAAAAGTTCGGCCTTGGGATGAAAGAGATCTGGGAGATCGACCCAGCCAAGCACAAAGAGGGCACTGTGACCCACACGATGGGCTGGCCTTTGGGCAGTAAGGCGGGCGGCGGATCATTCATCTATCACCTTGAAAACAATCAGGTTTATGTCGGTTTCGCGGTTCACTTGAACTACAAGAACCCGCATCTGTTCCCTTACATGGAATTCCAGCGCTTCAAGCACCATCCGATGGTTGCGGAGCTGCTTGAGGGCGGCAAGCGTGTGGCCTACGGCGCGCGTGCCATGACAGAAGGCGGCTTCCAGTCGATGCCTAAGATGGTCGCGCCCGGTGTGGCGTTGCTTGGCTGCTCTGTCGGGATGATCAACGTGCCACGCATTAAAGGCAACCATAACGCGATGCTTTCGGGCAAGGCGGCAGCCGAGGCAGCGCATGCCGCTATCGGCGCTGGGCGCGCGGGCGACGAGCTGTCTGATTACGAGACCGAAGTGCGCAGTGGCGCGATCGGAAAAGACCTCAAGAAAGTGCGCAACGTTAAGCCGATCTGGAGCAAGTTTGGCCTGCTGGCGTCGCTTGTGGCGGGCGGTTTTGACATGTGGACAAACACCTTCGGCTTCTCGCTGTTTGGCACTATGAAGCACGGCAAGAACGACGCTCAGTCAACCGAACCTGCTGACAAGCACAAGAAGATCGACTATCCGAAACCCGATGGTAAGCTGTCATTTGATCGCCTCACCAATGTGAGCTTCTCGATGACCAACCACGAGGAAAGCCAACCCGCTCACTTGCACCTCAAAGATGCCAGCGTGCCTTTGGGAACAAACCTGCCGCAATATGCAGAGCCTGCGCAGCGCTATTGCCCTGCAGGGGTTTATGAGATCGTAGAGAAGGACGGCAAAGACGAGTTTGTTATCAACTTCCAAAACTGCGTTCACTGTAAGACTTGCGACATCAAAGACCCGAGCCAGAACATCACTTGGGTTTGCCCGCAGGGCGGCGACGGGCCGAACTACCCGAATATGTGATCATGCCTCTTCGGGATGACATTTTAGCGCTCGCCTCGGAACACTTCGGGGCGAGCGTTACTGTTTCTGGTGCTCTGGATATTCTAGAGGGCAATGCAGCGTGTTTCGAAGTTAGCTAGAGTGAACTGCGTTAGGAGTTTCACGTCTTCGCAGACGCGTTGTCTTTGTTGGCGTTGACGACAGTGACGTTGTCGCAGAATGCGGCAAGTGTGTTGGGTTAATCGACAAGTTCGCGCGCTGCTTCCAGATAGGTGTTGCTCACGGGCAGGCGGTTCCCGTCTGTGAGGGTCATCTCGTGTTTGCGACCAACCTTTTCCAATGTATGTGCGAACTCCTCGGCGACCCAATGCGAGCGGTGGATTTGGGTGCCAGAAATACTTCCGAGATCGGCTATCGCGTCGGACAGGCGCATGAGGTGTAAATGCTCGCCCATGGTCGTGCGAATGTTAGCATAGTGATCCTCCATCGAAATCGAGATGATCTGAGCCTCACGCAAGGCCTGCGGTAGGTGGTTGAAGATCGGTGGATGGATATGGCTTAGCCGAGGCTCCGTTTTTGGCTCGTTTTCGGCGGAGGGCTCAGGCCGGAGATCTGGCTGTTCTGGCTCAATTGCCAAGTGAAGCAACGGTGTCAGTATAAAGTGGAGCGACAACGCTAAAAAGGCGATGACGCAGACTTCGAGCGCCAAAGCGGGCAGGCTTGCTTGAGCTGAGGCCATCTCTGAGAGCCGTGGATAAAGCCAACTGATATAGAAGGCGCCGGGCCAAGCTGTGATCAGTGAAGCTAGCATCAGCAGGATCCAGATCGACAGCCTCTCAAAGGACTTATGAAGAACATAAACTGCGGACACAGAGGCAAGACCGAGGCCTAGGCTGGTAAGGCACCAGAAAGCAAGGCGCATGCCAAATGTCATTGTGTTGTATGTGCCAAACGGGCCAAGGAAGGCCCCGAACACACTAAAAATCAGCGCGATCACGCTCATTCGAAGCACGGGAAAGCTTGGCTTTATTGATTGAATAAGTGACATCTACAAAGCTTATTTGGCGAATAATTCTAACAATTTCACGAATAGCCCCTTCAGGATAGGTGCGCGCTGCGAGTAGTGCAAGCAAACACCTGCGATTAATCTTCCTGCCATTATTGGCGCGCATGTGTTTCTGGTGTTGGGAGCTATGCTCTTGATCCCGTAAGCGTTTTGTCTCTTTGAGTGGTATTTTTGAGGCAAAACGCTTTTTCCTCGTCCTCTACAGCGGCCCGTCATTTTACGCTCGCTTCGGCTTGCTTTTACGCCTCTCATGTTTAGGTTATGCGAAAGGCAAACCATTGAGGCGACATCTGTGAGAGTTAAAACAAGTACGGCAGTTACGGGCGCGCTCCTGATGCTCTTGGCCACGCAAGCTACGGCTGAGGGCGTTTCTGGCGCGTATCTTGCTGGCCGGCAAGCATTGTATGACCAGAACTATGCGGCTGCTTCTGGCTATTTCACCCAAGCGCTGACGCGCGACACGAGCAACCCTGAGATCATGCAAGATGTGGTGTTGGCGAATGTCGCGCTTGGCCAAATCGAGCGGGCGGCCGTGGTTGCGCGCAAGCTTGAGGCCGATGGTAACGGCAGCCAAGTCGCGCGTATGGCGCTGGCAGCGGTCGATGCGCGAGCAGGTGCTTACGGCAAAGTCTTGGCAAGGATCGAAGACGGCAAGCATATGGGCGAGCTGATTGATGGGCTGGCACGTGGCTGGGCTTTCTTGGGCAAGGGCGAAATGACAGCTGCTCTCGCAGCGTTTGAAGCAGCAAGTGAAGTCAAAGGCAGTCGGGCTTTTGGGCTTTACCACAAAGCTCTCGCGCTTTCGCTTGTTGGAGACTTGGAAGCTGCCAACGCTATCTTTTCTGATCCTGCTCCCGGATCGCTGTTGCAAACGCGGCGGGGGGTGATTGCGCACTTGAAGGTGCTTAGCCAGTTGAACCGCACAGAAGAGGCTCTGAAGCTGCTTAAAGACAGGTTTGGTGACACTTCTGATCCTGAGATCGTCGCTCTGCGCGCTGACTTGGAGGCCGGTAACAAGTTGCGTTTTGATGTGTTGCGTGATGCGCAGGATGGTATGGCCGAAGTCTACTTCACAATCGCGGGGGCGCTGATCGGCGACGCTCCGGGCGCAGACACTTTGTTGTTCGCCCGTGTGGCGCAGTATTTGCGGCCAGACCATGTGGATGCCTCACTGTTGGTTGCGCGCTTGCTAGAGGATATGGGTCAATATGATGGAGCTACCGAGGCCTACCGCGCTGTCCCACAAGACCACCCGGCGTTTCATGTCGCTGAGCTGGGGCGGGCCGACACGTTGCGCGCTGCTGGCAAAAACGATGCCGCTGTTGAGGTGCTCGAGCAACTTGCCAAGACACATGCTGACCTACCCGTAGTTCACACTGCGCGAGGCGATTTGATGCGCTCGCTGGAGCGGTTTGACGACGCGATTGCCGCCTATGACAAAGCTTTAGAACTGCGAGAAGGCACGCAAAGCCGTGACTGGTTTATCTACTACACCCGCGGCATTGCCCATGAGCGCACGGACAATTGGGAGGCCTCAGAAGCTGATTTCCGACGCGCGCTCGAGATCAGCCCTGATGAGCCGAATGTGCTGAACTATCTTGGGTACTCGCTGGTTGAGAAGGGTCGCAAGCTTGACGAGGCGCTTGAGATGATCGAGCGTGCCGCTGCGGCGCGCCCTGACAGCGGCTATATAGTAGACAGTCTTGGCTGGGTTCTGTTCCGCCTTGGGCGTTACGACGAGGCCGTGCCTCACATGGAGCGCGCCACTGAGCTGATGTCGATCGACCCGGTCGTGAACGACCACTTGGGCGATGTTTACTGGGCTGTTGGCCGCAAGCTTGAGGCCGAGTTCCAGTGGAAACGCGCGCTGTCGTTTATCGACCACGGCGACGCCGCTCAAGACGCCGACCCAGATCGCATTCGCCGCAAGCTGGATGTTGGTCTCGACACGGTGCTTGTCGAAGAGGGTGCCAAACCACTTAGCGTGGCCCATGACGGCGGTTGAGGCCTTCGCGCCTGCCAAGATCAACCTTTCGCTGCATGTAACGGGGCAGCGGGCAGATGGGTATCATCTGCTCGACAGCCTCGTTGTGTTTGCCAATGTCGGTGACAGGCTGACGGTCAAACTTACAGGGTATTCTCGCCTTACCGTGAACGGCCCCAAGGCGGCAGGGGTGCCGACGGGGCCTGAAAACCTTGTCTTAAAGGCGGCCTCCTGGGCGGGCGTGCCAGCTACGTTTAAACTCGAGAAGAACCTGCCTGCTGCTGCGGGAATTGGTGGCGGCTCATCTGACGCGGCGGCGGCCTTGCGCGCCCTTTCGGCGCTGACGCGCACCGAGTTTGGCACTGGAATGGAAGCACTGGGCGCTGATGTGCCTGCGTGCTTTTTCGGCCGCGCCTGCCGGATGCGTGGCATTGGCGAGCAGCTTAACCCAATGCATGGCTTGCCCGGCTTGCCTGTCGTTTTGGTGAACCCGGGTGTGGAGGTTGCAACGCCTGATGTGTTCAAATCACTTGCCAGATCACAGGCTGGAGAGTTCGGCAGCCCTATGCCCGAGCATCTGCCTGAGCTGAGTAGTGTTGATGATGTCGCCGCATTCTTGAGCAAAGAAACCCGCAATGACCTTGAGACGCCAGCGATTGCCCTGCAGCCCGTGATCGGTAAGGTGCTTGATAAGCTCGCCAGCCAATCCGGCGCAGAGTTGGTGCGTATGTCGGGCTCGGGGGCGACGTGCTTTGCATTGTTTCGGGACATGCAGGCAGCCGAATCTGCAGCGCTGGTGCTTGGCGCTCAGAATCAAGACTGGTGGGTGCAACCAGCTTGGCTGGCATGATGACCCTGCATAACGCCTATGCCGGCTGATTTACGCTCATGGGCTTGCAACCCCGCAGTGAGGGCGTAGCTTAGGGGCAGAGAGGAATCGTCTCATGCCCAAGCTCATTAAGCTTTATATTGTGAATGTCGCCATTGGCTTTGCCCTTGCTGGGGTCTTTGTGGGGCTGCTCTTGTGGTTCAATATTGCCAACCTGTGGCATTTGGTCAGCACGTCAGACAAGGGCTTGCTAGCGGTTGTGGTGCTTTGGCTTGCGAATGGTGTTATCTTTGCAGGTGTGCAGTTTGGCATCGCGGTTATGCGGATGAAGGATGACGACGACGACGAGCCGCGCGGTGGCAACAAGGCACCCTCGCTTGAGCATATGCAAGGGCTTGTTCCCGTGCGCGCTAAAGCCCACAAACATCGCCCTGAACAGCAGCGCCGTTACTAGGGTGTGGGCTCAATTCAGCCAACATCTGATTGCGAAGATTTGAACCATTGATAGGAAGTTGCGTTTCAGCTTTTCGTATCTTGTCGTCAATCGCCGCATGTCCTTCA
>JADGEJ010000008.1 GCA_016744435.1 Lentibacter sp. | reverse complement strand
CCTCGCCTTCAACCTCGAGCTCAAAGACATGCTCGAAGAGTACGGCCTTGAAGAAGGCGCCAACTCAGACCCGAAAACCTACGTGGTTGAAAAGGCGTTTCTGGACTGATGGACACCATCCTCAGATGATTCTCAATCAACCTGAAGTCAAAAGCACGCACAATCCTACACCCATTGGCATACTGTTTCCTGCAGTCGCACAAACTCGGCCCATTCAGGGCAATTTTCGTGAATAACTTGTTCTGAATTTAGTTGAATTATAATCTTTCCAGACAGTTACTTACGACACTTGCACTTGGGGAAAACACTATGGGCGGTTCTATCTTTGTAATCTTCGGTCTGTTTGCTATGGCTGGCCTTGCGGGCCTCAGCGGTGGCGGTGGCGGCTCTGACCCCGACACCGACCAAAGCCTCACAAACGAAAACGACACCCTTGAAAGCGGCAGTGGCGACGACATCATTGATGCGCGCGGCGGCGGCGACGTCATCTCAACCAACGCAGGTGACGATAACGTCAGGCTCGGCTCAGGCGACGACATCTGGCTCGACATCGACGTTAACGACATCAACAACCTGACCCCAACCTCACCAGTCCCCAACTCGGGCGATGACACCATCAGCGGCGGCACAGGCGACGATGAGCTCCTCTCGATATCCGGCTCCGACGTGCTCGATGGCGGCTTTGGCGACGACTACCTCGTCGCCGTTGACAAAGACTTCGACAGCACCACAGGTGCAACCCTCCCCGACGCGTCAGACACGCTCATCGGCGGCGCGGGTGACGACTCGATCATAGGTGACGACGGCGATGTGCTCACAGGCGGCACAGGCGCCGACGTGTTCGGCATCTTCCTCACACAAGACCCGCTGCAAACCGATGACGCAAGCACAGACACCGCCGTTCACATCACCGACTTTGACCCAGACGAAGACATGCTTCAGGTCGAAACAAACGGCGGCCTTGGCTTCTCGTTTGACGAAGTCATCGTCGAGGAAGACAGCACAACAGGTGACATCCTGCTCAGAGCCGACGGCATCACATTCGCCCGCCTCTCTGGCATCGAACTCACCGACTTGAACGCATCCAACTTCTCGGTTTTCACAGGCTGATCTAGACGCCGCCCCGCTTGCCCCCTATGGTTGAGGCCTTTAGTTTCGCAGCAAACACCATTGGTATTACTCTAATTGCCGCAGATATTTCTGCTGTAGACTACTTAGGGGAGCCTTCAGAGATCAACAAAATGTATGGCAGCAAGGACACCATTCTGTGCGAGTTGAGCTACGATGAGCCATGGTATAAAGAAGTTATTTCGTTGCAGCGAGAGATGCGCAAAGCAGAGCGCACGAATAATATCTCTGCGCTAGCTGAAATGGAGCAGAAGGCATCACGCACTCCGTTTACCTCGTGGTCGCCCTTCGCATCAAGCGACACGTCAACGTCTCTAAAGCTTGGGTCGTTTTGGAGGCAACATGGTCTGATTGGGTTTCCATTCCATGGTACGGATGAATAGCGCGCACGAGTGCTGCGAACGCTTAGGCAACACTCTCGCAGGTGCCGCAACCCGCGCAAACTGTGCATACGCGTTATGCACAGATAGCTGCATAGGTTGCTGCATAGTGTAGGCACGGCGTTTTTCACCCCGAGTCGCTTTGTTAACGGCATAAAAAAGCCCCACTCTCGCGAGCAGGGCTTTGTCACCGTGAGGCGGCTGGCTTACATGCCCATCGCTTCTTTCACTTTGTCGAGGATCGCCTGAAGCGCTTCAGGGTTTTCCTGAGCTTTCTCAAGACCCTTCTTCAGAAGGCCCTTCTGCATCGCGCCGATTTTGTCGGTGCCGTCGATCATTTCGCTAACTTTTTCAAGGTTGAATCCGTCAGCTGTCAGCAAGTCTGCCATTGAGCCTGCGCTCTCGGTGGCTGCCTCTGTCGCTGTTTCAGTAACCGCGGTCGCGGCGTCAGAGGCGGCTTCAGTCGTTGCTGCCGCTGCATCTGTTGTCGCTTCAACTGCGTCAGTTGCTGTCTCAGTAACCGCAGTCGCTGCGTCTGTGGCTGCATCTGTTGTCGCTTCAACTGCGTCAGTTGCTGTTTCAGTAACCGCGGTCGCGGCGTCAGAGGCGGCTTCAGTCGTTGCTGCCGCTGCATCTGTCGTCGCTTCAACCGCGTCAGTTGCTGTCTCTGTAGCCGCTGTCGCGGCATCACTGGCTGCTTCCGTCGTCGCTTCAACCGCGTCAGTTGCTGTCTCTGTAGCCGCTGTCGCTGCGTCTGAGGCGGCTTCTGTCGTTGCTTCAACTGCTTCGCTGGCTGCCTCTGTCGCCGTATCAACGGCATCGCTCACGGCGTCAGTTACGCCTTCGGCAGCGTCTGAAGCGGCGTCGGTAACGGCCTCAACTGGAGCTGCTTCAGTGACAGTTTCTGTCACAGATTCAACGGCTTCCATAACATCTTGGCCGGAATACACATAGTAGCCCACGCCCAAAACGATGGCAGCAAGTACGATCCAAAGTAAATTCTTCATAACTCTTTCCCCTTAGGTTTGGCACAACTCAAGTAAGCCGATTGCACCTTGCTCGTGCCACATGCATCAGCCCTGCAAAAGACACAAGGGGGAAACCCGCGCTCATAAGCTCATTTCAGCCGATCGGCAGAGGCAATCATCGGGCCCATTATCGATGCCAATTATCGGGGTTGAAACCCCTGCCCCCCAAGTCTACCCTGCCAGCCGACATCGTGGTTCATCACATAAGGAACAAAACCATAGCCCGCAGACCTCACAACGCGCCTCCGCAGCGCGACACTGGCCCCCGCGTCAATGATCGCATCACAAGCTCTGAAATCCGCCTGATTGGCGCCGAAGGCGAAAACGTGGGCGTCGTTAGCCCCGCTGAAGCCATGCGCATGGCTGACGAAGCCGAGCTCGACTTGGTCGAAATTTCGCCCAACGCCAGCCCGCCCGTTTGCAAGATCATGGATTTCGGCAAGTTCAAATATGAACAGCAAAAGCGCGAAGCCGAAGCCCGTAAAAAGCAAAAGATCATCGAGCTCAAAGAGGTCAAGTTCCGCCCGAACACCGACATCAACGACTATAACGTCAAGATGCGCAACGTGACCAAGTTCCTTGAGAACGGTGACAAAGTGAAGATTACACTGCGCTTCCGTGGCCGCGAGATGGCACACCAGAATTTGGGCCGTGAACTGCTTGAGCGCGTTGCTAAAGACGTGACCGAAGCAGAGCTTGGCAAAATTGAGAACATGCCGAAGATGGAAGGCCGCCAGATGATCATGATCATCGGGCCAACTGCGAGCAAATAAACTGGCCTGATTTTGGGCCTGATTTCCAAAACGCCCTGCCCCTGCGCGGGGCGTTTTACTTTGAGGAGCCCCCAAATGTGGGAAGACCGCTTTCAAACCCCAGACTATGTCTTCGGAACTGAGCCCGCCGCATTTCTGAAAACTCACGCACACCATCTCACGGCAGGCCAAACAGCGCTTTGCGTGGCTGACGGTGAAGGGCGCAACTCTGTCTATATGGCCCAGCTTGGGCTCAAAGTCACAGCACTCGAGTTTGCCCCATCCGCCATAGCCAAAGCCCGCGCCTTAGCCAAGGCGCGCGACG
This sequence comes from Lentibacter sp., assembly GCA_016744435.1. Lineage (GTDB taxonomy): Bacteria > Pseudomonadota > Alphaproteobacteria > Rhodobacterales > Rhodobacteraceae > Lentibacter. The sequence continues at coordinate 99,221 of JADGEJ010000008.1, read as the reverse complement.
TCACCGTCGATTTTCGCGATGTTGACGTGCTCGCCTATGACTACCCCGAGCAATACGATGTTGTTGCAGGCATCTTCATCCAGTTCGTCAATCCAACGCTGCGCCGCGCTCTATTCAAGAAAATGGCCAGCGCGCTCGCGCCGGGTGGCTTAATGCTGCTGCACGGCTACACCCCCAAACAACTAGAGTACAAAACAGGCGGCCCGCCCTTTGTTGACAATATGTATACTGATGTTGTCTTGCGCGGCCTCTTCCCGGGATGGGAAGTTCTGGAAAGCCACGAATACGAGGCCGACATCTCTGAAGGCCGTGGCCACTCCGGTCAGTCCGCGCTGATCGACTTTATCGCCAGAAGGCCCGGCTAGGCTTTTTCTTCGTAAAAATACTCAACTCCAACGTCACAACGCAAAACGGCCCCCGCTTTTCACGAGGGCCGTTTTAAGTTTCACACTAGCGATCACTCAGCAGGCACAGCCACGCCACCGCCGCCAATCCGCTCTGGCAGGATGATCGCGATCACAATGAATGCCGCGCCAAGGATGATGCCAAGCACGTCGCCAGACATCGCCATCAGCCCGTCATATTTCGCGCCGGGCACCGTGCCGAGCGTTACTTTGCCACCTGCGATACTGTCGAGCATGCCGCTGGCTTTCCACGCTGGGTATGTCGCCATATAGGCCGCCGCGCCGAGCAAACCGCCCGCAATAAAGACCCATGCGTCTTTACGCCCCGAGGCCGCCGCGCAGACGCCCGTGCCGGGGCAATAGCCGCCAGCCGCCCAGCCCGTGCCGAGCATCAAGCCGCCGATAAACACGCCTGCATAGGCCGCTTTTACGCTCATGTGACCCACATCAACCAAGCCGGCCATCTGGCCTGCGAACATCAGAACCGAGCCTGTGCCGATCGCCAGCAAGATGGTTTTCATCAGGTTCAGGTTGGTCAGCGCCAGCATTTTTCCGATCCAGTTCGGGCTGGTCGCGCCGACCCGGTCAAGCACCGCGCCAAAAGCGGCGCCAATCACGATTGCAAGAATAAGGGACATATCAGTTCTCCTTCCGGTACATAAACATCGCCACAGGCACGGCGGCTGCGAAGGCGCCCGCCGCAAAGATGTAGCCTGACAGTGACGTCTGCATCATGCCGCTCATCATGTGGCCCGAGGTGCAGCCGCCCGCGAGGCGCGCGCCGTACAGCACGATAAAGCCGCTTGCGAACACAACGGCGTAGCGCTTCATCGGCGTCTCGCCAAAGCTGTTGCGCCAGATCTGCGGGATGTTGCGCTCGTCGGCACTCAAGCCGCCTTTGGCCATGTTCGACAAAAACGCGCCGAGCATCATCGCCAGTACAAAGACAAACGAGTAGTTCAGTGGGTTGGCGACAGACTTCGCATATTTGCCTTTTGACTTGGCCAAATAAGCGTTGGTCGAGGTATAGCCCTCTTCCGTCTGCGTCACCAACTCGCTGTTCACAACATCGCCAATAATGCCATCCAAAATGACAAACTGCGTGCTCACGCCAATCGGCTTAACAAGCAGCACTGCCGCGAAAAATACCAGCCCAAGCAGCACGCCGCCCAGCTTCCAATCAAGTGTCATAGCTTTCGCCTCCGTTACATTCTGATATTTGAATATCATGCGCACAAACTGTCGCATTGATCCAGATCAAATCGGCATTCCCGACACGAAAACCCCACTATTGTTTCCATTTTCGCAAAAGTGCTCGCAAAGATTGACGATGAATCGCGCAACTGGCATAATTTATGGAAACAATAACGTGCCAAAATGCCACCAAAGGCAGGCACATAAGGCGGCGGGCAGCAGATGCAGACCAAGACCAGCAGATATGCGGGGCGCGTATAATGCGTATCACGGCACTCACTTGCGTGAAAAACGAGGGGCCGTTCCTTTTGGAATGGATCGCCTACAACCGCGTTATCGGCGTGACGGACTTTTTGTTCTACCACAACGACTGCTCCGATGGCACAGACCGCCTGCTCGCCAAGCTTGAAGAGCACGGCATCGTCAACTCCCTGCCCAACCCCGCTGAGGGGCGCAACTACCAGATGGAGGCGCTGAAAAAGTCGCGCCGCCAGCCTGTTATCAAAAAAGCCGACTGGGTCTGGGTGGCTGATGTCGACGAGTTCCTCAACATCCATGTTGGCGACAACACCATCCCTGCGCTGATCAAGGCCTGCAAGAACCCGCAGTGCATTTCCGTGACCTTCCAGTTCATGGCCAATGACGGCATCGAAGTGTTTGAAGACAAGCCGGTGATCGAGCAGTTCCTGCGCTCCCACAACCCCGACATCTGGACAGGCGAAATGGCGATCGAGGTGAAGACACTTGTTCGCGAAGATTTCCCGATCAACTACTTCGGAGCGCACCGCCCGTTTCACGACGAAGACGTGCCGCGCCGCAAGCAACCTTCGTGGAAAGATGGCTCGGGGCGTGATGTGCCGATCCAGTTCATCAAACGTGTCAACAAGCGCCGCATTCGCAAGTTTCCCACCAAGGGCGCGCGCGACTACGCCACGCTCAACCACTATGCACTGCGCTCACTTGACAGCTATCTGGTCAAAAATGACCGTGGCGACGTTAACCGCGAGTTCCGCGAGTTTGACGACACCTACTGGCGCGAACGCAACGACAACGCCCACTTTGACGACAGCATCCTGCGCTACTCCAAGTCGCTCGCCAAAGAGATGGCAAAACTCAAGGAGCTCAAAGGTATCAGCGAGTTACACGACGAATGCGTCGCGCTGCACCGTGCCAAGCTTGAAGAGCTTATGGCACAGAAAACCTATCAAGACATGCGCCACCAGTTGCAAACTGCCTCGCCCTACCCGCCGCTTGAAGCCGGAGTGCGTGAGCTCATCGGCCTGCCCGCGTGAGGGAAACTGTGAGTGATTTCAAGATCATAAACCTCGGCCTCCCCAAGACAGGCACCACAACGCTGACACGGGCCCTGCGCCGCGCCAGCATCAGCACGGCTGACTGGAAGGTGCGCAAACGCCAGACAGATGACGAAAGCCTGCATGGCAAGCACCTCGGCACGATCATGTATCGTGACTATTTTGACAGCGGTGATCCGCTCAAGCGCCTCGGCATGTTCCGCGCCTTTAACGAGCTAAGCCATGCAGGGCTTAGACATAGCCTCTGGCCGCAAACCGACTGGGCCTTTCTTGAGGCTATCCTCAAGCACCACCCTGACACCAAGTTTCTGCTCAACACGCGCGACCCCGCCAAAACGGCCAACTCCATCATGCGTTGGACAAACCTTGGCACGCTACGCTTGCCCGTGGCCAATGTGCCCAGCCTGCCCAAAGGCTACGGCGACGAGGCCCAGGTCGCAAAGTGGATCGCGGGGCATTATGCCTTCGTGCGCCGGGTCTTTGCGGGGGCTGATAACTTCCTTGAGTTTGACATCACCGACGATCAAGCCGCCCAGAAAATCGGCGCGTTTATCGGAGCAGACTTCCCCTGGTGGGGCCGCGCCAACGCCCGCCCCACACCCCCAGTAACCGCCAATCAACCAGAATTGACAGATAGCTAGTATGCGTATTCACCTCCTCATCGGCCCCACTCCTGAAAGCTCGGATCGCTTCCGCACGATCCTGAAGAAAAAGCAGGCGCTTTTGGAGAAATCCGGCGTCATGTGCCCTGACTGGAACCACATTCGCCTCTACATGGCTTGCGCTGACGAAGATGCTATCGGGGTTGTGCGCTTCAAACGTGGCTTTGCCAGCGCCCTCGCCCAAAAGGCGCTTTATGACGAGATCGAACTCCAACTCACCCGCGCAGTTGAAGAGCATAAGCCAGACATGCTGGTGCTTGCCAACGGGCAGCTCGGCTCTATGCTGCACTCCCCGTCCGAGCTCAAGCGCCTCAAAAAGCTGCTCAATGCCGTGTCGAGCGACATTCACATCACCGCCCATGTCGATGAGCAGGCGCGCATCCTTGCGCCGCTTTATGCTGGCAAAGTGATGGAAGGTCGCCGCAACACGCTTGATGCCGAGCTTGAGCTTGCCAAGTCGCGCAAAGGCTGGTGGGCGCATGCGCTGGAAGTTCGCGAAGAAAACCAGCCCTACTTCGGCCTCTTCAACGACATTCAGCACCCTGCCCCTTGGCTTGACTACGAGGCATTCGTCAAAAACTGGGAGGGCGTGTTTGGCAAAGACAGCGTCACACTGCGCCCGCTTGATCGCACGCGCCTGCTCTCAGAAGACGCGCCCTCAGAGCTGAACGAGATTTTCGGCATCAAAGACGCGCTTGGCAAGGTTGACGCCGACAAGCCCGACGGCGTGCACTCGGCTGTTTCCGTCACCCGCGTGCGGCAGTTCAACGATGTCGCGATCAAATATATGCAGGCCAAAGAGTTTTTCACTCCGCGTGATCTCTGGCGCACCATGGCGGGCCACCTCCGCGAGAGCGGCGCGCCGATTGCGGCAGGCTCATTGGCGAGGGTTTCCAAGAAGTTCGCACCCGGAAATGCCAACCTTATCAAACGCTTCCCTGCCTTGAAGGCGGCGCTTAAACCGGACGCGCCTTTGGCTGACTGGGCCGAAGTCGATGGCGGTAAGGGTTACCGTGCCACGCAATATCTGACGGCCTTCGCCCACCAGATCCGCAACAACTCGACCCCCGTCGCCGAGCTTCAGGCAGAAGCCGCCCAGATCGGCGAAGACGCCACCCACTTTGATGATGTGGTCGCAGACGAGCACATCGGCGGGCACTCTCCGAAAGAGAAGCAAAAGGTGCTCGACAAGCTCAAGGTCAACCACCAGATCGTGCTCTCAACCCACATTCGCCCGCACAACGACATGGGCCGCGTCAACGAGGAAGAGCTCGCAGCGCCCTACGATTTTGTGCCAGTGCGCAAGCTGCCCGAGGGCAACTCAGGCAACGTCATTGTCGGCTGCATGAAAAACGAAGCGCCCTATATTGTTGAGTGGGTCGCCTACCACCGCGCTATGGGGGTTGATAACTTCCTGATCTACACCAACGGCTGCGAAGACGGCACCACAGAGCTGCTCGACCGCCTGCAAGAGATGGGCGTGCTCCAGCACCGTGACAACAACGAATGGAAGGGCAACTCGCCCCAGCAACACGCGCTGAACAACTCGCTCAACGAGCCGGTGATCCAGAATGCCGAGTGGATCATCCACATTGACGTTGACGAGTTCATCAATGTGCGCACGGGCAACGGCACGCTCAACGACCTCTACAAAGCCACTGGAAATGCCACCAATATCGCCATGACATGGCGGCTGTTTGGTCACAACGATGTGCACAAGCTTTCCGATGATTTCGTGATTGACCAGTTCGACACCTGCGCACCCAAGTACTGCCCCAAGCCGCACACTGTCTGGGGCTTCAAGTCGATGTTTAAAAACCTGCAGGCCTATCGCAAAATATCGTGCCACAGACCCAACCAAGTCATCGAAGACAAGGCCGACGAAGTGAAATGGGTCAACGGCTCGGGCCGCGATGTGACAGAGAGCTACATCAAAGGTGGCTGGAGAAGCTCCAAGAAAACAATCGGTTATGATCTTGTGCAACTCAACCACTATGCGCTGCGCAGCGCCGAGAGCTTCCTGATCAAGCGCCAGCGTGGCCGCGCCTTGCACGTTGATCGCTCTATCGGCCTTAACTACTGGATCCGCATGGACTGGTGCGACTTCAAAGACATCACCATCAAGCGCAACACCTCGCGCACCCGCCAAGAATATGACCTCCTGATGCAAGACGACAAGCTGCGCGCCATCCACCAAGCTGGCCTTGATTGGCACAAAGCCAAAGTCAAAGACTTGCACAGCCAGCAAGAGTTCCAAGATCTCTATGCGCAGGCCCTCAAAGTGAAGCTGACAGAAACCGAGCGTGTGGCCTATGCCCTCGCTCTTGATATGGAGAGCTGAGAAATGGACGGATCAGCAACACCACAAACTGAGTTCAAGATGGTCAAATCCCGTGGCATCCTTGTGCCGCGTGACCCCGCTGTCATGACAGCCAAGCTGCGCCGTAAACTGCGTATGAACGCTTACGAGGCCAAAGAAGCCCAAGCAGTGCTTAGGTGTGTGGCCAAGGGCGACACCGTGCTCGAACTGGGCGGCGGTATTGGCTATATCTCGACGCTGATCGCCAAAAAGCGTGCTGTCAAAGCCGTCCACAGCTTTGAAGCCAACCCGCATCTTGCTCCGTTTCACGCCCAGATGCACGCCGCCAACGGCGTTACCACGGTGACAACGCACAACGCCCTTTTGGCCGCCCGCAAAGGCAAACCGCAGCCGTTTTATGTGCGCGAAGACTTTCTCGCGTCCTCGCTTGAGGAAAAGGTGAACGGCATGCCCGTCAAGTCGGTTGAAGACGTCGAGGTGCTCGGCCTCAACGCCGTGTGCAACGAGCTTAAGCCAGACATTCTGGTCTGCGATATTGAGGGCGCGGAGGCTGATTTGCTGCCAAACCTCAAATACAAAGGCCTGCGCGGCGCGATCATCGAGTTGCACCCGCAGTGGATCGGCGCACAGGGCGTGCGCGCGGTGTTTGACGCGATGCACGCCGTCGGCCTCGCCTACTACCCGCAGTGGTCTGACCAAAAAGTCGTCTGCTTTCGCGCCGAGTGGGCAACAAAGTGAGCTTTCTCGCCGTTCTGACAGTGCGCAACGAAGCGCCCTACCTGTTGGAATGGCTGGCGCACCACAAGGCTGTTGGCTTCACTGATTTTTTGGTGCTCTCCAACGATTGCGACGATGGCACTGACACAATGCTCGACCGCCTGGAAGAGCTTGGCCACATCACCCACATGCGCAATGACGGCCCCTATGACAAAGGCGGCATCCAGTTTACCGGCCTCAAAAAGGCCGACAAACTCGACATCGTGAAGAACGCAGAGTGGATCTTGGCGCTCGACATTGATGAGTTCGTCAACATCCATGTTGGGGATCATACCTTGCCAGCGCTCTTCAAAGCGCTCCCCGAAGCCACAGCCATAACCCTCACGTGGCGGCTGTTTGGCTCAAGCGACACTGTGCGCTTTGACGACGCGCCCGTAACGCGCCAGTTCACGCAAGCAGCACCCGTGGTGATGCACTGGCCGTGGCGCTCGGCGATGTTCAAAACCCTCTATAAAAACAATGGCCTATACGGCAAACTTGGTGTGCATCGCCCCCGCCAACCTGACAAAGACAACCTCGAGCAAGCGCGCTGGTTTGATGGTGAAGGCCGCGAGCTTGATGAGCAGTTCAAGACAAGGCGCATCTTCTCAAATTATGGCCGCTCAAACTATGGCCTCGTGCAGCTCAACCACTACGCCATCGGCAGTATGGAAAACTTTGTCGTCAAAGCCGCCCGTGGCCGCGCGGTGCATTCCGAGCATATGCTCGACATCGACTACTGGGTCGAACGCAACTACAACACCGACGAAGACAAGAGCATCCGCACGCTTGATGCGCCCTTCCAAGCGACCCTCGCGGCATTGCGTGCAGACCTCACCCTTGAGCAGTTGCACCAACACGGGGTTGAGTGGCGACAGGCCCGTTTTCTCGCCCTGCTAGAGGAAGAGCCTTACCGCGCGCTGTTTGGCCGCCTGCTGCAAACACCGCCCACACGGCCTGTGCAACGCGCCGAAGCTGAGCTCATGCTGGCCCACGCAATGAAGGGCAAGAAGCGGCAGAAAGAGCAATAAAATTGCACCTAAGTTCCGTATTTCTGCCCTAATCTACACCTAGAACATCTCTCAACAGACGCCGGAAAACCGTGCGATAAGGATAGAGATGATGCAGGACGACGACACCACAAAAAATGACGGCGAAGGCGCCGAGGCGACGCTTTCGCTCGATGCCTCTCTTGCTGATTTATCCAAGCGTGACTGGCTTGTTGCCCTGTCCGGTATTGCCGAAGAGCGTGGCCACTTCACCACGCTCGGCAAGCGCCATTTCTCGACGTTCGTTGAGGGCGGTGAAACGCTACTTGTTACCTTTGAAACCTACGACAGCATCCAGCGCATTTCGCCGAAAGCTCATCCCCTCGGATGGGACGTCAGCAAAGTGCTCGGCTGGTCAACACTCAACATTATCTCCGATGGCCAGTCTTGGTTTCGTGACAGAAACATCTATGCCTATCTCGACGACCTGATAGATGACGGCTTTTTTGAAGAATTCGACAATGTGCTGTTCTTTGGCGCAGGGCCTTGCGGCTATGCCGCTGCGGCCTATTCTATCGCCGCACCAGGCGCACGGGTGCTTGCCCTGCAACCCCAAGCCACGCTTGACCCACGCGTCACAGAATGGGACGAGCGCTATACACGCCAGCGCCGCCACGACTGGACAAGCCGCTATGGCTACGCGCCTGACATGATCGACGGTGCACAGGAAGCCTTCGTCATCTACGACCCCGAGCAAACAGAAGATGCCATGCACGCGGCACTGTTCACGCGGCCCAATGTGCACAAACTGCGCATGCGCCATGCCGGTGAAGCGCTGCAATTCAGCCTTCGTAATATGAAAATCCTGTCGCGTATCATTGCCCTTGCGGGCACCGGGCAGCTTACGCCCGAGCTGTTTTATAAGCTCTACCGCGCCCGCCGCGACGACAGGAACTACCTACGCGCTTTGCTGCGTGATCTTGAAGACAAAGGCCGCCTCAAACTGGCTCATGCCCTATGCTCCAATGTGACGACACGCATGCAGGGTGTGCCTGCCTTTGAGCGCCGCCTCAAATTTTTGAGCGAAAAACTTGAAGCCATGCCCGACGCCGACAGCTAAAGCCCCTTCCCCCACGCGCGGGTTTTGTGTAATCGCTCAGACATGACACAAACCCTGACGCTCATTCGCCCCGATGACTGGCACCTGCACCTGCGCGATGGCGCGATGCTGCAAGCCGTGCTGCCCGAAACCACACGCCACTTTGCCCGTGCGATCGTTATGCCCAATCTGGTGCCGCCGGTTGTGACGATGGCCGATGCCGAAGCCTACAAGGCTCGCATTGCCGCTGCGACCCCTCAAGGCGCCGACTTCACGCCGCTGATGACGCTCTACCTCACCGAGAACACCGACCCTGACGATCTGGCAAAGGCCTATGCCTCTGGCCTCATCTCGGCGGTAAAGCTCTATCCTGCTGGCGCGACGACCAATTCCGCCTCAGGCGTCGCTGACTTTGACAAAGTCCGCCCGGTGCTTGAGCGCATGGCCGAAATCGGCTGCCCGCTCTGTGTGCACGGCGAAGTCACAGATCGCGACATCGACATCTTTGACCGCGAAGCTGTCTTCATTGACCGCGTTCTCGACCCGATCCGCAAAAGCGTGCCCGAGCTCAAAGTCGTCATGGAGCACATCACGACAAAGAACGGCGTCGACTATGTCAAAGCCAACCCGGAACGTCTGGGCGCGACAATAACAGTCCAACACCTGATGCTCGACCGCAATGACATGCTCGTCGGCGGCATGCGCCCGCACTACTACTGCCTGCCGATCCTCAAGCGCCGCGAGCACCGCGAAGCTCTCGTAAGTGCTGCGACTTCAGGGGATTCTCGTTTTTTCCTCGGGACGGACAGCGCGCCACACCCGACCCACGCAAAGGAAGCCGAATGCTGCGCAGCGGGTTGCTTCACGGCGCCCGTGGCGCTGGCCTGTCTTGCGCATACGTTTGAAGAGGCAAATGCACTGGACAAATTGGAAGGCTTCACATCACTGCACGGCCCTGCCTTTTATGGGCTGCCCGCGAACCAAGACACTCTTACGCTCACCAAATCAGACGAGGCCGTCGTGTTTCCCAAAGACGTCCGCACCGCTGAAGCCACAGTCACAGTCTTTGACCCCGGTTTCCCTGTTTTCTGGAGCGTTCCAACCTAAGCCGTTTTCTTTCAAAGAAAACGAACCGGAAAATTCAAATTTTCCGACGACCAACTCAAAGGACAGAGCCATGATCCCGACAAGCTATCCCTCGCCCGAAGAAATCGCCCGCCTGACCGCCCGCATGTTGCTGGAGATCGGCGCAGTTAACTTCAACACCGAGACGCCCTACACACTGGCCTCTGGCCTGCCATCGCCCAGCTATATCGACTGTCGAAAGCTCATCAGCTTCCCGCGCATTCGCAGTACATTGATGGATTTCCTCACCATCACTGTAATGCGTAACGCTGGCTTTGAAGCCTTTGACAACATCGCTGGTGGCGAAACGGCCGGCATCCCATTCGCCGCGCTTGTGGCTGAGCGCATGGCACTTCCCATGACATATGTGCGCAAAAAACCAAAGGGTTACGGCAAAAATTCACGCATCGAAGGCGCGATGAGCGAGGGCGAGCGCGTGCTCCTCGTCGAGGATTTAACAACCGACGGCGGCTCCAAGCTTAGCTTCGTTGACGCCATCCGCGACACAGGTGCTACCTGCGCGCACACCGCCGTCATCTTCTACTACGACATCTTCCCCGAAACACCCAAAACCCTCGGCGATCACGGCGTCTCCCTGCATCACCTCTGCACATGGTGGGACGTCCTCAAAGAGGCCCACGCTCAAGAGGCCTTCTCCGCCGAAACGCTTGCCGAAGTCGAGAAGTTCCTCAACGATCCGCGTAAGTGGCAAGAAGCAAACAAGAAATAAACTTATCCACAGTTGGGGCAAATGCCACGACAGCAGAATCAATGCATCGCACCACATTTGGTGATAAAGTCACGCCACACCACCCGATCCGGTAGAGCATTGCGTACTTTTGGTGTATCCACAGGCTTGCACACAGGGTCATCCCCCGTTCTATCCAGATGGGTTTTTACACCAGTATTCTGTAGAACGGCCCTTGGGTGAGATAGTAGCGGAAGAGCGGAGCACATGAACGAGATTACGACATTCAACCCCACAGGCGCTGAAGTCAGCACGCCGGAAACCGTGCCACACTCAATCGAGGCCGAGCAACAGCTTCTCGGCGCGCTGCTCACCAACAATGATGTCTACGACAAGATCGCCAGCATCATCGGCCCGCAGCATTTTTACGACCCTGTGCATGCGCGCATCTTCGAGACGGCCGCCGCGCGGATCGCCAAGAACAACCTCGCCTCGCCCGTCACGCTCAAAGCCTTCTTTGAAGACGACGATGGCCTCAAAGAACTTGGCGGCCCCGCCTACCTTGCCCGCCTCGCTGGCGCGGCTATTTCGGCCTTCGCGGTGCGCGACTATGCCCAGCTAATCTACGATCTCGCCATCCGCCGTGATCTGATCGCGTTGGGCCAAGAGATCAGTTCCAAAGCGGCCAAGGTTGATGTCAGCTCTGAGCCCAAAGAGCAGATCGTTGAAGCCGAGCAGCAGCTCTACAAGCTTGCCGAACAAGGCCAAACAGAGAGCGGATTTCAGAGCTTTCTCAAGGCCGTAACTGACGCTGTTAATGTTGCCAACGCGGCCTATCAACGCGACGGCGGCCTTGCTGGTGTCTCAACAGGCCTGTCGGACATGGACCAGATGCTCGGCGGTCTACACAAGTCTGACTTGCTCATTCTCGCTGGCCGCCCGTCGATGGGCAAAACATCACTCGCCACCAACATCGCCTTCAACGTCGCCAAAGCCTACAAGCGCGGCAAGTTGCAAGACGGCACTGAAGGCGCAATTGACGGTGGCGTTGTCGGCTTCTTTAGCTTGGAGATGAGCGCCGAACAGCTCGCAGGACGTATCCTTGCGGAAGCGTCAGAAATCAGCTCTCACAAAATCCGCCAAGGCGACATGGACGAGGTCGAGTTCCGCCGCTTCGTTGACGCGGCCAAAGCGCTTGAAGCCTGCCCACTTTACATCGACGACACGGCTGCCATCCCCATAGCGCAACTCGCAGCGCGCGCGCGCCGCCTGAAGCGCACCCATGGGCTTGATGTGCTGATCGTTGACTATTTGCAACTGGTGCGCGGCACCTCAGAAAATCGCGTACAAGAGATCGGCGAGATCTCGATGGGCCTCAAAGCCATCGCCAAAGAGCTGCAAATCCCCGTCATCGCCCTCTCCCAGCTGTCTCGTCAGGTTGAAAGCCGTGAAGACAAACGCCCGCAACTGTCTGACCTTCGCGAATCTGGCTCAATCGAGCAAGATGCCGACGTCGTCATGTTCGTTTATCGCGGTGAATACTACAAAGAGCGCGAGAAACCGTCAGAGCACGAGCTTGACAAAATGGCCGAGTGGCAAGACGAAATGTCTCGCCTGCATGGCCGCGCCGAAGTCATCATTGGCAAGCAGCGCCACGGCCCCATCGGCATGGTCGAGCTCAGCTTCGAGGCGCAATTCACCCGCTTTGGCAACCTCGTGAAAGCCTGGCAACAAGACGGCGGGAGAGAGTTTTAAAGCCCTTTAAAAAAGCGAGTTTTTATGATCACCCGCCGCACCGCCTTGTCAGGAGCCCTCGCCATGGCCGCCACGCCAACATTCGCCTCCAAAGGCTGGGTTGTGCCGCCGGAAGAAGGCCCGCATGCCGCCACCATTATGATGTGGCCCGTCAACCGCCGCGTCCACCCCGACCTTGAGCTTCTGAACATCTTGCAAGACACGATCGCCGAGATCGCCAGCACGATTGCCGAGTTCGAAACCGTCTATCTGTGCGCCCATCCCGATGATTGGGCCAACGCAAAGGCGCGGGTGTCCAGCAAGGTTAAACTCTGGGATATCCCGACAGAAGACTTGTGGGCGCGTGACGCTGGCCCGCTGTTTACCAAACACGCGAGCCTTGGCCTAGCGGTGAGCCACATCCAGTTCAACGGCTGGGGCAAAAAGCAGGTGCACAAGCGTGACAGTCTTGTCGCGGCACAAGTCGCCGAGCGCCTCGGAACGCCAATGCGCCCAAGCGGCCTCAGAGGCGAAGCTGGCGGAGTTGAGCACGACGGGCACGGGCTTTTGATCGCCCATGAAAGCTCATGGGTAAACCGCAATCGCAACCCTGATTTGAGCCGTGATCAAGTTGAAGAACGCCTGTTAACTGCCTACGGTTCAAGCAAAATAATCTGGACTAAAGGCGTAAAGGGCCAAGACATCACCGACTATCACATCGACAGTCTGGCGCGGTTTACCGGCCAAAACAAAGTGCTGATCAACTTGCCGGATGATCCTGACCCCTATGATGATTTTCACAAAGCCGCGCTTGAAACCCACGATGCGCTAGAAACTGCTGGCCTTAACCTCACAGTCATCCCCGAGCCGCACCCAAAAGCACGGCGCATCAAATCAATCGACTTTGTCGCCTCCTATGCCAATTTCTACGCCTGCAACGGCGCCGTCATAGCTGCGCAATTTGGTGATCGTGAGGCCGACAAAATCGCCGGAAAGGCCCTGAAACAGCATTACCCCGGTCGCGAAGTCATCACTCTCAATGTTGACGCGCTCGGCGAAGTCGGTGGCGGCATCCACTGCGCCACGCAGCAAGTGCCGCTCGCATGAATTGGCTCAAGCGCAACGCCGAGGCTGTCGAGGCCGCAGCCGCCGTGGCTTCGCTCATCAGCCAAACCAGACAAGATTGCGCCAGCATTGCCCCCTGCAACTGAACCAGAAACAGGACACCCCAGATGACAACTGACTTCAACGCCGAACTCGAAGCCCGTCTGATCCGTTACTGCAAAATCGACAGTCAAAGCGATGCTGACAGCCCTTCAAGCCCCAGCACCGCGATCCAGCTTGATATGCAAAAGCTGCTCATGAGCGAGCTTAAAGAGATCGGCGCGCAAGAGATCACACTCACAGACTACGGCGTCGTCCTCGCAACCATACCGGCGAGCGAGGGCGTGACAGCCCCAACCGTTGGCCTCTCGGCCCACGTAGACACCGCCCCGCAGTTCAATGCCGCGGGCGTCAAGCCTGTTGTGCACCGCAGCTACAACGGTGGCGACATTACATTTGCCGACGCGCCCGAGCTGACACTTAGCCCCGAAAACGCGCCCTATCTCGGCACCAAACAGGGCCACGATATCATCACAGCCTCAGGCACCACGCTCTTGGGCGCTGACGACAAATCAGGCGTCGCCATCATCATGACAGCCGCGCGCCAGTTGCTTGCCAATCCAAGCTTGCCGCGCCCACGCCTGCGCCTCGCCTTCACGCCCGACGAAGAAATTGGCCGCGGTGTGCACCCTGATTTGCCACGCGATCTGGGCGCAGATTTCGCCTATACATTTGATGGTGGTGAAGTCGGCAATATCGAGTGCGAGAGCTTCTCGGCAGACGGTGCGAAAGTCACGATCGAAGGTGTGTCCATCCATCCGGGCACTGCGAAAGACACGATGGTTAACGCCCTGCACCTCGCGGCGCGCATTATCATGGGCCTGCCACATGTCTCCATGACGCCTGACACAACAGAGGGCCGCGACGGCTTCATCATGGTCACCGAGCTAAACGGAAACGCCGCCACTGCCGAGCTCACATTTATTCTGCGTGACTTTGAGCTCGATGGGCTTGCCGCCAAATCCGCGCTGCTGCAAAGCGTCTGTGAAGCCGTCCAACTTGGCGAGCCGCGCGCACACATCACCTGCGAGATCAGCCCACAATACCGCAACATGCGCTACTGGCTTGAGCAAGACATGACGCCAGTAAACTTGGCCCACCAAGCCGCAAAGGCCATCGGCCTCACCCCGCGCTCGGAGCCCATTCGCGGCGGCACCGACGGCTCGCGCCTGACAGAGCTTGGCGTGCCTTGCCCCAACATCTTCACTGGCATGCAAGAGTTGCACGGCCCGCTTGAGTGGATCTCTGTGCAAGACATGAATGTCGCAACCCAAATGTGCCTCAAGCTGGCGGAATTGGCCGTAAGGCCTTGAAGAATAGCCGAAGCTCAGCCGCCCCAAAGCCCCTGCGCTGGCGTTTGGAACTTGCTTTTGGTCCGACAATAGACAGGCAGTTCAACAGTATAACGCGTGAAACGCCTTGAAAGCCTCGTGCGTTTCGCAACGCAAACGGGTTGGTTTGGTGCCATTTGCAGATAGCGATCAGAAGTAAACATGCGCCGAGACTCCCCCTCAACTTCGACAAGGGCAATGCGCGCGTAAATGTCTTTTCCTACCATCTGTTCAACCGCCAGCACCTTGCCCCAGCGGTAGTCGACATCATAGGTCACACCAAAACGCATAATGCCTACGGCCACAAACACTGCCAAAAACCCGAAAAGCTGCCAAGGCAGCCTTAAGCGTGTTAGCTCGTCGATATGATATTCTTCTGGCATCTAGACAGTTTCATTGGTTCCAGCCATTGCGACCTATCCAAGAAACTTGTCGGTTGAACGGCCCAACGATGTCACAAATCTGCTGATCCGGCGACAATATCCTAGCCGCGTTCCACCTCTTTTTTCTTTCCAAAAATATCCCGGGGGGAAGTCACAAAACTTGTTTTGGGGCTTGGGGGCTGGCCCCCTACTTGGCCCTGCCTCCATAAGCCTACCCCAAACGCTTTCCCCCTTGACGCCGCCGCCGCCTCTGCCGACAAGACACTATGGCAAGCTCAACTCTCACAATCGATCTCGACGCAGTCGTCAGCAACTGGCGTGCGCTCGCAAAGATCAGCAGTGGCGAAACGGCGGCTGTCGTTAAGGCCGACGCTTATGGCCTTGGCGTGTCGCGCGTTGCAAAGGCTCTCGCTTCGGCGGGCGCACGGCAGTTTTTTGTCGCCACGGCCGAAGAAGGCGCAACCCTGCGTCGCGAGCTGGGCGATGGCATCACCATCAACCTCTTTGCTGGCCATATGGCGGGCGACGCCGACATGATCCACGATCTGTCGCTCACCCCGATGATCAACTCTATTGAGCAGCTCCAACGCCACCTTGAAGCGCTGCCGCAAGCCCCTTTCGGCGTGCAGCTAGACACCGGTATGAACCGCCTCGGCATGGAGCCTGCCGAATGGGCTGCGCTCAGCGACTTGGTCTTGTCGCAAAACCCCACGCTGCTGATGAGCCACCTCGCCTGCGCCGATGAGGCTGGCCACGCGATGAACGAGCACCAGCTGCGCAACTTCCGCGAAATGACAGAGGGCACAGGCGTGCCGCGCTCGCTCTCCGCGACAGGCGGCATCATCCTCGGAGAAGCCTTCCACTTTGATCTCACACGCCCCGGCATCGGCCTCTATGGCGGCAAACCCTTCGAGTTGGCCACGCCTGTGGCCTACCTTGAGGTGCCTGTTATTCAGGTGCGCGACGTCGCCGCTGGCGAAAGTGTCGGCTATGGCAACGCCTATATCGCTGACACGCCGCGCCGCGTGGCCACACTCGCCGCAGGCTATGCCGACGGGCTCATTCGCGCCATGTCGGGCAACGCTTCGGCCTATTACGGCCAGACAGACTGCCCGCTCTTGGGCCGCGTCTCGATGGATATGATCGCCGCCGACATCACCCGCCTCTCCGAGACGCCCGCCTCGCTCACGTTGCTGGGCCGTCAGCAGTCAGTCGATGAGCTGGCCACGGCAGCGGGCACTATCGGTTATGAAATTCTCACGTCTCTCGGCGCGCGCTATACACGCCGCTACTCTGGTGGCTAGATGAACGCACTCCTCACCCCAATCGCCGCTCTGGGCGCCACAGTTCTGGCCATGCTCGCCGCCGTGGGCCGCGTGGCACTGTTCGCGTTTGAGACAGTCACACACCTCTTTCGCCCGCCGTTCTATGGCCGCGAGTTTGCCACGGCGCTGGTGCAAATCGGCTGGCTCTCGCTGCCTGTTGTCGGCCTCACGGCGCTGTTCACAGGCGGCGCGCTGGCCTTGCAGATCTACTCTGGCGGCGCGCGTTTTAACGCCGAAGAGGTTGTGCCTTCTATCGTCGCCATCGGCATGGTGCGCGAGCTTGGGCCTGTGCTGGGCGGCCTCATGGTCGCGGCGCGTGTGACAAGCTCGATCGCCGCCGAGATCGGCACGATGAAAGTCACCGAGCAGATCGACGCTCTGGTGACGCTCTCCACCAACCCGATGAAATACCTCACGCTGCCGCGCGTTCTCGCCGCCACCCTCGCGGTGCCCGTGCTGGTCGCCGTGGGCGACGCCATCGGCATTTTCGGCGGCTACATCATCGGCGTCACGCGGCTGGGCTTTAATGAGGCTGCCTACCTCAAAAACACCGTTGATTTCCTCGAAATGTGGGACGTCACCTCTGGCCTCTTAAAAGGCGCGGCCTTTGGCTTTATCGTCGCCACGATGGGCTGCTACTACGGCATGAACTCGGGCCGCGGCGCACAAGGCGTTGGCCGCGCCACCAAAACAGCCGTCGTCGCCGCCTCCGTTATGATCCTCGCCGCAAACTACCTGCTAACAGAGTTGTTTTTCACGTCATGAATAGCTTGCATAGGACATCAAAAAGCACGGAATCAAGGCTGAAAGCCGCCGTGCATCGCAGGCGCGCCTCCACGCGACGGCGATTGGCCAGCGTCACAGGGCTACAGTCAAGGCACAGGTGCTTGGCGAGCATAAATTGCCAAACACCTAAGTCGTATCGCCCCCGCGCGCGCCTGCAATGCTCGGCTCAATCATCAGGGGCAAGCCAATGATCACCCTCACAGATGTCCACAAAGCCTTCGGCGCCAAGCACGTCCTGCAAGGCGTTGACCTGACCATCGACAAGGGCACCTCAATGGTGATCATCGGCGGCTCGGGCACGGGCAAGTCTGTGATGCTGAAGTCTGTCCTTGGCCTCGTCACCCCCGACAGCGGCACCATCACGGTTGACGGCAACGACGTGCAAAGGGGCGATCGCGACGCTTTCTTGGCCCGCTTTGGCATGCTGTTTCAGGGCGGTGCGCTGTTTGACAGTCTGCCCGTCTGGCAAAACGTTTCCTTCCGCCTGTTGCGTGGCGCCCTCAAACGCCCCAAGGAAGAAGCCCGCGAGATCGCGATTGAAAAGCTGCGCCGCGTCGGCCTTAAGCCCGAAACCGCTGATCTCTTCCCATCAGAGCTGTCAGGCGGCATGCAAAAACGCGTCGGCCTCGCCCGCGCCATCGCCGCCGAACCCGAGATCATCTTCTTTGACGAGCCAACGACTGGCCTTGATCCGATCATGGCGGGCGTCATCAACGAGCTGATCCGCGAGATTGTCACCGAGATGGGGGCGACGGCCATGACCATCACGCATGATATGTCCTCGGTGCGCGCCATCGCGGATAATATTGCCATGTTGCACGATGGCGTCATCAAGTGGACTGGCCCTGTCAGCAAGCTCGACAACTCCGGTGACCCCTACCTCGACCAGTTCATCCACGGCCGCGCCGAGGGACCGATCGAGGCGGTGCGCTAATGTGCGGTGGCGGCAGTGATCCTTTTCCAACCGTTGCGGAGGCGACAGGCATGAGAACAACAGACATTCTCGAACATATCTGGGTCTTTTCAGCCCCTCTCGGCTTTGGCATATCGCTTGTCGCGGGAAGCTACTTGCTTCGCGGCAAGGGGCGCGCGCTTTCTGTGGCGGCGCTGGCCTGCTTTTGGCTCGCCTTCGGAACGTTTCTTTATGCAAACAAACTGCCCTACAGTTCCCGACGGCTGATCGAAGGCATCGGGGTTTCACTGTCTTTTGCGACGCTATTCACAGTCTATCTGCGGCACACCTATTTCCCGACAACACTGCGTTGGGTCAACCTGCCTGCAACGCTTGGACTCGGCGTAAGCTTTGCAGCCTTAACTCTGTTCATTTTCCTCAGAATCTAGCCGATGTTTGACTTCCTAGGTGCCATTTTCGCCCCGATCATCGAGGCCATCGCCAACCTTTTAGTCGCGATCCTCACACCAATCCTCACCCCCGTCTTCGAGCTGATCGCGGTCATCCTCGGCGCCATTTTGCACTTCATTCTCGCGCTCATCGCCAACCTGTTGGGCGCAAGCTGGATGGCAGCCCACACCAAAGGGCTCAAGCGCGCGGCATACCTGCTCATGGCGCTCACATCAGCGCATCTCATCGCAGGTATCGTGCTGCCTGTCGCGGGCATCGGCGCGGCCACGCTGTTGTCGTGGCTGTTCTCGGCGGGCGCGATGCTGCTCAGTGTTGCGCTGCTCATTCTCAGCGGCATTTTTGTGCTCGCGGCAGACGACAACACGCCTGACGCCGACACGCCCGACACGCCAGCAGCTCAGAAAACCGCCTCGATCAGCGCCGCCAAAGAGCTGGTCAGCCACGGCATGGCGATCGTGGTGGTTGTCATGCTGGCCACCAGCGTGATCTCGATGAGCATAGCCCAGACCGAGCGCAAGTCACTCCGTGAACGGCTCTGCGACAGTGCCGCCGAAAAGGTTGATCAGAAATGGAAGGATCGCGGCAAGAAAGCTCTCGACCTGTCGGAGAGGCTTTTCAAACGCGATCTGTCTGACAAGCTCCCCTGTCCGGTTAAGGAAAACTAAACCAGCCGAGCCTTGTGTTAACACGCGCCAATGCGACAAGCCTGCCCAAAACTGTATGCACAGATGTCATACACCTAGCTGCATAGGGTGCTGCATACTGTAGGCACTTGCCGTTTTGGCCAAACCCGCAAAAGTTAACGCGACAGGGAAAATCACAAGTTTTCTCCCCGTTCTGGCCTATTGTCGCGAGCACAGGCGCTGCTTAGCTGCTAGAATGACCAAAACGAACGGAACACCTATGCTACGTCTCGCCAACCTTTCCCTGCTCATCCTGTTTCCCATCGCATGGTTTGCGCCGCTGATGAAAGCGGGGCTGTTGCCGCTGTTTTCGCTCAAAGAAATCTCGGTGATCACAGGGCTACAGTCGCTCTGGGGCTCAGATGTGTTTCTCGCGCTGACCGTAACCTTCTTCGCCCTGTTCGCACCCTATGTGAAAACGCTGGGGCTGGCGCTCGTGCAGTTCGACTTGCTCAAGCCCTCGGTGCTGCCCGTACTTAACGTGCTGGGCAAGCTGGCCATGGCCGACATCTTCCTGATCGCGCTCTATATTACCCTCGCCAAAGGCATCGGCGTTGGGCGGCTCGAAACAGCATGGGGGCTGTATATGTTCACCGCCTGCATCGTGGGGTCTTTGGTCATTAGCATGTTGACGAAACAATCGCTCAAAACAGTAAGTACTGTTTCTGAAGAGTGAACAATTAACCGTATCAACAATCTATTTCGCAAGAACGACGCCAATTCACGCGTTTTCCCCTGCCATTTCCGGAAAATATCGGCATAATATCGCCTAAGGATTAAATTGATTTCTGGGGGGAAATCATGGTTACGGTTTTACATGGTCTGCGGGTTATAGGATTTTTGCTTCACAGGCTCGCGTTTGTGCTTGTGGTTTTGGCTGCGCTTGGCGCCGTTGTTGCCACGGCTTTGGCAATAGCTGGGGGGCTCCCCTGGCTTGAACTTTCGCTGTCTTATGGCGGCGAATCCGTAGCAAACGCTGGGGTTTGGGTGCAATCTTCTTTGACAGGCTTGGTTGTTCTTCTGGCGTTTTTTCTGCCGTCAACCAGACGTATCCTCACCCTCGAAAACTCCCACCGATCCTTTCAGCTGGGCATGCATGACGTCGCCCGCGCTTATCACCACGCCCATGCAGCAGACCGTGCCGATGCGTTCAAATTGTCTTCAGAGTTTGATTCGGTTCGCGAGCGTCTGGTCTATCTGCGCCAGCATCCTGACTTGGGCTCGCTTGAGCCAGAGGTTCTCGAAGCGGCGGCTCAGATGAGCCATATCTCAAAAGAATTGTCTGACACCTATTCTGACGAAGCCTTGGCCCGCGCGCGCGACTTTCTGCGTCAGCGTCAAAGCGAAGTCGAGCGGTTTAATTCGCGGCTTGATCAGGCCAAGATTGTCGCGACCGAACTGAAACATTGGCTGCACGAAGTCGATCTGGAAGAAAGCGTCGCGGCATCACAACTTGAGCGCCTGCGCGACGAGCTGCGTGAGGTCATGCCAGAGCTTGGCGTGCAGGTTATGCTTGACGCCGAGGCCGAGGCAGAGAACGTTTCTCGCCTGCCCCGCGCCGCTGAGTAATTTCTTTTAAGTTTTTGCATGCTAGCGTTTGACTGTCCGCCTCGGCTCAGGCATCAAAAAATATGTCAAAAAAACCTGTCTTTGTCTGCAACGCCTGCGGGGCCACCACATCCAAATGGGCCGGCCAATGTGATTCTTGCAATGAGTGGAACTCGATCACCGAAGAAAAGCCGTTAACCTCTTCTTCATCTTCCAAAGCCATCGGCGGCAAACGCGGTGGGAAAATTACGCTCACAGCCCTTGATACCAAAGAGACGCCGCCAGCCCGCACCCGCAGCCTGATGGATGAGCTTGACCGCGTATTGGGCGGTGGGCTTGTACCTTCCTCAGCCATCCTTGTGGGCGGCGATCCGGGCATCGGCAAGTCGACGCTTTTGTTGCAAGCCGCTGCGATGTTTGCCAGTAATGGTCTGAAAACAATCTATATTTCCGGCGAAGAAGCCAGCGCACAGGTGCGCATGCGCGCGCAACGTTTGGGCTTGAAGGACGCCCCGGTCATGCTCGGTGCCGAGACAAACCTGCGCGACATTCTCACCACACTGGAAGAAGAAAAACCGCAGCTCGCGATCATTGATTCCATCCAGACTATGTGGGTCGACACAGTCGACAGCGCCCCCGGTTCGGTCAGCCAAGTGCGCTCTGCCGCTCATGAGCTGACAAGCTTTGCCAAAAGCAAAGGCACCTCCGTAATCCTGGTGGGCCACGTTACAAAAGACGGCCAGATCGCTGGCCCTCGCGTTGTCGAGCACATGGTTGACACTGTGCTCTATTTTGAGGGCGAACGCGGCCACCAGTTCCGCATTTTGCGGGCGGTCAAAAACCGTTTTGGCCCCGCTGACGAGATCGGCGTTTTCGAGATGACAGGCGCTGGCCTGCAAGAAGTGCGCAACCCGTCGGCGTTATTTTTAAGCGAACGCGGCACCGCAACACCCGGCTCTGTGGTGTTCTCTGGCATCGAAGGCACCCGCCCGGTTCTTGTTGAGTTTCAAGCACTTGTCGCCCCAAGCCCGCACAGCCAGGCGCGCCGTACAGTTGTCGGATGGGACAGTTCACGCCTTGCGATGATCCTGGCTGTGCTTGAAGCACGTTGCGGCATCCCCTTCGCTGGGCTTGATGTTTACCTCAACGTCGCGGGCGGCCTAAAAGTCAGCGAGCCCGCCGCCGACCTTGCGGTTGCTGCGGCGCTGCTTTCGGCGCGCGAAGACGCGGCCCTGCCCGAAGGCGCGATCGTTTTTGGCGAATTAAGCCTGTCTGGTGCCCTGAGAAACGTCAGCCAGACAGAAAACAGGTTGAAAGAAGCGCAGAAACTTGGTTTTACCAGCGCAATCATGCCCAAGGGCAAAAAGACACCAAAAGTCGCGGGCATGGCCACCAGCGGTTATGAAGACTTGACGGAATTCGTAGGTGCGATATTCGGGGCGGGCTAAGCGCCACACTAGGAGAGCGACGAGATGGATGGTTTTACGATTGTTGACGGTGTTGTCGCGCTTATTGTCGTGGTCTCCGCCCTATTGGCCTACTCACGTGGCTTGGTGCGCGAAGGCCTTGCCATTGCCGGCTGGATATTGGCCGCCGTTCTGGCCTTCATCTTTGCGCCGCAACTTCAGCCACTCGTCAAAGAAGTGCCTGTTGTTGGCAGCCTGATATCGGACAGTTGCGAGCTTTCGATGATCGCCGCTGCTGCTGCAGTTTTCGCGATTGTTCTGGTGATCGCCTCGCTGTTCACCCCTTTGTTTTCATCGCTTATTCAGCGTTCGGCTCTCGGCGGGCTTGATCAGGGCCTTGGCTTTCTCTTCGGGGTTGTGCGGGGCATATTGCTTATAGCAATCGCCTTCTTCGTTTATGAAACTGTGCTCACCAGCCAAGACATCGGCGCGATTGACGACAGCCGCTCCTCGCGGGTTTTTGGCCGCATGACGACAAGCATCGAAGAGCGCGACCCAGAGCAAGCCTTGGGTTGGATTACCAAGCAATATGAAGAGCTTGTATCAGCCTGCGACGCCCCCGCCGACGCCCCAACTGAGTAAAACATGCCTTGCAAAGGGGCGCGGATGGTTCCGGTTGGTACATCGAATACAAAGATCACACCCGCTATTGCGCCCACACGTTTTCGCACCCTGAAGCTGGCCCAATCACAGAGGCCTATGCCCTTATTCTCGCAGCAGCAGGCAAGTCGCGCGAAGAAATCAACGAGCGGCTAACGTGGTATTCACGCCCTAAATCAGGGCGGTAAACTGAATAGTAAACCAATTTCACAAATTCTGTCGTCGAACACTGTCATCGAAACGTGACAATGCATGGATGCCGCCGTATGAAGAGCGCAATGTTGAACTCAGGATTCGGAGCTGCTCACCCGTGCCTAACTCTTCCAACTCGCTCGCCAATGCCAAACCCTTTTACGCTCACCCTTTTGATGACGACAAACTCAAAGAAGAGTGCGGCGTTTTTGGCGTGACTGGCGTAACTGACGCGGCCAATTTTGTCGCCCTTGGGCTGCACGCCCTGCAACACCGCGGCCAAGAGGCAGGCGGCATTGTCAGCCACGACGCCGAACAAGGCTTTAACTCTGCCCGCCGCTTTGGCTATGTGCGCGACAACTTTACCAAACAGTCCTTGATGGAAACGCTCCCCGGCCCGCTGGCTATTGGCCATGTGCGCTATTCTACAGCGGGCTCCAAAGGCGCGGTCATCCGCGACGTGCAACCGTTTTTCGGCGAGTTTTCCATGGGCGGTGCGGCGATTGCCCACAACGGCAACATCACCAACGCCGTCGCCCTGCGCCGTGAGCTTATCGAACGTGGCAGCATTTTTCAGAGCTCGTCTGACAGTGAGTGTATCATCCACCTGATGGCGCGCTCCCTGCAACGTAACATCCCCGAGCGGATGGAAGACGCGCTGCGCCGTGTTGAAGGCGCCTTCTCAGTCGTTGCAATGACGCGTACCAAACTTATCGGTGTGCGCGATGCACTTGGTGTGCGTCCGCTTGTGCTGGGCAAACTTGGTGACGGCTACGCGCTTAGCTCGGAAACCTGCGCGCTCGACATTATCGGGGCCGAGTATGTCCGCGAGATCGAGCCTGGTGAAATGGTTGTCATCACCGGTGACAAGATCGAAAGCAGTTTTCCTTTCCGCAAACAGCCATCGCGCTTTTGCATCTTTGAACATGTCTATTTCTCGCGCCCTGACAGCATCCTTGGCGGCCAGTCTGTCTATGAAACGCGCCGTCAGATCGGCGTCGAGCTGGCCCGTGAAGCGCCTGTCGAGGCCGACTTGGTCTGCCCTGTGCCCGACTCCGGCACGCCAGCGGCGATCGGCTTTAGCCAAGAAAGCGGCATCCCCTATGCGATGGGCATCATCCGCAACCAGTATATGGGCCGCACATTTATCGAGCCGACAGAGCAGATCCGCAACATGGGTGTGCGCCTCAAGCTCAACGTCAACCGCGCGCTGATCAAGGACAAACGAGTGATCTTGGTGGACGACAGCGTCGTGCGCGGCACCACCTCACGCAAGATCAAAGAAATGATCCTCGACGCGGGTGCCGCCGAAGTGCACTTCCGCATCGCCTCTCCGCCCACGGCTTGGCCCTGCTTTTACGGGGTCGACACGCCGCAGCGCGAAAAGCTTCTGGCCGCAACCATGTCGGAAGAAGAAATGCGCGAGCATCTCAACGTCGACAGCCTCAAGTTCATCTCGCTTGACGGGCTCTACCGCGCCGCTGGCGAGGCTGAGGGGCGCAACAAAAGCTGCCCGCAATACTGCGACGCTTGCTTTAGCGGCGAATATCCGGTCACGCCTGCAGACATGATCGAAAAGGGTTTCGAGCTTAAAACCGCGGCTGAATAAGCGGGTTTCCACGTACCGGCGCTCAAAACCGGCAGGTTTTTGCTGCAGCGCGGCATGTGTCCTGCCGCCCCCTTCCCCTCGTCTGACGTCAGGCATAGATGCCCCTTTCGCGCGCTCCTGCGCCTTAGAGGCCTGCAAACATGACGACCGAAATCAACCAGACAACTGCCGACGCAGCGACCGAGAGAAACAAGCTCTCCCTAAGCCGTTTGCGCCTTCTTGGCGTGGTCTCGCGCCCCAGCGACACGCAAGCCTTGCTGCGCGCGCCTGATGGCCGCACACTCATGGTGCAGGCAGGCAGTGACACGCCTTTCGGGCACATTAACGCCGTCGGAGACGACTTTATTGTCATCAACACAGGCATTAGCACGCGCCGCCTTGCCCTGCCTGCGTAAGGTGGTTGCCAAGCTTGTGGCACAGGTCTAAATCAGAGCCATGACAAAAATTGCTCTCATAACCGGTGCCTCTCGCGGGCTTGGTGCTGGCCTCGCTGAGGCGCTGGCCGCAACTCACCACATTGTCGCCGTCGGGCGTACCACAGGCGCGCTCGAAGAGCTTGATGACCGCATTCAAGCGGCAGGTGGCCAGTCAACGCTGGCCCCGATGGATATCATCAACCCCGACGCCATGGCGCAGCTTTGCCGCTCGATTTATGACCGCTGGGGAACTGTCGATGTCTGGGCGCACACAGCCGCCCACGCCGCGCCGCTCTCTCCCGCCGACCATATCGACGCGAAAGCTTGGGAAAAGTCTGTCGACATCAACGTGACAGCCACCGGACGGCTGATAAGCTATGTGTCGCCCCTGCTCACCCCAACCAGCACCGCGATGTTCTTTGAAGACAGCCACACCGGTGAGAAGTTCTTCGGAGCTTATGGCGCGACCAAGGCCGCACAGGCAGCGCTGGTAAAAGCTTGGGCGTCAGAGACAGCAAAGAACGGCCCTAAAGTACACCTGATGCAGCCCAAGCCAATGGCCACTGCCCTGCGCGCGCGCTTCTTCCCCGGCGAAGACCGCAGCGTTCTCGCCCCGCCGCGCGACGAAGCCGCCCGCCTTTTGGCAACGCTGGCCCTTTCATAAGTGTCGCATAAACGACTCTATTGATGCGCCACAACGCCGTGGCCCGCTTGCCCTGAGCTTTCGGCTCTACTATGCAAAGACATAAGCAAAGCAGGCAAAAACATGCGCATACTTCTGACAAACGACGACGGCATCAACGCACCCGGCCTAAAAGCGCTTGAAAAGATCGCTTGGGACTTGTGCGGCGCGGATGGCGACGTCTGGGTTGTTGCGCCTGCGTTTGAGCAATCCGGCGTTGGGCATTGCATCAGCTACACCCACCCGATGATGATCAGCAAAATGGGCAAGCGCCGCTACGCCACCGAAGGCAGCCCTGCCGACTGCGTGCTCGCGGGCCTGCATGACATTCTGCCTGAGAAGCCTGACTTGGTGTTGTCTGGCGTGAACCGTGGCAACAACTCAGCCGAGAACGCGCTCTACTCGGGCACTCTTGGCGGCGCTTTGGAAGCCGCTCTGCAAGGCATCCCCTCAATGGCGCTCTCACAATATTTGGGGCCCGACAACTACGAGATAGACAACCCGTTTGAAGGCTCTGAGGCTTTTGGCGCTGAAGTGATCCGCAAGATCCTTAAAACAGACCCGAAAGCGCAGTCTGGCTACCGCCTGTTTTACAACATCAACTTCCCGCCCGTTCCCGCCGCTGGTGTGCTCGGCACACGCGTGGCGCGCCAAGGCTTTCGCGAGGGCACCAACTTCTCGGTTGAGCCGCACAGCTCGCCGTCTGGGCGCAAGTTCCTCTGGATCAAAGGCGGCAACCAGCGAGTTGAGACCGGTGAAGGCACCGATGCCCAGCTCAACTTGGATGGCTATATCTCGGTCACGCCTATGCGCGCTGATCTGACAGCCCACGACGCGCTTGAGGCGCTCAGGAGCATCGAATGAACGACGCCAGCCTTGATCCTCTCGACCCGCTTGAGCAGAAAATGCAGTTTCTTTACACGTTGCGTTCGCGCGGCGTGACTGATCCGCGCGTGCTCGGTGCTATGGAAAAGATCGACCGCGGATTGTTTGTGCGCGGCACATTTGCCGAACGCGCTTACGAAGACACGCCGCTGCCCATCGCGTGTGGCCAGACCATCAGCCAGCCCTCAGTTGTCGGGCTGATGACGCAAGCGCTTGAAGTTGGCCCGCGCGACAAGGTTTTGGAGGTCGGCACGGGCTCGGGCTATCAGGCCGCGATCCTCAGCCAGCTGGCGCGGCGCGTCTATACTGTCGAGCGCCACCGCCGCCTTGTGCATGAAACAAAGGCCCTGTTTGAGCAGCTTGATCTGACAAATGTCATCGGGATGGCCTCCGATGGCAGCTTTGGGTTGCCCGACCAAGCCCCCTTTGATCGCATCATCGTGACTGCCGCCGCCGAAGACCCGCCAGGCCCGCTCTTGGCGCAGCTCAAAATCGGGGGTATCATGATCGTACCAGTCGGCCAGTCAGATGCCGTGCAAAGCCTGATCAAGGTGACGCGCAACGAAGACGGCTTTGACTACGACGAGCTGCGCCCAGTGCGCTTCGTGCCGCTTCTGGAGGGGCTCGGAAAAGAGAGTTAGAGCCGCAATCGCGGTGTTTAAATGTTTTAAAAGTCCCGGCCAACAAGGGGCAATACGAGGATGTTGAGATGAAAACAGGCTATACTTTCCGGCTGATGACAGGGGCGGCCTGCTTGGCGCTTCTTGCAGGCTGTGACGAACCTCTTGACCTTGATTTACGTGGCAAGTTTGACTCGGTGTTTGACACATCCGATGCCGCCCGCAATGCCTCGGCGAACCGCCCGAAGCCCGATGATCGTGGCATTATTTCATATCCGAACTACCAAGTCGCCGTGGCGCGACGCGGTGACACGCTCGCCGATGTGGCCGCGCGCATTGGCTATAACGCCAAAGAACTGGCGCGCTACAATGGCGTGCAACCCACTGACAGCCTGCGCGCTGGTGAGGTCGTCGCCCTGCCCCGCCGTGTGGCCGAGCCGTCGCTCGCGACTGGCGCGATCACAGCAGGTCCGATCCAGCCACCAGCCGTCGACATCACCGAACTGGCGGGAAGCGCCATCGACAAGGCAGAGCCCACAAAGCCTGCCGTGACTCGCAGCAAGGGCCAAACGGGCATCGAACCTATCCGCCACAAAGTGGCGCGTGGCGAAACGGCCTATACTGTCTCGCGGCTCTACAATGTTTCCGTGCGTTCGCTGGCTGAATGGAACGGCCTTGGCAATGATTTTGCCATTCGCGAAGGCCAGCATTTGCTGATCCCGACTGCACTTACAGAGCCGCCATTGCGAGCGACAAAAGCCCCCGCTGCAGAAGTTGCTACGCCAAAGCCAGGGGTCGGCTCGCCCACGCCCGTGCCCCCAAGCGCTGTTAAACCATTGCCAGAAAAAGACGAAGCAGCAACTGCAAAGCCAGTTGCAGCAACGGCAGCTACCACGCCTGATTTGAGCAAGTCACAAACCAAGCCAGCCAACTCGGGCAAGTTTGCCTTCCCACTACGTGGCAAGATCATCCGCGAATATACCAAAGGTAAAAACGAAGGGATCGACATCGCGGCACCTTCCGGCACGGCCATCGGTGCTGCTTCAGGCGGGACGATCGCTGCGATCACCTCTGACGCTGACCAAGTGCCGATCATTGTGGTGAAACACCCTGATAACCTGCTGACAGTTTATGCAAATGTCAGCAAGATCAGCGTCAAGAAGGGTGACAAAGTCAGCCGTGGCCAGAAGCTTGCCCAAGTACGAACTGGTGAAAGCGCTTACCTACACTTTGAAGTGCGCAAAGGCTTTGAAAGCGTCGATCCGATGCCTTACCTGAGATAGGGATTGCGCCGCGCTTCGCGCGTCGCCAGACTTGGGGGCTTTGCCCCCAAACCCCCAGGATACTTTTAGAAAGAAAAAAGAAAAGAGGCTGACCCAGATAACTACCTTAGATGACTTCCAACCCATTGCCTTAAAGCGTTTCGACTTATTGTTGGATCACACAATATGTCGAAACGCTTTAGTTGAGATAACTGGGGTGACGGGTCACTGTTGTTAGATCTCCATTCACATTCCTTCAGATTAGACGGTCCTGCTTATACTGACTGTGTCAGCTCTTTCGCATACGGCCCATGCCCCCCTTTTTTAAGTTATCTGGGTCAGCCCCAAAGAACTTAGCTAAGGGTGATGCCTTGGCGGCCTGCCAAGTCGGTAACGTATTGCCATGCAACGCGCCCTGAACGTGCCCCGCGTGTGGCTTGCCATTCGATAGCTTCTGCACGCAGGGTCGCCGCGTCTATTTGCAAGCCATAGCGGGCGCAATATCCGTCGATCATCGCGAGGTATTCGTCTTGATCACAAGGGTGGAACCCGAGCCAAAGCCCGAAGCGGTCGGACAGCGAGACTTTTTCCTCGACGGCCTCTGACGGGTTGATGCCGGAGGAGCGTTCGTTCTCTATCATGTCGCGCGGCATCAGGTGACGTCGATTGGACGTCGCGTAGAAGACAACATTCTCTGGCCGCCCTTCTATGCCGCCATCAAGCACTGCCTTGAGTGACTTATAATGCTGGTCATCGTGGCTAAAGCTGAGATCATCACAAAACAGCACAAAGCGCGCGTCGCTGGTGCGCAGGATATTCAGCAAACGCGCCACGCTGGGCAGGTCTTCGCGTTGCAACTCGACGATCTTGAGAGGCAGTCCCTCAGCAATGATCTGCGCATGCACCGCCTTCACCAGCGAGCTTTTGCCCATGCCGCGCGCGCCCCAAAGGAGCGCATTGTTGGCAGGCAGGCCCTGGGCAAACTGGCGCGTGTTTTCCAGCAAAGTGTCACGGGCGCGCCCGACACCTATGAGCAGTGACAGGTCAACACGGCTGACGCGCGCGACAGGCTGCAAATGGTCGGGCTCGACTTGCCAGACAAAGGCGTCAGCAGCGGCAAAGTCTGGCGTGGGCTGCGGCGGAGGGCTAACACGCTCGAGCGCCTCGGCTATCCGTTTTAGCACCGCATCAGACATCAGGTTTTGTCCACCATACCGTCGTCTTCATCATCTTCGGCTTCCTCGTCAAACTCTTTCATCAACGGATCATCGAACTCTTCTTCGTCGTCAAAGTAGCCCTCTTCGCGCAGCTTGTCGTCGCGCTTGGTTTCGACACGCGCAACAAGGAAGATCGAGACTTCGTAGAGGCCATAAACCACCGTGAATAGGATCAGCTGCGTAATAACGTCAGGTGGTGTCACCAGAGCAGCCACGATGAGGATGCCAACCATCGCATACTTGCGCACGGCGCGCAGGCCATCGGCGCTGACAAGGCCAGCTTTGCCCATCAGCGTGAGTAACACAGGCAGCTGGAAACAAAGACCAAACGCCATGATAAACTTGAGCGTAATGTCGAGCGATTCATTCACCTTACCAAGGAAGGTGATCTGCAGGCCGTCGTCAGTTGTTGGAACGATGGCCGCATCAGACGGCACATCCCCCGCAGCGCTCGACAGCAAGCTGGCAAAAATCGAGCTAACATCGGCAAAGCCAAGGAAAAACTTCATCGCCAGCGGTGTCACCACGAACTGCGCAAAGCTGCCGCCGAGTATGAACATCACAGGGGATGCCACGAGGAACGGCAAGAACGCCCCCTGCTCTTGTTTGTACAGGCCGGGTGCCACGAAGCGCCACATCTGGAATGCGATCACCGGGAAGGCAAGCCCGAAGCCGAAAACCATCGAGATGCGGAACAGCGTAAACAGGTATTCCTGAGGCGAGGTAAAGATCAGCGTTGGGTTCGGGTCCCCCATGTCGCGCAGCACGCGCACGATCGGCTCAACAAGGAAATCAAGGATCGGCTCGGCCACCGTAAAGGCGACAATGATGCCGATAACAAAGGCGATGACCGAACGGATAAGCCTCGTGCGCAACTCGGCAAGATGCTCGATCAGTGGCGCGCTTGAGCCGTCCATTTCGTCAGGCGTGTCGGTCTGGCTCATGCTTTATCTCCAGCCGGTTTCTTGGCGGCTGTTGTTTTCTTTGCGGTTGTTTTTTTAGCAGTAGCGGGCTTTTTGGCGGCCGGCTTCTTCGCAGCTGTTTTCTTGGCAGTGGGCTTCTTGGCAGTGGGCTTCTTGGCGGCTGGCTTCTTCGCCGCCGCTTTCTTTGCGGCAGGCTTTGGCTCGGCCTTCGCAGCTTCCGCAGCTTCGCGCGCAGCGTGGGCGTCACGCACTTCTTTGGCCTGACGGGCCGCAGCAGCGTTAGCCGTGGCTTCCGAAATCTTGCGCTTGGCCTCTTGGCGTTCGGCAGATAGCTTGCCTGTCTCGCTCTCAGGATCCCACTTGGTGAAGTCAGTCACGGCGTCTTTGACGCTATCAATGCCCATCTTCTTGGGGTCGGCTATCGAGCGCAGACTGTCAGCAGTTTCCTTCATGCCGCTTTCGTCAGCCGCCGCGTTCATGGCAGAGGAAAACTCACGCGCCATGCCCTTCATACGGCCAACAAACTCGCCTGCCTTGCGAAACAGCACAGGCAAGTCTTTGGGGCCGACAACGATCAACGCAACAGTGCCGACAAGCAGCAGCTCGGTCATGCCAAGGTCAAACATAAAGTGCTTAGACCTTGTCTTTTTCTTCTGCCGGCGTCACGTCTTTGGCGTCGTCTGCCAGCTTTTCTTCGATCTCTTCAGCGCCGTCTTTAACGCCTTTCTTGAACGAAGTAATGCCTTTGCCGACTTCGCCCATAAGCCCGCTGATTTTGCCGCGCCCGAACAGGACAAGCACCACAACAGCGATGAGAACAAGGCCCATAGGACCGATATTGTTAAGCATGTTTTTTCTCCCTTGGTCGGGGCCTGCGTTGAGGGCCCGAAATATAATGTCAGAAACGTATCTATGCGTTCAGAGGCGAAGTGAAAAGATGCAAAGGGTCACAATCCGCTGAAAACTGCCGGCAAGGCGCGGAAATATCAACAAAGTTGCGCACCGTTGCGGAGTGATCTGTCTTGCAGCCCCTGAACAAAGGCGCTAGCCAAGCCTGATGACAGAGACAACAGCCCCCACCGACAGCCGCGCCAAGCGCAATGTTTTCATCCTCGTGATGGCGCAGGCCCTCTTGGGTAGCCAGATGCCGATGATCTTCACGATCGGCGGGCTGGCAGGGGGCGCTCTCGCGACAAACATCTGCTTTGCCACCCTGCCGATCTCGATGATCGTGCTTGGCTCGATGCTGGCCGCTACGCCTCTGAGCTGGTTCATGCAAACATACGGGCGGCGCGCGGGCTTCTTGGCGGGCGCGGCTTGTGGCGCTGTCGGCGCGGCTATCTGCGCTTATGGCCTCACGCAAGCCTCCTTCCCGATCTACCTGTTCGGCAGCCTGATCACCGGTGTCTATATGTCAGCGCAGGGGTTTTACCGCTTCGCCGCCGCCGACACCGCCTCAGAGGCTTTCCGGCCTAAGGCCATTTCATATGTCATGGCGGGTGGCCTCCTCGCGGCAATCATCGGCCCGCAACTGGGCAACTATTCGTCGCTGGCGTTTGGCCCGGTTCCGTTTGTGGGTACCTACCTCGCAGTCATGGCGCTCAACATCGTAGGCTCGATCCTGTTTTTGTTCCTCGACATTCCCAAGCCCCCCGTGCCCGACGAAGACGCACCGCACGGGCGCACTCGCATCGAGCTTTTGAAAACCCCGCTTGTGGCTGTCTCGATCATCTCCGCCATGGTGTCATACGCACTGATGAACCTCGTGATGACATCAACGCCACTGGCAGTTGTTGGCTGCGGTGTGGGCGGCGAAACCGATATCCCTAACTGGCTCGTTGGTATAGTGCCGGAAGGCAGCTTGCGTGACCGCTTCCAGTTTATCGCGGGCTACGTTGTCACGGCTCACGTGCTGGCGATGTATGTTCCAAGCTTTTTCACCGGCCATCTGATCACAAAGTTCGGCCCCCCCAAAGTCGTCGCAGCAGGCCTTGCTATTTTGGGCTCTGCGGGCGTCGTGGCACTTATGGGCGTCAATCTGGAGCACTTCTTCATAGCGCTTATCTTGCTCGGCATCGGTTGGAACTTTGGCTTCATCGGCGCCACGACCATGCTGGCAGGCTCCCACGAGCCACACGAACGGGGCCGTTTGCAAGGCATGAACGACCTGATCGTCTTTGGCGGCGTCTTCGTGGCGTCACTGGCCTCTGGCGGGCTGATGAACTGCTCAGGCACCTCTGCACAGGCGGGCTGGGTGTCAGTCAACCTCGCGATGGCACCGTTCCTGATGCTGGCAGGTGGCGCGTTGATCTGGCTGGTGTTACGGCCCCGTGAAGACTGATCTCTACACGGCTTCAAAAGTAATACTGGGCAGATACGCTAAAGGCTCTTAAGCAGCGCCATGCGTAACAAGCGAGCGCGAGAGCGTGCTGCTGGCATAGGCAGAGTACCGTTCAAAACCCGCTCGGGCGCATGGGCTGCGCGCTGAAGGATTGGCTTTGATTGCCAACCAGCAAGAAGCACAGTGCGTGTGGCTCTGTTTGTCCGCATAGCCTGAAGCGCGCTCAGCTTTTGCAGCCCTGCTTTGGCCAGTGCAGTGATCGCCTCAATGCTCTCATCAGGCAAGGGTACACGGCCAGCAGACTTGAGCGCTGGCACAGCCGTTAGCCAACCAGCCAAGCCAACTGCTGCCGCGAAATCAAGCACCTCAGGCGTCGCCACCTGCCCTGCCTGCTCAACCGCGACGGCCATCAGCGAACCAGTTGTTGCCTGCAAATGCGCCCAGAGAGCGGCGCTGTCAGCGAATTGGTCACTGTAGATATCCCAACGGCGGGCCTCAACGAGTGTCTGTAAAGTTGAGGCCTGAGTTGGGGTAAGTATAGCGGCCAATGGCGTGACAACTTCATGGCGGCGGACAGGTTTGCCGTTTTTGACTTCCCCCAGAACATCGTGCCACCACTGCAGGCGCATCTCCGCGATCATCGCTTCGCCCGTCACCCAAGGCGCGCGCGCAACTTCGACGTTGAGCGCATAAAGCGGCAACAACTTCTCGCGCAGAGCCAAGGGAGCCGCCATGACCGCGCGAAAGCGGTCAGGGTCGCCCTTGTGAACAATTTCAGCACAGGCATTTATGTCGTCGTTTAAGTCGTCAGAGCTCACTCAGATACTCCCGGATCAGGGCTTCGGTGCGCGCATGGTCTACGATATCCAAATGCGCTGCGCCATCGACAACTTCATAGCGCCCCTTGCCTGTTGTACCTGACATGAGCGGCGCATAGCCCTCAGCAAAAAACGTCTCGTCGTTGCGCCCTACGACGAGCAAAAAATCAGGGAGCCTCGCCACATCAGCAAGGTAATCCCTGCGCGGCGCATAAGAGGCGTTGAGCCGCCAGCTATAGGCCGTCGTCGCGTAGCCGCCCATCGGGCTGTTCAGCACGGCATCAGGCATCAAAAACTGGATAACAGTGAGCCGATCAAGCGCATGTATGCCAGCCGCATTGAGCATTGACAGGCCAATGATCCGACGCACCATCGGATAGGCCCAGACACCTGCGTCTTGCCGAGTGGTCGGGGCATCGTGTTTAAGGAAGGGTGCCAAAAGCACCGCCCCTGCAAGCTTGTCGCCATATGCACCGCCGGCAAAACGCACCACAAGTCCGCCGCCTGAGGAGTGGCCGAGCAAGACAATCTGGCGCGATGTGTCCTGCGTGCTATCTGCGATCAGATCAGCGATATCATCTTCAAGCTGGCCAATATAGGCCACGTCACCGCGCGTTTCCGGGCTTAGCCCGTGGCCGCGCAGGGTAATGGCCTTGACTTCAGCAACATCGCGTAACGCCCAAGCCAGCGCGTCATACTGCCCGCCATACCAGCTAGAGCCATGCACCATGATCACCAGTGGCAACGCCTCAGAGCCTTGCGTTCTCACGTGGGTGTAATTGAGCTTTGTGCCGTCGCGTGCCGTGAAGTCCGCGCGCCTAAAGGCTTCACTTTCAGGTGTCTCAAAGCGGCTTTTCATCACCTTTGAAAAATCAAGATCGCCGCTTTTGGGCAACTCAACAGGGCGCTGTGAGGCAATCAGGCCAAGCGCAATGACAAAGTATACAAGAACAGATGTTCCCATTATTTTGAATAGCTTACGTATCATTATTAAAGCTCCAGTTGGAAAATATCATGCACGCTGACGCCGAGCACATCGGCCAGCTTGAGGGCCAGAACCGTCGAAGGCACGAACACTCTGTTCTCGATTGTGTTGATGGTTTTGCGGCTCACGCCCACTTGCTCTGCGAGCTGCGCCTGCGTCAGCCCTGCGGCGGTGCGTTTGTCTTTGAGAGAGGTAAGAAGGCCACTCATTGGCTCGCCCGCCAGTCATGGTAAACAAACAACAGCAAATAGGCCGCGCCCATGAGCGTGCCAAGCGCCGCAACACTCGTAGGCCAAGCCAGCACCTCGCGCCCGGCAAGGACCGAGAACAGCACAAACAGCGCCAGCGACACCCAGTAAGCTTGGCTGGCCGCGCGCATGTTGGTGGCGCGGTACAACTCGTCAGTCGCCTGTAAGGCCACGTTTCGCCCGGCAGCAAATATACCCGCCGTGATCAGAACCGCAGCAAGAATACCAAAGCTCATCGGCACCCACCAGTAGAACGGGTCAGGCCTGTTTTGCAGCACGGCCAATAGCGCGTATGAAACGCAACTCAGCCCCGTTAAGCCAAGCAGCCCGCGTCGCAAACCTTCAAGTTGTTCTACCGTCATCACGTCGCTCCCATGTAACCTTAGCGTTACATAGAGGGTCGCGCGTGTAACGTCAAGGTTACATCGCAACACTCAAACGGTGGCGCGCAAAAGCTTCCAGTTGATCGCATCAAGCAGCGCATCAAAGCTCGCGTCGACTATGTTTGCCGACACGCCCACCGTGCTCCAGCGCAGCCCATCCGCATCTTCACTGTCGATGATAACCCGCGTCACAGCCTCGGTGCCGCCTTGGGTTATGCGCACCTTGAAGTCGACAAGCCGCATGTCGGCGATCGCTTCGCCATAGCGGCCCAAGTCCTTGGCCAGCGCCTTTGAGAGCGCGTTAACCGGCCCGCGATCAGAGCCAGCCTCATCAAGGCTCTCGCTCACGGAAAGCCGCTTTTCGCCGTCAACCTTGAGAACGACAACAGCTTCTGACAGCGAGATCATCTGGTTATACTTGTTCTTGCGCCGCTCCACGCTCACGCGATAGCGCTTCACCTCGAAAAACTCGGGCATCTTGCCCAAAACACGCCGCGCCAACAGCTCAAAGCTCGCCTGCGCGCTGTCATACGTATAGCCGAGCGCCTCGCGGGCCTTAATCTCGTCCAAGATCTGCTGCAACGCCGGCTCGCCCTTGGCAACCTCAAGCCCAGCATCAGCCAGCCGCTTGCGCAGGTTGCTCTGCCCGGCTTGGTTTGACATCGGAATGATGCGCGCATTGCCAACCGTCTCGGGCGCAATGTGCTCATAGGTGCTCGGGTCTTTCAAAATAGCGCTCGCGTGCAGGCCCGCCTTATGCGCAAAGGCACTCGCCCCCACGTAAGGCGCTTGGCGCATTGGCACGCGGTTGAGAATGTCGTCAAGCTTGCGGCTCACCTGCGTGAGGCCTGCCAGTGCGTCAAGGCTGATGCCCGTCTCATACTGGCTCGCGTACGGCTCTTTCAACAGCAGCGTCGGGATGAGCGTGGTGAGGTTGGCATTGCCACAGCGCTCGCCCAGCCCGTTGAGCGTGCCTTGCACCTGCCGCGCGCCTGCGTCGATGGCGGCAAGGCTACAGGCAATGGCGTTCTCGGTGTCGTTATGGGTGTGAATGCCCAGCTTGCTGCCTTCAATGCCCGCGTTGATAACCGCTTTGGTGATCGCGTAGACATCATGCGGCAGCGTGCCGCCGTTGGTGTCACACAGCACAAGCCAGCGCGCGCCAGCGTCCTCGGCGGCTTTCAAACAGCTGATGGCATAGGCGGGGTTGGCCTTATAGCCGTCAAAGAAGTGCTCGGCGTCAAACAGCGCCTCGCGCCCCTGCGCCACGATATGGGCCATGCTCGCGCGGATGTTCTCGGCGTTGTCCTCAAGGCTGATGCCCAGCGCGGTGTGCACATGAAACTCATGCGTCTTGCCCACAAGGCAAACGTGGTCTGTGCCCGCATTCATAACCTCGGCCAGCACATCGTCGTTCTCGGCACTGCGCCCCGCACGTTTGGTCATCCCGAAGGCGGTAAAGCGCGCGCGCAACTTTGGCGGCTGCTCAAAGAACTCACTATCCGTCGGGTTCGCCCCCGGCCAGCCGCCCTCGATGTAGTCCACCCCCAGCGCATCAAGCATCTCCGCGATCTGGTGCTTTTCAGGCGTAGAAAACTGCACGCCCTGCGTCTGCTGCCCGTCACGCAGCGTAGTGTCGTAGATGTAGAGGCGTTCAGTCATGCGCACGCTCCTTGGCTGGGCAGCGCCCGAACCGCTCGGGGCGGCTCACAGGCTTCTGCAAACTGTGTCAAACAGACAGCCCTAACCGGAAAGTCCAGCCGCCCGCCAAAAGCGCCCGCCCCGTGGGGGGCGGTTCGGGCGCTGCCCAGCCAAGCTGGGCGATTGCTTGCAATGACCCCTCTCACAACAACCCCTCCAGCTTGGCAGGATCGAACCCAGCGCTTGGCACCAGCTCAACACCCTCTTTGCTCATCCGCACTTCAAGGCCAGCTTCGATGAAAGCAGTTTTCAAGCGGTCAACTTCCGAGAAGTCTTTGGTTTGCATCGCGGTTTGGCGAGCTTGTGTCAGCAAATGCGCAAAGTTGAAAAGCTCAAGTTCACTAAGCTGTGTTAGTAAACCTCCAGCGAACTTACCCAAAAGCTCTTCAGGTTCATCGAAGAAGCCGAGAAATCGTAAAGCGGCCAGAACTTCCGAGTGTTGCCCAGCGGAATGCAGCTTGTGGATTTCCGCGATAGCACCGGCTGTATTAAGGTCATCAGACACTAGCCTTACAACCTCATGAGGAACTTGTTCCGCTACCGAGAAGTCAAGATGATGCTTTGACCAATTATATAAGGTCTTCTCCGCCTCAACCCGCTTCTTCTCGGTCCAGTCCATCGGCTTCCTATAATGCGTGCTCAGCATCACAAACCGGATCACTTCCCCCGGAACTCCCTGATCCAACAAATCCCGCACCGTGAAGAAGTTGCCCAAAGACTTAGACATCTTCTTGCCCTCGACCTGTAGCATCTCGTTGTGCATCCAGTAGTTGGCAAACCCGTGCCCAGCGCACTTAGACTGCGCGATCTCGTTCTCGTGGTGCGGGAACTGCAAGTCGTTGCCCCCCCCGTGAATGTCAAAGCTGTCACCAAGCAAGTCATAGGCCATCGCCGAGCACTCGATGTGCCAGCCGGGCCGCCCCCGCCCCCACGGGCTGTCCCACCCCGGCTGTTCAGCACTTGAGGGCTTCCACAGCACGAAATCCAGCGGGTCTTCCTTGTAAGGCGCGACTTCAACGCGCGCCCCCGCGATCATGTCGTCAACCGAGCGGCCAGACAAAGCGCCATACTGCTCATACGAGCGCACACGGAACAGCGCATGCCCCTCGGCCTCATAGGCGTGGCCCTTCGCGATCAGATCAGCGATCATCGCGATCATCTGGGCAATGTAGGCTGTCGCGCGCGGCATATGCGTCGGCTCCAAAGCGCCCACGGCGGCCATATCATCCAAGTACCACTGCGTCGTCTCTTGCGTGATCTCGCCAATCGTGCGGCCGCTCTCTGCTGCCCGCGCGTTGATCTTGTCGTCAACATCGGTGAAGTTGCGCACATAAGTCACATGGCTCTCGCCATACACATGCCGCAAAAGCCGAAACAACGTGTCAAACACGATAACAGGCCGCGCATTGCCGATGTGTGCACGGTCATAGACAGTCGGGCCACAGACATACATCTGCACATTGTCAGCGTTGATCGGCGTAAAGACCTCTTTTTTGCGGGTCTTGGTGTTGTATAGCTTGATCTCGGTCATAGTCGGCCCTCATGCGCGCATAGCTTTGGCGGCGGGCTTAGCAACTTCAACTCAAGTATGAAATAAAGAACAGCGGCCCGCCTGATTAACTCAGCAGGTAATAATGCAGCAGATAATGCAAATTACGTTGTTCATAGGCACAGCCCTAGCGCGCATAAGTGGGCCTCGTCAAGTCTCATCGCCCCCGGCAAAGCCCCTCGCCAGCGCCCGCCAGCCCCAAGCCCCCAGCACTATGGCCCCAAGCCCCGCCGCAAAGAACGGCAGCACCAGCGCCCACTCGCGCGGCATGAGGCCCTCGCCCATCCGCACCAGCAAGCCCGAAGCGATCATTCCGATCGGCATCATCCCCCAAGCAAACATCCGGTAAAGCGCGTTCACCCGCCCCAAAAGCACATCAGGTATGCGCCGCTGGCGGTAAGAGACAGACACCGTGTTCCAGACCACCCCGAAGAACTCAAACACCGTCAGCACCAAGGCCAGCGCCAGCGGCGTGGGTAAGTAGGCCATACATAGGTAGATCGGCCCCGACACAACCAACGACACCTGCGCCGTCCGCATAGGCCCCAGCGCCTTGACGATATGCTCGCCAACAAACCCCGCGATGATCCCGCCTATGGCCCCGCCTGCCAGCACAAGCCCGTATATGCGCACAGTTGCCTCAAGGTTCTCTTGCACATGCAAGACCAAGGCAATGTGGCTCATATGAAAGAACAGGTTCCAGAACCCCGTGATCAGCGCCAGTGACAGAAGCAGCGGCGCGCCGCGTAGGAACTGCCAAGCCTCGCGCAGCTCTGCGTGCCAGTGTGCTCCCGCCTGACGCTCCGGCTTAAAACGCCCCGTGATGCGCCAGACAAGCACCACAGCAACCAAGTAAGCCAGCGCATTGGCAAACATCGGCACAGGCAGCGCCCATGCAATCAGGAATGCCCCCACCACCGGCCCGAGCAGCACATTGCCAATCAGCTCCACGCTCCACAGCCGCCCGTTGGCGCGCTCAAGCTCGGCGTGCTCAACAATCGCCGGCAGCATCGTCTGCGCCGCGTTGTCGCGAAACACCTCAGCAGCCCCAACCACCAAAGCAGCCGTGAGCAAAGCCCAGTAAAGCCAAGGCGTTGATATCCCCCTGAGCGGCGCCTCACCCAATGGGAGCGCCATCCATACCGCCACCCCAGCACAGGCAAACCCAGCAAAGCGCAAAACGTCCATGCTCAAGATCAGATGCTGCCGGTCAACGCGGTCGGTGATGATCCCCGCAGGCACGGCAAAGACAAACCAAGGCAAGCGCAGCGCCACCGATACCAGCGCGATCAACAAAGGGTCGCGCGTCAACAGCGAGGCGATCCATGCCCAAGCCACCAGCGCAATGCCGTCAGCCAAGTTGGTAAAGCCGCTGGCAATAACAAACCGCTGAAATCTGTTCAAACTTACTCTCACCTCCGCATAAGACAGCAAAGTTTCCCTCTTCACAATTGACAATCCTCAGGCCGCATGGTCCCCATTCTCACAGACAACCTGCGGGACAGCCTGCAGGCATGTCTCCACCCCTATTCAGCGAGGCCCGCCCATGCACATGTCAGACAAACTCAAATCTATCGCAGGTGATAGCGGCGACGGCTGGGCGCTGTTCCTGCGCGCGCGCGGCATGATCGCTTCTGGCGTCAAAATCACCGAGCTAACCATCGGCGAGCACGACATCCTCACCGCCGCCCCCGTTTTGCAGGCGATGCACGAGGCCGCCAAGGCGGGCAACACGGGCTACGCCATCATGCACGGCCAGATGAACCTGCGCGAAGCCGTCGCCGCTCGCGTTGAGGCGCGCACAGGCACGCCCACGACTTATGAAAACGTGCTGATCACCCCGGGGGGGCAGTCTGCCCTCTTCGCGGCCCACATGGCCAGCCTCGACGCGGGCGAGACAGCGCTCTACATGGATCCGTTCTATGCCACCTACCCCGGCACCATCCGCGCGGTTGGCGGCATAGACAAGCCCGTGCCTGCGCGCGCCGACCACGCCTTTCAGCCCCAGCGCGCCGACATCGTCGCGGCGATTGACGCCAACACCCGCACCCTGCTGATCAACTCGCCCAACAACCCCACAGGCGTTATCTATACGCCCGAGACGATGCAGATGATCTGCGATGTTGTGCGCGAACATAACCTCACGCTTATCTCTGATGAAGTCTACGACACCCAGATCTGGGAGGGCGAGCACATCTCGCCACGCACGCTTGAAGGTATGGCGGATCGCACGCTGGTTGTTGGCTCAATGTCCAAAAGCCACGCCATGACAGGCTCGCGCTGTGGCTGGCTCGTTGGGCCTGCCGAAGTTATCAGCCGCCTTGTCGACCTCGCCACAGTCACAACCTACGGCGTGCCCGGCTACATCCAGGACGCAGCCCTGTTTGCGCTTGAGCAAGGCGAAAGCTTTGAGGAAGAGATAGCAGCACCGTTCAAGCGCCGCCGCGAGATCGCGCTCAAAGCCCTCGCAGGCCAGAACGTGCTCACACCTGTGCCCGCCGCTGGCGCTATGTACGTCATGCTCGACGTGCGCCAAACCGGGCTAACGGGCGAGGAGTTCGCCAACCGCCTGCTCGATGAGAAGCACATCGCGGTTATGCCCGGCGGAAGCTTCGGTTCTGAGGCCGCGGGCCACGTGCGTGTCGCCATGACAATCGAGGATAGCGCCTTTGAGAAAGCCCTCAAAGACATCTGCACCTTCGCGGCTGAGATCGCCTAGTCGCGTCCTGTCGGATCAAACGGTATCTCCCCAGCCAATCCACACGACTGGCTGAGGGTCTCCGCAAAAGCATGCGCAAAGCCCTCGCGTTCAGAAGCCGGCTTGGAGAAATAGAGCGCGCGGGCAACGTCTTGGTCTTGATCAAGCGCGGCTCGACCACCAAGAACATCCCGATGATAGTGCGCCATATGCCCAAGCTCGTGAAGCACCGTGCGATACAATATCGTATTTCGCACCGCGCTCTCCTCGAGTACCGCCTCAAAACTCCGCTTGGTCTCGACAAACCTGTGCCCGTCAGCAACGAGGCGCTCATACTCAGCCCGATCTTCAAGCACCATGCGCTTTGGCCACTCCAGCACCGCCCCCAGTTCTTGAGCTTCAAGTATGATCGCAGATCCTGCGTGCTTCCCAATTTCTGCAACGTAAAGAAACCGGCCCCAGACAGGCTTTTGCTGTGTCTGCTTTCGGGTGGGTTGCCTAAACGCGACAATGTCGGGCGTGCAAGGCGTCAACTGTGCCACTAAGGTTAGAACCGCCTTCACATCTAGGGGCGTACATCCGTAGGTGAAGCCTTCGCGTGGCATCTCAAAGAGCATTGTCACTGAGGTGTCGCCAATAGTGAAAACTTGCTCCTGCGCGACTTCGAGACGCTCATAAAACCTTGAGTAGTTGCCGTGCTTGTCTTGCCAGCTCTCTGGCACACGCATATCACTTGGCTTTGAATGCCCAGACTTTGATGTCCCGATGTTCCGGTTGCGCCGCTCTGGTCGCCAAACACCACTCACTGAACACCTCCGATACTATCTTGCCAGCGCATGTGCCGTTCAGGCGGCTTCATCACGTCTGCGCGCTAAAGCAACCATAACACCGCCAACGAAAAAGGGCACCCCGTTGCTGGAGCGCCCTTTCCCAATTCTGCTATCGAATTCAGTTTCGACCCCGATAAAGGGGAAGAAGCTTACGCGAGTGCGATGTTTGTCGCTGATTCGCGGCCGTCACGGCCTGGTTCGATGTCGAATGTTACTTTTTGGTCGTCGGCGAGGCCTGTGAGGCCTGCTTGCTCAACGGCTGAGATGTGTACGAACACGTCTTTGCTGCCGCCGTCTGGAGCGATAAAGCCGAAGCCTTTAGTTGCGTTAAACCATTTTACTGTGCCATTGGCCATTGTAGTCTCCTAAGTCCCGCTCGCGGAATGCAGCGGTTCGGCTAAGTCTGTAACAAGATGGAAAGACCGAGCCGTAAGGAGCAGTGTCGCCTGTAGTGTCGTATAACGTCGCGCCCTGTCCATAGCGAGGCATATCGAAGCTGGCAAGCAATATATCGTTACAAAGCGGGTTTATGCCGCTTCCCCGTTGCTTCTCCTGTTGCTTTTACCGCTGTTCTCAAAGCCTGCATTTGCCTCAAACACTTGCCGCGCGCTATACTCGCCTTTTGATTTTTTGAGGCCATCATGCATTTAGCACTTCGAACCTTATTAGCACTTCCCTTCCTCTGGCTTGCCACACAGAGCATTGCCCAAGAGTTGCCAGCGCCCCTGTCACCCTATGTGAGCGACTATGCCGGGCTGCTCACGAGCGAGGAAGATGCGGCCCTCACCAAACAACTACAAGCTCTGCGCCGTACCCACGGCATTGAAATGGCGGTGCTCACCCTGCCGTCGCAAAGCGCTTACAGCACGGGAGAAAGCCTTGAAGGTTTTGCAACTCGCCTGTTCAACGGCTGGGGCATCGGCGACAGCACGCGTAACGACGGCATTCTCTTCTTGGTGCTCAAAGACGATCGTAAAACCCGCATTGAGCTGGGCAAGTCTTACGGCAAGGACTGGAATGGAACGGCCGCCCGCATCCTTGACAGAAACGTGCTGCCTCACTTCAAAAATGGCGAATACCCCCGCGGCCTCAGCGACGGCACCCGCGAGATCATCGACACAATAGCCCTCCCCCATAAGTTGGGCGCGGCGGCCCCCGCGCCCAAACGCGACTGGGCGGGCCTCATAATCATGTCTCTTATGGCGCTTGTTTTTGCTGCAGTATTCATCCCCCTCCTGCTCGGTCGCTTTGTGCGTGACGGCTTCACGCGCGTCTCACGCTGCCCCAACTGCGGCCAGCGCGCGCTTAGCGTCTCCCGCGAAACCACGCGCAAAGCTGTTAAGAGAACCAAGGGCCAGAAACGACGCACCAAATACTGCCGCAGTTGCGACTACCGCGATACGCAAATCTGGGCCTACTCGGCGGCCACCTCTTCAAGCTCCTCCAGCGGCTCGTTCGGTGGCGGCAGCTCGGGCGGCGGCGGGGCCTCCGGAAGCTGGTAACGCCCAAAAACGACAGAATGTCGCAGTCAGGCCAGAAGGCCTTCAAAAGCCGCGCCTTAATCAGGTTAAGCATCTGGTAAAGGCACGCCCATGCAAGCGCATCGCTGTAAAATCTTTCTGGTCATCGTCACTATTGGTGCCGAGCGTGGCCGCGCGGCGCGGGGACGCCCCT
The DNA here is from genome assembly GCA_016744435.1 of Lentibacter sp. Lineage (GTDB taxonomy): Bacteria > Pseudomonadota > Alphaproteobacteria > Rhodobacterales > Rhodobacteraceae > Lentibacter. The sequence goes on along the minus strand of JADGEJ010000008.1, from coordinate 55,255 downwards.
GAGGGTCATTCGCCCTCAAACGCCCTTATCAGAAAGAACGCAATGAACGATCAACCCCCCAAGCGCTCCGGTGGCCGCGCCGCGCGCCGCGCCTCACGCGCCGCCCCGCTTTCAGCCGCAACCCGCCCGATCCGCGCGGGCCTTTCGGGTGGCCAATATAAGCCGCTCTCTGACGCTGACGTGCTCAAAATCCACAACGCCGCTTTGGAAGCACTTGAAACAATCGGCCTCGCCGACGCGCCGCCCAGCGGCATCAAGCTGCTCACTGAGGCAGGCGCTATCTTGGGCGACGATGGCCGCATCCGCTTCCCCCGTGCCTTGGTGGAAGACATGTTGGCCAAGGCCTGCAAGGCAGTTACGCTACATGGCCGCGTGCCAGAGCACGACCTCGACCTGTCGGGCCAGCGCGTCCACTACGGCACAGCCGGCGCGGCTGTCCACCTTGTTGAACCCGACGGCAGAAACTACCGCGAAAGCACCCTGCAAGACTTGCACGACGCCACACGCATCGCCCACCGCCTTAACAACATACACTTCGTGCAGCGGCCTATGGTTTGCCGCGATATCATTGATAACTGCGAGATGGATTATAACTCGGTCTATGCCTGCACCTCGGCGACGACGAAGCATATCGGCATGTCCTTCACCGAGCCCGACTTTGTCGCGCCAGCCTTGGAAATGCTGCACATGATAGCGGGGGGCGAAGACGCATGGCGCGCGCGGCCCTTTATGAGCAACTCCAACTGCTTTGTTGTGCCGCCAATGAAGCTCGCGACCGAAGCCTGCGAAGTCATGGAAGCCTGCATTCGCGGCGGGATGCCTGTGCTTCTGCTCTCGGCAGGCATGGCAGGCGCAACGGCCCCCTCGACAGTCGCAGGGGCCATCGTGCAAGCCTGCGCCGAGTGCCTCGCGGGCATCGTCTACGTCAACGCGCTTGCTCCCGGCCACCCTGCTGTCTTCGGCACATGGCCCTTCGGGCTAGACCTGCGCACAGGCGCTATGGCAGTTGGTTCTGGCGAGCAAGCCCTGCTCACGGCGGGTTGCGCGCAAATGCACGCCTTCTACGGCGTCTGCGGCGGTGCGGCTGCGGGCGCGTCTGACAGCAAACTGCCCGACATGCAGGCCGGATGGGAGCAGATGTGCTCCAGCGTCATGGCGGGGCTCTCGGGCCTCAACATGGTCTATGAAGCTGCGGGCATGCACGCGTCTCTGTTGGGCTTCTGCCACGAGAGCCTTATCTTGGGCGACGACATCATCGGCCAAGCCCTGCGCTGCGTGCGCGGCATCGAAGTTGACGACGAAACACTGGCGCTCGACCAAATGCGCGAAGTCTGCCTCGGCGGCCCGGGCCACTACCTCGGAACAGACGCGACGCTGGCGCGGATGCAAACCGACCACGTCTATCCAACTTTGGGCGACAGAACCTCCCCAAAGGAATGGGCCGAGAAAGACAAGCCAGACCTGATCGCAAACGCCACCGCCCTCAAAGAGGCAATCCTTTCTGAGCGCGCCACCTCCCGCTTCGCCGCTGAACTTGATCAGGCACTCCGCGAGCGCTTCAACATCCACTTGCCAACTTAGGCTTGTCAAAACCCTGAAACATGGGAGCCCTCTCCCACGTTTCAGGGCCCTGTAGTTGTTTCTGACCACCCTCGGGCTGGCCTCCTAAAGAGGGCGGCCAAGAAACCATGAGATCTATTGCCTATCTCAAGTCAGACAAATAGACATGCAGCCTTGCACGACGAACGAACCACAACCACGTGGTAAGTTCTGCCTTAGGCCCTCAAGAGCCGCTTAAACGAGTACGACTTTTAACTGTGAGGCTATTTCGTATGAAGTTATTCTGGAGCTATTTCGGAGCTATTTTAATTGGCGGCGCATTTGTTGGCCTCGGCTATGCGATTTTTACTGGCAACCCAATCCCAGACCAAAACATAACTTACGGCGGAGTTGATCCCAATGCGGTTCAGACTTGGCTGATCGAGAAGTTCGGCGAATTCGGAACAGGCCTCGGCCTCATCTGCTCAGGTGCCGTGCTGGCAACCTATTTGGTCGTGCAAGGGCACCGCAACAAAGGCTAAACGCCGAAAATAAGGAAACTTGGCAATGCGCTCATTCATTCGGTTCGGAAGTTCTATCTTCTTAGGCGGTGTCCTGTTTTACCTAGGGTCAGGACCCATTAATCCTGCACCTCTGGTTTGACAGATATTTTGCCTGACTATGCCCAGTGCTGAAGGAATAGTGGTTCTATTTCAAGGCATTGGAAAGACGGCAGGCGGAATATCTGTCAAATCCGAAGGACGCCAAATCCGCATCATCTCAGCGGCATGTCGCGCTTGGGAATAGAACCACTATGCCCGGCGCGCACCAACCCCCTGATATTTCGCGGATTTGACGCCAGAGATGCAGGATTAATGGGTCCTGACCCTAGGATACGCGATGTACATCGGCACCCCCATCGAAAGCGAAGGCACGACATTTCGCAAGCTTGACCCTGATATGTTTCAGGATTGGATGATCAGCAATTTCGGCGAGAAAAACTCAGGGCTTGGCTTCATGGCGTTCGGGGCATTGCTGCCTGTTTTCGTTATTTGGAGGTTGCTCCGCAAAAGCAACGACTAAGCCTTGTTGCCACGCCACACCTCGACAGCCCTCGCGCACGCACTCTAAAACTCGCTTACCAACCTAACCGCTCTCAAATGGCTTTTCCTTTGTCAAAATACTCTGGGGGTGTGGGGGCTAGCCCCCACCCTCAACTTTCACCATGCGCCAAAGAAGAACACGAAGGGCAGCGGCAAATGCCTCGCCCTCACTCTCCCAGCATCCACTTTCCCTTTGGCCAAAACGCGTGAAACGCGAAGGCGAACATAACGTCATGCGCCAAATTCTTGCCCGCCCCGCCAGCTGAACTGGCGCGCACCCTCACGTTGCCCACGTCACGCCCCTCCGCCACCGAAGAGCTGTCCAAAGCTGACGCCTGCCCAGCCTTCCAGCTCAGCACAATGCCTGCCTCGCGGATCTCGCCCGCCTCAGCCAGCCGCGTCAGCGGCCAAGCCCGCTCGCCCACGCGCACAACCCGTTGCAACGGGTCAATGCCATGTGGCGGCATCTCACCGCTATACAAGAAAGGCCGCGCCGAACTGTCATACCCTACATAGGGGTTCTGCCCATAAGCCCGTTGCGCCACCGGTTGCGCCATCACCAGCCCCTCGGGGTGGCGCGCGCGAAAACTCTCCCAGCTTTCCATCCAGCTTGGCAGCGTCACAAGCTCAACGCCGTTCATCTCGCCAACAATGCCCTGCCCGATGGCTTGCTGCCACCAGCTCTCGGTCTGGCGGTCATACATCACCATGTCAGAGTTGCGCAGCATGCCCGAGACGCCAAACTCCAGCACCCTGCCCTTCACCCGCCCGCCTACTCTCCTGTCAAACGTGATCGCCGAATTGCACAGCGGGCAGAACGTTACCGCGACAGGCACGCCACCAACAGTGTCGTTCACGATCTCATGCCAAGTGAGGTATCTGATCGGATAGGCCCGCGCCCTCTCCCCCTCCATTTCCAGCACGATCACCGCTTCTTGGTTGCCGATCCGCGTTTCGCCGGACACCGCAACAAACTGCGGATCAGACAAGGCCGGGATGCCGTCTTTCCCCGGTCCGCCAGACAGTATCTCACGCCAGTTGCTGACAGAAGTATTGGTAAAATCAGTCTTGGGCCAAACGTGCTTCCAAAAGCTCGGGTCGGCCACCACACTGCTCGCAAGCAGCATCATAAGACAAAAAGAAACAAGTGTTCGCATAGCAGTCTCCCTCCTGCGAAGACTGCGCGATAGGGCGGCTGATTGATAGCCGCCCCACGCAAAGTTGATCAGTCAGTGACAATCAGTCGGTGACAATCAGTCGGTGACAGTAACCGTCTTCATCTGGTCAGGCTTGCCCACAACAGCGCCGTTGTGGCCTTTGCCAAGTTTGATAGCATCGAGCACATCAAGCCCTTCTGTCACACGGCCCACAACAGTGTACTGGCCATTCAAGAAAGCGCCTTCCTTGAACATGATGAAGAACTGGCTGTTGGCCGAGTTCGGGCTTTGGCTGCGCGCCATGCCCACGATGCCGCGTTCAAACGGTACATCCGAAAACTCGGCCACAAGATCAGGACGGTCAGAGCCGCCGGTGCCGGCCATCGCCATGTTGCCGCTCTCAAGCTTGCCGTTCACAACATCGCCGGTTTGGGCCATGAAGCCTTCGATCACACGGTGAAACGCGACGCCGTCATACTGGCCTTCACGCGCCAGAGCGGTGATCTGTTCAACATGCTTCGGGGCTACATCTTCGAGCAGATCAATAACGATTGTGCCATTGGCCTCGCCCTCAACCACGATCTCAAGACCGCTCGCCAAAGCTGAGCTGGCCATCAGAGAAAATGCAAGCGCGAGCTTATACATCAGCAGCCACTTTTACGCTGATCATCCGGTCAGGGTTCACCGGTGGCTCGCCCTTGGCGATCGCGTCAACGTGCTCCATGCCGGAGGCAACTTGGCCATACACAGTGTACTGACCGTTCAGGAAGTCGTTGTCTTTGAAGTTGATGAAAAACTGGCTGTTGGCGCTGTTCGGGTTGGCCGAACGCGCCGCGCCAAGGCTGCCACGTGCGTGCGGAATGCGGCCAAACTCGGCTGGCAAGTCAGGCATGTCAGAGCCGCCGGTGCCTGCGCGGCCCGGGTTGTAGTCAACTTCCATGTTGGCGTGCTCAACGTCGCCAGTTTGGGCCATGAAGCCGTCGATCACGCGGTGAAACGCGACGTTGTCATACTTGCCAGCGCGCGCCAGCTCTTTCATGCGCTCACAATGCGCAGGTGCTACGTCAGGCAGCAGCTCGATCACGACGGTGCCGCCTGTGAGTTCCATCAAGATCGTGTTTTCGGGGTCTTTATAGTCGGCCATCGGGCGCTCCTGTCAGTTTGATTTGGCAGATACCTAAGACGCATTGCCGCGAGGAACAAGCCCAGCCCTGTTCTGCGCTTGACGATTGGGCCATATCACGCGAAGACATGCCCATATTTGTGAGGAGATGTAGCATGGCTTGGATGAAACTCGACGATTTGGACTTGGCAGGCAAACGCGTCCTCACCCGCGTTGACATCAACGTGCCTGTCCAGAACGGCGTGGTCACAGACGACACCCGCATCCAGCGTATCATCCCCACCATCGAAGCCATCTTGGCCAAAGGCGGCACACCTGTTCTGCTGGCGCACTTCGGCCGCCCCAAAGGCCGCGTCGTGCTCGACATGAGCCTGCGTGTGGTGCTGCCCGCGCTCGAAGCGGCTCTGGGCCACTCCGTCGCCTTCATCGAAACACTCGAAGCCGCCGAAAACCTCCCCCAAGAAGCCCGCGCCGCCGAGATTATCCTCATCGAAAACATCCGCTTCCACCCCGGCGAAGAGGCCAACGAGCCGGAGTTCGCCAAACGCCTTGCCGGCCTCGGCGACGTCTACTGCAACGATGCCTTCTCAGTCGCCCACCGCGCACACGCCTCAACAGAAGGGGTTGCGCACCACCTGCCCGCTTGCGCTGGCCGCCTCATGCAAGCCGAGCTGGAAGCCCTCGAAGGCGCGCTCTCACAGCCCAAACACCCCGTTGGCGCGGTTGTGGGCGGCGCAAAAGTCAGCTCCAAGCTCGACTTGCTGTCAAACCTCGTTGAAAAACTCGACGTGCTGATCATCGGCGGCGGCATGGCAAACACCTTCCTGATGGCCAAAGGCGCACAGCTCGGCGGCTCACTTGTTGAGGCTGACTTGCTGGAAACCGCCCGCGAAATCATGATCAAAGCCGAGACACGCGGCTGCCGCATCATCCTGCCCGTTGACGGGCTGGTCTCGCGTGAGTTCAAAGCCGGTGCCGCCTTTGAAACCGTCGCACTCAACGAAAACACCGCTCTTGAGGCTGACCAAATGGTGCTTGACGCGGGCCCAGAGGCCATCCGCATCATCACCGACGAGATCGCCAAGCTCAACACGCTGATCTGGAACGGCCCGCTCGGCGCCTTCGAGATCGCCCCGTTTGACACCGCCACAGTCGCCGCGGCGCGCGCGGCTGCCTGTGAAACCAAGGCCGGAAACCTGATCACAGTCGCAGGCGGAGGCGACACTGTCGCCGCCCTTAACCAAGCCCGCGCGGCTGATGACTTCAGCTACATCTCAACAGCGGGTGGCGCATTCCTTGAGTGGATGGAAGGCAAGGCCCTTCCCGGAGTTGCCGCGCTCGGCTAGGCTCACCGCAATACAAGCCGCAATACAAACCGCAACACTCGGAGCCGCACAAGCCGGCCACGCGCTCAAATCCAAAGGCGCTGAGGTGCATATCCTGACAGCAGACATCACAGCGCCGAAAGTGTCGCCCGCTCCGGCTGGCGCGCCATGACGTGCGGCAAAGCCGTCCACATCCCCGGCGTGCTTTACAAAATAGTCGCCGTCTCCATGCGGCTCACCCCGCGCCCCTTGGCCACAGCCACAGCTATTGCCATTGCCAAACTCTACTGGCGCAAATAGCGACCCGCTGCTCTTTTTCTTTCTAGAAATATCCCGGGGAGCGCGAGGGGCTGGCCCCTCGCATCGGTCGGATGCTGCGCATCCGAAACCTATCCCTCAACGCCCTCGCGCCCCTGCACAACCATCATACTCGCCGTCAAATGCGCTATCTCGACATCGTCAGCATAAGCGCTCGCCTCCGTGAACATCACGGTTCGCCCAGGCTTTAGCACCCGCCCCTCAAAGCGAAACAGCGCGCCGCGTGCAGGCCGCATCAGCGAGGTCTTCAACTCAATGGTCAGCACCGATGCCCTTTCCGGCATCAGGCTATAGGCCGCATAGCCCGCCGCCGAGTCCAGCGCAGTCGTCACAATACCCGCATGCAAAAAACCATGTTGCTGCGTAAAATCGCTGTGAAACGGCATCTCAAGCGCCACGCGCCCCGGCGCGACAGACACCAAACGCACCCCCATGGTGCTCAGCACGGTCTGCCGGCCCACGCTGTCGCGCACACGCTCCGCAAAATTTCCCTGTGTTTCAAACACTTGTTCGCCTGTCATCGGCCTCTCCCAATCCACACTCGCTCCTGCACATGTGGCAGGCATGTGGCAGGAAAGACTCTCACTTGTGGTAAATTAGCCCAGCTTCGGCTTTTCCACAAAAGAAGCGTTCCCGTTTCCCGCGACATATGCGAAAACTCATGGTGTGCCAGAGGGCGCATAAAAACAACCAATAAGCGCTTAAGCGTAAAACGAGGCCGACGAGCAATGAACTCCCGCAAGACACCAGCGTTTGGACCGCTGATCTTCTTCGCTTTGGCGTTTGGCCTGTCGCTTTACTTTGTTTTTGCCGCCATTCAAGGCGACTACGGCCTCTTTCGTCGCGCCGAAATCAAAGCCGAGCAAAACAAGCTCGCGCGGGAGCTTTCGAGCCTGCAAAACCGTGTAGCGCGCATGGAAAACCTCACCAAGCGCCTGTCTGATGACTACCTCGACATCGACTTGCTTGACGAACGCACTCGCGACGCGCTTGGCTATGTGCGCGCTGACGAGATCGTCATTCGCTAGTCCTTTCCACCAGCCTGCCCCACTTTTTGCGACAATTGCCCTTGGCCTGACAGTGCCTAGCCACAGCCCCTGGCCCCGCTATGGTTGCGGTTCACAGAAAATACTCGCAACACCCGCTTCTTTGGTGTAGTAGATAGTTTAAAGCTAAACTACTTTATTCCAAAAGGGGAAGTGCTGATGGCCGCCCGAAAAACAAACGCGAAATCGAACACTTCGCCAGAAGATCTTAAATCCTTCTATCGCGACATGTTGCTCATCCGTCGATTCGAAGAAAAAGCAGGCCAGCTTTACGGTATGGGGCTGATTGGCGGGTTCTGCCACCTCTACATTGGCCAAGAAGCGGTTGTTGTCGGCCTCGAAGCCGCCGCCAAGGATGGCGACAAACGCATCACCTCTTACCGCGATCATGGCCATATGCTCGCCTGTGGGATGAACCCTGATGGCGTCATGGCCGAGCTGACAGGCCGGATCGGCGGCTACTCCAAGGGCAAGGGTGGCTCAATGCATATGTTCAGCAAAGAGAAGCACTTTTACGGTGGTCACGGTATCGTCGCAGCCCAAGTGCCCCTCGGCGCGGGCCTCGCCTTCTCGGACAAATACAAAGGCAACGATAACGTCACCTTCACCTACTTTGGCGACGGCGCGGCCAACCAAGGCCAAGTCTACGAAACCTTCAACATGGCCGCCCTCTGGGACTTGCCAGTGGTGTTTGTGATCGAAAACAACCAATATGCCATGGGCACCTCGCAACAGCGCTCAACATCATCTCCCGATATCTACATGCGCGGCGAAGCCTTTGGTATCAAAGGGCAAATCGTTGACGGGATGGACGTTGTCGCCGTCAAGGAAGCTGGCGAAGCCGCTGTTGCCCACTGCCGCGCAGGCAAAGGCCCCTATATTCTCGAAGTCAAAACCTACCGCTACCGTGGCCACTCAATGTCAGACCCTGCCAAGTATCGCACCCGCGAAGAAGTCCAGAAAGTGCGCGAAAAATCTGACGCCATCGAACACGTTCGCGACCTGCTTTTGCAGGGCAAGCACGCCACTGAAGATGAGCTGAAAGCTGTCGACAAAGAGATCAAGGCAATCGTCAACGAAAGCGCCGAATTCGCCAAAACATCCCCCGAACCGGCGCTCGACGAACTCTGGACAGACATTTACGCCTAAGCAGCGGACGAAAGGACACACACCATGGCTATAGAAATCCTCATGCCCGCCCTCTCGCCCACGATGGAAGAAGGCACTCTCGCAAAATGGCTCGTCAAAGAGGGCGATACTGTCCAGTCAGGCGACATCCTCTGCGAGATCGAAACTGACAAGGCGACGATGGAGTTTGAAGCGGTTGACGAAGGCGTCATTGGCAAACTGCTGATCGCGGAAGGCGCTGAAGGCGTTAAAGTAAACACCCCCATCGCGATCATCGGAGAAGACGGCGAAGACATGAGCGCAAGCGCGCCAACCGCCTCTGCCCAAGCCGCCCCCGCAGCAGCAGCCCCCGCTCCCGCGCAAGCAGCAGAAGCCCCCGCTCCAGCAGCCCCTGTCCTCACGCCAGACTGGCCCGAAGGCACCGAGGTGAAGCAGCAAACCGTCCGCGAAGCTCTGCGCGAAGGCATGTCCGAAGAAATGCGCGCCGACGACAGCGTGTTTCTAATGGGGGAGGAAGTCGCCGAATATCAAGGCGCATACAAAATCTCGCAAGGCATGCTAGAAGAGTTCGGTTCAAAACGCGTCATCGACACGCCGATCACCGAGCATGGGTTTGCCGGCATCGCAACAGGTGCAGCCTTCGGTGGCCTCAAGCCTGTTGTTGAGTTCATGACATTTAACTTCGCCATGCAAGCCATTGATCACATTATCAACTCTGCCGCCAAGACACTCTATATGTCTGGCGGTCAGATGGGCGCGCCAATGGTCTTCCGTGGCCCCAATGGCGCTGCTGCCCGCGTCGGTGCACAGCACAGCCAGGACTACGCAGCCTGGTACGCAATGGTCCCCGGCCTTAAGGTTGTCATGCCCTATTCAGCTTCCGACTACAAAGGCCTGATGAAGACCGCGATCCGCGACCCGAACCCAGTGATCTTCCTCGAAAACGAGATCCTTTATGGCAAGTCTTTCGACGTGCCTGTGATGGATGACTACACAGTGCCGTTTGGCAAAGCCCGCATCTGGCGCGAAGGCAGCGACGTCACCATCGTCAGTTTCGGAATCGGCATGCAGTATGCCCTGCAAGCCGCTGATAAGCTTGTAGAAGATGGTATTTCAGCCGAGGTGATTGACCTGCGCACATTGCGCCCGATCGACTACGAAACAGTGCTGGCAAGCGTGCAAAAAACCAACCGCTGCGTCACCGTTGAAGAAGGCTGGCCCGTCGGCTCTATCGGCAATCACCTCTCGGCCACGATCATGACCCGCGCGTTTGATTACCTCGACGCGCCGGTGATCAACTGCACAGGCAAAGACGTGCCCATGCCCTACGCCGCCAACCTCGAAAAACACGCGCTGACCACGACCGATGAAGTCATCGCAGCCGTCAAACAAGTCACCTATCGTTAAGGGAGCGCGACCGTGCCAATAGAAATCCTCATGCCCGCCCTCTCGCCCACGATGGAAGAAGGCACACTGGCCAAATGGCTCGTCAAAGAGGGCGATACTGTCCAGTCAGGCGACATCCTCTGCGAGATCGAAACTGACAAGGCGACGATGGAGTTTGAAGCGGTTGACGAAGGCGTCATCGGCAAAATTCTGGTCGCGGACGGCACCGAGGGCGTCAAAGTGAACACAGCCATTGCCGTGCTGCTTGAAGACGGCGAAAGCGCGTCTGATATTGACACATCACCTGTGCCAACCTCTGTGCCAACCTCTGCGCCAACCCATGTGCCGACCGAGGCAGTCGCGCCCGCGACTGAAGAGGTGGCCACCGCACCCGCTCCGGCGCACGGCAGCCGCGTGTTCGCCTCCCCGCTCGCACGGCGCATCGCGGCAGACAAAGGCCTCGACCTTGCCCAAATCACTGGCACTGGCCCCAAAGGGCGTGTCGTGAAAGCCGATGTGATCGGAGATGTCAAAACAACCACTCCAGCCGCCATGCCGACACAAGCAGCCCCCGCCCCGACAGCCGCCATGCCCGCAAGCGCGTCAGCCGACGTGGTTGCCCGCGCCTACGAAGGCCGCGAGTACGAGGAAATCGCCCTCAACGGCATGCGCAAGACCATCGCCGCGCGCCTCACCGAGGCCAAGCAAACGGTGCCGCACTTCTACCTGCGCCGCGACGTTCAGCTCGACGCCCTGCTCGCCTTCCGCAGCCAGCTCAACAAACAGCTCGAGGCCCGTGGCGTGAAACTCTCGGTCAATGACTTCATCATCAAAGCCTGCGCTTTGGCCCTGCAAGCCGTGCCTGCCGCCAACGCCGTTTGGGCGGGCGACCGTGTCTTGCAGATGAAGGCTTCTGACGTGGCTGTGGCCGTCGCCATCGAAGGCGGTCTTTTCACGCCCGTCCTGCAAGACAGCGACACCAAGTCACTCAGCCAGCTCAGCACCGAGATGAAAGACCTCGCCAGCCGCGCCCGCGACCGCAAGCTTGCTCCGCACGAATACCTTGGCGGCAGTTTCGCGGTGTCCAACCTCGGGATGATGGGCATCGAAAACTTCGACGCCATCGTTAACCCGCCCCATGCGGGCATCCTCGCAGTTGGCGCGGGCCTCAAAAAGCCCGTGGTGAATGCAGATGGGGACATCGTCGTTGCAACGGTGATGTCGGTCACCATGTCGGTTGACCACCGCGTCATTGACGGCGCCCTCGGGGCAGAGCTGCTCAAGCACATCGTCGAAAACCTCGAAAACCCGATGGCGATGCTCGTTTAAGCGAGCAACGCGCGCGGGATTAACCAATGCTGCGCGCGTTTTTCACCTGAAAACTGTATGCACACGTTATGCACACATAGCTGCATACCGTAGGCACGGCTGCTTTTCCTGCATTTTGGCGCGTTAACCTACCAGAACGGAGCGGTTAGCCTTCGTTAAAATGCGCCGGTAAAACGTTCCGGCAGCTTGAACTGCAGCTCATAATCCGGACGGTCAAACTGGTAAAAGCCTGTGTCGCCGCGCGGCTTAAAGCTGTCGATCATGGCTTGGCGATAAGGGCGCATGTCAAACCCCTCCTGCATCTCGTAGTTTCCGAGCCTTTCAAACACCTCGCGGTCTTCCCCGCGCGCATCGGCAAACCAGTGGCCGCCAATAGCGGCATCACGCTTTGATGCGCCTATTTTCTCGGTGACAGCATTGCGCCTGTCCATGCCCTTACAGTATTCGCCGTAGTCACAAAACTTGAGATGAAACAGGTAAAGCCCCTCTGGTGCGTTGATCTTTTCATACTGCGTAAAATGCCCGCCACGGGCGATTTTGACTCCAGCCGAAATCACGCATGGCTTGGAGTAATGCGGTGCAAGTCTTACATGAAGTCGCGGACCCAAAACTTTGTCTTTAATAGGTTTATCTTCCAGATCAATCCTGTGGATAACTTCAAGCCCCAGCGGCGTTATCACTTGTCTCTGCTTTTGTGTGGCAAGGAACTCCGGCAAGCTCAAACCAAGCTCGGGGTCGATCACAACCAGCTCGTCTACATCGCCGACGATGACATGGTCGTGGTAAGCGTTCAGCCCCTGCACGATGTTGTTTAAGAGCCGCCAGCGCTTCATGTCGAAGTTCTTGTGGTGGTGCCCGGGGATGCCGATAATGTTGCAGCCCTTGGCCATCTCGGCCACTTCAGGGGTGTGCCCATGGTTGACGATATAGCAGTTCTCGCGCCCCAGCATTTCGCCGTAATGCGCCAGCCATATTTTGAGGTAAAACAAGTCGTCGCGCAGCATGGTGACGGCGGCAACGCGGGCTTTCTTCTTCGGTGGCATGGTCTGCTCGCTCTCTTGTTCGGGCGGTTTAACGAACATTAACCCGTGAAAGCGAAAATGAGAATCAATTTGTTCGCGATGTCGCTGTTTCCGCAAGTTTCGCGAAAACCAAAAGCCAAGGCAGCCCATGCATCAGCATGTCAAACACATCAACCGTCGCGCGAAGCTCTCCTGCCATGAGCATCTTGAGCTTTTCCCAAATATGCGGCTCGGGAAAGAACGGCGCAAGGCCAAGCGTCGCGGCCAACAACAGTGCTATCGGCCAGGAAATGTTGCGCAACGCGTTTCGCATAAACCACCTGCATAAAGGGGAAAAAGTGGCGCGGTTGACGGGGCTCGAACCCGCGACCTCCGGCGTGACAGGCCGGCACTCTAACCAGCTGAGCTACAACCGCGCAACACGCTTATTCGCATCTTCTTGGGCAGTGGTGGCGCGGTTGACGGGGCTCGAACCCGCGACCTCCGGCGTGACAGGCCGGCACTCTAACCAACTGAGCTACAACCGCTCACTACCCGCAATGAAATGCTCCAAAGCGTGAGGGACGTCTTAGGGGTAGCCCAAGCGCGCGTCAAGCGCCGAAAGCCCTGCAAATTGAAAAAACGTCGTGACTGATTGAGACACTGATTACCCCCCCAGTTGTTACCCCTGCGCCACGCTTTGCACCCTGCCCAACTTTCGCCACATTTCAACCCGCCTCTCGGCACAATTTAGGTACAAATTTTAATAGTTACATTTTCGAGTTATCGCAGTTTTTGCAAAACCAACCCCAAGGAGGAAGTCCCATGGCCTCATCAAAGCCGCAAACTCCCGCTCCTATTCCAGCCCCAAAACAGGCGCAGACACGTCAAGCGCCTCCGGTACAGCCGATTATAACAGATTACGCCTCACTCTGAGGTGACAGTCAGAAGACACCGGCATAGACTGACAGCATGACAACGCCTGTTTCGTCCATCCGCAACCTCGGCCCCGCCTATGAAGCCTCGTGCAAACGCGCGGGTATCAACTCAGCCGAGGAGCTGCGCGCTCTTGGCCCCGATGAAGCCTACAGCAGGCTTCTCGCGACGGGCAGCACCCCTCACTTTATCGGATACTACGTGCTCGTTATGGGGCTGCAAGGCCGCCCCTGGAACGACTGTAAAGGTAAAGAAAAGCAAGCACTTCGCCTTCGGTTTGACGCGATCAAAGCAGCGAACGCTGATGCCCTGAAAAACACAAAGGGCCGCTCTCAGCTTGAGGCGGCCCTAGATGCTATTGGTGTGATCGAGCGGAAGGCTTAGCCAACCAGTTCAAGACCTGAGAAGAAGAATGCGATTTCTTCAGCAGCCGTTTCAGGCGCGTCTGAGCCGTGAACCGAGTTTTCGCCGATTGAAAGAGCGAACTCTTTGCGGATCGTGCCTGCGTCTGCGTCGGCTGGGTTGGTTGCGCCCATAACTTCGCGGTTTTTCGCGATCGCATTTTCGCCTTCAAGAACCTGTACAACAATCGGCTCTGAGATCATGAATTCGCAAAGCTCGCCGAAGAACGGGCGCTCTGAGTGCACACCGTAAAACTGTTGGGCTTGAGCCAGTGTCAGTTGAATGCGCTTTGATGCGACGATGCGCAGGCCAGCTTCTTCAAACTTCGCGGCGATTTTGCCGGTCAGGTTACGCTTGGTTGCGTCTGGTTTGATGATCGAGAATGTGCGTTGAATGGCCATGTTGAAAGGCTCCTATCGGTGTTGCGGTGTTGAATTGGCGCCCTGCTATCACGCACTCAAGCGTTTGAAAAGCGCCTATTGGTTGCGCTCCAACGCCTTAATCCACAGCGCTGCCAGCAAGCCAAGAAAGGATGTTAGAGACATCATGCCAAGCAACAGGTAAGCGCCACCTGTCCCGCCGACAACCGCACCCGTTATCGAAGTGGCCGCCGCACCGCCCAAAACCGTCATCGCACCCGAAAGCCCCGAGGCACTGCCCGCAAGCCGCGGATTGACAGACATCACGCCAGCGTTTGCCCCCGGAAGCGTCAGCCCATTGCCCAGCCCGACGAACACCGCGCCGCCAAACAGCACGTAAGGGTTGAAAAACCCGAGCGCGAGCAGCCCCATCGCCAGCAGTGGGCCGAGGCTGGCCGAGATGCGCCCCGCGATCACCAGCGTGATCATCGGCACGTGGCCAGAAAGCCGCCCTGTCAGGAAGTTGCCGAGCATAAAGCCACCCGAGATCGAGCCCATGCCAATGCCAAGCTGCGCTGGCGACAGGCCAAAAAACTTTTCTCCGACAAGGGCAGCACCGCCCAGGAAGGCGTAAAACGCGCCGATCGAAAACACGAGGCAAGCGCTATAGGCCCAGAACAGTGCGTTGCGCACAAGCACGGGGTATGTGCGAAATTGCGCAGTAAAACTGCTTGATGGCGTCAGGTTTGTCTCCGCTAAATCGCGCCAGCAGATCACGAACATCGCGGCCCCCATAAGAACGAAAGCCGCAAAATTAGCCCGCCACCCAAAAACTTCGTCAAGCACCCCACCGAGCATCGGGCCCAGAAGCGGCGCGAGCGCCATGGCTGTTCCCATGATCCCAAGCAGTTTGGCGGCTTGTTCTGGCGGGGCAATGTCGCGCACAATTGCGCGGCTCAGCACCATGCCGGAAATGATCGCGCCCTGCAGCATGCGAAATGCCAGAAACACCCAAATGTCTTCGGCAAAATAACAACCGATAGAAGCGAAGGTGAACAGGCCAAGCCCTAATAGAATAACAGGTCTGCGGCCATACAGGTCTGAGAGTGGCCCCATTATGAGCTGCAAAACGGAGCTTACCGCCAAGTAGCCGCCAATAGACAATGACACCAAAGCGTAGTCAACGCCAAAGCTCTTTGTCATTGTCGCCAGTGAGGGCAAAAACATGTTGAGCGACAGCACAGCCAAGCCCGTCAACAAGATCAGCGTGAGCATCTTGGGCTGGCTTTGTTTGGGGGGTTCTGAGGAGGACATTCGTTAACCTGTGTTCAATCTTCCAAGCCCTACGCCTCTAATTAAACAACAGCAAGTCTTTGCCCTCTGGCGCGACGGGAAACGCTCTGCTAAGTCGCCCCCATGCTCAAGATCCAAAACATATCATATTCGGTCGCTGGCCGCCTGCTCATCGAAGACGCCTCGGTTACCATTCCGACGGGCCACAAAGTTGGCATCGTGGGGCGTAACGGCACTGGCAAAACGACGCTCTTCAAAATCATTCGTGGCGAGCTAAACCTCGACATGGGCTCATTTTCTCTGCCTTCTCGTGCCCGCATCGGCGGTGTTGCCCAGGAGGTTCCGGGCAACGAAGTTTCGCTGATCGACACCGTCTTGGCTGCTGACACTGAGCGCGCATCACTTCTGGCCGAATCCGAAACGGCAACTGACCCGACGCGCATTGCCGACATCCAGACGCGCCTCGCCGATATTGATGCTTGGTCAGCCGAAGGGCGCGCCAGCTCGATTTTGCGTGGGCTTGGCTTTACCCCCGAAGAACAGCTACAGCCCTGCTCTGCCTTCTCGGGCGGCTGGCGTATGCGCGTGGCGCTTGCTGGCGTGCTCTTCTCCGAGCCTGACTTGCTGCTGCTCGATGAACCAACAAACTACCTTGACCTTGAAGGCGCGCTTTGGCTTGAGGCCTACCTCGTCAAATACCCGCACACTGTCTTGATCGTCAGTCACGACCGTGGGCTGCTCAACCGCGCGGTTGGGGCCATTTTGCACCTCGAAGACAAGAAACTGACGCTTTACCAAGGCAACTACGACCGCTTCGCCGAAACCCGCGCCGCGCGGTTGGCAGTGGCCGAATCCGAGAATCGTAAGACAGAAGCCCGCCGCGAGCACTTGCAAAAGTTCGTGGATCGCTTTCGCGCCAAGGCCTCAAAGGCTGTGCAGGCCCAGTCGCGCCTGAAGGCGATTGCGAAGCTCAAGCCGATCACAACACCACAGGAAGCTGCGCTCAAGAAGTTCACCTTCCCCTCGCCAGAAGAGCTGTCTCCGCCGATTGTTCACCTTGAAAACGGCTCAGTCGGCTATGATGGCAAAGCCGTTCTCAGCAAACTTGACCTACGGATCGACCAAGACGACCGTATCGCTCTCTTGGGTCGCAACGGTGAGGGCAAGTCTACGCTTTCCAAGCTCTTATCCGGCAGACTTGAGTTGATGGGGGGGAACATGACCACCTCCTCAAAGCTGCGGGTCGGCTTCTTTGCTCAGCACCAAGTTGACGAGCTGTTCGTTGACGAAACCCCCGTTGACCACATCCGCCGTGTGCGCCCCGGCGAGACGCCCGCGCGTCACCGCGCCCGCCTTGGCGGCTTTGGCATTGGTGCCGAGCAGGCCGACACTCTGGTTGGCGCGCTCTCGGGTGGCCAAAAAGCGCGCCTGTCGCTGATGCTCGCCACCATTGATGCGCCGCACATGCTGATCCTCGATGAGCCGACAAACCACCTTGATATCGAAAGCCGCGAAGGCCTTGTCGAAGCGCTCACCGCCTATACTGGCGCGGTTATCCTCGTCAGCCACGACATGCACTTGCTCTCGCTTGTTGCCGACAGGCTCTGGCTCGTCAAAGACGGCGGCGTTAGCCCTTATGATGACGACTTGGAGAGCTATCGCAAGCTCCTGCTTGCCCCGGCCGAAAAGCCCGCAGGCAAACCCAAAAAGGAAAAACCTGCACCCAAGCGCGCCTCACGTGATCAGATTCTTGCCCTCAAAGCCGAGGTGCGGAAATGCGAAGAACGCATTGGAAAGCTTGATGGTTTCCGCATGAAACTCGACAAGCTTCTGGCAGATCCCGCGCTTTACGATGAGCGCCGCGCCGAACTACCGAGCTTGCAAAAGAAAGACACCGAGATCAAACAAGCCTATACCCGTGCCGAAGAGATGTGGGAGAAAGCCCTGAGCAAGCTTGAGAAGGCGCAGGGGTAAAGGGAGCCGAGATGATCGACACTGCTTTCCTCATAACTGGTTTCGTCACCCTCTTTGTGGTGATTGATCCGATCGGCCTGACGCCGATGTTCATCGCCCTTACCCAAGGCAATAGCGCCCAAGAGCGCCGCCGCATCGCGATCCACACCTGCCTCACGGCTTTTGCTATCCTCGTAGTCTTTGCGCTGTTTGGCGAGGCTGTGCTTGGCTTTATCGGCATCTCGATGCCCGCTTTCCGTGTCGCAGGCGGCATTCTTTTGTTCCTCACAGCGCTCGAAATGCTGTTTGAACGCCGTTCCAAGCGCCGCGAAGGCCAAGCCGAGGAAGAGCAACCCGACCCGTCCATCTTCCCCCTTGCCATCCCGCTCACGGCTGGCCCCGGCTCCATCGCCACGGTTATTCTGCTTGCGGGCCAACAGCCCGGAGTTTTGGGCGCACTCACGATCATCGGCATTGTCGCCGTGGTGCTTCTTGTTGTTTTGAGTTTTTACCTCGCCTCAGGCATTCTTGAACGCGCACTCGGCAAAACAGGCATCAACGTGGCCACGCGCTTGCTCGGCATGCTCCTTGCTGCCCTCGCAGTGCAGTTTGTGCTTGATGGGTTGCGCGACTTTGGTTTTGCCAGCTAAGCCCCTATATTGGTTACGAAGGCAGTAAACCAAAACGGAGAGTGACATGGGTGATCCCGCCAGCCTGACATATATGGTGCTGCTGCTTTCAGCGCTGGTCTTCTGGGCCGTGGTTCAGAACCGCCAGAGCCTTGGCCAGATGACCCAACAAGCGCTGATCTGGGCGCTGATCTTTGTCGGCGCCATCGCGGTTGTTGGCCTGTGGGACGACATTAAAGGCACTGTGATGCCGCAGCAATCGGTGATCACCGATCAAGGCCGTATCGAGATCCCCCGTGCCAATGACGGCCACTACTATTTGCAAGCCGAAGTGAACGGCGCGGCGCTCACCTTTATGGTCGACACTGGCGCAAGCTCGATCGCTCTAAGCACACAAGACGCGCTTAAAGCGGGCATTGATGTCGCCAATCTGGCCTTTCTCGGCACCGCCAGCACCGCCAATGGCGAAACGCGCATTGCCCATGTGCGGCTGGCCTCACTTAAGGTCGGCGGCTTGGAAGACACCAACGTGCGTGCATGGGTCAACGAGGGTAAGCTAGAGCAATCGCTCCTCGGGATGACTTACCTGCAACGCTATAGCAAAGTCGCTTTCGAGAACGGCTTACTGGTGCTCACACGCTAAGGTTTCCAATCGCGAGAAACTCCCCTAAGACAGCCCCATGACAGAAAAACTCCGCTCCCACGGCCGCAAAGCCATTTCCGCCTCGTTCAAGCCACGCGAGCTGATGAGCGACGAGCGGCTCGCCAATGTCTGGACAGCCCAGATCATCACGCTGTTTCCCGACGCCTTCCCTGGCGTGCTCGGGCAGTCGCTCACGGGCAAGGCGCTCAAAGACGGCCTCTGGCAGCTTGAAACCATTGATCTGCGCCCCTTCGGCATCGGCAAACACCGCAATGTTGACGACACGCCAGCAGGCGGCGGCGCGGGCATGGTGCTGCGCGCTGATGTTGTGAGCGCAGCCATCGAGCAGGCCCGCAAGACAGCGCAGGCTGATCTGCCACTGATCTACCTCAGCCCACGTGGCAAGCCGTTCACGCAAGCCATGGCCAAAAGCCTCGCCGCTGGGCCGGGTGCCACGCTGCTCTGCGGCCGCTTTGAAGGTGTCGACCAGCGCGTGCTTGACCACTACGGCGTGGTTGAAGTCTCCATGGGTGACTATGTGCTGACAGGTGGCGAGATCGCCGCGCAGGCGATGCTTGACGCCTCGGTGCGGCTCATCCCCGGTGTGCTGGGCAATGCAGAGAGCACCATCGAGGAGAGCCACTCAAACGGCCTCTTGGAACACCCGCAGTTCACCAAACCCGCCGACTGGGAAGGCCGCGCCACGCCAGACGTTCTCATGTCGGGCCACCACGGCAACATCGCCAAATGGCGCCGTGCAGAGGCCGAAAAACTCACAGCCGAACGCCGCCCTGATATGTGGGCCGCCCTTCAAGCGCAAAACCCCGCCAAGAAGCCTGTTAAAAAGGGTTGATATAGCCCTCCAACACGCCTAAACAGCACAAGTTCGGAATCACTTTTGTGGCTCGGGGCATTCGTGCTATGCGCCTTCTTCGGTGTCTCGGCAGTACGGATCATACGACAAGCAATGTCGGCCTAGCCTCCTGCGGGCGCTTTTAAGCGGGCCCGGTGAAGACATGGAGCTACAGGACGCGTCAAAACTTCGTGGGATAAACCGCGAGCATAATAGGAGATGGTCAATGGACCTTCTGAGAGAAATCGAAGCGGAGCAAATCGCTGCGCTCGGGAAAAAGATCCCCGACTTCAAAGCTGGCGACACAATTCGCGTAGGCTTTAAAGTTACTGAAGGCACGCGCACACGTGTTCAGAACTACGAAGGCGTTTGCATCGCGCGTAAAAACGGCAAAGGCATCGCAGGCTCGTTCACCGTGCGCAAAATCAGCTTCGGTGAAGGTGTTGAGCGGGTTTTCCCACTCCACTCGACAAACATCGACGAAATCACAGTCGTGCGCCGCGGTCGCGTTCGTCGCGCCAAGCTCTACTACCTGCGCGCACGTCGCGGCAAATCTGCGCGTATCGCAGAAGTCACCAACTACAAGCCACGCTCAGAAGCGTAAGCGGGAGAGACACCATGAAAAAAGATATTCACCCCGATTACCACAACATCGACGTCAAAATGACCGATGGTACAATGCTCAAGATGCGCTCGACTTGGGGCAAAGACGGCGATCAAATGACGCTGGATATTGACCCGACAGCTCACCCGGCCTGGACAGGCGGCAACTCGCGCATTCTTGATGCCGGCGGTCGTGTTTCGAAATTCAAAAAGAAATACGAAGGCCTTGGCTTCTAATCAGCCCACGCTTTTCGCACGTAGAAACGCCGCTCCTTTCGGGGCGGCGTTTTCTGTTTCAGATATAGATTTGTCGCGCTTAACGCGTCATCGCTACAATAGCTTCCAATACGGTTTCCCTAAATCCGTGCACCATTTCTAACCTGCAGCTAACAAGCTATGCATTTCAGGATCGTGACGTACCGACATACCAAGGGCAACACCAGTCTGTGTCTCAGGCCAGTAGCGGTTGGTTGTTTTTAACGTGTCTCTCAACAAGCTGCCGCTGTTTTGCCGGGCTGGGTTGAAAGCGCGCCATTTGCAACTCTAGGCTCGCGTCGGAAAACAGCGCGTCAAACTCGGCTCGCGCTGTTTTATCAAGTGACTTTAGCGCTTCGGGCCCCGGGTAGAAGCTCTCGCTCGGCGCTCCTTCCGCATAGATAACCTCATGTTCGTCAAAAACCAGATGATAATAGCTCATCTCTTCACGTGCGGTGTCGAGGTAGATACCCGGCAAGTCACACAGACGAATGGCCGGCAAAAGCACATCGTGCTGCCCGAACATACGTTCGCATATAGGCGAAGATACCAGCATGCGGTGCTGTCGTGACACCCACAAGTCCCGCAACGGCAAGCCCTGCCCCAAGGCACCCGCGGTGATTTTCACAGGTTGAAATGCCGCCTCACCCGCAAGAAGCCAGCTGGGAACCTCGCGCTTCAAAACAGCACGCAACCGCGCAAAACCGCCATTTTCAAGAGCAACCCTGTCGCCTGCCTTCAACGCCTCGACAGGAACTGCGCCAACTGGTGTCTTGATGCGCGTGCCGTCGGCAAAGCAGGTTACATTGCTGTAATCCCAGCCAGTTGAGGTGTGCTCTGATAGCTGCCAAGCGTCGCGCCTTCCGTGAAGGCTGAGTCTGGCTCTGGTATGAAATACCACCCGCTTGGCGGACCGGATGTATTGAAGAACTGAAAGGGCTCAACATGTGAAACTCCATCAGTATCTGTGAAACTTACCTTGATGACATAGGGTGAGCCTGAACTTGTATTGAACGAGCCACCATCAATAGAGATGGTCTCATCGCTATCACCACTCCCTTGATAGGTATTGTCGTTGTCCTGAATTTGTGCCGTAAAGGACGCGTTATATTGAGAATTATAGCCGTTACCCGACCAATGAAACGCTGTAACTGTGTGTATTGGCATGTCTTTCCACCCGCCATGATAAGACTATTATTAACGTTTTGAACACGCATTGTTTCTACTTCGGGGATAAGGGGGAAAAGTTGTCATTCGGTAAAACTCGCGCACCAAGAACAAGCAATGATACGTAATTTTTATTAATATTATCAAAGTATTATACACTTACGCTGCATGACTGCCGCGCTAGAAACTTGCGCCTGAAAACTGCGGAAACTCTCAGTACATATGGCTCACATCCGCAACTGAGAATCCAATGTGATTTCGTGGCAAAAGGGTCGTGTCACAACAGATTGCAACTGTCTCCAGCGTGTTGTGGAACGGGGTTTTCGGCCCCTTCTCGGGACATTTTCTGCGCAAATACCCTGCCGATAATAGACGGAAAAAGCCCATGGCGCGACAACCCGATAATGGAAAGCCTCTGGCGATCACGGAAGTATGAATGCGTCTATCTGAATGCCCTCTAAATGCCTGCGAGTGATCCGTCTACTTCTAGGCAAGTGAACCAGGCATTGTAGGACGCGGGATGCGATTTTATCACCTTGTCAGAATAGAACAGCAACGCGAAGGTGGTTTCTGAAGCTATATATCAGAATTTATCATTTAAAAGCAAAGTCCTAAATGAAACAAGTGGTGCGGGTGAAGGGACTCGAACCCCCACGCCATAGGCGCCAGAACCTAAATCTGGTGCGTCTACCAATTCCGCCACACCCGCATTGAGGCGCTCATTAGCAGGGCCTTCAGAGACATGCGAGAGAAAACAATCCAATTGTTCATAAAAAAAACCGCGACATTCACGAAGCCTTGACGTAGGTTGGTTCAAAAAACTGAGGCAGTAAAAACAAGCGGGTCATAAAATGAATCCCAATCAAGCGGTGGAGTCCGTTAAGACTCCAGTTCTGTCTGCTGACGACGGGTTCGTCATCGGCAGCTCTATTCTTACGCTCGAAGGCGAAATACCTGTTGAGTTTCTCTCTACTGGTGATCGCATCATCACCCGCGACAGCGGCATGGCAACGCTTGTCAGCGTTGAGGCCATTGAAGCGGACTGTGACATGGTCTGGATCATGGCAGGCTCTCTTGGGCACAGCAAACCGGAGGACGACACGCTCTTGCCTGCGGGCCAGCAAATCTTGCTGCGTGACTGGCGCGCCGAAGCGCTTTCTGGCAAGCCGCAAACCCTGGTTTCGGCAGGCAGGCTTATAGATGGCGAGTTCATCCGCAGCGCTGGACGCAAGAGCGTCACGCTCTACAAGCTGACGTTTGATGCGCCTCACATCCTTTACGTAGATGGGTTAGAGCTCGCCAGCGAGCGGCAAAAACCGATGAAGGCCGCCGCCTAAACGCCCAATGCCTTAAAAACCTTTGGCAATTCTTCCGGCAAGTCCTCCGCGATCAGCCCCGCGCCAAAACTGCGTGCACACTCCACATGCAGCCACGCCCCCGTTTCGGCGGCCTGCATCGGCGTGAAGCCGCGCGCAAGCAGCCCCGTGATGAACCCTGCCAGCACATCCCCCGCGCCCGCCGTTGCCAGCCAAGGCGCCGCACGCTCATAGAGCGCCGCGTTTATGCTACAGCACCCGTCTGGCGCGGCGATAACTGTGTCAGCGCCCTTATAAAGCACAACGCACCCTGCCCTCTTGGCGGCTTCACGCGTGGCATCAACCTTTGAATAAGCTGGCCCAACTTCCGCTGGGGCCGCCAGTTTCTCCGCCAAATCAGGAAAGAGCGTTGCAAACTCGCCACCATGCGGCGTCAGCACGCAACTCTCATGCAACATGCCAAACAACTCTGACGGATCATCCGCAAAAGCACTCAGCGCATCCGCATCCAGCACCGTCGCGCGCTTGGCCTCAAGCGCCACAGGCACAAGCTCCTGTGCGCGCTCCAACCCCAACGCAGGCCCAAGGCACAGCGCATTGATCCGTTCGTCCTCCAAGGCCTTCGCCAACTCCTCCGCTGTCCCTGCCCGCCTGAGCATCACCGCCGTGATCTGGCTCGCCACCTCCATCTGCGCCGACCCAGGCACCCCCAGCGTCACCAGCCCCGCCCCGATCCTGAGCGCCCCGCGAGCTGCCAACCGTGCAGCGCCCGTTTTGCCAGAACCGCCAGACAGAACAAGCGCATGACCGTGGGAATATTTGTGTTCTCTGTAATCTTTTTGCATACGGTGGCTTGATGGGTCTACAAGTTGCACGACCTCCTTTGATGAGTCCGAATTGCTCTCAAGCCCGATGTCGGCGACACGAACCTTGCGATTGTATGCCCAGAGTCCGCCAAGGAGATGCCCGATTTTCAACGCATGAAACGTCACCGTAAGATCCGCAAAGAAATCAAGGTGTAAATCGCCCTCCCATATGTTGGGTCGCAGTAGAGGGAATCCTGAATCCAAGTCAAAACAACTTGGGCAATCTATGGCTACGCGTTTGCAATAGAATGAGTTTGGCTCCGCAATCGTTCGTGTCGCTGAGAATAACCCTTCAACCTCACGTTCTGGAGGCCGCTTCAAGCCAGCCCCAAAAACTGCATCAAAGCAAACATCAAACCCGTGTCTTTTAACAGCAACTAAGACAGATTTTGACGTGGCCTCCTTCACCGTCCCAATCTTCAACCACCGCTCACAATTCACCTTCGCATCGGGCGGCAGCTTGTCCGCGTCACCGTAAAGAAACACCTCAACCTCCCAGCCCCACTCTTTCAGCAACCGCGCCACGACAAAGCCGTCGCCGCCGTTGTTGCCCGGCCCGCAGAGAACCACGGCTTTGTGCGACGTAGCAGCCAGTTCGGGCCACTCTTCAAACACCGCCTCGACAACGCCGTGTCCGGCGCGCTCCATCAGTTCAAGGCCCGTCACCTCGCCCGACTCAATCGCGGCTTGTTCAATCGCGCGCATCTGAGCGGCGGTCAGCAGTTCTGTCATGGTAAACACCTCTCGATTCAGTTTTGCTCAATTCAAATGCACTCCGCCTAATATTTGAGCACATGCCGTTCTCAAAGGCGGGCAAACTGGGCCAGATCACCCTATTCGTTTGCACCCAACAATGGGAAGTGGTCTCACGCACATGACGCACTTAAAGGGGGTCATCCGGATGAAAAAGATCGAAGCCATCATCAAGCCGTTCAAGCTCGACGAAGTCAAAGAAGCGCTGCAAGAAGTCGGCGTTCAGGGCCTGTCAGTGATCGAAGTTAAGGGCTTTGGCCGCCAAAAGGGGCACACTGAGCTCTACCGCGGCGCTGAATACGTTGTCGATTTTCTGCCAAAAGTGAAGCTCGAGATCGTCGTTGAAGCCGACATGGTTGACCAAGCGGTTGAAGCCATCGTTGAAGCCGCGAAAACCGACAAGATCGGCGACGGCAAGATCTTCGTCTCCCCTGTTGAGCAAGCCATCCGCATCCGCACCGGAGAAACCGGCCCGGAAGCGATCTAAACCCACGAATCACCTTACAGATTTCCACTAACGAAAAGGACTAAGAGCATGAGTGTAAAAGACGTTCTCAAGACGCTCAAAGACGAAGAAGTCGCCTATGTCGACATTCGCTTTACAGACGTACGCGGCAAACTACAGCACGTGACAGTAGACGTTGACCTTGTCGACGAAGACTTCCTCGAAGAAGGCTTCATGTTTGACGGCTCGTCTATCGCTGGCTGGAAGTCGATTGAAAACTCAGACATGAAGCTGATCGCCGACACAGAGTCTGCCTATATCGACCCGTTCTATGCCGAGAAAACACTCTGCATTCACTGCTCGATCGTTGAGCCGGACACGGGCGAAGCTTATGATCGTGACCCACGCGGAACAGCGCAAAAAGCCGAAGCTTACCTCAAGTCTTCAGGCATCGGCGACGTGGCCTACATGGGCCCGGAAGCCGAATTCTTTATCTTTGATGACGTTCGCTTTGAGAACAAAATCAACAAAGTATCCTACGAAGTTGATGCAATCGACGGCTCATGGAACTCAGACACTGAGTACGAAATGGGCAACACGGGCCACCGTCCCGGCATGAAGGGCGGCTACTTCCCCGTGAACCCGATCGACGACGCACACGACCTGCGCGGCGAGATGCTCTCGACGATGAAGTCACTCGGCATGAAGACAGACAAGCACCACCACGAGGTTGCGTCCTGTCAGCACGAGCTGGGCCTGATCTTTGATAGCCTCACAAAGCAGGCTGATGAGCTTCAGAAGTATAAGTACATCATCCACAACGTCGCCCACGCCTATGGCAAATCAGCGACATTCATGCCAAAGCCGATCTACGGCGACAACGGCACAGGCATGCACGTGAACATGTCGATCTGGAAAGACGGCAAGCCGCTTTTCGCTGGCGACAAATACGCTGACCTGAGCCAAGAAGCGCTCTACTTCATCGGCGGCATCCTGAAGCACGCAAAAACGCTCAACGCCTTCACCAACCCGGCGACAAACAGCTACAAGCGCCTGATCCCTGGTTTCGAAGCCCCTGTTCTGCGCGCCTACTCAGCTCGCAACCGTTCAGGCTGCGTTCGTATCCCATGGACAGAGTCGCCAAAAGCCAAGCGCGTCGAAGCTCGCTTCCCTGATCCCGCAGCCAACCCATACCTGTGCTTCGCAGCACTGCTTATGGCCGGCCTTGACGGCATCAAAAACAAGATCGACCCGGGCGAAGCCATGGACAAAAACCTCTATGACCTTCCAGCGGAAGAGCTTGCGGATATCCCAACAGTTTGCGGCTCACTTCGTGAAGCCCTCGACTGCCTCGCGTCCGACCACGACTTCCTGCTCGCCGGTGACGTGTTCACCAAGAGCCAGATCGAAGGCTACATCGAGCTCAAAATGGAAGAGGTCCTGCACTACGAGCACACACCTCACCCTGTCGAGTTCGGCATGTACTACAGCTGCTAAGCAGTTGAAATTAAAGTCAAAGGCGCTCCTCTCGGGGCGCCTTTTTCTTATGCTTCCCTCGTGGGTTGACGGGAATGCGCGCTAGGCTATGGTGCGCGGCTTGCCCCTCACGAAAGCCACGCATATGCACAGTCTCGGGATCGACTTTGGAACCTCAAACTCCGCCGCCGGTGTGAGCGTCAATGGCGCGCCTTGGCTGATCGAGATGGAGCCAGGCGAAAACACCCTGCCAACGGCTGTCTTCTTTGACCCGCACAGCAAGAACATGCAGATCGGCCATCGCGCCGTGCGTGCGCTGATCAACGGCGAGGAAGGCCGCTTTTTGCGCGCCCTCAAAAGCCTGCTCGGAACGCCGCTGCTGCATGAAGAGCGCCGCCTCGGCGGTGAGCGGATCACCTTTGTGACTGTCATTGCCCGTTTTTTGGCGCAGATCAAGCAACGCGCCGAAGCCGCCACGGGGCTAACATTTACCGAAGCTCTCTCTGGCCGCCCTGTCTACTTTCACTCGGCAGACATGGCCCGCAACGCGCAGGCCGAAAAAGACCTGCGTGCCTGCTATCTCGAGGCTGGCTTTCATGACGTTCGCTTCATGTTTGAGCCTGTCGCCGCCCTGCGCGCAACAGCTCCTGTTGAGGGTTACGGCCTCATCGCCGATATCGGCGGCGGCACCTCCGACTTCACAGTCTTTCACCAAGACGCAGCAGGCAAGACAGACATCCTCGCCTCGCACGGGTTGCGCCTTGGCGGCACCGACTTTGACCGCCAGATCAGCATCGACAGCGTCATGCCGCTCTTTGGCAGAGGCAGCGAAATCCGCAACAGCTTTGGCCCAGAAACTCACATTGCTCCCAAGCGTATCTTCAACGAACTCGCCACTTGGCAGTTGATCCCGTTTGTCTACGCGCCCGAAGCACGTAAGCTGGCAGCGGACCTTGCCCAGTTCGCGACAGAACCCGGCAAGCTCGCACGGTTGGTCAGCGTTCTGGAATACGAGCTCGGCCATGATGTCGCTTTCGCGGTTGAGCGTGGCAAAATCTCGGCAAACAAGGCGCAGGACGCGGCCGAGATTAACTTGTCGATGGTCGAGCCAGGCCTCAGAGCCGCTCTTCCCGCAGAAAATCTCAGCACAACGATGACGCCCCTTGCTGGCCAGATCAGCCATGAAGCCCGTGACGCGCTCGGACTGGCCAATGTCAAGCCAGCCCAAATCAACCGCGTTGTGCTTGTTGGCGGCAGCGCGCTGATGGGCATCGTTCAATCCGAGCTAGCCGCCCTCTGCCCTGATGCGCAGCTTGACGCGCAAAACGCCATGACGGCCGTTGCCTCAGGCCTTGCGCTCGCAGCCAACGACTAAAGCGCTGGAAATCGCAGGTGAATTCGTTAACCTACACAGCGACTCCACTGCAAAGTGACTTCATTGCGATTTCTTAACAAATTGGATTTTACCATGCGTATTTCTGTCAAAGCCCTCCTCATCAGCGCACTTCTTGCCTCTCCGGCCATAGCAGCCCCCTGCGGAAACACATCCTCTGGCTTCAACGCTTGGAAGGCAGACTTTGCACGCACAGCCAAGAAGGCAGGCGTCAAAAAACGCGGGCTCGAGGCCTTGGCAAGCAGCAGCTATTCCAAAGGCACCATCGCAGCTGATCGCAACCAGAAGAGTTTCAAGTATAGCCTCGACAAGTTTATGAAAATTCGCGGCGTTCCGACGATCATTGCACAGGGGCGAAAGCGTCTCGCCAAGAACCGGAGTTTTTATGATGGCCTTGAGCAGCGTTACGGCGTTCCCGCGGGTGTCATCATCGCAATTCACGGCATGGAAACGGGCTTTGGCCGCTTCATGGGCGACACACAGGTTGTCTCTGCCATCGTGACGCTGACATATGATTGCCGCCGCTCGGCTTTCTTTGAGCCGCACGCCATCGGCGCGCTGAAACTGGTTGACCAAGGGTCCATCACCACTGCCACCAAGGGTGCCAAACACGGTGAGCTGGGGCACACGCAATTCCTGCCCGGGAATGCGCGCACATTCGGCGCTGATGGCAACGGCGACGGCCGGGTTGATTTTTACAACCAAGCAGATGCCCTCACCTCAACCGCCAATTTCTTGCGCGGCAAAGGCTGGAAACCGGGCAAAGGGTTTCAAAAAGGCCAACCCAACTACAAGGTGTTGAAAGAGTGGAACGCGGCGACTGTTTATCAGCAATCGCTCGCGATTATGGGCGCCAAAATCAAGTAAGACAGCAGCGAAACCGTCGCTTTTCATGTCGCAATCGGGCCAGACGGGTGGGCCCTACAGCATAACACTTGGGCCACATTGGAGGCCCAAGCCATGACTGAGCATTACAGCGAGACCCGTAAGATTGACCCGACCAAAGGGGCAACACTGGGCGATGGCTCACCCAACGACAACAACCGCGTCGAGATCGGGCCAACTCAGCTCGCTTTTGACGAATGGGAGGCTGCAGGCCTCACCCTGCCCAACCTAGCCCGCATGCGCCAGTTCCGCCTCGATCGCTTAACAAAAGCGGTGCAAGACCGTGGCTATGGCGGCATCCTGATGTTTGATCCGCTCAACATCCGCTACGCCACCGACAGCACCAACATGCAGCTTTGGAACACGCACAACCCGTTCCGCGCGGTGCTTGTTTGCGCCGATGGCTACATGGTTATCTGGGACTACAAGAATTCGCCTTTCTTGAGCGAATTCAACCCGTTGGTGCGCGAGCAACGCTCTGGCGCGTCCATGTTCTACTTCTCTTGCGGCGACAAGGGCGAGCAAAACGCTGACAGTTTTGTTGGCGAAGTCACAGCCCTCATGCGCGAACATGCAGGCGAAAACAAACGCCTCGCTGTCGACAAAATCATGGTCGCAGGTCTGCGCTCGCTTGAAGCTGCTGGCTTTGAAGTGATGGAAGGCGAAGAAGTCACCGAGAAAACCCGCGCCGTTAAGGGCCCCGATGAGATATTGGCAATGCGCTGCGCCAACCACGCCTGCGAAACCTCTGTGCGCAAAATGGAAGATTTCGCCCGCGCCAACGTGCCACTTGGCAACACCTCAGAAGATGACATCTGGGCCGTGCTGCACGCCGAAAACATCAAGCGTGGTGGTGAGTGGATCGAAACCCGCCTGCTCGCGTCAGGCCAGCGCACCAACCCCTGGTTTCAGGAGTGCGGCCCACGCATCGTGCAAAACAACGAGATCGTCGCCTTTGATACCGACCTGATCGGCAGCTACGGCATCTGTATCGACATTTCGCGCACTTGGTGGGTTGGGGATCAGAAGCCGACCGACGACATGGTCTACGCCATGCGCCACGCTCACGAGCACATCATGACCAACATGGAAATGCTCAAACCGGGCGTTACCATCCCCGAACTGACGGCAGGGTGCCACAAGCTTGACGGCAAGTTCCAAGCCCAGAAATACGGCTGCCTGATGCACGGTGTTGGGCTTTGCGACGAGTGGCCACTGGTGGCCTACCCCGACAAGGCCGTCCCCGGCGCGTTTGACTACCCGCTCGAGCCCGGCATGGTCATGTGCGTCGAAGCCGCCGTCGGCGAAGTCGGAGGCGCCTTCTCGATCAAGCTCGAAGACCAGGTGCTGATCACAGAAGACGGCTATGAAAACCTCACCACCTACCCGTTTGATGCGGCGCTCATGGGGGAAAAGCTGAACAAGTTTAGCCATGAGAGCTCTCGCCCACATGGCCCAGAAACTATCCAAAATATCTGGAGGAGTGTTTAAACACCCAGTTTCTTCCGGTTTCTGTTGGCTTTGTTCTTAAACTTGAAGCCTTTAGCGAAGTTATCGTCCTTCGGAGGGCCGCGCCAGAAGTCTTTGTCGCTCTCCCAGCTGTGCCAATACTGGCCGTCTTTGTCTGTCACGATCTGAAACTCGCATTTCATATCTTTTTCTTTGCTGACAACCGCCCCATCTTTGGGGGCATACCAAGTCAGTTTATGGCACAACTTCCCTTTTCTCACGGTCCACGTACCAACTCCGACCGCGTCTTTATGCTTACTACTATAGGCAATCACCTCGCCTTTGGCGCCGTAGTAGAGCCCGCCTTTGTTGTCCTTCCAAACATGGGTTTTTCCTGCAAAAAGCTGCGCAACGGCTTGCCCAGTCGCGGGTTTGCTTGGGCGTGGCTTTGGGTCGGCGGCTGCAGTCGTCGCGCCGAACAAAACCCCTCCGCAAAGCGCTGCTGTCAGAATAGTTTTGATGGTCACTTTGAGTTCTCCTGCTTCAAAAATCAAGGCAAGTAGGCGGCACCCAAGCGCATTTTACAAGTATGAATTTTGATACCCGCCCTCAAAGCCAAATCAGATTTCTTCGCATAGCCTCAAACAAAGCCTGCTCCCGCGTGCTTGCTCCCAGCTTCAATTTGGCCGTTGAAAAATGTTTATGAACAGTCACTTCAGCCAGCCCTAGCTGCTCGGCGATGCGGGCCGATTGCTTGCCTTCTGCCAACAACGAAAGCACCTCTCGCTCGCGTACGCTTAACACTGTGTGCGGCAAAGCCACAAATCCCGCTTGGTCTGCAGACTTGGCAGGCTGCACAAATGTCGCAAACATCCCAGCCGCCGCCGCGCATTTTGGCTTCACTTTCCCAAGGTCTTCTACTTCGGATTGGTCAAAGCAAAACGTCACGATCTTGCCGGTCTTCGCCCCAGGAGCCAGAATCTTGTAGCCCTGCAACGCCGAATAGCCCGCGTCACGCAGCCCGTGATTTAATCCAACTGCCTTAGCACTGTGCCCGTCAGCTTTATTCAAAAGCCCGCACCCAACAGACATATGTGTGTCTTGCCCCTGAAACAGTGCCAACAGCGGATCGCATTCGTAGTACTGTTGGCTCATATACTCGCCCAACCACGCCTCTGACATCGAGCTGCGCATCCACGACAGCTCACCCGTTTCGGCTGTGACACTCGCCATATTGAGCGAGGCAATACCCCACGCGCGGCCAATCTCTAGCGCGGTTTCCCAAACAGCATCCGGCCCGCCGCTTTGTGCCAAGCGGTCGATAATATCGACAATATCATTCGTTCTAATATCCAAATGACGCCCCAGAGCCAAATTGAGCGCGGCTCGCCTAAAACGAGCAGTCCATCGGCAATCAATAATCACCATCGCGCGAGAGCACTGTAACACACCTTGGCAGCCTCGCTCAATACGACCACACTCGTGCCAATCCCGAGGAGCCCGCAACCCGCTTCACGTTCACAGGTCACGACGGCCACAAGTTGGCCGCGCGGGCTTGACATGCCCGCTGGCCCACACTTGGCTACGGCACTGTTTGCGCATTGCTTCACTTGCTCCAAGGGCATCCCCCCGCCAAGCGCATCACGGTGCTGCGGTTTGACTTCACGGGGCTTGGCCATTCGGAAGGCGCGTTTGCCAACACCAACTTCTCCACCAATCTGGATGACCACAAGGCCGCCGCACAGGCCCTCGCCGACACGGGCTTGGGGCCTGCACCTCGATGACAATCCGAATGTATGCCCGCCGCAAAGGCTGGCCGCTTGATCATGTGAGTGTCGATGTGAGCCACAACAAAGTGCACGCGCAAGACGCGGCCAGCAAGGGCGACAAGATCGACAGTTTTCGCCGTGAGATCACCCTTGAGGGCGAGCTATCAGAAGAGCAACGCACCAAGCTTTTGGAGATTGCCGACAAGTGCCCTGTGCATCGCACCCTTGAGCGCGCAAACCATATCGAAACAGTGCTTGCCTAGGGCCTTACTGGCCGCGCGCCTTCTCGATTGCGGGGCGGATCGTGCTGTCAATAACGCGCTGCGTGATCGGCCCGGCGTGGCGCAAAATGACTGTGCCATCGCCGTCAATCACGTAGGTTTCCGGCACGCCGTAAACGCCCCAGTTAAGCGCCATCTTGCCTTCGGTGTCAGCGCCGAGGGCTTTGTAGGGGTCGCCCAATTCACGCAAAAACTTGAGCGCATTGGCGGGCTTATCTTTGTAGTTCACGCCGTAGATCGGCACGCCCTCAGCAGCAAAGGCCTCCAAATGCGGGTGTTCAACGCGGCATGGCGCACACCAGCTTGCCCAAAAGTTAACCAGCTTTACGCCATCAGCACGCAACATCGCGTCATCAAGTAGCGGTTTGTCGCCCAATCGGGCAACAACCACCTCTGGAGCCGCCCGCCCTTCCATCGTCGAAGGCAAGGCTTCTTTGTCGGGGCGAAACAGGCCAACGCCAACCAAGGCAATAAAGCCCGCAAAAATAAGCGGAGGGGCCAGCATCATGGGCGAAATCTTAGGCATCTTTCTGTCTCCGTGCTTCAACTTCGGCAAGCTCTGCTTTTACACGGCGTGCACGAGCAAGGCTTAGCCAAATGATGCCAAAAATCAGCGTCAGTGATACGGCATAGGCTGACAATACCTCAGCAGCGTATTTTCCCAGATCAGGCATCATGCTTGGCGCTCCCGTGCCAAGAGCGCGCGCATGCGGCGGGCTCTGATTTCAGTATTGGTGCGGATAATCACCAGCGCGACAAACAACAGCACAAAGCCCGCGATACAGACAAGCGCCGGATACCAGAACACGTCAGCGACGTTCTCTTCCTTGTCCAGCGACAGTGACGCCGCTTGATGCAACCCTTGGTTCCAAAAGTTAACAGCATATCGGCTGAGCAATGCGAAAACCGAGCCCACAAGACAAAGCACTGATGTCAGATCAGCCGCCGTATCGTCATCGTCGATCGCCGCCCAGAGCGCCATATAACCAAGGTAAAACAGAAACAGAATGAGGAATGATGTAAGCCGCGGATCCCACGCCCACCAAGTGCCCCACATCGGCTGGCCCCAGATCGCTCCGGTGAAAAGCGCAACCAGCGTCATGACGGCCCCAACTGGCGCAGCAGCCCGCGCGGCCAAAGCACTCACGTGGTGGCGACGCACGATCCAGACAAGCGAGGTGACAAGCATCATCACCCAGATGTTGATCGCCATCATAGCACTTGGCACATGGATATAGAAAATCTTCACAGTCGAGCCTTGGCGGTAGTCATCAGGCGTAAAGAAAAAACCCCAGATCAGCCCGCCGAGGAAGCAGACAACGGCTGCCCATGTGACAAACGGAAAAATCCGCTCCGTGGTGCGCATGAATTTCAGTGGGTTTGCATATTCCCAAAACGACGCCATGAAACCTCTCCTCTTCCCCACATTCCATTGCCTGAATTTAACGGCAAATGCCAGCGATACCTTGTCACATTATCGCAAGTTCACCCTGAGCACCGTAGCACTGGCAAAAGGCAACAGTGCCAGCGTGGCTGCGCTTATGCCTGCGAGCATCAAAAGAGGTGTCATATAGTCTTGCCCCTCGGCCCCGCGGCGCGCAACTTCGGCACCAAAAATCAACGTTGGCATGTAAAGTGGCAGCACCAGCAAGCTAAGCAGCAAGCCGCCACGTTTGATGCCCACTGTCAGCGCTGCACCAAATGCGCCGATCACCGACAGCGCAGGCGTGCCAAACAAGAGCGACAGCACGATAGGGCCAAAGCCCGATGCAGGCAGGCTCATCAGCAGGCCCAACACGGGTGCGGCCAAAACAAGCGGTAGGCCCGTTGTCAGCCAATGCGCCAAGGCCTTCACAGCGGCCACGCCTTCTAGCGGCAGTGGCGACGTCGCCAGCAGATCAAGCGAGCCATCTTCAAAGTCGAGCGCAAAAATGCGATCAAGCGAGAGCAAACACGCAAGCAGCGCAGCGACCCAAAGCACGCCGGGGGCGATCTTGCTCAACAGCGCGGTTTCCGGCCCAACGCCAAATGGGACCAAGACAACCACGATCAGAAAGAACGACAGCCCAAGGCCAAAGCCGCCCCCTGCCCGCATGGCGAGACGTAGATC
Organism: Lentibacter sp.; assembly: GCA_016744435.1. Classification (GTDB taxonomy): domain Bacteria; phylum Pseudomonadota; class Alphaproteobacteria; order Rhodobacterales; family Rhodobacteraceae; genus Lentibacter. Next base: position 20,964 of record JADGEJ010000008.1, on the reverse strand, counting down.
ACGTGTGAGCAAAGCTATCACAGGAAGGCCTCATCAAAGCTATCGCCGAGGCTCGAAACCGCCTTGAAAGGCTCAAGCTCAAGCTCGTCGGCCTCTTCAAGCCCAAGGTCAATGTGTGTTGCCAATAGCGCCATGCCGCCGGCTTTCAGATGCTCGCGCACCACGTCTGCGAACAGCTTCACCGACCAAGCATCAAGCGAGACAGTCGGCTCATCAAGTATCCAGACAGGCCGCCCCGTCACCATCAGCCGTGCAAGGCCCAAGCGGCGCTTTTGCCCGGCTGACAAGGTGCCTGCCGTGCGTGTGCGCAACTCATCAAGGTTAAAGCTCGCGATCGCCGCTTCGACTTGGTCTGTGCCAAACGCCTGCGCCCAGAACGTGAGGTTTTCTTCCACTGTCAGCGTCGCCTTCAGCCCGTCAGCATGTGCGCCATAGGCCATCGCTTCTCGGTCAAGGCTGATCTCACCAACAGGCGCAGGTTGCAGCCCTGCGATGGTGCGCAAAAGCGTGGTTTTGCCACAGCCGTTTGGGCCCCGCAAAACCAGCGCGCGGCCCGCAGTCAGCGCAAAGCTCACGCCTTCCAAAACGGGCAAACCGCCTCTGGCAACGGTCAGGTTATCAACACGTAGCTCCATCGCGATCACACCGTCAGGGCAGCAAGAGCCACCCGTCGGCCCTCGGCTACAAGAACATTGTAAGTGCGGCAAGCGGCTGGCGAGTTCATCACTTCGACCCCCATGCCTGCGGCTTCAACTTCGCGGCGCAAAGCCGGTGGCAAATGCGCAATTTCAACGCCTGTGCCGACGAGGATCACATCCACCTCGCCCGCCAATGCCAGCAAAGCTGTGCCATCTTCAAAGCCGCCCCACTCGCTCAAGCCCGTCGCGGTGATCAGCATCGCACCTTCGATCTTTTCGCCCTGCACGCGGAAAAAACCCGGCCCGTAAGCGTCAACTGGCTGCGCGCCCGCAAAGTGCATTTCGGTCAGTTTCATATCTCTTACTCCCAGATCGGCAAGCTGGTGACAGCAGCGGTGAACACAACAGCATAGGCCACCATGCGGTAAACTTTCTCGCGGCTCGGGTCAAATATCGCGGCCCCTGTTATGTTGCCCAAAGCGGCTGGCACAAGGAAAAGGAGGCCAAGCCAGATCGGCACTGCCTCAAGCCGCCCTTTCAGAGCCAGCCAGCCAAGCAACATAATGTCAAAGGCAAACAAATACATCATCGTGTTGGCGCGCATGATGCTGACAGGCTTGGTGCTCGCCGCATATAGCAGCACAACGGGCGGCCCCGGCAAGCCCGCAGCCCCGCCCGTGATGCCCGCAAGCGCGCCCGCGCCGTACATGACAGGCGGGCTCATCGCCCCGCGATAGCGAAAGCCTGCGACCAGCAAGACAGGCACGAGAACGGCCAGCGCCGACACAGCATAGCGGAAGACCTCAGCAGGCACGGCAAACAACAGCGCAAGGCCAAGCGGCAGACACAGCAGCGTGGCAACTCCAAGCCGTGCCACATCACGCGGCTCGCCCGCTTGCCAAGCTTTGCGCAACAAGGGGATGGGGCCGAAAATGTCCATGACCGTCAGGCAAATGAGCGCCCAGACCGGCTCCATAAACTTGGCGGCGACTGGTAGAAAGATCATCGCGGTGCCGAATCCGGAAAAGCCGCGCACCATGCCTGCGACAAAGACTGTTAGCAAAAGCCAGAGCAGGCCATCGTGGCCTAGCGCTGTGCTCAATGCTTCAGGCATCTACGTTGGCAAACTGGTTGCCCGTTGTGCTGTCAGGCTTTGTCCAGTCGCGTTTCACGCCGAGCCAGAGCAAGATTGTTGAAGCCACGAATACCGATGAATATGTGCCGATGACGACGCCCCAGATCATCGCGAAAACAAAGCCGCGAATGGTGTCGCCACCAAGCACAAACAGCGCGATCAGCGCCAAAAGCGTGGTTACAGACGTCATGACAGTACGGCTCAGTGTTTCGTTAATCGAAAGGTTGAGAACCTCGCTCAAAGGCTTCTTCTTAAAGCGGCGCAGGTTTTCGCGAACCCTGTCAAACACCACCACAGTGTCGTTGAGCGAGTAGCCAACAATCGTCAGCAGCGCCGCGATAATGGCCAGATCAAACCTGATCTGAACCACTGAAAACACGCCGATCGTAAGCAACACATCGTGCACAAGTGCCGCCACAGCGCCAACAGCAAACTGCCACTCAAAGCGCAGCCAGATGTAGATCAAAACCGCGCTGATCGCGAGCAATACAGCAAGAACTGCAGTCTGAATAAGCTCGCCCGACACTGTCGGGCCAACACTTTCAACTGAGGAAAAGGTAACGTCAGGCGCGACTGTCGCAAGCGCGACTTCCACTTTTTCAACGACATCGCTGGTAACTGCCTCTTCGCCCTCTTGGGCCTGAATTCGGATCATCGCAACGTGCTGGTCAACGTCAAAAGACGGGTCAAACACTTCGGTAATGGTCACATCTCCCAGCTCAAGCGGCTCAATCGCGTCGCGATACGCGGCCACGTCAAGCTCAACGGCGCTATCGGTGCGGATGGTCGTGCCGCCCTTAAAGTCGATGCCGTAGTTCAGCCCTTGTGTCATGAAGCTGGCAAACGACAACACCATCAGCAGTGCTGAAATACCAAGCCAGAGCTTAGGCCGCGAAAAGAAATCCCAATTCGTGTCTTGAGGAACGAGTCTCAGGCGCATGGCTACACCTCCAGCTTTTTGGGTTTGCGGCGTTCAAACCAGATAATCACAATCAAGCGCGTCACGAAGATCGCGGTAAAGACAGATGTCATGATCCCGAGGCCGAGCGTTATGGCAAAACCGCGCACAGGGCCCGAACCGACAGCATACAAAATGACAGCCGTGATAAACGTGGTGATGTTGGCATCAACAATTGCCGAAAGCGCCTTTTCATAGCCCAAGTCGATCGAGCGCGCTGGCCCCTTGCCGGACTTCACTTCTTCGCGGATCCGCTCGAAGATCAGCACGTTGGCGTCAACCGCCATGCCGACAGTCAGCACGATGCCCGCAATGCCCGGCAGCGTCAGCGTCGCGCCCAGCATGCTGAGCAACCCGAAGATAAGGCCGACGTTGATAACCAGTGCAACATTCGCAAACATCCCGAACATGCCGTAGCTGAGGAACATGAACACAAGCACCCCGGCAAACGCGACGATACAGGCGATCTTACCTGCATCAATGTTATCCGCTCCAAGCTGTGGCCCGATGGTGCGCTCTTCCAGAAACTCAAGGCCCGCAGGCAAGGCCCCCGCGCGCAACAGCACAGCAAGATTGGTGCTTTCTTCAAGGTCAAAATTGCCTGTGATGATGCCCGAACCGCCCGGAATATGGCTTTGGATCACAGGCGCCGAGATCACTTCATTGTCAAGAACGATGGCAAAAGGAGAACCGATGTTTTCAGCGGTATAATCCCCAAAGCGGCGCGCGCCCGCGGTGTTAAAGCGGAACGAAACAGCAGGCCGCCCGTTCTGGTCAAAGTCGGGCTGCGCATCAACCAAGTCTTCTCCCGTCACAACAGGCGCTGATTCAAGGATGTAGAACACGCCCTCTTCATCAATCGAAGGCACCACAAAGTTGCCAGCCCCAGCAGGCGCGCCTGCGTCTGAGGCGCGGCTCACGACAGGGTGGAATGTCAGCTGCGCGGTCGTTCCGATGATCTTTTTGAGCTCAGCAGCGCTGCCAACACCCGGAACCTGGATAAGTATCCGGTCAGCCCCTTGGCGCTGAATTGTCGGCTCGCGTGTGCCCACTTCGTCAATCCGGCGGCGGATAATCTCAAGGCTTTGGCGAACGGTACGCTCATCCGAGGCGAGCTTCTCAGCCTCAGACAGCGTCACAACGACAACCTCGCCGTCGACGCGCACTTCAATGTCGCTGGCCCCTGCCCCAGTCAGGCTAGCAACGGGCCGTGCAAGGCCCCGAATAAGGCTGGCAGCGCGGTCAAGCTGCTCAGGCTTGCTGATCTTGACGCGCAGCTCTTCCTCAACGCTCTTTTGCAGCCGGATCGTACCAACAGTGGCGCGCTCTTCGCGCAGCATATCGCGGATTTCGGGCCACATGCCTTTGATACGCGCCGCATAAACATCAGCCACCTTAACTTCAGCCAGCAGGTGCGCCCCACCGCGCAGATCAAGCCCGAGGTTCACCAACCCGGAAGGCAAATAGCTGGGCCACATGGCAACTTGGTCTTGCAAGCTCGCAGCATCTCCGCCCAGATCGATAGCCTTTACGGCGTCGTTATGCGTCTCAACGCGGCTGTAAAACCCGTTGGGCAAGGCAAACGTGAGGCCAAAAGCCACCGTGAGCCAAATAAGCACGCGTTTCCATGTATCAATCTGAAGCATCGTTACCTCTTACACAGGCCACATCGGGCCCGCTCGCCAGTTCGAATTACCCGTCTGAAGGAGGGTCAAGGGGGGTGGCCAAGCCAGCAGGCACAGCCCTCACAAGGCTTAGCTCGCGGCTGCAGGCTCGGTCTTGTTGAGCACCTGAACAATCGTGCTCTTGATGACACGCACTTTCACGCCATCCGCGATCTCTACTTCCAGCTCGCCATCGTCACGCACCTTAGCGATCTTGCCAACAATGCCGCCCTGCGTGATCACCTGATCACCCCGGCGCACACCCTCGACCATCGCCTGATGCTCTTTCATCTTCTTCTGCTGTGGGCGGATCAAAAGGAAATACATAATCGCGAAAATCGCGGCCAACATAAGTAGGTCTTGTGGTCTCATTTGTCGTCCCCATCTCGTTGTTCTGTTGGGGCAAAGCCCTCTAAATCCCGACCTACCTAAGCGCGATGCGGCCTCAATGCAATGGCCAAAGCCCAATTCGGGGCCGCACATATTCCCCCGTTTACCTGCCCCCGCGAAATAGGCCATAACCCCGCCAACGACTCGCAACCAAAGGACAGTAGAGATGCACGATATTCGCGTGATCCGTGACAACCCCGCCGCATTTGACGCCGCCATGGCGCGCCGTGGGCTTTCGCCTGTCTCTCCCGAGTTGCTTGCGCTTGACGAAACCCGCCGCGCCAAGATCCAAGCTGCCGAAACGGCCCAAGCTGACCAGAACAAAGCCGCAAAAGCCATCGGCGCGGCCAAGGCCTCAGGCGACGAGGCGCTGTTTAACAAGCTGCGTGAAGACGTCTCTGCCAAAAAGGCCGAAGTTGCCCAGATGCAGACCGAAGCCAAGGAGCTTGATGCGCAGCTTTATGACGCCCTCTCGCGCCTGCCAAACGTCCTCAGCGACGATGTGCCAGACGGGGCCGACGAGGAAGACAACATCGAAATCCGCCGCTGGGGCACGCCCACCGAGCTGAGCTTTGACGCCCGCGAGCACTTCGAAATCGAAGGCGTGAAGCAAGGCATGGACTTTGAAACCGCCGCCAAACTCTCCGGCGCGCGCTTTGTTGTGCTCTCCGGCGCTGTTGCGCGCATCCACCGTGCGCTGGCGCAGTTCATGCTCGACACCCACGTTGACAAACACGGCCTCACCGAGGCCTGGACGCCCGTTCTGGTGCGCGAAGAAATGATGTTTGGCACAGGGCAGCTCCCGAAGTTCGGCGAAGACAGCTACAAGACAACCAATGGCTGGTGGCTGGTGCCGACTGCCGAAGTCACGCTCACCAACATCGTCAACGGGTCAACCGTGGATGAAAGCTACATGCCCCGCCGCTATGTGGCGCACACCCAGTGCTTCCGCTCGGAAGCTGGCTCTGCTGGCCGCGACACCTCAGGCATGCTGCGCCAGCACCAGTTTGAAAAAGTCGAGATGGTCACAATCGCCCACCCCGACACCTCAATGGACGAGCACGCTGCCATGACGGGCCGCGCCGAAGCCATCCTCGAAGCGCTCGGCCTCGCCTACCGCACAGTCGTGCTCTGCGCGGGCGACATGGGCGCAGGCATGATCAAAACTCACGATATTGAGGTCTGGCTACCGGGGCAAAACACCTACCGCGAGATCAGCTCTGTCTCTGTCGCAGGCGCCTTCCAAGCCCGCCGCATGAACGCCCGGTTCAAGCCCGCAGACGGCGGCAAGCCCGAGTTCGTGCACACGCTCAACGGCTCCGGCCTCGCCGTGGGCCGCGCGCTGATCGCAGTGCTTGAGAACGGCCAGCAAGAAGACGGTTCTGTTAAGTTGCCCGAAGTCCTGCACCGCTACTTGGGTGGGAAATCGACGCTGACGGCGGAAGGTGTTTTGGGGTAACCTGCAGTAAGGTAGAGGCTATTATGCGGTCCAATTTATCAAATAGGGTCTACCAAGTTTTGGTAACCCTCATTTTCTTAGCCTCACTCAAAAGTGCACAGTATTCTTACACGTTGTTTGACGAGGCAAATGCAAGCCTCACGACCGCTGTCTGGGCCACGGCCCTATGGTCTGTGCTGAGCACATCTGTCTTGCTGCTGTTGATAGGCCTCTCCCTCCTGTGTCGATCAGGAGCGTCTGTTTGGCTTACAGGTTGGCTGTTTCTGTCTGGTGCTGTCCCAGTCCTTATAACAACGATTGGGATTGCAGACTCTGGCGCTGTGGCCCTGCTTCTTTTGGCCGTCTCGATTCCGATCATCTTGGTCACGATCGTTCTGCTATACTTAATTAGAACGAAAGAAATTCGAGCGCCATAGACAAGGTTTCGCTGTCATCTTCCGACGCTCTCCAACAAAAACTTCCCCTCAGTCGCGCCGCCCCTGCGTGTGTTTGCGCAGCTTTGACGGGCCGGCTTTCTTGCGGCCTTTGAACGGGTTCGCATCAGACTGGCCGCGCATATACATGCGGATCGGCGTGCCGGGCATGTCAAAGTCTTCGCGCAGCCCGTTGACCAGATAGCGCGAGTAAGCCGTCGGGATCTTGTCAGCGTGCGAGCACATCACAACAAAGCCCGGCGGGCGGGTTTTGGCCTGCGTCATGTAGCGCAGCTTGATGCGTTTGCCTTGCGGCGCGGGCGGCGGGTGCGCTTGCACCATGCCCTCAAGCCAGCGGTTGAGCGCGGCTGTCGGAATGCGGCGGTTCCACACGTCGTGGGCCTTCAAGATAGCTTCGCGCAGCCGCTCAAGGCCACGGCCCGTCTTGGCCGAAACCGTCACAAGCGGTGCGCCTCGCAACTGTGGCAACAGCCGCGTGAACTCTTCCTTGAGTTCCTTCAGCTTGTCTTGCTTGTCGTCTTCGATGTCCCACTTGTTGACAGCGATAACGACAGCGCGGCCCTCGCGCTCGGCCAAGTCGGCAATCCGCAGGTCTTGCTGTTCAAACGGGATGGCTGCGTCAAGCAGCACAACCACGACTTCGGCAAACTTCACCGCGCGCAAACCGTCAGACACTGACAGTTTCTCAAGCTTTTCCTGAACCTTCGCCTTCTTGCGCATGCCCGCCGTATCAAAAATCCGAACTGGCGTGCCTGTCCAGTCAAGTGCCAGTGAAATAGCGTCACGGGTGATGCCAGCCTCCGGCCCAGTCAACAGGCGTTCTTCGCCCAAAATCTTGTTGATCAGCGTTGACTTGCCAGCATTCGGACGGCCCACAACCGCAATCTGCAAGGGGCGGTTCACGGTCGGCGCGTGGTCGGGCACGTCGCTGTCTTCGTCAACAGTAACGTCAGTCAAAGGCGCGTTTGCCTCGGCTTGCTCTTTGTGCTCGTCAACCAGTGGCATAATGGCACTGTAGAGGTCCATCATGCCCTCGCCGTGCTCGGCCGACATGCGGATCGGCTCGCCAAGGCCAAGGCCATAGGCTTCCATCACGCCCGCATCGGCGGCATTGCCTTCAGACTTGTTGGCAGCCACAAACACAGGGTGGCCCTTGCGGCGCAGAATATCTGCGAAAATCTCGTCAGCGGGCGTCACGCCCATGCGCGCGTCGATCACAAACAAGCATGCATCGGCCATATCAACCGCACGTTCCGTAAGGCGGCGCATGCGCCCCTCAAGCGACTCGTCAGTTGCAACTTCAAGGCCGGCAGTGTCGATCACCGTAAAGCGCAAGTCAGCCAGTTTGGCCTCGCCTTCGCGCAGGTCGCGGGTAACGCCGGGTTGGTCGTCAACAAGTGCAAGCCGTTTGCCGACCAAGCGGTTGAACAAGGTCGATTTGCCCACATTAGGACGTCCGACAATGGCGAGTGTAAAACTCATGGCTCTTGCTCCAGCAGGGTTGTTGGCACGCAAAACAGCGCGAAAGATGCTGCCTATATGGCTTTGTCGTTAGCGGAAAGCGAAAAGTTGGCCCTTGGTGCCGACGACATAAAGAGTGCCGCCCGCAAACACCGGGCTTGTCGTTGCGCCGCCAGCGATTTCGGCCTGCCCGGTTAGGCTGCCATCACGCGGGTCAAACGCGCGAATGAAGCCATCGTTCGAGGCCACGTAAAGCCGCCCTCCGGCGATAACCGGGCCATAATGCGCAAAGACTTCTTTCTGGCGTCTTGGCTTGTCAGTCACAAAGAAAGGCAGCTTCACGCCCCAGATACGGCTGCCGTCAGTCGCGTTCAAACGCACCAATTCGTTGCTGTCTGACACAAGGAAAACAGAGCCGCCCGCAACCCAAACAGGGCTCATAGGGCCTTCTTCGGCTGTCCAGATCCGCTTGCCTGTGCCCGCCTCTATCGCAACCATTCGGCCTGAGTGCGTGCCCGCGTAAAGCGTGGTGCCCACGATAACGGGGTCGCCCGTGATGTCTGAAATCCGAGCCCGCGAAAACCCGAGGCGCTGGCCTGAAATAACAGCGTCCCAAAGGCGCAAACCGCCCTGTCGGAAGGCTGCCTGCATTTCGCCCGAGCCAAACGAGAACACAACAAGTTGGTCGTTCACGGCAGGCGCTGGCCCGCCCATGACATTGTTCTGGTCAGCCGTAGAGCTGAGCTGCCAGAGAATGCGCCCGCTTTCGGCGTCAAGAGCCCAAGCAGTTGCATCGCCAGCGACAAGGTAAACGATACCGTCGCGCACTGTCGGGTTGCCCGAGCCTGCGGCATCAAGCTTTTGTTGCCAAAGCTCAGCACCGGTTTTTGCATCAAGTGCTGTCATAAGGCCAAAGCCCGATGAAACAAACAAAGTGCCCCCCGCGTAGGCCAGCCCGCCGCCTGTCGCGCCGCGGCCTGCTTCGCGTTCCGGCACAAGGCTAACACTCCAGACAGCTTCTCCGGAAGTTGACGTCGCACTGACGCGTGCTTCGCTGTCGAGCGTGAAGACTTTGCCCGCAGCGACAACAGGATCGGCCGTGATACGCCCATGTTTGCTATCACCCGCGCCTATGTTTGCGCTCCAAAGCATCTGCATGGCACCGCCGTAAGCTGGGTGGTTCACACGGCTGTGGGGGCTGCCATGGCGTTGCGTCCAGCTGGTATTGCTTTGTGCTTTTGGCAAAGACACGGCCAGCGAGCGGTTCTCTTTGGAGCTTTCCGCAAGTCCTGTATCGCTCGCCTCAGCGCGCAAAGGTTCGCGCGCGCCCGCAAGAATAACCTCAGGTTCGTCGCAGGCACTCAGCAACATCAGAAACGCTGTGCTCAGCCCGATTGCGCGCAGGCCTGCGCCTGGCCATGCTTTCGCGTGAACGCTTGTGTGGAGTTTGCTCATGTCACCAGCCTTTTAGTCTGCTTCTCGCGTATTACTCTGACGCGGCTTCGTCTTCGTCGCTTGCGCCCTCTTGAGCGCTTAGTGCGCTCAGATCACCGCCCAAAGAAACAACCAGCTGTGAAGCGCGTCTGCGCAACCCTACAGTGCTTTGCTCATCCGAGACAATGGCTTCAAGCGTGCCAAGAGCCGCTTCGTAATCACCTGTTTCAATGTCGATCAGTGCCAGCTGTTCTTCTGCAAGCAAGCGCAACTGAGCGTTCTTGCCAATCAGCGTCTGATATCCGGCGCGGCGTTCGTCTGGGCTCAGATCATCTGTTTGCAGGCCCAAAAGCTTGAATGTCGCGACTTGGCGGTATGCCATTGGCGTTGTTGAGCTATCGGCAAGCGCCTGCAGTGTTGCTTTCGCGTCGTCTACATCACCGTTGGCATATTGCTCGCGTGATTTCAGCAGGCCAACAACCGCAGCAGCGCCCGCATTCTCGGGAGCAAGGGCCGCCAGGGCTTCTTTGCGTTCACTGGGGTTGTCGCTTTCAAGGGCCGCAATAATACTGTCGCCCAGTGCCTGCGCTGCGGCAGTTTCATTTGCTTTGCGAAATTCGTTGTAGGCGGCTCCGCCCACAACAAGCACAACCAACGCAATCGCGATCCAGCCATACCGCTTCATCATAGCAAACAAACGGTCCCGGCGGACTTCTTCGCTTACTTCGTCAATAAAACTGTCGGTGTCGCTCACGTGTTGTCCTCACTATTTTCCCCCTCTTACCCCGAAGCAATGCGACTGCCAAGCCCTAGCCAAGGCAAGCAAGGCCCCTGCGCAAGGGTGCGCTGATCGAGGCGTGTAAGTTGGCGGTTTTAAATCCTACCAGAGCCAAAGAACAAAGGCCAACCCCCACCAATCTGAACTAGACAGTTCAGAAAAACTGAACTATTGCTCAATCGGCCTCGCAATCCTTCAGGAATGCCCCAATATAGGTCTTTACAGTATTGGCTTTTACAGCCGCGCGAACACTTACAGCACAGAAGAGCAAATACATGCGAATTATTCCATTTCTTACAGCCATCCTCGTGACGGCATTTCTCTTCTTCCTCGTGGTTGAACGTGACAGCCTCCTCGGCTTTGCAGGCGTTACGCCAGAAGAGGCTGCGGATGATAGCCCAGAAACTGCAGAGCCAGCCGTTGTAGAAAGCTCGCAGCCAAACCCCGCCGTTGGTGTTATCGCCATTAAATCAGTTGCCAGCGAGCTTGACAGTGCAGTGCTGTTGCGCGGCCAGACAGAAGCCGCGCGCCAAGTAGAGGTGCGCGCCGAAACCACTGGACAGATGATCTCAGAGCCCCTGCGCAAAGGGGCCTTCGTGGCGAAAAACCAAATCCTTTGTGTGCTTGATCCGGGCACGCGGGCCTCAAGCCTCGCCGAGGCACAGGCCCGCCTTGCCGAAGCAAAAGCGCGCATTCCCGAAACAGAAGCGCAAATTCCGCGTGCCGAAGCCCAACTTGAGCAAGCCAAAGCCCTGCTGCAAGAAGCCCTGATCAACGACAACGCGGCGCGAAAGCTCTCGCAGGGTGGCTTTGCCTCTGAGACGCGCGTGGCGCAAACGGCTGCTGCTGTGCGCACCAGTGAGGCCGCTATCAAATCAGCCGAGGCCGGCATGAAAACGGCTGCCTCCGGCATGCTCACAGTTGACGCCGGCATTCAGGCTGCTGAAGCTGGCGTTGCTGCCGCTCAAAAAGAAATTTCACGCCTCACTTTGCGCGCGCCTTTTGAGGGCATCCTCGAAAGCGACACCGCCGAGCTTGGCGCTTTGTTGCAACCCGGTGCCGCCTGCGCGACGGTTATCCAGCTCGACCCGATCAAGCTGGTTGGTTTTGTGCCTGAAACACAAGTTTCGCGTGTGAAAGTCGGCGCGCGCTCTGGCGCTAAGCTTACCACCGGACAGGTGCTTGCTGGCAAAGTCAGCTTCCTTGGTCGTTCTGCTGACCCGCTCACGCGCACCTTCCGCGTTGAGATCGAAGTGCCAAACCCCAACCTTGCGATCCGCGATGGCCAAACCACCGAGATCATCATCGCCGCTGAGGGCAGTCGCGCGCATCTTGTGCCGCAATCTTCGCTGACGCTGAACAACGAAGGCCTGCTTGGTGTGCGTATTGTTGACGATGCAAACCTCGCCCGCTTCGTGCCCGTCGACTTGCTGCGCGACACCAAGGATGGCGTCTGGCTTGCGGGGCTGCCCGAAGAGGCCAATGTTATCATCATCGGTCAGGAGTATGTTGTCGACGGCGTGCCAGTCGCCCCGTCTTTTGAGGAGCCAGCGCAATGACGGGCCTCGTTGATTGGGCCGCTGATCGCGCACGGATGATCATGGCTTTCATCGCGCTCTCGCTTTTGGTGGGGGGCTTTGCCTATGCCAACCTCCCCAAGGAAGGCGAGCCTGACATCCAGATCCCGGGTCTGTTTATCTCAGTGCCTTTCCCCGGCATTTCGGCAGCTGACAGCGAGACATTGCTTGTCAAAGTCATGGAAACCGAAATGGCCGATCTTGACGGCCTCAAGACAATCTCCGCTACAGCGGCTGAAAACTACGCTGGCGTCTTCCTTGAGTTCGAGTTCGGCTGGGACAAGTCCGCCGTGATGGCAGATGTGCGCAGCGCAATGAACGCGGCAGAAGCTTCCTTCCCCGACGGGGCTGAGAAGTATACGATCAACGAAATCAATTTCTCCGAGTTCCCTGTTCTGATCATCAACCTCACTGGCGACGTGCCTGAGCGCACCATGAGCCGTGTCGCCCAAGACCTTCAGGACAAAATCGAAAGCCTTGATGCGGTGCTTGAAGCCGGCATCGCGGGCAACCGCGACGAGATGCTTGAGGTGATCATCGACCCTCTCAAGCTTGAAGCCTACAACGTCACTGCGGGCGAGCTGATCAGCGTTGTGCAAAACAACAACCAGCTCATTGCAGCAGGCGAAATCGAGACAGCAACTGGCGCATTTTCTGTCAAAATCCCTTCCAGCTTTGATGAGCCGCAAGATGTTTACAACCTGCCTGTCAAAGTCAACGGCGACCGCGTTGTCACCCTGGGCGACCTCGCTGAAATCCGCCTCACTTTCCAGGACAGGCGTGGCACCGCCCGCTTCAACGGCGAAACAACTGTGGCGCTGCAAGTCGTGAAGCGCAAAGGCTTCAACCTTCTGGACATGGATGTCGAAGTGAAAGCCGTTGTCGCGCAGGCCGCTGCAGAGTGGCCGCCTGAGTTGCGCTCGGCTGTCTATGTTGGCACATCAAACGACCAGTCGCGCATTGTTGGCTCGATGATCAGCCAGTTGGAAGGCTCGGTTCTCACCGCCATTGCGTTGGTGATGATCGTCGTGCTTGCGGCCCTTGGTGTGCGCCCTGCTCTCTTGGTGGGTTTCGCGATCCCGACATCTTTCCTCCTGTGCTTCGCACTCTTGGCGCTTATGGGCATCACGATCTCCAACATCGTCATGTTCGGCCTTATCCTCGCAGTGGGGATGCTGGTGGACGGCGCTATTGTTGTGGTTGAATACGCTGACAAACGCATCTCCGAGGGCGTAGGCCCGATGCACGCCTATGTCGAAGCCGCCAAACGTATGTTCTGGCCGGTTGTCAGCTCAACAGCGACAACGCTCTGCGCGTTTTTGCCGATGCTGTTCTGGCCCGGCGTTCCCGGCCAGTTTATGGGCATGCTGCCTGTCACATTGATCTTCGTGCTTTCAGCTTCGCTTGTTGTAGCCTTGGTTTACCTGCCAGTTCTCGGCGGTGTTACTGGCCGCATGAGCCGCTTGTTTGGCAACACCTCAGACGCCCTGCGCAATGCAACGCCTTGGTGGCTGCGGGCGGTCTTGGTTGTCCCATCGCTCTACCTTGTTTTTCTAGGCGCCATGCAGACGCTCAACCCGAGCTATCTGTTTGAAGCCAACCCTGAGGCCTCAGGCATAGTGAAGCTTTTGCCCGGCATCTTGCTCTTCATGTTTGGCGCTTTCGCGTCTTCCGTCACCATGGGCGCGGCGCAAATCCAGTTTAAGCGCAAACCCGTCAAAGCGGGCCGCAAGCGCACTGCATTTGGCCACTTCATCAAGTTCATTACGGGCAATCCGATCATGCCTATCATCTCTGGTGTTGCGGTGATTTTCTTTGTGATGAATGTGTTCACCTACTATGGGGCCAACAACAAAGGCAGCGAGTTCTTTGTTGAAAGTGAGCCTGAGATGGCGATCGTCTATGTGCGCGCACGTGGCAACCTGTCGATGGAACAGAAAGACGCGTTGGTCATGCGCGCCGAGAAGATCGTGCTCGCCCACCCCGGTGTCGACAATGCCTTTTCCTTTGCCGGTGAAGGCGGGCTCAATAGCAACACAGGCGGCGCGCAGGCTCCGAAAGACACGATCGGGCAAGTGCAGTTTGAAACTATCCCTTGGGAAGACCGCGCTGACCGCCCCGACCTTGACGGCGATCTGGTACTGGATGAGCTGACCGCCCAGTTAAAGCGCATCCCCGGAATCAAGATCGAAATTCTGGCCGCCTCACGGGGGCCTGCATCCGCTAAGCCGGTGCATTTGCGTCTCAAGGGCGACGACTGGGAGGCATTGATCGCCGCAACAGCAACAGCCCGCGCTAAGTTTGACGAATCCGCAGGTCTGCTGCTGCAAGAAGACACCCGCCCCCTGCCCGGCATCGACTGGCAGCTTGACGTTGATGTCGAAGAAGCGGGCCGCTATGGCGCGGATGTTGCTACCGTTGGCGGGATGGTCCAGCTGGTGACACGCGGCATTCTGCTCGACACCATGCGCGTTGATAGCTCTGACGAAGAGATCGAAATTCGCGTGCGCCTGCCCGAAGAACACCGCGTGCTTTCAACGCTGGACACGCTCAAACTGCGCACCACCGAAGGCCTTGTTCCGCTCAGCAACTTTCTGACGCGCAAGCCCGTGGCCAAACTTGCCGAGATCAGCCGCGAAGGCCAGACGCGGTATTTTGACATTAAGGCAGGTGTCGCGAAGGGCCTGACAACCTACACAGCCTACCCGCTTGATAGTGGTGGAGAAACCGTAACATCTGAAGGGGTCTCTCTCGGCTACGGCTCTGTCCTAACAGAAGAAGAAATCTCAAACGATGCAGCCGCCAACCTCAAAATTTCGATAGAGCCGTCAGGGGCCTTTGCCTTCCTGCGGTCGGCGGCGAAGACACACTACAACTTCCCCGATGTAGGCTCTGACGTGTCGCTCGGCGCAATCGCGCGCTCGGTTGAAGCCGGTGAGATGAGCATTGTTGGCACGCCTTTGACGGCGGCTGAGCGCATCAGCAACCTGACCACATGGCTCGACGAAGCCCCCTTCCCCGAAGGCATCAGCTGGGAATGGACGGGTGATCAGGAAGACGAAGCCGACAGTGCGGCCTTCCTGCAAAGTGCTTTCACGGGCGCACTGGGGCTGATGTTCATCATCCTGCTGGCGCAGTTCAACAGCTTTTACAATTCCCTACTTGTCTTGCTCGCGGTGGTGCTGTCAACGGCGGGCGTGCTGATTGGCATGTTGGTGATGGATCAGACCTTCTCGATCATCATGACCGGAACAGGCATCGTGGCGCTTGCGGGAATTGTGGTGAACAACAACATTGTTCTGATTGATACCTATCAGGAATACTCGGCCTATATGCCCCGCGTAGAAGCCATTGTGCGCACAGCCGAAGACCGGATCAGACCCGTGTTGCTGACGACAATCACCACCATGGCTGGCCTGGCCCCTATGATGTTTGGCCTATCGCTCGACTTTATCGGTGGTGGCTTCACCATCGACAGCCCAACAGCCCTTTGGTGGAAGCAACTGGCGACAGCCGTTGTCTTCGGCCTTGGCATCGCAACTGTTTTGACACTGGTGTTCACCCCGTCAATGCTGGCGCTGCGCATCTGGGTTTCAACCTACCTTGGCTGGGGCGCACGCGCTTTGGCGGCCCTCTCCCTTGGCTCGGCCAGCCGCGTTGCACGCGATATGGCGCTGCAAAGCGCTGCCCGCCGTGTCAAAGCACCAGAACTGATCTGGGGAGACGACATGAACGAGGCCGAAAACCAGGATGACCTCGACGATGCGCCAGACGCTGAGGCGGTGAAGGCCGTTCTGACACGGGCCGGAAAGCTTTCCAGTGAGGAAGATGACAACGACGGTAGTGTTAAAGCCGCCGAATAGAGGCGCCTAACAGGCGCTCGCCCCTGCGGGGAGCGGGTTGGGGGCTTTGCCCCCTCTTGGCCTATGGCCAATTCCCCCCCCATGCGATTTGCGACAGCAAGCGCAAAGACCGATAGAGCGCACTTGCTGCGCGGGTCGGTAGGATATTTCTGGAAAGAAAAAGGACTAAAGCGTCACGCCTTTAACCTGATGCAGGGGAACGGCGAGGCGCTGCATAACATCTCAGCGTTGTGGGCGCGCCGCCACAACTCTGTTTTCAGATTTATGGCGACACGCTTTAGGCTGCGTTTTGTTCGTTGGCCTGACGCGCCCAAAGGCTGGCGTAGCGGCCTTTGCGTTTGAGAAGGGCTGCGTGTTTGCCTGTTTCAACGATCTCGCCATCTTCCAGAACGACGATCCTGTCGGCGTCAGCGATTGTTGACAGGCGGTGCGCGATGGTCAGCACAGTGCGGCCCTCTCCGGCGGCTTTGAGGGCCGTCTGGATGTCTTGCTCAGTTTCGGTGTCCAACGCTGAGGTGGCTTCGTCCAGCAGCAAGATCGGCGGATCTTTCAAGAGTGTACGCGCGATGCCGACGCGCTGCTTTTCACCGCCGGAAAGCTTCAGGCCACGCTCGCCAACGGCTGTGTTGAAACCCTCTGGCAGGCTCTCGATAAACTCGTGGATTTGCGCAGCTTTGGCCGCGGCGATGATCTCGGCCTCACTGGCTCCGTCACGGCCATAGGCAATGTTGTAGCGGATCGTGTCGTTGAACAGCACCGTGTCTTGCGGCACCACGCCAATAACATTGTGCAGGCTCTCTTGGGTTATGTCGCGCACATCTTGCCCGTCGATCAGAAGTGCGCCGCTTTGCACGTCGTAAAAGCGAAACAGAAGCCGGCCGATTGTTGACTTACCTGAACCAGAGGAGCCAACGATGGCGACAGTTTCACCAGCGCCAACTTCGAGGCTCACGCCCTTCAGGATCGGGCGGGCGCTGTCATAGCCAAAGTGAATGTCGTCAAGCGTGACCGCGCCGCCGGAGACGGCTATCTCTGGCGCATTGGCCTTGTCCTGAACTTCAGAGGGTTGCTGCAAGAGCGAGAACATCTCGCCCATGTCCACAAGGCTCTGGCGAATTTCGCGGTAGACCGAACCGAGGAAATTAAGCGGCATTGTGATCTGGATCATGTAGGCGTTGACCATCACAAAATCACCCACGGTGAGCGCGCCTTTTTCAACACCAATCGCGGCCATGACCATAACAATGACAAGCCCTGATGTGATCAGAAGCGACTGACCAAAATTGAGAAAGGACAGGGAGTAAGCAGTCTTCAAGGCCGCAGTTTGATAGCCCGCCATGGCGGCGTCATAGCGGCTTGCCTCGCGCTCTTCTGCCCCGAAGTATTTTACTGTCTCAAAGTTTAGAAGTGAATCGATCGCCTTTTGGTTGGCATCAGTGTCTTGATCGTTCATCTGGCGACGAAGCTTAACCCGCCACTCTGTGACCGTGAAGGTAAACCAAACATAAACTGCGATGGTGACGGTGACGACGGCCAGATACCACGCATCAAAAAGAACGAAGAGAATGCCTGCGATCATCGCCAATTCGAGAATGAGCGGGCCGATCGAGAACAGCAGAAAGCGCAAGAGGAACTCGACGCCTTTAACGCCTCGTTCGATGATCCGGCTGAGGCCACCTGTCTTGCGGGTGATGTGATAGCGCATCGAGAGTTTGTGAATGTGTTGGAAAGTTTCGAGAGCCAAGGCCCGCAGCGCGCGCTGCCCGACGGCTGCAAAAATCGCATCCCGCAACTGCTGAAAACCGTTGCTCATAAGGCGCGCAACGCCGTAAGCCACCGTGAGGCCAACGGCGCCAAGCACCAGCTCGCTGACACCCTCACCAGCCAGCGCATCAACCGCACGTTTGTAAAGCATGGGGGTGTAAACCGCGATCACCTTGGAAAGCAGCAAGGCCAGCATAGCAAAGACGACGCGGCGTTTGACCCAAGGCGCATCATCTGGCCATAGGTAAGGCAGCATACGGCGAATGGTGCGCCAACCTGATGCGCGCTCTTCTTGCGCTTCAGTGCTGCTTTGCGTGTTGCTTGTTGCGTTTCTCATAGAGCCCCCGATACCGTAGAGGTGACAGGTATGCTTCTTTGCAAGCAGATGCCAGTGCGACCCTGCCCATGCGCGGCAAAAGATCAGCCAGGAATGTCGAAGACTTGGCCAGGATAGATCAGGTTTGGATCGCGGATCTTGTCTTTGTTGGCCTCATAGAGTTGCACATACAAAACCCCACTGCCAAAGCGCTCTGCGGCTATCGCCCAGAGTGTCGCGCCGGGCTGAACGGTTACGGCCTTCACCTTGGCCTCTTGCACCTTGCCTGCTGGCTCGCGTTTGAACGGCGTTTCGACACGGCTGGTGACGGCACCGCTGGCATCAACCTTGTCAACACGCAGAGTGTAAACGCCGGTGTCAACATTGGGCAGCTCCGTGCGCCACTGGCCGCTGTTTGCCACTGGCTGGGTGATGATTGGCTTGTTGTCGAGGTAGACGCGCACAAAGCCCTCACGGGGCGCGCGCCCGGAAAGCTGCACCTCGCCCGCGTCAGAGTAACTGATCGCATCAAGCGCGACTTCGCTCATCACTTGCGGCGAGGTGGGTTGGATAACGTCCACACCGGTTCGCGAAATTTCAACAACCGCTTGCGCTTTAGCGGTCTCTGCTGGCGTCTCGGCGGGTGTGATAGGAGAGGTTTCAGGCTCTTGCAGTTGCGCGGTTACGGCTTCACTTGGCGTGCCTTCCGAAGTGGCGCCGCCTGCCAGCGCAGGCGCATCTACAGGCTCGACAATTGGGGCTATCAAGACTTCGCTTTGCCCCTCAGCGCCACTTTCGGCCGAGCGCAGGCTCAATACGCGCGCTGTGTCGCTTGACGGTAAAATCCCCAGATGCGCAAAGCTGCCATCAGAGCCCGCCGTCAATGTCGCAAGGACTTCGCCGTCAAGCAGCAGCTCGACATCTTGGCCCGCCTCGCCTTCGCCCGCGACTGTGAGGCCGCCATCAGGCGCGACGCGCACGATATCAAAACTCGGGTTGGTATTGTCTCCGGCGACCGGATCAGAAACCGGCGCTGTCGCAGGAGCAGCGTCTTGGGCCGAAGCAGCAGGCTCATTGTTGGGCGTGCCGTCGCTTTGCAGCACAGCCTCGCGGATGCCGCCTTCTTGCGGGGCTTCAACCTGTGGCGCAGTTTGCGGAACGCTGGGCGTTCCCAGCAAGGTATCCTTGAAATACACCCCGACCCCGCCGGATATCAAAACCGCAGCAGCGCCCAAAGGCACCACCAGATTGCCGCCTAGTAAGCTGGCTAGTTTGCTCATCGCCGTCCCCATTCCCGCCCAGATGCATGATGCACGGTTGAGGGAACTTATCAACAAGGTTAAAACAAATCAAAACCTCATATTCCGGAGCCTCCGCCATGCCCAAGCACTCAATTTGCGTTTATTGCGGCTCTCGCCCCGGCAAGCACCCAAGCTATATGCAGGCCGCCGAAGGCTTTGGCCGTGACATTGCGGCCCAAGGCTGGCGGCTGGTTTACGGCGCCGGCGACGTTGGCCTCATGGGGGCCGTGGCGCGCGCAGCCCAAGCAGCAGGTGCCGACACTTTCGGCGTGATCCCGACACATCTTCTTGACCTAGAGGTTGGCAAGCGCGACCTGACAACTTTTGTCGTCACCGAGAACATGCATGAGCGCAAGAAAGTCATGTATATGAACGCCGACGCGGTCGTGGTCCTGCCCGGCGGAGCAGGCTCGCTTGACGAGTTCTTCGAAGTGCTGACATGGGCGCAGCTCGGCCTGCACAGCAAGCCCATCGTTGTTATGAACATCAATGAATACTGGACGCCGCTTTTAAACTCGGTGGATCACGCCATCGCCGAGGGCTTTGCCGACGCGAGCCTTAAGGCGCTCTTTACGGTTCTCACCACACCAGAAGAAACCACGGCCTACCTGCGCGAGGCTTTGTCGTAATGCGGCCTAAGCCCGCACTCAACAGCGGCTTAAAGCCCTCACCGCACTAAAACCGCCAAGTTAAGACTGTTTGAATTCAATTCTTGGAGAATTTGAACAGCATTGCTATCGTCGTAATTGAAAACACAGGACACACGCATTGCGACACACGCTGCCATTGGCCCCCCAGTTTTACGTGACGGCTCCTCAGCCCTGCCCCTACCTAGAAGGCAGGCTTGAGCGAAAGCTGTTCACCGCCCTACAAGGCAGCAGCGCGCAAGAGCTGAACGATGGCCTGTCAAAGCAAGGCTTTCGGCGCTCGCAAAACGTGCTCTACCGCCCCTCTTGCACCGACTGTTCTGCCTGCATGTCAGCACGCATCCAGATCGAAGGCTTCAAGCTCTCAAAAAGCCAAAAGCGCGTGCGCAGCAAAAACGCCAGCTTTGAGCGCCGGGTCACATCACCATGGGCCACCGAAGAGCAGTATGAGCTCTTCCGCCGTTACCTCGACAGCCGCCATGCTGACGGCGGCATGGCCGACATGGATGTTTTCGAGTTCGCCGCCATGATAGAAGAAACGCCGATCCGCTCGCGCGTTGTCGAATATCACGATAGTGAGACAGGCGCTCTTGTCGCGGTCTGCCTGACAGATGTGCTAGAAGACGGCGTCTCAATGGTCTATTCCTTCTTTGATCCGGATTATGAAAAGCACTCACTCGGCACCTATATCATCCTTGATCATGTCGAGATCGCCCGCAGCAGTGGTCTGCCCTATGTCTACTTGGGCTACTGGGTTCCGGGGTCTCCAAAGATGGGCTATAAGGCCAAGTTCTCGTCTCTACAGATATATAAGGGGGGCCAGTGGCAAAGCCTCGGTGACCCTGCCGAGCACGAAAAAGGCACACACCCGCTTTCAACGGCGCCAATAGCCGAGCAGGTTGCCAACATCTCCTTGCCCGACTTGCCTGCGCATCGCACAACACGCTGACGGGCAGAGAGAAGATACGGCTACAGCCACATAAAGACCTGCTATGTAGGACGGAGCACTCATTCGGCGCATCTGCCGAATGGCAGCTCGCCGGCCTGGACCAAGTCTAACGATGCTAGGGTCAGGACCCATTAATCCTGCACTTCTGGTTTGCCAGATATTTTGCCTGACTATGCCCAATGCTGAAGGAATAGTG
>JADGEJ010000007.1 GCA_016744435.1 Lentibacter sp. | reverse complement strand
GGGGATTCAGCATGTGCTGGCGATGTTCGTATCAAACGTTACGCCTGCCATTATCATCGCTGGTGTTGCCGGCTTCGGCTTTGGCGCGCCGGGGGCTGATATTCCGGCGCTGATCTACCTTATCCAAATGGCGATGATGTTCGCGGGTGTTGCGACGCTCATCCAAACCATCGGTATGGGCCCTGTTGGCGCTCGCCTGCCGATCGTTCAGGGCACAAGCTTTGCGTTTCTGCCTGTGATGATCCCGGCGATGGCGGGGGCTGGCACGGCTGGCTTGCCCGGCCTCATGACAGGGGTTGTCGTCGGGGGGTTGTTTCACTTCTGCCTCGGCTTCTTTGTGGGGCGCATTCGCTTTGCTCTGCCACCGTTGGTGACAGGCCTCATCGTCTTGATGATCGGCCTTGCGCTGATCAAAGTCGGGATCGAATATGCAGCTGGCGGCGCGGGCGACTTTAACCGCGGCAAGCCAACCTGGGGCAGCGCAACGAACTGGTTTCAGGCGAGTGTCGTGATCTTCGTGACGCTGGCGCTCAAGTTTTTCACCCGTGGTTTGCTGTCGGTCGCGTCTGTTCTGATCGGCTTGATTGTTGGTTACATCGTCGCTTACGGCATGGGCGATGTCTCGCTGGCCAATGTGGGGCGTGCCGGCTGGTTTACGGCTCCGATGCCTTTCAAGTTCGGCTTTGAGCTAAACTGGGCGATCATCATTGGCATGTGCTTGATGGCGATCATCTCGGCGATCGAAACTGTCGGCGATGTTTCCGGCATTACCAAGGGTGGCGCGGGCCGCGAAGCAACTGACGAAGAAGTGACAGGTGCGACATTTGCCGACGGCCTCGGCTCGGCGCTCGCGGGTGTGTTTGGCTCGCTTCCCAACACCTCGTTCAGCCAGAACGTTGGCTTGGTTGCCATGACAGGCGTCATGAGCCGCCACGTCGTCACTATTGGCGCGGTTTTCCTGATCGTTTGCGGCTTCATTCCGAAGGTTGGCGCGATTATCCAATCAGTGCCAATTCAGGTGCTTGGCGGCGGCGTGATCGTCATGTTCGGCATGGTTGCGGCTGCGGGCGCTTCGATGCTGTCTGACGTGAACTGGAACAGCCGCAACATGGTTATCTTCGCGGTGTCACTCTCTGTAGGTCTTGGCCTTCAGCAAGTGCCTGACGCGATGGTTTTCCTTGGTGACACAGCGCGTATCTTGCTGACGTCTGGCTTGTTGCCAGCGGCGTTCATCGCGATCTTGCTGAACCTGATATTGCCAGAAGACATCGGCTGATAGCCATTGCCGAAAAGAGAACAGAAAGCCCGGCCCTAGCGGCTGGGCCTTTTTATTTCAACTCGGCCCTTAACGCGGGGTGGACACCAGAGCCGCCAGCGACAACACCAGCCAAGCGCGGATCGGCGTTGTTGAACTTAAGCGCTTCGCCGTGTTTGTCAGACACTGTGGCGCCTGCTTCAGACAGCAAAAGCGCGCCTGCCGCGATGTCCCACTCCCAAGAGGGGCGCAGCGTAAGCATGGCGTCAAACCGGCCCTCAGCGACAAGCGCGAGACGGTAGGCAAGCGACGGGCGGTGCGCACGCTTTACGTCTGGTGCGCCAGTCTTCCAGTGATGCGGCTCAAACACCGGTTTAGTTGCCAACACCTCAGAGCCTAGAAGGCCTTGGCGCGTGCTGGCTGTGATGGGCGCGCCGTTGAGCGTGGCACCTTGCCCTTTGGCGGCGGTGTAAAGCTTGTCGAGCATCGGCAGGTAAACGACTGCAGCTGTCACTTGACCAGCCTCAACCACGGCAAAGGAATGCGCCCATGTCTTTGAGCCTTCGATAAAGCTACGGGTGCCATCAATCGGGTCGATGATGAACAGCTTCTCTTTGCTGAGCCTCTCTGCTGAATCGTCGCTTTCTTCCGATAGCCAACCATAGTCAGGACGAGCGCTGCGCAGGGCGTCTTCGAGATAGTCATTCACGGCCAAATCAGCTTCAGTGACCGGGCCAGCGCCGTCGGGCTTGTCCCACTTTTCGTGCGGTCGTTTGGAAATGTCGGTGGCGATTTCGCCAGCAACTTTTGCAGCGCCAATCAGAAGGTCGCGGTCATGCTCCGGCAAGTGTGAGCCCCTCAACTAGCAACGACGGCACGACGCGTGACAAGTGCGCGCGTGCATCGTTGGCAGGGGTGAGCGTGCGCAGCATGTCGCGCAAGTTCCCCGCGATCGTGACTTCATTCACCGCATGCGTCACCTCGCCGTTTTGCACCCAAAACCCTGCGGCCCCGCGCGAATAGTCGCCCGTGTTGGGGTTGATCGTTGAGCCGATTAGCGATGTCACAAGAAAGCCTGTGCCCATTTCCTTAAGCAGATCATCGCGGGTTTTGTCACCTTGCGTCAGGCCGATGTTCCAAACGCTCGGCGACGGGGCCGAGCCTGTGCCGCGTGCCGCGTTTGACGTTGAGGTAAGGCCCAGTTTGCGGGCATTGGCGAGGTCAAGCGTCCAGCCTTGCAGCACGCCGTTCTCAACGATGTTGCGGGTGTGTGTTGGCAGGCCTTCGGCGTCAAACGGGCGGGAGCCCGACACTCGCGCGCGGTGCGGATCTTCGATGATCGAAAGCTCGGGGGGCAAGACTTGCTCACCCATCGCGTCGCGCAGCCACGAGGAGCCACGCGCAATCATCGCGCCATTCACAGCGGCCAAAAGGTGGCCGATCAGCGTGCTGGAAATGCGCTCATCAAACAGCACCGGGTAAGCACCTGTCTTGGGTTTGCGTGGTGACAACCGCTCAATCGCGCGCTTCGCGGCGCGTGCGCCAATGTCTTCGGCAGAGCGCAGGTCAGCCTGAAAGATGCGCCCGTCACCGTCGTAGTCGCGCTCCATGTCTGCACCTGTGCCAGCGATAGCGACGCATGACAGCGAGCGGCTGGTGCGTAGATAACCACCCGAAAAGCCACCCGATGTGGCGAGGTGCACTGCGTTGCTTGAATACCCTGCGCTGGACGATTGAACCTGCGACAACCCGCCATTTTCAAGTGCAGCCGCTTCCGCGCGGCGGGCGTCATCTTGCAAGGCCTCTGGGCTTGGCTCTGGCGCAGGATCATACATTTCGTAGGCAGCAATGTCCCATGATCTGGCCAGGTCTGCCGGGTCTGCGAGGCCAATGTAGGGGTCTTCCGGCGCGACACCGGCCATAGCAACGGCACGCTCGGCCATTGCGTGCAAACTGGCTTCGCTGGTGTTGGAAGACGACACGATTGCCTGTTGCTGGCCAATCAGCACGCGCAGGCCAATGTCGGTGCCTTCCGCGCGTTCTGCCTGTTCGAGCACACCACTGCGCACATCAACCGAAACAGACTGGCCTTCAACGGTGATCACATCGGCGGCGTCAGCTCCGGCTTTGAGGGCAATCTCTAGGGCTGTTTGGGAAAGGTTTTCGAGCGAGTTTGTCATGGCAACCTGTTAGCATTTTAGGGGCACAAAAGGGAAGGGCGCCACGCAGGAAACAACACTGTGCGGCGCCCTATTGGTTGCTTTGAAGGCTTAGCGCAGGCGCTGGCCATTCGCGAGAACGTGGCCCTGCTCGTTAACTTCGATCTTCGAGTTAAGCGTGTCTTCGGCTTCACCAGGAACCGCAAAAAGGCCCATCATCATACGCGCACCCATTGCTTGCTCTTCTGGCAGAAGGCCCATGGCAACAAGCTTGTCGAGCAAGCCGTTGCCGCCGACAAGCTTAAGCTCAACTGCGCCTTCAGGCTTGGGCATACCGGGGATGGTTTCCATGTCGGAGTTGTCAAAAGTGAACCCGCCTTTGCCTGTCAGCTCAGCGCCCGCAACAGCGAGGCGAATAGCGCGAATGTCGAGGCTTTCGATCTCGCCAGGTGCCATACCGCTTTCCATTTTGGCGGCTTCCTCTGGGTCAAACATATCGAGCAGCAGCTTGGCTTTACCTGCGAGGTCAATATTGAGTGTCGCAGGATCACGCGGAAGCTGCTGTGTCGGGTCAACCATGCCCCAAAGCATGTCAGAGGTTGTGAAGTCTCCGAGAAGGATGCCAAGCTCAAAATCCTGCGCTTCATCTGAGGTGGCGACGGGCATCTTGAGGTTAAACGTGCTTTCCTCAGAGTTGATCTCGACTGGCAGAGGCAGATCACCACCCACCATGAAAGAGCGCAGCCCCTTGGCCGACCCAGTATAATGCAGCTGGCTTTGGTCCATAGCCACCTTCAGGCTGCCACTCTGGGAAGATGTCTTGCCTTCTGTGGTCTTGCCACCTTCGTTGAAGTTCAGCTCGGTGTTTCCACCTTGATGGGCAAACACGCCATTAAACGCAAAGCCCGCTTTCAACATGGCAGACAAATCCTGCGCATCAAAGCCGCCGAGCGGGTAGTTGCCCGTGCCGTCAAAAGACAGCCCGTTCATCGCGCCTGCCATTTTGAAGGTGTTGCCTTCGATCGGGGGAATGTCGACATCGTATGTCATGCTGGCGGCCGTAAATGACTGCGTCACGTCGCGCATATTGCCGATCTTCATCAGCGCTGATCCGGAGATGTCTTTGAGCATGAAGTTGATGGCGTTGAGCGGGATCGTCGTTCCTTCAACCACCACAGACTTCACGATCATATCAAGCGTCGCAGCTTTGTAAGCGTATGACATTTCGTTCGGATCGCCGGAGACGATGATCGAAAGATCGGTGTTGTTGTAGTCGATCACCCCTTCGACAGGCTTGTCGACATCAGCGTTAAACTTGAAGGCGATGGGCATGTTCTCAGCCAACCCGATTTTGACTGTGCCGTCAGATTGGTTGGTGAAGGCGATTTCGCCAATGCTCATCGAGATAGAGCCCTCATCTTCAGGCAGCTTAAACATCATCTGCATATCAGACACTGTTAGCGTGTCGCCAGATGTGGCTTCGCTTGCGGAAAGATCATAACCAAACCCTTCCATATATGACTTCCAGTCAGCCCAAACATCTTGGGCAGTGACGTCGGCCATAGCCATTTGCGGACCGCTGAAAACGAGAAGAGCGGCGGATGAGAGTAGGGTTTGACGGAATGTCATTGGAAAAGTTCCTCTGTAAATTGGTTTTCTATAATGTCGGTGCGCAGTGCGCATAGGTCAAGGGGCGTTCTTTCTGGACGTCATGGTAGCAGAAGGCTACGACTTAGGTAAAACAGGAGTGTGATATGACAGCTGTAACTGGCAAGACTGTGCTGATCACCGGTGCGAGCCGCGGCATTGGCGAAGCAACAGCGCGGCTTTTCGCGGCGCAGGGCGCAAATGTGGTTCTGACGGCGCGCAGCGAAGCCGTGATTGACGAGATCGCTTTGGACATTGGTGAAAACGCCATGGCGATAGCCTGCGATGTGTCGCGTTATGGCGATGTGCGTGATGCGGTTGCCCATACCGTGGGCCGCTTTGGCAGCCTCGACATTCTGATTGGCAATGCTGGTGTTATCGAGCCTGTCGCTTTGCTGGCTGAATCTGATCCTGAAGAATGGGGTCACGCTATCGATATCAACCTCAAGGGCGTTTACTATGGTATGCGTGCCGCAATGCCGATTATGCAGAAAGCAGGCGGCGGCACGATCATCACCATCAGCTCAGGTGCTGCGCACAACGCGCTGGAAGGCTGGAGCCACTACTGCGCCTCAAAAGCTGGCGCTGCGATGTTAACCAAGGCGGCACATGTCGAAGGCGCCGCACAAGGCCTGCGCGTTATGGGGCTTTCGCCCGGCACTGTCGCTACGCAAATGCAACGCGAGATCAAGGCCAGCGGTGTGAACCCCGTTAGCGCAATGAGTTGGGAAGATCACATTCCCGCGGAATGGCCAGCGCGCACGCTTCTGTGGATGTGCGGCCCTGAGGCTGATGCGCACCTTGGCCAAGAACTTGCCCTGCGCGACGAGGCCCTGCGCAAGACGGTTGGACTCATATGATCGAGCTTACAAAAGACGGCGCGCTTTGGACTGTTTGCATCAACCGTCCTGAAAAAGCCAACTCGCTTACCGAGGCGATGCTGACAGAGCTTGCCGAGATCGCCGAGAATGCTGGCGAAGCTCGGGTGCTGGTTCTCACGGGGCGGGGTAAGGTTTTTTCCGCAGGGGCGGACTTGGATGAAGCGCGGGCCGGTCTTGCTTTGTCGCCTGTTTGGGAGCGGCTCTCGGGCGCGATTGCACGTTTTGAAGGCCTGTCTATTGCTGCGCTTAACGGCACACTTGCTGGTGGGGCCATGGGCATGGCGCTCGCCTGTGACATGCGCTTGGCCACGCCGCATGCGAAGTTTTTCTACCCCGTGATGAAGCTCGGCTTTCTGCCTCAGCCTTCTGACCCGCAGCGCATGAGCGCGCTCATCGGGCCAGCGCGCACCAAGCTCATCTTGATGGGTGGGCAGAAAATTACCGCGCAAGAGGCGCTTGGCTTTGGTCTGATTGAGCGCATCGTTGAGAGCGACGCGCTGCTTGAGCACACCCGCGAGATCGCCGCTGATGTGCTCGCCGCCAAACCCGAGATCATCACGGGCATCAAGCAGATGATTTGACCCAGTCGCGCGCTTCATCAAGCTCGGCCATGTCAAACATACGCAGTTTGGTTGACATGAAATAGCCCGCCGCTTTGGTGATCGGGCTGATCCACCCGATGTCAGACACCACAGCAACGCGGCGGATGTGCTTGAGGTTGGCCACATCAAACTTGATGCCAGGCCAGATCACCGATGGCTCAAAGCCTGCGAAACTTTCGACAACCTCAATGAAGTTGACGGTGCCGTGCTTGTCGATAAAGGCCTGCATTGGCTTGAGGACGGCGTCATAATCGTCGCGCACGATCTTTCCAGAAACTGTGATTGTCGCTGTTTTGGTGCTGTCGTCTTCTTCGTAGATGATCGCCATAGCGTCTCTCCTTTTCTGGCGATATGATACCACCTGCGCCCCTCATTATCTTTGCCCAAGATCAATTCACCCGCCCGTCGCGCGTTGCTCAGTTGTAAAAGCCCTTCGGACGGGGCATTAGCTTAGAGGAGCTTTAAGCTGTTGAGGGGTGCAAAGATGAACGGGCAATCAGAGTTAATCCAGACGGTTCTAGGCTATATTGATCAGGGTTGGGTTCTGGCCAAGAGCTGGCTTTTAAGTCCTGCCGCCTGGTCGCAATTTGCGCTGCTCATTGCGGCTTATCTGCTTGCACTGGTCATAGCGCGCTACTTACGGCCGCGGCTTGATAAGCTTCTGACACCACCTGAAGGCCAGCAAAACCTGTTCGCCACAGCGCGGCTCTTTGTTCTGATGTTTATTCCGCTTTTGCTGCCGCTGTTGGCCTATGTCTTCACCGGAATGGCAGAAGGCGTCACGCGTTCTCTGTTTGGCTCCGGCGCGGTGATAGCCTTTGGCAAGCGCGTGTTCCTTCTGCTTGCGGTGCGCATTCTGGTGCATGAAGTCCTGCGCGACCCATTCCTCAAGATGCTGGGCCGCTATGTGCTGATACCCGTTGCAGCGCTCTACGCTGTTGGCTTGTTCGACTTCGTGATCGCGTGGCTGACAAACACGGTTGTAAGCCTTGGCAACATCAGCTTTTCAATAATGTCCTTGGTGCGCGGTATCATTGCTGGGTCGGTCTTGTTCTGGTTGGGTCGTTGGTCAAACGACCACTCGAACGCCTTCATCGCGAAGCAAGAGGAAATCCCGCCCGCGACGCGCACGCTTGCTGCCAAAACTGCTGAGCTATTGATCTTCGGCATCGCGTTCCTGTTGTTGATGAACATCATGGGCATCTCGCTGACGTCGCTTGCGGTTCTTGGTGGTGCGATCGGTGTTGGCCTTGGCTTTGGCCTGCAAAAGATCGCGTCGAACTTCATTTCAGGTGTGATCCTGCTTTTGGAAGGGCAGGCAACAGTTGGAGACTTTGTTGAGCTAGACGGTGGTGAAGCCGGAACGATTGTCAAAATGACAGCCCGTGCGGCGATACTGGAAACATTTGATGGTCGCTGGATCGTGGTGCCGAACGAAGACTTTATCGTCACGCGCGTTGTTAACTACTCTGACTCAGGTAGCGCCAACCGCTACGAGGCACCCTTCTCAGTGAGTTACGACACCGACATCAACAAGGTGCCAGCCATTGTCGAAGCCGCGGTTGCTAAGCACGAGGGTGTGCTCGACAAGCCCTTCCCGCCTGATTGCGAGCTACGCGCATTCGGCGAGAGTGGTGTTGATTTTGCTGTCGAATTTTGGGTCAACGGGCTAGACGACGGGAAAAACAAGTTCTCCTCTGACGTGCTGTTTCTGATCTGGAATGCGCTTAAGGACAACGATATCGAGATCCCATATCCGCACCGCATCGTGGAAATTCGCAATAAGGCAGACAAATGAAACAGGCATTGGTAATTGGCGCAGGCCCAGCAGGGCTGATGGCCGCACAAGAGCTCGCGAATGCGGGCCTGCAAGTAACGATCGCCGAAGCCAAGCCTTCGCCAGCGCGTAAGTTTCTGATGGCCGGAAAGTCGGGCCTGAACATGACCAAGGATGAGCCGAAAGACGCGTTTATCGAAGCATTCGGAGAGCACTCAGAAGTGCTGCGCCCTATGCTCGAAGCCTTTGGCCCGCAATCCGTAAAGGCATGGGCGCACTGGCTTGGTCAGGACGTGTTTACAGGCAGCTCTGGTCGCGTTTTTCCCGAGGTAATGAAGGCTTCGCCGCTGTTGCGTGAGTGGCTAACGCGGCTTGGCGCGCAGGGCGTTACTCTCAATACACGTTGGCGCTGGGTGGGCGGCACGGCGTTTGAAACCCCCGAAGGTCGCGTTGAACTTACGCCTGATGCCACGGTGCTCGCCTGCGGTGGCGCAAGCTGGTCGCGGCTTGGGTCTGACGGGAAATGGGCCGCACATTTTGCTGAGAATGTCGCGCCGTTCAAGCCAGCAAATATGGGCTTTGAAGTGAGTTGGTCAGAGCATATGACACCGCACTTTGGCGCGCCCGTGAAGGCCGTGCGGCTCATGGCTGGCGACGCGAAACACCTCGGCGAGTTTGTGATTTCCCAGCGCGGCATTGAAGGCAGCGGCGTTTATGCTGTGTCCAAAGCGCTCCGTGAAGGCGCTGAACTGAAGCTTGATCTGATGCCTAAGTTATCACTCGAAGAGATAGAAGCACGGCTGAAAAAAGCGGGCAAACAAAGCCTGCCGAACGCTTTGAAGCGGCTGAAAATGCCGGCTGCGAAACGCGCGCTTTTCTTTGAGTTTGGCAACAATAGAGACGGCTCTGTCGCGGAGAAACTCAAGAGCCTGCCCATCGCGCTCAAGGGCCCGCGGCCGCTGGATGAAGCGATATCCGTGGCAGGCGGATTACGCTTTGACGCGCTCAACGAAGGCCTGATGTTGACAGGTCAACCAGGCGTTTTTGCTGCTGGTGAAATGCTCGATTGGGAAGCGCCGACGGGCGGCTACCTGATCACTGCATGTCTCGCGACAGGCAAATGGGCGGGGCAGCACGCGGCGGCTTGGGTTAAGGAAACGTAAAGCCAGCGTTAGGCTCGGTTAATGGCCTCTGCTCTTCGTGAAACCGCCGCGCCTACACTATGCAGCTATCCGTGCATAACGCGTGCATACGTTTTCGCGCCAAAAGTTAACCAGAATTAACTTAACGCAGCGTGCGTTGCTGGCTCGGGATTTGGATATTTATAGAAAGAAAAAGAGGGTGAAGCGCGTTAGTGCGCTTCGGCCCAATTTGCGCCTTGGCCTGCGTCAACAGTTAGCTTCACGTCGATCTTCACGGCGGGCTCTGCTGCGCCTTCCATGGTCTGCTTGGCAACAGCTATCGTTTCTTCGATGGCGCTGTTCTCGACTTCAAAGATCAATTCGTCGTGCACCTGCAAAAGCATTTTGGCTGGCAAACCAGCGATGGCCTCCGGCATCCTGATCATCGCGCGGCGGATAATGTCGGCGGCAGTGCCTTGGATGGGCGCGTTGATCGCGGCGCGTTTGGCAAAGCCCGCGCGTGGGCCTTTTGCGGCAATCTCGGGCGTGTGGATTTTGCGGCCAAAAAGCGTCTCTACGTAACCGTGTTCCTTCGCAAACTCGGTGGTGCTGTCCATATAGGTGCGAATGCCGGGGAAGCGCTCGAAGTAGCGATTGATAAAATCCTGCGCTTCGCCACGGGGGATGCGCAAGTTGCGCGCAAGGCCAAAGCCGGAGATGCCGTAGATCACCCCGAAGTTGATAGCCTTGGCGCGGCGGCGGATGTCTGGCGTCATCTCGTCAAGCGGCACATCAAAAATCTCTGACGCTGTCATTGCGTGAATGTCTTGCCCGTCGCGGAAGGCCTGCTTGAGCGCGTCGATGCCCGCGATATGGGCCAAGATGCGCAGCTCGATCTGGCTGTAGTCGAGGCTGATCAGCGTCTTGCCCTCTTCGGCGATAAACGCCTCGCGAATGCGGCGGCCTTCTTCGGAACGCACCGGAATGTTTTGCAAGTTCGGATCAGACGAGGCCAGGCGCCCCGTGTTGGCACCCGTCTGCACATAGGATGTGTGGACGCGGCCTGTCTCGGGGTTGATGTGGTCTTGCAGCGCGTCGGTGTATGTTGACTTGAGCTTTGAGAGCTGCCGCCAGTCTAGCACGCGCGCGGGCAACTCGTGCTCAGTCGCGAGGTCTTCCAAAATATCGGCACCAGTTGCGTAAGCGCCAGTTTTGCCCTTCTTGCCGCCCTCAATGCCCATTTCATCAAACAGGATTTCGCCAAGTTGCTTGGGGCTGCCGACGTTAAAACTGCGGCCTGCAAGCTCGTGAATCTCGGCCTCAAGCCCAGCCATTTTCTGCGCAAAAGCGTTGGACATGCGGCTAAGCGTGTCGCGGTCAACCTTGATACCGTGCATCTCCATTTCGGCGAGCACTGGCGCAAGCGGGCGCTCTAGCCGCTCGTAAACTGACGTGACTTGCTTGAGGTGCAGCTGTGGCTTGAACACCTGCCAAAGGCGCAGGGTGATGTCGGCGTCTTCGGCGGCGTATTTGACGGCGTCGTCGATACCGACCTTGTCAAAGGTGATCGCGGATTTTCCCGTGCCGAGGAGTGACTTGATCGAGATCGGGTTGTGGCCAAGGTAGCGCTCAGACAGCGCGTCCATTCCGTGGTTATGCTCGCCCGCGTGGAGCGCATAAGACATCAGCATGGTGTCGTCAAAAGGCGCAATCGAAACGCCATAGCGCTTCATGATCTTGGCATCATACTTCATGTTCTGGCCGATCTTCATCACCGCTGCGTCTTCAAGCACGGGTTTGAGCAGATTTAGACACTGTTCCAGCCCAAGTTGGCCTTCTTTGAGGTCAGCGCCGCCGAAAAGTGCGCCTTCCTCGCCGTCTCTGTGAGCCAGCGGAATGTAGCAAGCATGGCCAGCCTCAACGCAAAGCGAGATGCCGACAAGCTCGGCGACCATTTCATTGAGTGAGGTTGTTTCGGTGTCGACGGCCACATAACCGTGCGCATTGATCAGGTTGATCCACTTTTGCAGGCTCTCAACATCATTGATCTTTTCGTAAGACGCGGCCTCAAAAGAAGGCGCGTCAGGCATGCCCGCGGCGGCGGGCGCGTCAGGAACAGTGATCTCGGGGGCCTCGGCGCCAAGCTGTGATGCGATACGTTTGGTGAGCGTACTAAACTCCATCTCGGCCAGAAAACTGAGCAGTGTTTCTGGCTCCGGGTCGCGCGCTTCCAAGTCATCAAGCGTGAACTTGAGAGGCGTTGCGCAGTCAAGCGTGACCAGCCTTTTTGACAGTTCGATCTGCGCGCGATTGTCGAGCAGTGTCTGGCGGCGCTTGGGCTGTTTGATCTCTTCAGCGCGGTCAAGCAGGGTTTCCAGATCGCCATATTCGTTGATCAGAAGCGCAGCGGTTTTGACGCCGATGCCGGGCGCGCCGGGCACGTTGTCGGCGGTGTCGCCAGCCAGCGCTTGCACGTCGACAACGCGGTTAGGGCCAACGCCAAACTTCTCCTCGACGCCTTCAACGTCGATGCGGCGGTTTTTCATCGCGTCAAACATCTCAACGCCGCCGCCAACAAGCTGCATCATGTCCTTGTCAGAGCTGATGATCGTCACGCGCCCGCCTGCATCACGGGCTTGGCACGAGAGCGTGGCGATGATGTCGTCGGCTTCAAAGCCTTCCATCTCTTCGCAAGCGATGTTGAAAGCCATAGTCGCTTGGCGGGTGAGCGGCATTTGCGGGCGCAAGTCTTCCGGCATCGCCTCGCGGTTGGCTTTGTATTGGTCGTACATTTCGTTGCGGAAGGTGTGGCTGCCTTTGTCGAAAATGACCGCGACATGTGTTGGTGCGTCGGCGCCTGTGTTGCCTTCAACGTAGCGCTGCAAC
Source organism: Lentibacter sp. (assembly GCA_016744435.1). Lineage (GTDB taxonomy): Bacteria > Pseudomonadota > Alphaproteobacteria > Rhodobacterales > Rhodobacteraceae > Lentibacter. The sequence continues at coordinate 95,086 of JADGEJ010000007.1, read as the reverse complement.
ATGTTGCAAAAGCCCGAGACAGCGCCGATGGGCAAGCCGTCAGACTTGCGGGTAAGAGGCGGCAACGCGTGATAGGCGCGGAAGATAAACGCCGAGCCATCAATCAGGTGCAGGTGGCAGCCTTTGCCAAACTCAGTCATCGCGCGTCTCCCCATAGGTGTGGCTTATGGTTTGCCACGTTGCGGCGGGCGCATAAAGAGAGAAGTCTTAAGAGGCGGCTGTAATTCGCACTTGCCAACAGTTGTTGCGCGCTGAGCGAACGTCGACAAAGGCTACTTCAGGGTTGGACAGCATCTCGCGAGCATAGCCTTCAACCTGATCTGACTCGGTAATCTGGCCCGTTCGGCGGGCATAGCGTAGGCATCCAACCCACCATTGCGCAGGGCGTCAGCTTCGGCTTGTGGCATTCCTCTGTAGGCAATCATGGTTGTCTCCTTTTTAAGCAACCAAACAAAAAGGCCGCCCTAAGGCGACCCGTTTCTTGCGCAAACTGTACAAAGCCTCAGACTTTGCCTTCAAAGTCCTTGTGGACATATTTGCAGTCACAGTAGGGGCATTCGACCCAGCCATGCTCGCTGGGAATCTGCAGCCAAACGCGCGGGTGCCCGCCTTCGCCGCCATCACATGCAAAGCGATACTTGTCGACAATTTTGGTTTCGGGGGCTTGAGTTGTCATCTGGGTGTTCCTTGTACGCGCTGGCGTTTAGCCAAGAATATGAGGCAACAGAGCCGCAGGGGCAAGCAAGATCAGTCAGCGAAGAGATAATCTATATTGGCAATCTCATGTGCTTTGTCTGAGCTGGTTTCAAGGAACTTTGCCAAGGTGGCTGCATTGTCTTCAACACTGCCAGCCTCGCGAACACGGTAGTGCTCGTCAAAGTTGGCGTCGCGAAGCTGATCGCTTTCAAACACCATATCCGCACGGATGGTTGGCAACAGCCTTTCCAATGTTTCGCGCGGTGTCTTCTCGCCAGCGAGGCCGACACGCATGGCATGGCCTGTCAGGTAGTCGTCGCTAAAGCGGCAATCAACTTCAAGCAGCCGCGTTTTGGCGCGGTCGCCGCAGAAGTCATTGAGCAGATCGAGGTTGCTTGGATCAAGGCAGATAACCAGCTTATCGGTTTCATAGTAGTCAAACAGCATGCGCATCAGAGCGCGGCGGTGGCGGTGACGCTTGCCCATGGTTGACTGGATGCCGCCCAGATCGGGCAGCTCGGCCGCGTCTTCATTGAACAGATATTCGATGCAAGGCACGTTTGTCATCTTGCGGATACGCTCGACCAGCCGCTTGGCGACATGCCATTTCTTGCTCACGATGATCAATAGCTCGCGCTCGCGGCCAAGCGAGCCCTCGTTCTCCCAGAACCTCAGGCCAAAGCGACGGCCAACGCGCCCCCTGTTGGTAAGGAACTTGAACAGGCTTGCGCCCTCGTTGGAAATCTTGAAATCCCAGCCACGTGTCGCATAGAGAAGGCCAAGGCGGCGCTTGAGCTCTTTGGCCTCGGGGCTGATCTTGCGCGCAAAGATATAGTCCTGACTGAGCAGCAAGTCATAGTGATCGTTATAAAATGTCACTGGCAACCCGTAGTCTGTGAACATCAAAAACGTCAGCGTGCGCGTTTGAATTTCGTGCTCCGGCACAAGGTGTCGAACGAGCGTTTGGAAGAACGTCTCATCTGGAATCCAGGTTGTGCGGAAAAAGCGCATGACGTCTTTTCGCTTTTTGGTAAAGTCGATGATCCACTCGACAGTTCGGCGGCGCAAGCACCACCACTGGCTGCCGATTTGAACTTGTATGTCGTCGGGGACTTTGCGGGTGAGCCCTAGCTTGCGCTGCAGATTGAAGGCCGCATAAAACCGCCGCTTTTGCGTACGTTCATTGAAATAGTGGCGGTAAATCAACCGCTCTTCTTTCATGCCGGTTTTGATCCAGTCACTCTCGAAGTAGTCAAAACTCTCGACATAATCGACATCTGCTTTGTCAAGAAACTCATGCGCGTATTCTGCTGACTTGATGGCCATACAGTCACCGGAAAGCATGTAGAAATGCGTGGCGCGCGGGAAGGCATCAACCGCGGCTTCGACGGCGTTGAGCGAGGCTTGCACAAGGCTCCATTCGCCCCAACCACATTTGATACGTTTCTGGGCGAAAACAACGTTTGGGTTGCTGTCGAGTGCCTCGCGCATCATCTGATAATGTTTGGGGTTTGCGCGCCCGTCAAAGTGGATCGACATATAGTCGCCCACAGCAGTCAGACGCTCTGCCTGCTTGATAATTGCCTCTGGGTCTTTATGGCAAAGCAATATGAACGCGATTTTTGCCATTTTCGAAACGTTTACCTCTAGATTGGACTATTGTTTACTTGATAAAGGTGAAGCGCCGTTGAATAAACAGGAATTAATCGGTTTTTATTCATAAATCGCGGCTAGAACCGTGATGACACGATCAGAAGGCAGAATAATATGGGTTTCCCAGGCACCTGGATGACTGAAAGTGAAAGCGTTGTTTACCGGGTTGTGCCCAAATGCGCTTGCTCGACGATCGGCCAGATCATGTATTACACAGATCATGGCGCGTTCTTTGACGGCGACATACACGATGCAACCGATGGTTTGCACAAATGGGCCCGCGAAGACAGCCAAGGGCTGATCAACGCGAACGTCAAAACGCATAACTCCTTTTCGTTCACCTGCGTGCGCAACCCCTACACGCGCATTCTGTCGAGTTTCTTTGACAAGATCTGCGGCATTCAGCGCAATGGCCGTCGCTACCGTGGCAACCTTGTGCCGCTTCTGATCCAGAAATACGGGATCGAAGTGGGCGGCGATGATGGCAAGCAAGAGTTTGACCAGATCCAAAGCTTCCGACGCTTCCTGCTTTTTGCGCGTGACACCATCAGATGGCGCCGCCCGATGGACCCTGACATCCACTGGTCTGCTATGTCAGGCCATGTTGGCACGTTCATCGCCAACGGCGGCCGATACGACAAGATACTCTGGACCGAGCAGTTCAACGACGGGATGAAGCAGGTGCTTGATTCGATCGAAACACCGCATGCTGTGAACCTTGAGGATATCCCGCGCTTCAACGAGTCTGAAGGGCACGGCCCAAAGCGTCTACATCCGGTTGAAGACTACTTTGACGATCTGTCGATGCATCTCGTTTACGAGATTTTCAAACGCGACTTTGAGCTCTTCAAATATGACTTTGCTGATCCGTCTAACAAGATGCCGATTGGCGAGATTGATCTTGATGAGGTTCACGCCAAGCTTGGTGACTGATGCGCATGTGGTGAAGTAGAGACGCCTTCGGCGAGGATATTTTTGCCAAGAAGATGCAAGGTTTTGTTAACCAGAATCGGGTTTCCTGATTGGTGCGGTACAGGCTGGGAAGCCGATGACCGCCCAAGGAGACGTAGCTTCTCTGGCAAGCAATAAGCATCGATAGAGTTTCGAACGGTTACTTGCCAGAGAACGCCTTTACGCGGTGAGGCCGTGCTTGGCGAAAAGTGCGCGCATGTTTTGTTGCGGACGCGGGCCCATGTGGCTGATAACTTCAGCAGCACAAACATTGCCCATCTCGCCGCATGTTTGCATGTCACGCCCTGTCGACAGCCCGTAAAGGAAGCCAGCGGCAAACTGGTCACCCGCACCTGTCGCATCGACGGGAACCACTTTCTCAACCGCAATGTCTGTGCGCTTTCCGTTGTGCACGATGCTGACACCGTCGCCTGAGCGCGTGCAGACAACAAGTGGGCAGGCTGCCGCAACGCGGGCCAAGTCAGCCTCAAGATCATTGTCTTGGTAGAGCGACCGGATCTCGGCTTCGTTGCCGATCACATAGTCCATTTCGTTTTCGATCAGGCTGACGAAGTCGCCGCGGTGACGCTCAACGCAGAAGGGATCGGAGATCGCGATTCCGGCTTTGCCACCTGCCGCGCGGCAGGCTCGTGCGGTGCGGATGAAGGCTTCTTTGCCTTTGTCCTTGTCAAAGAGATAGCCTTCGAGAAAGACAATATCGGCGCCCGCGGCGACATCTTCGCTGACGTCTTCAGGGCCAAGCTCGGCAGATATTCCGAGGTAGGTGTTCATAGAGCGCTCACCGTCTGGAGAAACAAAGATCATCGAGCGCGACGTCGGAAGCTCTCCGCTCGCAACGGGGGCATTGACAAAATCGGTGCCGTCTTTGGCCATCGCATCAGCGTAGAATTGCCCCAGTGCATCGTCGCTCACACGGCCAATGAAACCTGTTTTCAAGCCAAGGCTGCCGATGCCTGCAATCGTGTTGGCAACTGAGCCGCCCGGCGTTTGCACGCGGCTATCCATCGCGGCGTAAAGCTGCCCTGAACGCTCAGTTTCTACGAGCTGCATAATGCCTTTTTCGATGCCCATATGCTCCAGAAAGCTGTCATCACACTGGGTGATAACATCGACAACTGCGTTGCCGATCCCGACGACTTGATACTGTTTCATAAGTTCTTTTCCTCGTATGCGCAGAGATCGCGAATGATGCAGGTGCCGCACAGTGGTTTGCGGGCCTTGCAGTGATAACGGCCATGTAAAATGAGCCAGTGATGGGCGTGCAGCTGGAAGTCAGCCGGGATGTTGTCTTCGACCGCACGCTCAACAGCGTCGACGTCTTTTCCGGGGGCGATACCCGAGCGGTTGCCAACCCGAAAGATGTGCGTATCAACTGCCTGAGCGGGCTGGCGCCACCACATGTTGAGCACGACATTGGCTGTTTTGCGGCCCACTCCGGGCAATGAAACAAGAGCAGCACGAGAGTTGGGGACAATGCCGCCATACTCTTCAACCAAGATGCGCGAAAGCTTGATCACATTCTTGGCTTTGTTGCGGTAAAGCCCGATTGTCTTGATGTGCTCGATCACAGCCTCTTCGCCAAGGGCAAGCATTTTCTCAGGCGTATCGGCGATCTTGAACAGCTCTTTGGTGGCTCTGTTCACCCCAACATCAGTGGCCTGCGCTGACAGTGCGACAGCCACAACAAGGGTGTAGGCATTGACGTGGTCAAGCTCGCCAACCGGCTCGGCGTCAGCCTCACGAAAGCGCGTAAAAATCTCGCGGATGGTATGATAGTCGAGTTGCTGGGCCATGCTTCGGGTATGCCTTTGCCGCCGCACCAGCGCAAGCCGAACATTGCGCATGAAACGGGTCGCGCAGAGGCGGACAACTGACTAGGGTTTGACCAAGGAGAACTCGCTATGACCATGCAAGACCATGAAGGCCAGTATCACTACGGCATGATGCGTCGCGCGCTTGATGTGATCGACGCCGCTGAAGAGCCGCTTTCACTGGAAGCACTGGCCGCCGAAATGCAGATAAGCTCTGCCCATTTCCAGCGCGTTTTCTCAAGCTGGGTCGGCGTGTCGCCCAAGCGATACCAGCAGTATTTGCAGCTTGGGCAAGCCAAGGAAATGCTGGCGAACCATATGACAACTTTGCAGGTTTCCAACGAGTTAGGCCTGTCAGGATCAGGCCGTTTGCATGACTTGTTTTTGCGCTGGGAGGCGATGAGCCCGGGTGAGTTTGCCCGCAAAGGCGCAGGGCTGAAAGTGAACTATGCATGGTTTGACAGCCCCTTTGACAGGGCCTTGGTGATGGGCACGGAGAAGGGCATTTGTGGGCTGGCATTTGCTGCCGAAACAGGCCCGGAAGCCGCGATGGAAGACATGCGCAACCGTTGGCCACAGGCGCAGTTTGTGGAAGACAAAAGCGCGCTGGAGCCTTGGGTCAACGCCGCGTTTGAGCAGAAGGGCGAGACCGCGCTGCACCTCATCGGAGCGCCTTTTCAGATCAAGGTTTGGGAGGCGCTTTTGCAGGTGCCGTCGGGCCATGTCACGACCTACTCAGAGATCGCGGGGGCTATCGGAAAACCGCGTGCTGTCAGAGCTGTGGGAACGGCTGTTGGGCGCAACCCTGTGAGCTGGTTGATCCCATGTCACCGTGCTTTGCGAAAGTCGGGCGCGCTGGGCGGATACCATTGGGGCCTGCCCGTGAAACGTGCTTTGCTCGCTTGGGAAAGTGCGCGAGAGGAAAGCCTTGTAGAATAGGGCCTATCACAGCTTTCTGAGCATCTTAAAAAGCCTGCGTTTTGCTGTGTTAGCCTTTGCAGAACCGCGAAAACAGCCGTGCCTACGATGTGCATACCGCAGTGCATATACCAGTGCATACCGCGTGCATACGATTTCGCCGCAAAGGCTAACGCAAATTAACTTAACGCAGCGCGTGCAGGGCTCTCCAAAATGGGCGAATAGCTGCCGATCACGCGGTTCTGATTGTTTTGAAACCTCTCGTTTTGGCATATACTAAAACCAGACGCCGCAGACACGTGCGGCCAACAATAATGAGGCAAAACATGACACCTGCAACCAAATTTATCGGCGCATTGAGCGCGCTATCACTCGTGGCTGTGACAGGCTGTACCGACCCAGGGATGATCAACCCGGATGATCCGAACCGCAAAACCAAAGAAGGTGCGCTGCTTGGTGCTGCGGCGGGCGCAGTTCTGGGCGCGATCACCAGCAACGACAGTAAGCGCGGCGCTGTAAAAGGCGCGATCATCGGCGCGGGCGTTGGCGGCATTGGCGGCGCACTTCTCGACAAGCAAGAGAAAGACCTGCGCCAGCAACTTGGCTCGGACGCGAACATCCAGAACACCGGCGACAAACTGATCGTGACCATGGCGCAGGACATCCTGTTTGCCACGGGCAGCGCGACGCTGCGGCCCGACCTCAACCGCGACATTCGCGCAGTGGCGAGCAGCTTGCAGGCCTATCCTGATACAACAGTTCAGATCGTTGGCCACACCGACAATGTCGGGGAGGCGGGCTACAACTTTGATCTGTCCCTGCGCCGCGCACAGGCGGTGACGCAGGTCTTGGCGAGCGAAGGCGTGACAACGGGGCGGATGCAAGCCGTGGGCCGTGGCGAAGACCAGCCGATTGCGTCAAACCTGAATGCAGAAGGCCGCCAGCAAAACCGCCGCGTCGAGATTGTGATTATCCCGAACGGCTAAGGCCAAGTTACATAACATGAGAAAGCCCGCTTCGTTGAGTGGGCTTTTTTTGTCTGAACTGGTAATTTGTCTGCACAGTATTTGTTTGCACAGTGACTGTGCGCATAAGCGAATTGCGAGGGTGAACGGGGCGGCGTAGCTTGGATCAAACAGAGTAAGTTAGAATTTGATCGGAGAAACCCATGGCGCAATTTAAACTTCTTGGCCTGTCTGGCGCGTTGCGAGAAGGCTCAACCAACCGGATGCTCCTACGTGAAGCTGCACGGCTGGTGGGTGATGCTGACTATAACGAGGCCAATTTGAACCTGCCGCTTTATGACGGTGATGACGAAGACACAAGCGGCGTGCCCGCGGAGGTTGTCGCGCTTGCCAAGCAGATCGCGGCGGCGGATGCGGTTATCATTGCTTCGCCCGAGTATAACTATGGTGTGTCGGGTGTGTTGAAAAACGCGCTCGACTGGGTGAGTCGTGTTGAGGGCAACCCTTGGGAAGATAAGCCGGTCGCTGTGATGTCAGCCGCAGCTGGGCGCGGGGGCGGAAGCCAAGCGCAAGCGATGGTATTGTCGTGCATGACCAGCTTTGCGCCACGTATCGTGAATTTTCCACTGGTCGCGGTTGCGGCGAGCTATGAAGCGTTTGACGACGCGGGGCTGCTTAAGGGTGAGATGTATGTGAACAACCTCACCACGCTGATGAGCAAACTTCGCGCGGCTGTTTGATAGAGCCTAGAGGACTTGGATGACGTCTTTGTCTATACTGAGGATATAGCCTCGGCGGGCGATATTTTTGACCAGTAGTTCTGAGACAAGCTGATTGCCCAGTGAGTCGCGCAGGCGTTTGATGCGGGTGGCACCGGCGGCTTCGTCGCAGTCAGAGGCGAGGCGGCCTGAGATGACGCCTTCCAGCTCGGCGCCTGTCATCACGTCGTCGTCCATGCGTGCCTCTGCCAAGACAGAGAGTGTTTCCATCGCGGCGGGCGTCAGAGTGAAGCCCATGTTGTTGAGGTAGACGGCGTTCTCTTCGCGGCTGATCAGAAGTGAGTTTACTTGAATGCCCGAGCGCTCGATCGCGGCCATGCGGCGCGAGAAGGCCGCGAGCAACACGAGGAATATGAAAGCGGCGATTAGCATGGCGGTGGCGAAGACCAGTAGCACGAAAATAACCATCCGATAGCTTGAAAGCGTGTCGGAGAAAGCTGTGCCGGATTGCGCGAGAATTTCGAGCAGTTTGATTTCGGCTTGAGCTGTCAGGTCATTGTTCTCGATAAAGAGCTGTTCAACGCGGGCGTTAAAGGCGTTGGCGTCGGGCAATGTGAAGAACAGCACAATGGCCGCCACCAGCAGGATCGCCACGATTGCGGCGATGCCAAGGTAGACTGTGCGGCTTGGGCTGCCCAAACGCTCAGTAACGGAGGAAGAAGTTTCCGGCACTGCTTTTCCTTCCGTTTAATCCGCTGTCGTCGAAAGTTGAGAGCACGTTGAGCAAAACCCAGCCGTCAGCCGCGAGGCGAGGGGCGAGCTCGGCTCTGGCGGTGTTTACATTACAGGCACCAGAAATGCGCGCGACACCATAGTGCAGTTTGAGCGGGTCATTGCGCTTGGCTTTGTAGTCAGCGTAGCAGTCAGCCGCGTGAAGCGGGGCTGCGAGCAGGGCCAGAGCGGCGGTTATGAGTATGAGATGTTTCATGTCACCAACCTGCGCTTTTCGGAGATGTTATTCAATATCCAATGGGGTCTGGGAGCGGTGCTATCAGATAGCAGGGCGCTGTTATTGCCTGTCTTGGGGGGAAGGCAGAATTTGGAGTTATCGCTGGTTTGCCCAGTCGGTTTGCCCATGGGGGTGCACCGAGAAATCCAAAGAAGAGGACCACTCTTATGTCACGTAAATTCATCACCGCAATTGCAGTTACATCAATCGCGCTTACTGCGTTCACGGCTCAGCCCAGTTTTGCGGGCAGCCGCGATCGCGACAAAGCGATCCTGGGCATCGCTGGCTTCCTTTTGCTTGGTGCCGCGATTGCCGATAGCCGTAAAGACAGGCGCAAGCAGCATACAACGCACAACTCGCACGGGTCGCACTCGGGCTATTCAGGCAATCATGGCTACAACAATCACAGCCATAACAACCAATGGAACAACAACCACAACAACGCGCACAACGGTGCGATCCGTATGGGGCCAAAGCCGGTTCCGCCGCGGGTTCGAAAAATGACACTGCCAGCCAAGTGCGTGAAGAAGATACGCTCGCACGGCAACACCCTGAAAATTGTCGGCAACCGTTGTTTGCAGAACAACTACCGTTGGGTGAACAAGCTGCCAAACGCCTGTTTCATGAAAGTGCGCACCCGTGATGGCGCGCGCAGAGGCTACCAGCCGCGCTGCCTGAAGCGTCATGGCTTTCGCTTTCAGGGCTAAGGTGCGCAAGGCTACGTGAAGAATCCTTGAACTGGGCCTGTTATGTCTGTCATCTGGCAGCATGACAGGCCCTGATTATTCTTACGAGCAGGCCGCGCTTGAGCGTGGCTTTAAACGCATCGCTGGTGTTGACGAGGTGGGCCGTGGACCACTTGCAGGGCCGGTTATGGCCTGTGCTGTGGTGCTGGACATCGGAAGCATTCCCGAAGGGCTGAACGACAGTAAGAAGCTGACAGCGAAGCGGCGGGAAGTCCTGAGCGAGGCGATCATGGCCTGCGCTGAGGTGAGCATTGGCGAGGCTTCGGTCGAGGAGATCGACGAGATCAACATCCTGCGGGCCTCTCATTTGGCGATGGAACGAGCAGTTGCTGGGCTGCAAGCGCCGCCTGACCATTGTTTGATTGACGGGAACCTCATCCCCAAGGGTCTGGCTGTGTCGGCTGAGGCGATTATCAAAGGTGATGGCAAATCAGTGAGCATTTCGGCTGCCTCAATTGTGGCCAAAATCAGGCGAGATTATGTCATGTCGACATTGGCGCAACACTACCCCGGATACGGCTGGGAGACGAACGCTGGATACCCGTCAAAAAGCCACAGGTTGGCGCTCCAAAATCTTGGCGTAACCCCACACCATAGACGTTCGTTCAAACCAGTGCACAACATCTTGTATCAACAAAAAAATGTAAGTGGTTGATTCAATAAAGAATTTGACCGCGAATCGGTCTTGAATCATCTTAGTCCTCAACAACCGAGTGCAAAAACGCACCGACCAAGAGGCAGAACATGAAAACGAAATTGACCACGACAAAAAGCACCGGAAAAGCCAAGTCAGAGGCGCTTCCACTCAACACTATTCTGGATGGCGACTGCATTGAGCGCATGAACGCGCTGCCTGCAGAAAGCATTGATCTGATCTTTGCTGACCCGCCCTATAACCTGCAACTCAAGGGCGATTTGCACCGCCCCGACAACAGCAAAGTTGACGCGGTTGACGACCACTGGGACCAGTTTGACAGCTTCAAAGTCTACGACAAATTCACTCGTGAGTGGCTTGCAGCCGCCCGCCGCCTGCTCAAGCCAAATGGCGCGATCTGGGTTATCGGCAGCTACCACAATGTCTTCCGCATGGGCACTGAGCTGCAAAATCAGGGCTTCTGGATCCTCAATGATGTGGTTTGGCGCAAGTCAAACCCGATGCCAAACTTCCGCGGCAAACGCTTTACCAACGCTCACGAGACGATGATCTGGGCCGGTAAGACCGAAACCAGCAAATACACGTTTAACTACGAAGCTCTGAAGGCTCTCAACGAGGGTATCCAGATGCGCTCTGACTGGGTCTTGCCGATCTGCAACGGTGGCGAGCGCCTGAAAGACGAGAATGGTGACAAAGCCCACCCGACGCAAAAGCCACAGTCGCTTTTGCACCGCGTACTTATCGGCTCGACCAACCCCGGTGATGTGGTGCTTGACCCGTTCTTTGGCACAGGCACAACAGGCGCGGTTGCCAAGATGCTGGGCCGCGAGTTTATCGGCATCGAGCGCGAAGAGGCTTACCGCAAGGTTGCTACCAAACGCATCGCCAATGTGCGCAAATTTGACAAAGAAGCACTGCAAGTTTCTGTCAGCAAACGCTCTGAGCCGCGCGTGCCATTTGGCCAACTCGTTGAGCGTGGCATGCTGCGCCCGGGCGAAGAACTTTACAGCCTCAATGGCCGTCACAAAGCCAAAGTGCGCGCTGACGGCACGCTGATTGGCGACGACATCAAAGGCAGCATTCACCAAGTCGGCGCACACCTTGAAGGCGCGCCAAGCTGCAATGGCTGGACATACTGGTGCTTCAAGAAAGACGGCAAGCGCGTGCCGATCGACTTGTTTCGCCAGCAGATCCGCGCCGAGATGCGCAACTAGCATTTTCACCAACACACCGCCGGTGCCTGCGGCCTGACTCCGCGGCACTTTACTACAGCCCCGTCCTCCTCCAGAGGCGGGGCTTTTTTTTGGTGGCGTTTGGCTTTAGACAGTGAGCAGCCAACACATGAAAGCACAGCCTAGATGACACGCGACTACTCGCAGTTTACGCTTGGGGATGCGCCCAAACCGCAACCACTTTCGGTATTGCAAAGGCTTGGATGGCAGTCGTTCTTTGCGCAACAGACAGATGCCGACGAGATGCGCGTCACCCCTCCTGTGCGTGTGATAGAGGTGCACCGGGGCGCTCATCATGTTGTTGGAGAAGGTATAGACAAACTCATAGCGCCGCGCCCTGATGCGACGGTTGGCGACTGGCTGTTGCTTAACGACGAGGCCGAGCTAGACAGCCGTCTGCTTGAGCGCAAAAGCCTGATTAAGCGGCGCGCTCCGGGGCGAGTGCGAGCTGTGCAGATGATCGGGGCGAACCTTGACACAACCTTCATTGTTACGTCCTGCAACGACGACTTTAACATCGCGCGGCTTGAGCGCTACGTCGCGCTGGCGTTTGAAGACGAAGCCGACCCGGTGATTTTGCTGACCAAGGCCGACATGTGCGATGATGTTGAAAGCTACATCGCGCGTGCGCAGGCGATCTCGGATAGAGTGCCCGTGATCGCGATTGACGCGCGCGGTGAGGAGCCCTTGGAGAAGCTCGCTGAGTGGATCAAGCCCGGCAAGACGGTGGCGTTTCTCGGCTCGTCCGGTGTGGGCAAGTCAACGCTCACCAACGCGCTGGGCAGTGGGCAAGACTGTGGTCTTGATATCGAAACCCAAGCCATTCGCGAAGACGATGCGCGCGGGCGGCACACCACGACAAGCCGGCGCATCCACATGCTGGAAAACGGCTGCAACGTGCTCGACACGCCGGGCATGCGCGAGCTGCAACTGACAGATGCAGCGGCGGGCTTGAGCGACGTGTTTGCCGACTTGCAGGAGCTTTCAACGCAATGCCGTTTTCGCGATTGCGCTCACGAGAGCGAGCCGGGTTGTGCTGTAAAGGCTGCCCTAGCGGCTGGTGAAATCGACGAAGCACGTATTGGCCGCTGGAAGAAACTGGTGGCGGAAGACGCGTTTAACTCCGAAAGCCTGAGCGAGCGCAAGGCCCGCGATAAAACACTTGGACGCTTGATCAAGCAGGTGAAGAAGCACGGCAAGAAATGAGGCCCGTAGTCGTTTTCTTGTAAGAAAACGGATCGGAATTTTGTAAAATTCCGACTATCTTGGCTGAGGATTGGTGCCCTTATTATAGGCCTTCCAATCGGTCACTTCTGGGTAATACATCTCACGCCAGCGCGTAACACGCGGGTTCATTCGCGCGCGCCAGAGCGGCGGGACCATCGCTAGCATTGTCATGATCGGGTAGCCAAACGGCAGTTGCGGGGCCTCCGCATCGGAATAGTTTTGCAACAGCGGAAAGCGCCTGTCGGGTTTATAGTGATGGTCAGAATGGCGCTGCAAGTTGATCAGTAACCAGTTGCTCGCTTTATGCGCCGCGTTCCAGCTGTGGTGGGGCATTACGTGTTCGTATTTGCCTTCGCCGAGGTGTTTGCGTGTCAGCCCGTAGTGCTCAACGTAGTTTACCAGCTCAAGCTGCCAGACGGCGATGAACGCCTGCCACAAAAACAGCGCGAGTCCGAGCCAACCGCCAAGCAAAACGGCGAGCAGCAGCATCGCACCTTGCAGCGCCCAGTAGCGCAAGAACGGATTTTGCGTGTCACTCCACGGCAGGTCTTTGCGGGCAAGCATGGCTGCTTCGGCCTTGAAAGCCGAGGCGTAGCTTTCTCGCAAAACCCGCGGGAAGTAGCGGTGAAACCCCTCGTTATAGCGCGCAGTCACGGCGTCGCGCGGCGTACCGACATAGCGGTGATGGACAAGCATGTGCTCACTGCGGAAATGCGAATAGAGCACCATCGACAGCAGGATGTCGCCGAGCCAGCGCTCAAGCTTGCTCTTCTGGTGCATCAACTCGTGAGAATAGTTGATGCCGATAGTGCCTGTGATCACGCCAACGCCGAGAAACAACACGATGCTTTCAAGCGTGCCCAAATGCGCAGCGCGGGGCACGTACCAAAGGAGGCCGAAGAGCGTGACAAACTGTGCGGGCACCCAAAGCAGGGTTACCAGCGAGTAGGCCGAGATTTCTTCATCAGCAATGTTTGGATCGGAATTCTCGGTGTTCAACCCCAAGATAAAATCAAGCCCGGAGAACAGATACCATGTGGCGACAGGCAGCAGCACAACTGTCCAACCGCCATAAAACGCGCTGATCCAAGCCAGTGGGATCAGCAATAGCGACATCCAGAATGGAAGCACGCGGTTGAGTTGTGCGGTTTGTTCGGCGTTAAGCATGGGGCACCTTCAAATGAACTGGCATGAGCGACGAGCGCATTGTCATATTTGCCTAAGGGGAGGTCAATGGGATTGTCAGCAGGCATACCTGCCCAGAGGCCGGGGCGGGAATTCCTGACTTGACGCAGGGGAAGTCAGTGGCGTCTCCTATAGGTATATTTAGAATGAAGGATATTAACATGCAGACGAAACACGGATTCACGAAGTTTAACCCAAGCGAATTTGAAACTTGGTTTGCCGCCCAATCCATCAGTCGGCAGATCAACACAGTACAGCATCACCACACTTGGTCGCCGAGCCACAAACATGCTGCGCGCCATGACGCGTTCACTCTGCAAAAGAATATGAAGCACCACCATGTTGGCACCAATGGTTGGAGCGACATAGGCCAGCATTTTTCGATCTTTCCTGACGGCGCCGTGCTGACAGGGCGTTCGCTTAACAAATCACCAGCCTGCATTTACGGCGCCAACCGGCATGCGCTTTGTATCGAGTCAGTTGGTAACTTTGACACCGGAAAAGACAGCATGACGCCAGAGCAATCCGACGCGATTGTGCGAGTCACTGCGGCGATCCTGCGGCGCTTCACGGGCATCCCCCGTGACGAGCATGGCGTTGTTTACCACCACTGGTATGACCTTAGCACTGGCGAGCGCAAGAACGGCGCAGGCGTCACCAAGTCTTGCCCCGGCACCGCCTATTTTGGCGGCAACAAGGTTGCGGACTTTCGCACAGGTCTGTTGCCAAAACTGCTGGCCTCTTTGGGCGGTGCTCCCGCCCCCGCCCCCGCTCTTGTGCCGCAAACCGACTATGTCGTGGTAACGGCGTCAGCACTCAACGTACGCAAAGGGCCAAGCACCGATCACGGAAAAATAAGCGAGCATGGAGCCATTCCGGAAGGCTCGATCATGCGGGTACATGCGCGTGACAGTGGCTGGCTGAAAGTGGCAAACAGCAAGGAACACTGGGTGTTTGGCCGCTTCACGGCAGGTGTTGAGCGCGGGGTTATCAACACGGTTGATAGCAACTGCCGTTCTGGCCCCGAGATGAGCTTTCCTGTGGTCAGCGTCTATCAGCCAGAGCAGGTTGTCTATGTGCAAGAGCGCTCTGACGGATGGTGCCGTATCGGCAGTACCGAATGGGTGCACGGCTCGCTGATCACCCTTGGTTGAAGGCACCATGCGCGAGGTCAAACGCCTTGCGCATGACTGTTGGCAATGATGTGGGCTTGAAGGCGTGTTTCTCGACAAAGATGAGGCCGCTGACCTGAGTATCTTGTGGCAAATCAGCGATGTGCACATCCAAGCACAGATGAAAATGCGTGAAGGTATGGCGGGCCTCTTCGTTAAGCGCTTGCCAGTCGGCCTCAAGCGGCGGCGCGGCGATGCGTGCCTCGCCCCAGGCCGCGCCCGGCCAGCCGAGCATACCGCCCAACAAGCCCTTGTCAGGCCGCCGCTCCATCAGCCACGCACCGTCGGCACGACGGCCGATATAGGCGATGCCAAGCCGCGTTGGCTTGGGCTTCTTCGGCGTCTTGCGCGGCAGAGTTTCGGCGATGCTTTGAGCCTGAGCCATGCAAGCTGCGCGCCACGGGCAAAGGCCACAAGTTGGCGAGCGTGGCGTGCAGACAGTCGCGCCCAAGTCCATCACAGCTTGGGCATAATCTCCGGCACGGTTTTGCGGTGTGAGGCTCGCCGCATGGGTGCGTAGCGTTTCCTTCGAATCAGGCAATGGCTCAAGCACCGCATTGAGCCGCGCCATGACGCGCTCGACATTGCCATCAAGCACGGTCTCGGCGTGGTCATAGGCTATCGCTGAGATAGCAGCCGAAGTGTAAGGCCCGATGCCGGGCAGTTTTTGCAAGCCCTCGCGCGTGTCGGGAAAGCCTCCCATTGCGCTAACTTCCCGCGCACACTTGAGCAGATTACGCGCGCGGGCGTAGTAGCCAAGGCCTGCCCACTCGGCCATCACGTCTTCGTCTTGGGCGGCTGCAAGCGCTTCAACCGTTGGCCACAACAGCATAAACCTTGTGAAGTAGGCCTTTACGGCGGCAACTGTTGTTTGCTGAAGCATGACTTCAGAGAGCCAGACAGCGTAAGGGTCTGGGCGAACACCTGCGGCGCGGTCAGACGGGCTAATGCGCCACGGCAAGACACGCGCGTTGGCATCATACCAAGCCAGCAAGTCTGACGCCGAAGCATTCTCACGCATTGTTTATACCTTGTTCATTTTCTCTGCTGTGCATTGCAGCCGCTGGGCAGTAACATGGTGGCCATGAAAAAAGAAGCAAGCCACAGCACACAAAGCAAACACAGCAAGCGCGGACGCGGTTTTAAACGCGCTGTCTCGCTGATGGGGGGGCAGATCAAAACGGCCTCGCAGACGCGTGGCTTTGCTGTCTCGCGGCTTCTGACTCATTGGGAAGAGATCGCTGGAAGCGAGGTTGCCGCAATCAGCCGCCCTGTTGAAGTGAGCTATGGCAAAGGCGGGCTTGGCGCGACGCTTTGCCTGCTGACGAACGGCGCGAATGCACCGCTTTTGGAGATGCAAAAAGTAAAGCTGCGCGAGCGGGTGAACGCGACATATGGCTACAACGCGATCTCAAGTATTCGCATCACCCAGACCCATGCGCGCGGTTTTGCTGAGGGGCAGGTTGACTTTGTGCACCGCAAAGCCGCCTCCGGACCCGCAGCCATTGACCCTGAAATCAAGCGCGAAGTTGAAGCGCAAGCGGCCCAGATTGGCGATGCACGATTGCGTGAAGCGCTTGCAGCCCTTGGCGAAAACGTCTTATCCAAACACAAACGCTAAATAGAGAGTGACCCCCATGAACCGCACTACGAGTATTATCGCGATTGCACTTGCCGCGATTGTTGGCCTCGGCGCCTACTTTTTCACGATGTCAGACAACATGTCTGCCCCAGCAGTTGACGTCGAAACAGTAGAAGCCGACGCAGAGGCCGACTTGCCGACAGTTGAAGAGATGACTTTGGGCAACGCCGACGCACCTGTGAAAGTGTTTGAATACAGCTCCTACACATGCCCGCACTGCTCGGCATTCCACGTTGAAAGCTTTGGCAAGTTCAAGGCTGACTATATCGACACAGGCAAGGTGCATTTCACTTACCGTGAAGTCTACTTTGACAGGATCGGCCTCTGGGCTTCGATGATCGCGCGCTGTGGTGGCAAGGACAAGTTCTTTGGCATCAACGATCTGATCCACAAAGGTCAGCGTGATTGGCTTGGTGATGGCGACCCTGTCAAGATCGCCGATGGGCTGCGCAAGGTTGGCCGTGTTGCAGGCCTGAGCGCTGATGCGATAGACGCATGCCTCGAAGACGAGACTTCGGCACAATCTCTGGTGACTTGGTTCCAGAAGAACTCCGATGAACATGGCATTGAGTCAACGCCCGCATTCATTGTGAACGGTGAGCTGGTCAGCGGCAACAACTACCCCAAGCTCATGACAGCTATCGACGCAAAGCTCGGCGAGTAGAGTTGTGAGCGCACCGCTTGAAGGGCTCAAGGTTGTCGAACTGGCGCGCATTCTGGCGGGCCCTTGGGCTGGCCAGACACTGGCTGATTTAGGCGCAGAAGTTATCAAGGTCGAGGCTCCGCAAGGCGACGATACGCGCCAGTGGGGCCCGCCGTTTGTTGAGCGTGAAGGCGACAAGTCAGCGTCGTATTTTCACGGCTGTAACCGTGGCAAGGCTAGCGTGGCTGTCGACTTTCGCACGCCCGAAGGCCAAGCGCGTGTGCGCGAACTTGTTGCCGGTGCCGACATCCTGATCGAGAACTTCAAGGTAGGCGGCCTCGCGAAATATGGGCTGGACTATGCCAGTCTTTCCGAGCTGAATCCGCGGCTGATCTATTGCTCGATCACCGGTTTTGGGCAGACAGGGCCCTACGCGCACCGCGCGGGATATGACTATATCATTCAGGGCATGTCTGGGCTTATGTCGATCACCGGAGAGCCCGACGGGCAACCCCAGCGCGCGGGCGTAGCTATCACCGATGTGTTCACTGGCGTTTACTCTGTCGCGGGTGTTTTGGCAGCCCTCTATCAGCGCGAGCGCACGGGGCGCGGCCAGCATATCGACATGGCGCTGCTCGACGTGGCTGTCTCGGTGACAGCCAACCAAGGGCTGAACTACCTGACTACAGGGACACCGCCGGGGCGCACGGGCAACTACCACCCCAACCTCACGCCCTATCAGGTGTTTGATTGCTCCGATGGGCACATCATCATCGCGACAGGCAATGATGCACAGTATCAGCGGTTGTGCCACTTGCTTGGGCTTGGCTGGATGGCGGAGCACGCGGACTACTTGAAGAATGCTGACCGTGTGAAGAACAGGCCAGCGATGATTGCGCTGTTGATGGCAGAGACAGCAAAACTGACCAAAGCAGAGCTTTTGGAAGGCTGCGAAAGCCAAGGCATCCCGGCGGGGCCGATCAACGATATGGCCGAGATGTTTGCGGACCCTCAAGTGCAGGCACGGGGTATGCAGATCGAACTTGATGGTGTGCCAAGTGTGCGCGCGCCTTTCCGGTTTTCTGATGCTGAGCTTGCATTGAAACGCCCTTCACCAAAACTGGGCGAGGACGGGTAGTCAGAGCTTCGAATTTGGCTTCGCCAAATCCGACAGTGTGGGGGCCAGCCCCCAAGTCACAAAACAAGTTTTGTGACCCCCCGGGATATTTCTGGAAAGAAAAAGTTAGAGAATGTGCTCGTTGAGAAGCTTGTTGAAGGCGGGCTCATTCGCGACTTGCAGCCGAACTGGCAGGGTTAGAACTTCCTGGCGGTATTCTTGAGGCAGGCGCACAGCGTCTTTCTCGGTGGTGACAAGCCGCGCGTTGTGCTTGTGCGCGTCGGCTGTCAGGCGGGCCATGAGTTGTATTGTCAGGGGTTGATGGTCGGCCAATGCTTCGGCGTGCAAGAGTTTTACACCGAGGCTTTGAAGCGTTGAGAAAAACTTCTCGGGATGGCCGATTCCTGCGAAGGCGAGAACGCGGGTTCCACGCCAGTCCATTCCCATGGGTAGCGGCTCTAACACGGCGGAAAACCGAGGTTTGCCAGTGTCTATGGCAGGGCCTTCACCGATTGTTAACAGGGCGTCCGCACGGGCCAAGCCTTTTGATGTTGGCTCGCGCAGGGGGCCAGCGGGGATGCAGCGTTGGTTGCCGAATCCGCGCTTCGCGTCAACCACAACGAGCGAGAAGTCCTTGTGCAGCGATGGATCTTGAAAGCCGTCATCAAGCAGGATGTGGCTTGCGCCAGCAGCAACCGCAGCCCGCGCGCCTGCTGCGCGGTCTTTAGAAACCCAGACTGGCCCGAAGGCGGCGAGAAGCAGCGGCTCATCGCCGGCCTCATGGGCCTTGTGCGCGCGCTCGTTTACTTGGGCAGGGCCAACAAGAGAGCCGCCGTAGCCGCGCGTGACAACATGGGGCGTGTGGCCAAGCTCTGTGAGAAATTGCATGAGGTAGATGACTGTTGGGGTTTTGCCGGTGCCGCCAGCATTGATGTTGCCGACGCATATCACAGGGACGGGCAGCTTTTCAGGGGCTCCCTTGGCAAGACGGCGTGCTGTGCCCCAAGCGTAAAGCGCACCCAAAGGTGCCAGCAGGCGAGACTGCCAGCTTGCGGGGCGAAACCAGAAATCAGGTGCTTGCATTACGGCACTCCCAAGTGATCGAGCACATCATGGACGAGTGCTGTGATTTTGTCAGTCACGCTAGCGCCTTCTGTAGCGATTTCCCACGCGGCCATGGCCATCTGGGCGGCTCGGTCGGGCGCGGAAAGCTGTGTGACAGCTGCAGCGAGTGTGTCAGCGTCGCGTACAATGCGCGCGGCACCTGCGTTGACAAACCGCGAATAACTTTCCAGATGGCGTCCGACATTGGGGCCATAAAGGATAGCAGAACCGAGGTTGGCAGGGGCGTAAGGGTTGTGACCGCCAAAACCGGAGACCAGCGAAGCCCCCATGAAAGAGACAGGCGAAAACCGCAGCCAAAGGCCCATCTCAAACGGATCGTCTGCCAGCAGGACCTGCGCTGTTTCATCGGCTAATCCGCTGACGTCAGGCCAAGCCGTAAACCGTAAGTTATGCTGGATTAGAGCCTGTTTGAATGCAGCTGCTTCGTCTTCATCATCGGGGACAAGAACAAGCAGCAAGCGATGCGCCGTTCGGCTGGCAAGGAGGTGCGCTTGCAAGATTGTATCGAGCTCGCCCTGCCGCACGCAAGCCGCCAGCCAAACGGGGCGGCTGGTACAAGCGGAGCGCAACTCGTCAAGATCGGTCTCGTTGCAGGGCAGAACGGGAATGCCTTCCTGCATACGGCCTGCGATCGTTAGATCATCATGCGCAACGCCGTGGCGCTCTAGCAATGACGCGGCTTCTGCGTCGCGCGCAAAGCAAGACGAAAATGACAGGACAGCGCGCTTCTCCGAAGAGCCAAGCCCGCGCCAGCGGCTGGTTTGAAGCCCGGGGGCCTGTGCGTCGATCAGAAACATCGGGATCGCGCGCACCTCGGCTTCAGTGATAAACGCGGGTTTGAGCCAGCCACCAGCCCAAAGGCCGAGCTTTGGGGAAAACAGTTCAAAAAAGCTGCTGATGTCGGCGGGCCTGTCACCCTCTAGCACATGCCAAGCAATGAACGGATCAAAGCCCTCAGGCCGTGCGACACTGCCATCGGTGGTGATGAGGCAGGTGATCTCTGGCCGCTCGACACGAAGTGCACGGCGCAGTTGCAAAAATGCGGGTAGATGCGCGGGCTCGGTGGCGTGAAACCAAAGATCAACTGCAAGCGCGTTGCCTGCTGTAGCGACACTGCTGTAGGATTTGCTCGCGCGGGCCAGAAGGCTTGTGAGAAGCGGTTTCAAGCGGTGCGACCTCTGGCCGCGGCTGAGGGAAGTTTCGCCGAGAGCGCAACGCGTTGCCAAACAAGATATAGGCGCTGAGCCATGGGGACATCCTCAAACCGGTCGTGCGGGTAACCTAAGGGATTGCAACTTGGGGTCAAGGCAATGCATTTGGAAGGCAGACGAGGAGCCTGCTATGAAACCTTTCCTGATTTTGCAACTGCGGCCTGAAACAGAGGCCTCTGACAGCGAGTTTGCTGCTATCTGCCGGACTGCTGGCTTAGAGGTGGGCGAGACCCGCCGCATCAGGCTTGATCAGGACGACTTGCCTGAGGCTATGTCGCTGGATGACTTTTCCGGAGTGATTGTCGGCGGCGGGCCGGGCTGCGTGAGCGATGCGCCTGACGCCAAAACCAAGGTTGAAGCCCGTATCGAGGCGGCGGTCTTGGGGCTAATGCCCGAGATCACAGAACGTGATTTTCCTTTCTTGGGGTGTTGTTATGGCATCGGCATTCTGGGCCACCACTTGGCACAGAATGTTAGCAAGGCGCGCTATGGCGAACCCGTTGGCACGGCTGATTGCACACTTACATTGGCTGGCAAATCAGACCCGTTATGTGCGGGCCTGCCCGAACGGTTTGAGGCCTTTGTTGGCCATAAAGAGGCGGTGCAGAGCCTGCCTGAAGGTTGCGAGCACCTTGTTGAGGCACTGAGCTGCCCCTATCAGATGATCCGCTATAAACGAAACGTCTACGCGACGCAGTTTCACCCGGAAGCTGACGGGGCTGAGTTTGAAACGCGGATCAACATCTACAAGCATCGCGGCTATTTCCCGCCGGAAGAGGCCGAAAGCCTGATCGCAATGTGCAGAGCTGCGGATGTCACTGCGCCTGAGCTCATTTTGCGCAATTTTGTGGCGCGCTACCGGTCGCTATCTGGCTAGCTGGGTTTGGCGCTGTTTGAGGAATTGCGCCGCGCCTTTGGCACGTCGCGGTGGCGAGGGGGCTAGCCCCCTCGCGCTCCCCCAGGATATTTCACCCAATGAGACGACCTATAAGTCTTTCAGGGCGGCGCCTGCATAGACGCCATACATGAGCGCGCGGCGGGCGCGGCCGAGGGGGAATTTCGCGGGTGCTTTCTGCATAAGCATAGGTGTCTCAAGTGTTTGAGTGCCGAGAACCTGATCCGCCAGAAGCGCGCCCGTGTAGCTGCCCATGGCGACGCCGTTGCCGTGGTAGGCGAAGCCAGCGTAGGCGCCAGGCATGTCGGGAACGGCCCCGGCAAACGGCGTAAAGCCAGCCGAGAGGCAAACCATGCCCGACCAGTAGTGTGGTGTTTCAACATGCGCCCAAGCGGGGAACATGCGCTCGAAGTCAGCGCGGATTTTACGCTGGATGCCTGCTTCTGAGCGGTCTGACGAGGTAAGCCCGCCGCGCATTCCGAACAGGAAGCGGCGGTTTGGCATCAAGCGAAAATAGTGCAGCAATAGGCGGCTGTCGTATGACATCTGATCGGAGTTCCAGCCATTTTCCAGCTCTGCGTCTGTGAGCTCGCGCGTGACGATAATGCTGGATTGAGAGGGCATGTAACGCGCGGCTTTCCATTCAGGAATGTCCTCAGAGGAATAGCCGTTTGTCGCCAAAATGAGTTGGTCGGCTTCCAGCGTTCCTTGCGGCGCAGTCAGCCTGTATTTACCTGCGCGCACGATGTTGGTGACCGGTGTTGCACCATGCACTCGCACGCCTGCGGCTTCGGCAGCTTGGAGCAACCCGGCAAGGTAGGCGCGCGGGTTGAGGCCAAAGCCAACAGGCGTTGTCATGGCGCCGTGGAAGGGGCCGGGCATGCCGAGACTTGGGAGATCATCTTTGCTGTAGATCGTCGGTGTGACGCCATAGTTTTCTTCGGTTTCGCGGGCTTCCTCATCAAGCCGAAAGCTGGCTTTGTGTGTCAGCAGCGTTTCGCCATTGCTGTGCGTTTCAGCGTTGATTTTGTATTTGGCAAGCGTCGCGGCAACGTGATGCACTGCGGCAAGTTCTGAGCGTCGATAGTCAAGACGGGCGGGCTTTCCATGGGCACGATCTAACTGCGCATCAGAGGCTTTGGCGCCGCCAAGGCAACAGAATCCGCCGTTGCGCCCCGACGCGCCCCAGCCCGGGTAGGAGGCGTCAACCACGGTGACATTTGCGCCTGCTTCAGCGAGAGCGAGCGCGGCTGAGAGCCCTGTGAAGCCAGCGCCAATGACCGCGATGTCAGCTTTGTGTGTGCCTGTTAGGGCACCACGTTTGAGCCGAGATTCAGAGACTGTTTCAGCCCAATAGCAGTCTGCAATGCGATCGTCGGAATAGGCATGATCTGAGAACAGGCGCTGCATCAGTCTGAGGCGCGTTCAGCTGCGGTTTCCTCGCGCCTCTGGCGCACGGCTGCGCGTTTAGAGATAAGCGACGCCGAGATCACGCCGACTGTTACGATGCTGATCATGATCGTCGAAAGCGCATTGATTTCTGGAGAAACGCCGAGCCGAACAGCCGAATAGATCTTGATGGGCAGGGTCGTCGCCGAGGGGCCGGATGTGAACGAGGCGATCACCAGATCATCAAGCGAGAGGGTAAAGGCCAAGAGCCAACCCGAGATGACCGCAGGCGCGATTATGGGCAGAGTCACAAGGCGGAAGGCTTCAAACGCGGAGCAGCCCAAGTCAAGCGCGGCCTCTTCTAGCGAGCGGTCAAAGCTGACGAGGCGTGACGAAACAACGACAGAAACGTAGCACAT
This sequence comes from Lentibacter sp., assembly GCA_016744435.1. GTDB lineage: Bacteria > Pseudomonadota > Alphaproteobacteria > Rhodobacterales > Rhodobacteraceae > Lentibacter. The sequence continues at coordinate 71,685 of JADGEJ010000007.1, read as the reverse complement.
CGAGAAGGTGGTATGGGCGAGGATGATCGTCATCATCCCTCGGTCAAACCCGATACCGATAAAGAGCAACAAGAGCGAGAGGCCGGTTATGACTTCGGGCATGACTAGCGGTGCGTAGATCATGCCAGAAAACAGAGTTCGGCCCAAAAAGCGGCCACCGCGCACCAGAACGTAAGCGGCCATTGTGCCGAGGACGGCAGCAAAGGTTGAGCTGACGACGGCGACTTTGATAGTCACCCACGCCGCGTCGAGAAATGCCTCGTTTTGGAACAGAGTGCCATACCATTTGGTTGAGAAGCCCGCCCAGACCGTGACCAGTTTTGAGGAGTTAAAGCTGTAGATCACCAAGATGACCATCGGCAGGTATAGGAAGACAAACCCGAGGGTGAGCGATGTGGCGTTGAACCATGTGAAGCGTCTCATGTTTGCTCTCCTTTGAGTTCGAATTGCGCTAAACGCAATCCGACCGACTGGGGGCGCTGCCCCCAGACCCCCGGGATATTTGGAGAAAGAGGAAGCGCAGGGCGGGCTTGCGAGAGATTAAAGGGGTTCATTGGCCTTCTGCCTCGCGTTGTTTTTGCTCGTTCCGTTGGAAGAGCACGATCGGGATGATCAAGATCAGCAAGAGGATGACAGCGACCGCCGAGGCGACGGGCCAGTCGCGGTTGGAGAAGAACTCCTCCCACAGGACTTTGCCGATCATCAAGGTTTTGGAGCCGCCAAGCAGTGATGGAATAACGAACTCGCCGAGGGCCGGAATGAACACCAGAAAGCTGCCCGCGATGATGCCTTGTTTGCTGAGCGGGATCGTCACCAGCCAGAACGCGGTGATGCGCGAGCAGCCCAAGTCTTCGGCAGCTTCGAGCAGAGAGGCGTCGAGCTTCTCGAGCGCCGAGTAGATCGGCAGGATCATGAACGGCAGGTAGGTGTAGATGATGCCGATGTAGACCGCTTTGTTGGTGTTCAAAATCTGGAGTGGCTCCGAGATCAGGCCTGTCCAGAGAAGAAATTGGTTGAGGAAGCCTTCGTTGGAGAGGATGCCCATCCACGAGTAGACGCGGATGAGGAACGATGTCCAGAAAGGCAGGATCACCAGCATCATCAGCGTCGGGCGCCACTCGTCGGGCGACTGGGCCATGGCGTAGGCGATCGGGTAGCCGATCAGCAGGGTGAGCAATGTCGAAATCGCTGCGATCCTGAAGCTGGAAAGGTAGGCTTTCCAGTAAAGATCATCGGTGGTGAGGAAGGTGAAATTCTCCCAGTCGAGCTGTGCAAAGAAATTTCGTATGCCCTCCCAACCAGTGCTGACATCAAGCGTGGGCGTATAGGGCGGGATCGCGAGGGCCGTGTCAGACAGGCTGATCTTGAAGACGATGATAAACGGCACGAGGAACAGCACCAGAAGCCAGAAGTAGGGCACGGCGATGAGGGAGAAACGACGCATGGCTTAACCCTCCAGTACGATGGCGGCTGTGTCTGTCCACGAGAGCCAGACGTCGTCTTCCCACGTAAATGTACGGCGCGCGAGGCGGCGGGTGTTGGCGGTTTGGGCTTTGATCATCTGGCCACCTTCAAGCTCGACATGGTATGTCGAGAGGTTGCCGAGATAGGCGATGTCGATGATCTTGCCGCTAACGGCATTGACGGATTTTGCGGGCTTTTTGGCCGTAATAGAGACTTTTTCTGGCCGGATCGCGAGGGCGCATTTGCCTTCATTGCCAAGGTCAGTTGATGTTTTCGCGTGCAGCTTGGCGGCGCCTTCTGCGTAGGCGATGTCATAGCCGTCACCCGCGCGTGTGGCGTGGCCATTGATGATGTTCACGTCGCCAATAAAGTCAGCGACATAGACAGAGTTGGGCCGCTCATAGATGTCGGCAGGTGTGGAAACCTGAATGATGCGGCCTTCGTCCATCACGGCGACGCGCGAGGCGACTGTCATCGCTTCTTCCTGATCGTGGGTGACGATGACAAAGGTTGTGCCTGTCTTCTCCTGAATATCCATCAGCTCGAACTGGGTTTCCTGACGCAGCTTTTTGTCGAGCGCGCCGAGGGGCTCGTCGAGCAGCAACAGCTTGGGGGCTTTGGCCAGAGAGCGGGCGAGAGCGACGCGCTGGCGCTGGCCACCAGAGATCTGGTGTGGCTTGCGCTTGCCGAACTTTTCAAGCCGCGTGAGGCGGAGCATCTCGTCAACACGCGCGTCGATCTCGGGCTTGGGCTTGCCTTCGCGCTTGAGGCCAAAGGCGATGTTTTCAGCGACAGTAAGGTGCGGGAACAGCGCGTAGGACTGGAACATCATGTTCACCGCGCGCTTGTTGGGCGGCACCCCTGCCATGTCTTGGCCCGCTATGAGGATCTGGCCTTCAGTGGGCGTTTCAAAGCCTGCGAGCATGCGCATCATTGTTGTCTTGCCACAGCCCGACGGGCCGAGCAGCGCGAAGAACTCCTGCGCGTAAATATCTTGGGTGAGGTTGTCGATGGCGACGAAATCACCAAAGCGTTTGGTGACGTTCTTAAACTGGATCAGCGGCGTTGCGCTGTCGTCGTTCCAAGGTGCGAATACTGTCTCGGCCATGTTGCCCCCACATGAAAAAAGTAAGCCCGCAAGCGTTGGCCTGCGGGCTGATGATCAGATTAGATACCTGATTTGATCTTGGTCCAGAGGCGCGTCACGGTGCGCTGGACTTTCACCGGATATGGCGTGGTTGTGTAGAGGTTTTTCAGCGTTTCCTCGTTAGGGTAAATCGCTGGATCGCCGATCACGTCTTCTGCGAGCATGGGCTGTGAGGCGAGGTTGCCGTTGGCGTAGTAAACGTAGTTTGACGCCGCGGCCATGTTGCCTGCTTCCATGATGAAGTTGAGGAACTTGTGGGCTGCCTCAGGGTTTGGAGCGTCAACCGGAATGGCCATTTGGTCAAACCACATCAGCGCGCCTTCGGAAGGAGCATTGTATGCAATTTCAACACCGTTCTCGGCCTCGGCGGCGCGGTCACGGGCTTGCAGAATGTCGCCCGACCAGCCGATTGCCACGCAGATGTCGCCGTTGGCGAGCGCGTTGATGTACTCAGAGCTGTGGAACTTCTGAACATGCGGCGCGATGGCTGTCAGAATAGGCTCTACTTTGGCGATAACCTCTGGGTCGTGGCTGTCGGGGTCTTCACCGATATAGGCCAATGCGGCTGGGATGATCTCGGCAGGGGCGTCAAGGATATGCACACCGCAGGCTGCGAGTTTTTCCATGTTGGCTGGATCAAACACCAAGGCAAGCGAGCCAATGGGCGCGTCGTCACCGAGCGCTTCTTTGACTTTACCGACGTTAATGCCGATGCCCGTTGTGCCCCACATATAGTTGATGGAATGAGCATTGTCGGGGTCATATTTCGCTGTGCGCGCCTCAATGGCGTCCCACATGTTGCCGTGGTTTGACAGCTTGCTCATGTCGAGCTTCTGGAAAGCACCGGCTGTGATCTGACGCTGCAGGAAAGTGCCTGAAGGCACGACAACGTCGTAGCCTGAGCCACCCGCGAGCATCTTGGTTTCGAGCACTTCGTTGGAATCAAATACATCGTAGATAAGCTTGAGGCCGGTCTCTTCTTCGAACTTCGCGAGCAGGCCTTCGTCGATATAGTCAGACCAGTTGTAAACGCGAACTTCTTCGGCCTGAGCCATGCCAGCGACTAAGGCAAGCGTGGCTGCAGCACTGAGTAAACGGAATTTCATTTGAATTTCTCCCTGTGGTCGAGGTTGTTCCTCTTGACGAAATATTTGATCAAGTTTTGACTGTCTTGGCAACATCTCGTTTATAATGTCTGCATTTAGTGAGAGAAATAGCAAGAGATTCGGAAAGGGGAGTGACTTTGAAGGAGGATAAGAGTTTGGCAAAAATTGTGAGTTTTACACCGCGAGTTGAGGCAAGCACCGGCGAGCTCCCAGCGCATGAAGTTGTTTACCGTCAGATGCGCGAGTTGATCCTGTTTGGCGAGTTAGCACCGGGCCAACCCGTGACAATCCAAGGCATCTGCGACGAGCTTACCGTGGGCATGACGCCTGTACGCGAGGCCATTAGGCGGCTCTGCGCAGAGGGCGCTTTGGCGTTTCAAGGCAATCGCCGGGTTGTGGTGCCTGAGCTTACAGTCGAGAACGTGAACGAGCTGATCTTTGCGCGGCAGGCGATAGAGCCACAACTTGTTTTACGCGCTACAGAGCGCGCGACGGATGCTGAACTTGAAGCTCTTGCCGAGATTGATGCTGCCCTTGATGAGGCGATCGAGCGGGGAGATTTGCGCAACTACCTTGAGCAAAACTACCGCTTTCACGCCTATCTCTACGCGATGGCTGGCGCGCCTATCTTGGCGGCTTTGGCCGACGGGCTTTGGCTGCGGTTTGGGCCGTCGCTACGTGTTGTCTGCGGCCGTTTGGGCACGCGAAACTTGCCTGACCAGCACCATGAAGCGCTTGATGCTATGCGCGGAGGCGATGCACAGGCCGCCGCAAAAGCGATGCGCGAAGACGTGATTCAAGGGATGGAGCAAGTCCGGCGAGCGCTTGCGGAAGACGTGAGCAATTGACAGTTGATAATTTGATCATATTACTGGTCGCAAGACCGTAACACGCCCCTCTAGCGCGTAAGAAAGCGAGACAGCCATGACACAGATCACCAATCACATGCCGACAGAAGAGCTGCAACGACTTGACGCTGCACATCACATTCACCCGTTTACCAACGGCGATGAGCTGACTGCAAAAGGCGCGCGCATTATCACCCGCGCCAAGGGTGTGACGCTGACTGACAGTGAGGGCAACGAGATTTTGGATGCGATGGCGGGGCTGTGGTGTGTGAACCTTGGCTATGGCCGCGAAGAGCTGGCCGAAGTTGCCGCACGCCAGATGAAGGAACTGCCCTACTACAACACCTTCTTCCAGACGACACATGTGCCGGTTATCGCGCTGTCCGAGCGGCTCGCGCAGCTCGCGCCGGGCGACTTGAACCATGTGTTTTACGCGGGCTCAGGCTCGGAAGCGAATGATACAAACATCCGCGTTGTGCGCACCTATTGGGCGGAAAAAGGAAAACCGGAGAAGACAGTTATCATCAGCCGCCACAACGCCTACCACGGCTCAACAGTCGCGGCTTCGGCGCTGGGTGGCATGTCAGGCATGCACGCACAAAGCGGGATGATCCCGGACATTCACCACATCGACCAGCCGAACTGGTGGGCAGAAGGCGAAAGCGCCAGCCCCGAAGACTTCGGCCTTGAGCGCGCGCAGCAGCTTGAGAAGGCTATTCTGGAGCTGGGCGAAGACCGTGTTGCGGCCTTTATCGCCGAGCCAGTGCAGGGCGCGGGTGGGGTTATCATCCCGCCGGAGACATACTGGCCCGAGATCCAGCGGATTTGTGACAAATACGAGATACTGCTGATTGCTGATGAAGTGATCTGCGGGTTTGGCCGCACGGGCAGCTGGTTTGGCTGCCAGACGCTGGGCATCAAGCCTGACATAATGACCATCGCAAAAGGCCTCAGCTCGGGCTACGCGCCGATTGCCGCGAGCATTTTGAATGACGAGGTTGCTGCGGTTATTTCGGGCTGCGAGTTTAACCACGGGTATACGTACTCGGGGCACCCTGTGAGCGCGGCTGTAGCATTGGAGAACCTGCGGATACTGGACGAAGAGGGCATTGTTGAGCGCGCGGGCAGCGAGACGGCACCTTACCTCAAAGAGCAGTTTGAAAGCCTAGGCGACCACCCGATGGTGGGCGATGTGCGCATTGTCGGCCTTATGGGCTCGTTTGCGCTGACGCCTGACAAGAGCACGCGTGCCAAGTTTGCATCAGAGGCTGGCACCGTTGGCTTCATGTGCCGCGAGCGTTGCTTCGCCAACAACCTGATCATGCGCCATGTCGGCGACAGGATGGTTATTTCACCGCCCTTGATAATCACGAAGGATGAGATCGACACGCTGATCGCGCGGGCACGCAAGGCCTTGGATGAGGCTTACGAGGAAGTCAAAGCGGCAGGGCTTTGGAAGGCTGCGAACTGAGGGTTTGCGCCGCGTCTTCGACGCGTCGCGGTAGCGGGGGCCAGCCCCCGCACCCCCCCAAGCGATTTGTGTGAGCAAACGCGTAGACCGATAGAGCGCACTTGCTGCGCGGAATCGGTGGGATATTTTCGGAAAGAGGAAGAGCTTAGGCCGTTAGCTTGGAGCCGAGGCCTGAGAGCATTTTGAGGCAAGCTTCGAGTTGCGTAAGGGCGATGTACTCGTCGGGTTTGTGGGCTTGCTCAATAGAGCCGGGCCCGCAGACGACGACGGACATTCCGAGCGACTGGAAGAGGCCGGCTTCTGTTCCGAAAGCCACTACGTCAGCGCTGTTTTCGCCTGTCAGAGCGGCACAGAGATCGCGGGCTTCGTTGTGCTCCATCGGCGTGAGGCCAGCGACTTCGCCGATGGTTTCGACTTCAACCGATGCGTCGGGGTGCACAGCGCGCATGGCGGGGAGCAGCACATCGTTTGTGTAGGCGGCGACTTCGGCGTGCATGAACGCATAGTCGCTGTCTTGGACAGGGCGGAACTCCCACTCGACTTCGGCTTTATCGGCGATGACGTTGTGGGCGATGCCGCCTTCGAGCTTGCCGATGTTGAGGGTGGTATAGGGCGGAACAAAGCGGCTGCCTTCAGGGGCGCGGGCGACGAGGCTGTGGCGCAGTTCTAGCAGTTTGGTGACGTAGCGCACGGCGCATTCGGCGGCGTTAACGCCAAGTTCGGGGCGCGAGGAGTGGCCTGCGAGGCCAGAGAAGCGCGTGGTGTATTCACAGCAGCCTTTGTGGCCTTCGATGATGCGCATTTCTGTCGGCTCACCGATTATTGCGATGGCAGGGCGGATGCTTTGCTTTTGCAACGCGTCGACCAGGGCGCGGGCGCCGATGCAGCCTGTTTCCTCGTCGTGCGTAAACGCGAAGTGAAGCGGGCGCTTGAGCGTCATCTTGGCGTAGTCTTCGGCCATAGCAAGCGTGCAGGCGATAAAGCCTTTCATGTCGCAAGTGCCGCGCCCGTAAAGCAGGCCCGCATTTTCGCGCAAAGAAAACGGGTCTGAAGACCAGTCTTGGCCTGTCACCGGGACAACATCGGAGTGGCCAGAAAGCACGATGCCGCCGTCGCCTTCAGGGCCGAGGGTTGCGAAGAGGTTGGCCTTGGTGCCTGAGGGATCGTGGAATATCTGCACCCGTGCGCCGAGGCCTGACAGGTGATCGGCGATGTATGTGATGATGTTGAGGTTGCTGTCGGTTGAGACGGTTGGAAAGGCGATCAGTTGTTCCAAGATCTCGCGGGTGCGCTGAAGATTGCTCATGGTTTTACAAACATCTCGCGGGGTAAGTCGCAGAAGCACTCTGGCGGGCCATCATCGGTGATGCGGATCGGCTCGGTGATTTCGATGCCCCAATCGTCCATCCAGAGGCCGGGCATGAAGTGAAATGTCATGCCGGGCTCAAGCACGGTTTCGTCGCTCGCGCGCAGGCTGATTGTGCGCTCGCCCCAGTCTGGCGGATAGCTGAGGCCGATCGGGTATCCGCAGCGCGCACCGCGCTCGATGCCTGCCGCCTCTAAGGGGGCGGCGAGAGCGTTGGCGATGTCGCACGCGCGGTTTCCGGCGCGGGCTTTTGCGAGGCCCGCCTCCAAGCCTTCAACAAGTGCGTCGGCGGCGCGTTTGAGCGTGTCTGTCGGCTCGCCTAGAAAGATCGTCCTGCTCACAGGCGCGTGGTAGCGACGGTAGCAACCAGAGATTTCAAAGAAGGTTGCTTCGCCTTCTTGAAAGGGTCGGCCATCCCATGTGAGGTGCGGTGCGGCGGCGTCAGAACCAGAAGGCAGCAGCGGAACAATGGCGGCATAGTCGCCCCAGTGGCCATCAACGCCGCGCAGAGCGTCGCGCTGAATTTCGGCGACGACCTCGTTTTTGGGCAGGCCGACTTCAACACGCTCGCGCAGCCCATTGATGATCTTCTCGGAGATTTTGCCGGCGCGGCGCATGAACACCAGCTCTTCTTCCGACTTCACTGCGCGTTGCCAATTGACCAGCGCAGTCGCGTCGATGAACTGCGCTTGAGGAAGCTCTTCCAGCAGGGTCTGGAAGGCTTTGGCGGAGAAGTAGTAGTTGTCCATCTCAACGCCGATACGCACATCGGATTTGCCAAGCGCCTTGAGGCGTTCTGCGAGGTCTTGCATCGGGTGGCGCTCGGTAGACTGCACGAAGTGGTCGAGGTAGCCGAAGACCTGTGCATCTTCCATCCAGACGGTGCGGACAGCGCCGTTCGCGTCTTGGCGGCGGCCCCACCAATAGGGGGCGCCTTCTTGGGTGAGAATGACGCCTTGGTGCACGTAAAACGACCAGCCGTCATAGCCTGTGAGCCACGCCATGTTGGACGGGTCTTGCACATAAAGAACGTCGATTCCGGCGGCGTCCATCGCGGCGCGTGTCTTGGCAAGGCGCGCGGAATATTCGGCTTCGGAAAACGGCGTTCTGGCGTAGTTCATGGTGGATACCTTTCAGGGATTTTCTGGAAATTGGAGGCTGAAAGGACGGAGGCGTCTAGCTGGGAAGTGACACAAAAGAGTTAAAAAACGTCACGAAATGATTCTATTGCGTCACGAAGAGGCTGGGTCTTTTTGGCGGTGTGAGGCCGCAAATAGGCGCGGAACGTTCGTAAAGTGACCAATTTGAGGGCGAATTGCCCGTAGTATGTCAGAAATCAGTTTATCCACCTGCCTAAAAGAAGGTAGAGTTAACTGGTTGCAACACACCCTCTCTGTAGGGTTAGATGCACAAAGATAAGCGGCAAAAGCCGCAAGAAGACAAACGGGGAGCCTGATTTGGCTGACACTCATAGTGGAGACGCGTTCGTAGAGTTCGAACGTGTTCAGAAAAGTTACGACGGCGAAGTGCTCGTTGTAAAAGACCTCAACCTCTCAATTCCTAAGGGCGAGTTTTTGACAATGCTTGGGCCGTCAGGCTCGGGTAAGACAACTTGCCTGATGATGCTGGCCGGCTTTGAAACGGCCACCCATGGCGAGATTAAGATTGACGGTGTGAGCATCAACAACATCCCGCCGCACAAGCGCGGCATTGGTATGGTGTTTCAAAACTACGCGCTGTTCCCGCATATGACGATTGCGGAAAACCTGAGCTTTCCTTTGGAAGTGCGCAAGATCGGCAAGTCTGACCGCGAAGCCAAGGTCAAGCGCGCGCTTGATATGGTCGAGATGGGCGACTTTGGCGGCAGACGCCCGGCGCAGCTTTCGGGCGGTCAGCAACAGCGGATCGCTCTGGCGCGTGCGCTGGTGTTTGAGCCTGAGCTTGTCTTGATGGATGAGCCGCTCGGCGCGCTTGACAAGCAACTGCGGGAAAAGATGCAGTTTGAAATTACCCACCTTGCGCACAGCCTTGGCATCACCACGGTTTATGTGACGCACGACCAGACAGAAGCGCTGACAATGTCAGACCGCGTTGCTGTGTTTGACGATGGGCGCATTCAACAGATTGACCCGCCAGATGTACTTTACGAAAATCCGAAGAACGCGTTCGTGGCGCAGTTTATCGGCGAGAACAACACGCTGCATGGCACTGTAAAGTCGATCAGCGGCGACGAATGTGTTGTCGTTCTGGACAGCGGCGAAGAGATCGACGCGATGCCAGTGAACGTGAGCAAAGTTGGCGAGCGCACGACAGTTTCGATCCGCCCCGAGCGTGTCGAGTTTGACAAAAGCCGCCTGCATGCCGACGCACATACGCTCAAGGCCGAAGTGCTTGAGTTTATTTACATGGGTGACATCTTCCGCACGCGACTTCGGGTTGCCGGAACGGATGAGTTTATCATCAAGTCACGCAACGCGCCTGACCAAACACGCCTAAAGCCGGGTGAGCACGTCGAGATCGGCTGGCTCGCACGGGACTGTCGCGCATTGGAAGCATAGGAATATCGCGCAGACCGGCAACGGGTTGCGATGATGAATGTGGGCTAATGCTGCGCCTGATGCGCTAGCTCACCACACACTAAACGGGCAATACACGGGAGAACGAAATGAAATTTACGAAAACATTTATGGCTACAACAGCCCTGACAATGGTTGCTGGCATTGCTGGTGCCGACCACCACATGGCAAAAGAAATGACGATCGTCTCATGGGGCGGTGCTTACTCCAAGTCACAGCTTAAGGCTTACCACGAGCCCTACTCAGCCAAGACCGGCGCAAGCATCATCAACGACGATAGCTCAGCTGAAGCTGTGGCAAAACTTCGCGCCATGAACGAAGCTGGCAACGTCACATGGGACGTTGTTGACGTTGTTGCGGCTGACGCGATGCGCCTCTGCGACGAAGGCCTTGCGCTGGAAATCGACCCAGACACAATGCTTGCAGACGCGCCAGACGGCACGAAAGCTTCAGCAGACTTCGGCGACCTCTTGGTTTCTGAATGCTTCATTCCTTCGATCGTTTACTCAACAACATTTGGCTACCGTACTGACCTTGTTGGTGACACGCCTCCAACAGACGTTTGCGCCGTGTTTGACACAGACGCCTACCCAGGCAAGCGCTCGCTTGAAAAGCGCCCTATCAACAACATGGAATGGGCTCTGCTCTGTGACGGCGTTGCAAAAGACAAAGTCTACGACGTTCTGGCGACTGAAGAAGGCCAAAACCAAGCGCTTGCCAAGCTCGACACCATCAAAGGCGATGTTGTTTGGTGGTCAGCGGGTGCAGACACACCACAGCTTTTGGCTGACGGCGAAGTCATCATGGGCTCAACATACAACGGCCGTTTGTTCAGCGTGATCGAAGAGCAGAAGCAGCCAGTTGCAATGCTCTGGGACGCACAAGTGTTTGACCTTGACGGTTGGATCATCCCAGCAGGCCTTTCACCTGAGCGTCAGGCACGTGCGCTTGACTACATCATGTTCGCGACAGACACACAGCGCCTTGCAGACCAAGCGAAATACATTTCGTACGGCCCGGCACGCCTGTCTTCAGCGCCTCTCGTAGGTAAGCACGCTGAACTCGGCATCGACATGGCGCCACACATGCCAACAGATCCGAACAACGCCAAGAACACGTTCCTCTACAACTACGAGTTCTGGGCTGACTACCGCGACGACATCGACGCGAAGTTCCAAGCTTGGCTCGCCAAGTAAAGCACTTTCGGAGGGGCCGTCCGCGGCCTCTCCACCCTCTATTTGCGAGGGCGTTTCGCGTTGAACCTGAGGCAGGTTCAAGTCGTAACGCAGCTGGCCAAAGACGGTGGCGAATGGCCTTAGGCGATTTGAAGACTGCATGACCAAAGAACACGGCCAAAGAACACGGCCAAAAAAACACGACTGAACGGGGACAGACATGAGCGAAACAGGTCAAAATACAGGCCAGAACGGGCTGGTCTTGGCGGCCGACGGCACGCCGCTGAAAAAGAGCCTCGCCCGATCACTGCGCGTCGAGAAGCTGCGCGCGCTCGCGCTGATTGCACCTCTGCTGCTATTTGTGTTGTTCTCATTTATTTGGCCCATTGGCGAGATGCTGTTCCGCTCCGTCGACAACCGTGATGTTGGGGAAGTCTTGCCCAAAACTGTTGCTGTGCTGAAAGACTGGGACGGAACGAGTGGCGAACTGCCAGATGAAACCGTCTATAAGGCTTTTACCGCCGATATGCTGGTGGCAATTGACGCCAAGCAACACACCAAGCTCGGGCGGCGCTTGAACTATGAAACATCCGGTATTTCGAGCCTGTTCCGTAAGTCAGGCCGTAAGATCAAGAAGCTTGATCTGGAAACCGACGGCCCCTTCAAGGAAGCGCTTATCAAGATTGATAAGAAGTGGGGCGACGTCGAAACATGGAAAGCGATCCAGACTCACTCGGTGAAATACACCGACGGTTATTACCTCGCCGCGATTGACATGCAGCGCACGCCTGAAGGGGCAGCGGCCCAGTCTGAAGACAAGCGCATCATGATGACGCTGTTCAAGCGCACGCTTTGGATGTCGATGATCATCACAGGTATGTGCGTGTTGCTCGGCTACCCTGTAGCGTGGATCTTGGCGAACCTCCCGGCGCGCTCAGCGAACTTGCTGATGATCCTCGTGCTGCTGCCGTTCTGGACGTCACTTCTCGTGCGGACATCGGCTTGGAAAGTCATGTTGCAACAGCAAGGCGTGATCAACGAAGTTCTGGTCTGGCTGGGTATGGTCGCTGACGACAGCCGCCTCGTGATCATCAACAACCAGTTCGGCACCATCACGGCGATGACGCACATCTTGCTGCCGTTCATGATTTTGCCGATGTATTCGGTGATGCAGACAATTCAGCCAACTTACCTACGCGCCGCCAAGTCACTTGGCGCGACCAACTGGACAGCCTTCTGGCGGGTGTATTTCCCACAGTCGATACCGGGTATAGGCGCGGGCTCGATCTTGGTGTTTATCCTCTCGATCGGCTACTACATCACCCCCGAGATCGTTGGTGGCGCCAAAGGTGTCTTCATCTCAAATCGGATCGCTTACCACATCTCGAGCTCAGGCAACTGGGGCCTCGCGGCCGCACTTGGCGCGATCTTGCTGGCGGTGGTTCTTGTTCTCTATTGGGTCTACGACAAAATCGTCGGCATCGACAACGTGAAGTTAGGGTAAAGACAATGGCAGCACTCACACCTATTTCGCGCAAACCCTTTTGGCTTGTTGCTCTCGTTGTTGGCCTGTTCGGCGGCTTCATCGGATTGTTTGTTGGGACGGCCAATGGCAATGGCCCGATGGGCGTTTTCATTGGCGCGGCTTTGCTTATCGGGCTGGCTTGGTTCTACATCTACGTTCTGAAAGATGAGCGCGCAGGCCGCGGCATTACTTTTGCGGGCCTAGGCATTGCTGGCTTCGCGGCGGCGGGTATGCCCGGCCTTGTGCTTGGTGCGATCTTCGGCGCTATTGGCGGCTGGATGATCTACTGGATGTATGAAGGCCGCTACCGTGCCTACGTGCCGCCTTATCTGACGGCTGGGCAAGTGCTATGGCACTTCACTTTCCGCGTCATTTGCGGCGCGATCTTCATCTTCCTGATCACGCCGATCCTTGTTGTTTTGCCGCTGTCGTTCAACGCGCAAGACTTCTTCACTTTCACGCCCGAAATGCTGCGGTTTGATCCTGAGGGATACTCGCTCAAGCATTACCGCGATTTCTTTAGCAACAACGAATGGCAGCGCAGTTTCAAGAACTCACTGATCATCGCACCGATCGCAACGATCATTTCTGTGACACTCGGCACGCTTGCTGCCATCGGCCTGAGCCAGTCACACGTACCAGGCCGCCGTGCCATCATGGCGATCCTGATCTCGCCAATGATCGTCCCTTTGATCATCTCGGCGACGGGCATGTTCTTTTTTTACAGCGACGTTGGTAACTGGCTTGAGGGCCTAGGCCTTGGCAAAACATTTGTTGGTTACGTCAAGGTTGTGCTGGCCCACGCGGTGCTTGGCATCCCCTTTGTGATCATCACCGTGACAGCGACGCTTGTTGGCTTTGATCGCTCGCTCACCCGCGCGGCGGCAAATATGGGCGCTGACCCTGTCACCACATTCTTCCGCGTGCAGATGCCGCTGATTTTGCCCGGCGTTATCTCGGGCGGGCTGTTTGCCTTTATCACCAGCTTTGACGAAGTCGTCGTGGTGCTGTTTGTCGGCTCGGCTAGCCAAAAAACGCTGCCATGGCAGATGTTCACAGGCCTGCGTGAGCAGATCAGCCCGACGATCTTGGCGGTTGCCACCATCCTCGTGTTTATCTCAGTCTGCCTGCTGACAACCCTAGAGCTGTTGCGTCGCCGTTCCGAGCGCCTGCGCGGCATGTCGCCGGGCTAATGGAGCTTGCAGGCAAGATATGTGTTGTCACTGGTGCTGCGCGCGGCATCGGGGCAGCACTTGTTCGCGAGCTCAAAGCCCGGGGCGCGGCCCATGTTGCGGCGACTGACATTCTGCCAAGCGTGCATGACATTGAGGCTCATTCAACGCATATCTGCGATGTGACCAAGGCTGAGAAAGTCGAAGCGCTGGTGGCTGAAATTGAAAGCAAGCACGGCTCGATTGACCTGTTCTGTTCAAACGCAGGCGTGCTCAACGGCTTTGACCTCAGCTTTGACAACGCAGGCAGTGCAGATGCCGCTGAGTGGCAGCTCGCGTGGGACGTTAACGTCATGGCGCATGTGCATGCAGCCCGCGCATTGGTGCCGCGGATGAAGGCGCGGGGCGGAGGCTATTTTCTCAATACAGCTTCGGCGGCTGGCTTGCTCACGCTGATCGGCAGCGCAACCTATTCAGCGACCAAACACGCAGCGCTTGGTTTTGCCGAGAACCTCGCCATCACCCACCGCGACGATGGCATCCGCGTGTCGGCGCTGTGCCCGCAGGCGGTTGATACAGCGATGATCGGCGATGACCCCAACAACCCGGCGTCGCTCGACGGGATCTTAAGCGCTGAAGATGTGGCAAAGGCTGCGCTTGACGGGGTTGAAGCTGAACGCTTCCTGATTTTGCCGCACCCGGGCGTTGATAACTACTTCCGCGCCAAGGCCGCTGATTACGAGCGCTGGATTGGCGGCATGGCCAAGCTACAGCGCCAGTTCAAGGTTGAGTGAGGCTGGAAACCGTTATCTGCGGGGGCACTTCCATATGCGCGATGATTACGAACGGATCAGGCCCATAGCCCTTTGAACACAGCAAGACAGCCACCAGACAAAGCGCAAATCGCGGCCTTAGAAACGGCATGGTTGCAACGCTTTTAACGCTCTTATGGCGAGGCGCTTCCTGCACGGGCTTCCCTTACTATCACTTCGATCAATAGCGAGAGCATGGCAGAGAACTCTGACCAAATTATGCGGTCCATAGGGAAATGTTGGGAAGAATTGAGTTAAGCTCTAACAGCTTGGTGCGCGTCAAGGGCGGCGCTGAGGCCGCCCTTGTGGCTTAGTTAGGCGCGCACCAGCGCCTCGTAGGCTTCCGAGATCTCGCGGGTAAGAGTGCCGACCTCGAACTTATGCTCGCCGATCTGTCCAACGGGCGTCACTTCGGCGGCTGAGCCTGTCAGCCAGCACTGCTCAAAGCTGGCAAGTTCTTCGGGCATGATGTGGCGCACGTGCACCTTGATGCCGCGCTCTTCCAGCATGCCGATAACTGTTTGGCGGGTGAGCCCATTGAGGATGGCGTCAGGGTCGGGCGTGTGCACTTCGCCGTCTTTGACGAAGAAGATGTTGGCGCCCGTCGCCTCGGCAACATAGCCGCGATAGTCCATGAACAAAGCGTCAGAGCAGCCTTTGGCTTCGGCGACGTGTTTTGACATGGTGCAGATCATGTAGAGGCCAGCGGCCTTTGCTGATGTCGGGATTGTCTCGGGCGAGGGGCGCTTCCACTTGGCAATGTCGAGCTTGGCACCGTCATACTTGGCGTCGCCATAGTAGCTGCCCCACTCCCAAGCCGCGACGGCCATGCGCACCGGGTTTTTCGACGAGGCAACGCCCATGTCTTCGCCCGCGCCGCGCCATGCGACAACGCGCACATAGGCGTTGTGCAGCCCGTTCGCGTCGAGCACCGCGCGCTTGGCGGCTTCGATTTCATCAACTGAATAAGGGATCGGCATATCGAGCAGCTTGCCCGAGTTGTGCAGGCGCTCGGAGTGCTTGCGTGAGAGGAAGATTTTGCCGTCATAGCAACGCTCGCCTTCAAACACCGAACTGGCGTAATGCAGCGCGTGGCTCAGGACGTGGACATTGGCCGCGCGCCAATCAACGAGCTCGCCATCGAGCCAAATTTTACCGTCGCGATCATCATAGCCAGACATAGTGATCTCCTCCATCCAGTCAGCAAATTCCGATAGTTGCGCGTGATACGTCCGAAGTGGACACAATGTTGCGCAGAAACTGTAAATCGCTAACAGTTGCGCCTTGGAGTGTCAATAAAGCTGACATAAAATGAAGAGGATTGAGGGAGAGGCTAACATGAATGAACCGATCAGCGGCGAGAGCCTTCTGTTTTTGACAGATGAGCAATTGCAGCAGGGCATTGAGGCGATGTTTTTTGCCTATCGTGGCTTTACCGCCGACCCTGATCGCATTCTGGAAGAACTCAACCGTGACCGTGCCCAAAACTACGGCCGTGCGCACCACCGTGCAGTGCATTTCATTGGCCGCGCACCGGGCACGACTGTGAACAACTTGCTGCAAATTCTTGGCGTAACCAAACAGTCACTTAACCGTGTGTTGCGCACTCTGATGGAAGATGGCCTTGTTGAAAGCAAGGTTGGCAAGGCAGACAGACGCGAGAGGCATCTCTATCTGACAGAAACAGGCAGTGATCTAGAGCGCGCCCTTTCAGAAGTGCAGCGCGCCCGCATGCGCGATGCCTATAAGGCCGCCGGGCCAGAAGCTGTGCGTGGCTTTAGACAAGTGCTAGAAGCGATGATGGACACTGAAATGCGCCGAAAGAACATTGGGCTGAGGGAAAGAAGCGAATGAACGAGCTAGACGCACATCTTTTGATCGTCGACGATGACGAGCGCATCAGACTTCTTTTGCAAAAGTTTCTGGTGCGTAATGGCTTCCTCGTGTCAGGCGCGCGCGACGCAGCCCATGCGCGGCGGCTTTTAGCGGGGCTCGACTTTGATTTGATCGTGATGGACGTCATGATGCCGGGCGAAACCGGGATCGACCTCACACGCGCTATCAGAGAAACTTCGCAAACGCCTATCCTGCTTTTGACGGCCAAAGGGGAGACGGAAGACAGGATTGTCGGCCTCGAAGCGGGTGCAGATGACTACCTGTCCAAGCCGTTTGAGCCTAAGGAGCTGCTCTTGCGGATCAACGCCATTTTGCGGCGTATGCCTGATGTTGTTGCCGAGGAAGTGCGCCCCAAAGTGCTGACACTGGGAGCCTATAGCTACGACATCGAACGCGGCGAACTTTGGGAAGGCGAAGCGCTCGTACGCCTGACAGCGACCGAAAATCAGCTGATGCGGATATTTGCGGCCAAACCTGGCGAGGCGATCTCGCGCTCGCAGCTTGTTGAGGAGTTGGGCCGTGACCGTGGCCAAGCCCAAGAGCGCGCGATTGACGTGCAGATCACGCGCCTAAGGCGCAAGCTTGAGGCTGATCCGAAGCAACCACGCTACCTTCAAACAGTGCGAGGAGCTGGCTATATGGTTGCGCCGGACTGAGAGTTCGAATTTCGCGTGGCGAAATCCGACAGGCTGGGGGCTAGCCCCCAGACCCCCAGAGTATTTTCACCAAGAAAAAGCTTGGCTGCTTTACGATTTCAAGTAAACAAGTTGGCATAGGTCTCGCGCAGTGCCTTCTTTTGAACTTTGCCCATGGTGTTGCGGGGGAGTTCTGGCAAAAACAGGATCTGTTTGGGCTGTTTGAACTTAGCCAGCTTCTCAGCGGCGATGCCTTGGACATCATCGGGTGTGAGGCTGTCGTTCTCAGGAACAACAACCGCAACAACGCCTTCGCCAAAGTCAGGGTGGGCAATGCCGATGACGGCGCTTTCGAGCACGCCTTCGATGTCGTCAATCAGCGCCTCGATCTCTTTGGGGTAGACGTTAAAGCCACCAGTTATGATGAGGTCTTTGCCGCGACCAACAATGCTGACGTAGCCACTCTCATCAATGATGCCGAGATCGCCGGTGATGAACCAGCCATCAAGGCGCAGCTCTTCGGCGGTTTTCTCGGGCATCTGCCAATAGCCCTTGAACACGTTTGAACCGCGCACTTCGAGCACGCCAATTTCGCCACTGGGCAGCGGCCCTTCGGCGCCCATGACGCGCAGCTCTACGCCGGGCAGCGGGAAGCCAACGGTGCCTGCGCGACGCTCGCCGTCGTAAGGGTTGGACGTGTTCATATTGGTTTCTGTCATGCCGTAGCGCTCAAGAATGCGGTGGCCTGTGCGCTCTTCCCAGCGCTCGTGTGTGTCGACCAGCAGAGGGGCAGAACCGGAGATAAACAGCCGCATGTTTGAGGCAAGCTCAGGCGTCAGGCGCGCATCATCAAGCAAGCGTGTGTAGAACGTTGGCACACCCATAAGCGCGGTGGCGCTTGGCATCGCTTCGATCACCAGATCGGGCTTGAACGCTGCGTGAAAATGCACCTTCGCGCCGGAGAGCAGTGCCACATTCGTGGCAACGAACAGCCCGTGTGTGTGAAAGATCGGCAGGGCATGGATGAGCACATCATTCTCGGTAAACTGCCAATAATCGCGCAGCGTGGCCGAGTTTGAAAACAGGTTATCGTGGCTCAGCATCGCGCCTTTGGAGCGGCCCGTTGTGCCCGAAGTATAGAGGATGGCTGCGAGATCATCAGCGCCACGCGATACTGGCTCAGCCGCGGCCTCCGTAAGCGCATCAGCGAGTGTGCCTGTCCCGTCACCCGCAAGCGTGAAGAGCTGGGCTGTTTCAGCCAATGGCGCGATCTCGGTCTCGCGAGAGGGGTCGCAGACAACAACCGACGGAGTGGCATCGGACAGGAAGTACTCAAGCTCAGAGGCGGTGTAGGCCGTGTTCAACGGTAGGAAAACACCACCGGCTGCGACGGCTCCAAGATAAAGCTCAACCGCTTCGAGCGACTTCTCGACTTGCACAGCAACCCTGTCGCCGGGCTGAACGCCAGCTGCGAGCAAAGCCGCAGAAACGCGGCGCGCATTGTGAAATGTCTGACCAAAGCTTTGAGGCTCCCTACCTGGGCGCAAAGCAAAGGTCTTGTCGGGGTTGGCGTCGGCGTAAGCCGCAAGACGGCTGAACAGGTGATTTTCGCTCATCAGAATTCCTCAGTGTTGAGAAGTTCTCCCATGTGGCTGCGTCTTTGTGCAAGAGGTGAATTGACGTTTGCTGGCGCGCGCGCGAGTGTCGGGCAGAAAGGAGCGGCCATGCAGCCTCTCAAAGGGATCATACTTAAGCTTTGCTCGGTGACGATGTTTATCACCATGGCCTCGCTCATCAAGGCGGCGTCGGCGCATGTTCCGGCGGGCGAAGCAGTGTTTTTTCGCTCGGTCTTTGCGCTTCCAGTGATCTTTGGCTGGCTTCTGGCGCGGGGTGACTTGCGCACTGGGCTAAAAGTAACCTCACCGATGGGGCACTTTTGGCGCGGGTTTGTCGGAACGGCGGCGATGGGCATGGGCTTTGCGGGGCTTGGCCTTCTGCCGCTGCCGGAAGTGACAGCAATCGGCTATGCCGCGCCTTTGATGACAGTCATTTTGGCGGCGATGTTTCTGGGTGAGCAAGTGCGCCTGTTCCGGCTCGCTGCTGTCGCATTGGGCATGGTTGGTGTCGTCATAGTGCTGGGGCCGCGCTTAAGCGCGTTTTCAGAAGATACCATTGAAAAGACAGCCGCCTTGGGAGCGATGCTTGTTCTGACAGGCGCGCTTTGTGCCGCTTTGGCGCAGATCTACATTCGCAAGCTTGTCGCGACCGAGCAGACTTCGGCGATTGTGTTCTACTTCTCGGTTACCTCTGCGGTCTTGTCACTGCTCACGCTGCCTTTTGGCTGGGTTGTTCCTTCGTGGCATGAGGCCCTCTTGCTGATGGGTGCGGGGCTCTTGGGCGGATTAGGGCAAATATTCCTCACTTCGGCTTACAAGTTTGCGCCGGCCTCTGTTGTTGCGCCCTTTGACTATGCGTCAATGTTGTTTGCAATCATCATTGGTCTGGTGTTTTTCAGTGAAGTGCCCGATATGCGCACGCTTATTGGCGCGGGAATAATCATACTGGCAGGTGTGATCATCATCTGGCGGGAACATCAACTTGGGCTGGAACGGGGGCGCGCCCGCAGAGGGATGACGCCGCAAGGGTAGGAGGCCAAAATGTCAACACTTGGTGAAGCAATGGTTGCGCGCCTCAAAGCGCAGGGTGTCGAAGTTGTCTTCGGCATTCCGGGTGTTCACACGGTTGAGCTGTATCGCGGGCTTGCGGCATCGGGCATTCGCCACATCACTCCGCGCCACGAGCAAGGCGCGGGCTTCATGGCCGACGGATATGCGCGGGCGTCTGGCAAGCCCGGGGTTGCCTTTGTGATAACCGGGCCGGGGCTGACAAACACGCTGACGCCGATGGCCCAAGCGCGCGCTGATTCTGTGCCAATGCTGGTTGTTTCTGGAGTTAACCGTACCGAGACACTGGGCAAAGGGCTTGGGTGCCTACATGAGTTGCCAGACCAGATAGCGCTTTCCAAAACAGTCTCTATTACCGCTCAAACCATCACATCTTCGGATGAGTTGTTGCCTGCCATTGATACTGCATTTGCCGCTATACGCACAGAGCGTGGCGGGCCGCATCATATCGAAATCCCGCTTGATGTAGCGGTGTTTGAGCATTCGGATGTTGCAAGCGAAGTGCATGAGCCAGCGCTCAAAGCACCAGAAGAACGCGCGGTGAAAGACGTCGCGCAGCGGTTGGCCAAGGCCAAGCGCCCGATCATTCTTGTTGGCGGCGGTGCCAAGCGCTTTGACGCCGAGATTGCTACACTTGCGCAGTTGGCTGATGCTCCCGTTGTGACGACAATCAATGCGCGTGGCGTTATGCATGGGGCACCGCTCTGCATTCCGGCGAGTGCCAGCCTGAAGAGCGTTCGCGACGAGATCGAAGCCTCTGATTGCGTGCTGGCCCTCGGCACCGAATTTGGCCCAACAGACTATGACATGCTGGCGAAAGTTGGCCTGCCAGTCATGCAAGGGCTGGTGCGCGTTGACATCTGTCCCAAGCAGTTGGCGCGCCATGAAGCAGAGCTCACTATCGAGGCTGATGTTGGGTTGTTCGTTGATGCGTTGACGCAGGTGACGACAGACAAGCCAGTGGGCGACGGAGCCACGCGGGCACAGGACGTGCGCGAAGCTGCCCTAGCCGAGCTGAGCGACGATTACCGCCTCATGGTGCAGTTGCTTGATGTTATTCGCAACGAAATTCCCGCAGCGCTTATCATTGGTGACAGTACTCAGCCAATCTATGCTGGTAACCTCTATTTTGATCACGATGTGCCGGGCGGCTGGTTTAACGCCGCAACAGGGTTTGGCGCTTTGGGCTACGCTATTCCTGCCGCTATCGGTGCGCAGTTGGCACAGCCTGAAAGGCAAATCGTTGCCTTGGCCGGAGACGGTGGCGCGCAGTTTACGCTGTCTGAGCTCATGACCGCCGCACAGGAAAAGCTGCCGATCACCTTTATCATCTGGAACAACGGCGGCTATGGCGAGATCGAGCTAACGATGGAGCGGGCTGACATTGACGTTGTCGGCTGTGATCCGAAGCCACCACTGTTCAGATCTGTTGCAGAAAGCTGCGGGATGCCGTTTGAGCAAGTCGAGGCTGAAGCCGAAGCGCTGGCCAAGGCGCTCAAGCGAAAACAAGGCGCAAAGGGCCCTCGGATGGTCGAGATCACCGCGCCGTTTATTGCCAAGTGAGGGTTGATTTTGGCTAAGTTAGAGACTGTTCCTGCCACCGCTGCGCCCGCTGATGGCGTCTGGTGTGACCTCACCCAAGACGCGCCGCTAGGGCGGCTTCCGGTGGCTGAGCGCAAAAAAGTTGCAAACTATCTCAGCGCCAATTCCGACTGGGACGGCGTACTTTGCCTTACCGGAGAAGTTTCACATTGGGTGCAGGTAAGCGCTGGCGAGATTGTCAGCTTCCAGTCGTTTTTGACAATCCGCTTGGCGCAGGCTTTGACAGCAGATAACGCAGTTTCGCTTGAGGCCGTCGCCCAAAGCGTTGCGCGGCCAGAGCGCTTGGCAGCGCATTTGCGAAGCGCTGAGTTGAGCGGTAAAAATGGCGCTGTTCTGGGGCACCTTATCGGAGCAGAGTTGGCCGCCGCGCGCGCCTACTGGCTTGGAGTTGATCTTCGCGTGATCGGAAAAGGCGCTGTTGCTGACGCCTATGAGAGCGCCCTCAAAGAACAAGCGGCGATGGTGTCGCGCGCCTAAAAGCTAATCAGAAAAGCCGCGCCACTTTCGCACTCAGCTAGTGCAATTTCGGCGCCATTTGCTTCAAGCATCGCCTTCACGATCGACAGGCCCATCCCCGTGCCGCCAGCGTCGCGGCGGGTCGTGAAAAACGGATCAAACACACGCGATCTGTCACCCGTTGCAATGCCCGGCCCGTTGTCTTGCACGTGTAGGCTTGAGGCACTTGCGGTAAGCATCAGCCGCGTCGCTCTATGCTCGGCTGCGTTGCGAGCGAGTTGTTCAAGCACAACGCGCAATGCATTGGCGTCGATTGGCAGCGCTGCGTCGGCAGTCAGTTGTACTTCAAGCGGTTCAGGCAGCCCTGACAGCACAGATGACAGCAGCGTTGGCCCCTTGCCATAGGGCGTTCTGGCGGCAGTAAGCTTGCGCAAGTCGTTGAGCAACTGCTGCATCCGGTTGCTTGATGTGCGCACTGATGACAGCAGCTCAGCACGGTCAGCCTCGGGCATATCACCCTCAAGTAATTCGGCGGCAGCAATGATACTGGTGAGGGGAGATTTGAGCTCATGGGTGACATGATCTGAGTAAGCGCGAATGCCGGCTTCGCGGGTTTGCAAGGCCTTGGCCATGTCATCAACCGCTTGGGCGAGTGTGCTAAATTCGGGCGTGCCAAAATGCGGCGGCAGCGGCGCGTCGGAGTGCCCGCCTTTCACCGCATTTGCATGTGCCGTGAGGGCATAGACGGGGCGCAACACTAGCCGCCACAGAAGATAGCCCAGAATGGCCGTCGCCCAAAGAGCCATCCAGCCAAACAACCAGGAGGTTTCGCCCCACCCGAGAATGTTGCCTGCGACCCGAAAGTAGCCGATGGCCAGCAGTGGCATGCACAGTACTGCCGCGAGGGTGCCGCCGATAACGAGCGCCAGTGGCGGCCGCCATTTTTGCACCACGCGTCTGGCCTTTAGTTTCCCTGACATGCGCCCATCCTAACACCAACGCCATGCACGGTCTCGATAGCATCTGTCGCACCACCCTCGGCGAGTTTGGCACGCAAATTTCGTAGGTGGCTGTCAACCGTGCGGTCAGACACATGGATCGTTGGACCATAAACAGCATCAGATATCTGAACGCGTGAATAGACATTGTCAGGCCGCGCCATAAGAAAGCCCAACAATGCCATTTCACGCTGTGTTAGAGACAGATCCTGGCCCTGAAAACGGCAAAGGTGCTTTTGCGGATCAACCTGTAGCGCGCCGCGCGTTAGCTGACCGTTTGTTGCACCGCCTCCTTGGGAGCGCTTCAGAATGGCGCGCACCCGTGCTGTGAGTTCGCGCGGTGAAAACGGCTTTGTCATGTAGTCGTCGCCGCCTATCTCAAGCCCGATGATTTTGTCGATTTCGTCATCTCGCGCAGTAAGGAAAAGCACTGGAACCTCGCTTTGTGCGCGCAGACGGCGGCAAAGCTCGATCCCGTCCATCGCGGGCAGCCCAATGTCGAGAATGATAAGATCATCCCGCCCATTGAGCGCCTTGGCGAGGCCCTCAACACCGTCGCCTGCTTCGCGCGAGGTGTGACCGGCTTGCTTAAGCGCAATGCGCAGAACTTCCCTGATTTGCGGGTCATCGTCGATGATCAGAATATCGGCCATCAGAGGGCTTCCTTGGCTGCTTGGGCGGTAAGTGCGGCTAAGCTACGCTGCAAGCGCCAGTCCCGAAAGCCCCATTCGCGCCAATCTGCGAATTGAAGTTTCGCGAGCTTTGGACCGAAACATATCCTTCGCCCATGCTTTGCTTCATAAGCCATGATCGCGGGTAGCGAATGTGGCCCAAGGCTGCAAACATATCGTGTGTCTAACGCGCGCTCTTGGCTGAGGTTATGACGCGCAATTGTAGCAGAGAAACTCAGAAAACTGGCCGCGAACAATGCAGCGACACCAAGCAGGGCCGTGCGTGATAGCAGCCATGTTGCTGGCTTGTCCTTCAGCGTTTGGTAGATAACAAGCACGAGGCCAAGAGCGACAACGCCCATCCAGATAAACGCCGCAATCCGCAGGTGCGTGAGGCCATAGTTGGCAACATAAAGCTCAAGCCGCAGAAGCGATGACAGCACAAGAAAGATATTCTGCACGACCCAAGCCAGTAGCGCGATGCGCAGCAGCGGGCGCGTATTGGTAAAGGGGCGTGCGGCCAGAGCAAAGGCACCAGCCAATAGCGCGGTGGCCAGCAGCGGATAGGCACCACGGTGGGCATATTGCGCATAGCTCATCCCGTCAGGCAAGCTTGCCCCGCCCCAAAGATACGTCAGGTCAAGCGCGGTTTGCACGGCGAACATCAGGTTGAACAAAACCAGCGAGCGCAGGATAGAGTTTGCGTTGAGCACAGCAGGCACCGGCACAGTTGGCAACGTTGAGGTGCCAAGCTTAAGCCGCTCCCGCAAGCTAGGAGCAAGCAGGATCGGGATAACCGCTATCGCGAGGCCACCCCAGAAAAGCAAACGGTAGAACAGCTCTGCTGACAGCCATGTCGCCTGAAAGATGCCTTCAAACCAACCAGAAAGCATTGGGTTGGCTGAGAGCAGTAATGAAGCAAACACGAGGCCCAAACCGAGGGGCACAAGCCAGCTTTGGCTGATGGCTTTGAGCGAGATTTCCGGGCTGTTCGATAAACCCGAGCGAACAGCGCGGTTTACTTCACTCATCGCCGCTTCAGGTGCGACTTCAAAAAATTGCCAGAGCGCACCAAACCAGCGTGTAAACCCAGGCCATCCGCCAAGCGCTAGCCAAACAACTGAGAGCATAAGTCCAGCGAAGAAGAAGCCGTAAGCCAGCGCTTGCGCGTGCTCGACAAGCGGTAGAAAGGTAAGCGCGGCAAAGCCCAGTGCCCCCGTGCCTTTGCGCCCGTTTAACAGCCAAAGTGCCAGCAGTATACCCATGCCAAAAAGCGCAAGCGACAAGCCCGGTTGCGCTTGCCAAAGCAATGCATCGCCCGCGACTACTAGCGCCGCAAGCGCGACTGCCCGTGGCAATAAGGGCTGCGTTGAACCGCGCGTTTGCGGCTGGTTTGGCGTCGGTGGCTCACTCATCCACCAACCGTCAGTCTGCACGGAGTTTGGCACGCCTCTGAGAAGAAAAGTTTTCATGTCACTGTCCTTGTTGTTTTTCGTTGCCGCCAATCTCGCAGCCTCATGTGCAGGCAAGTTGCGGTGTTTGTGCAGTTTTTGCGCAGGAGATTTTGGGCAGGCGCATTTGGGCTGACGGCAACGCGAGGTCAGTGCTTGCGTAATACGCGCCTGCGTGAGACGCTTTGCGCAACTCCGAAGAGGTGCAACGCGATGCAAACCAAGACGACAGAAAAGTCGGCGCAACTGCCGCAAACCCTAGAGCCGCGCAACGCTGGTATGGCGCTTGATCTTGACTGGGTCGCGCGGGTGCAGGCCAACACATCAGCGATCGAACGACGCGCAAAAAGCCTGCCAGCGCGGCGCAGTGTGAAGAAAGACAACCAAGCCGCGTGGCTGTTGAAAGCGATCACTTGCATTGACCTGACAACTCTTGCGGGCGACGACACAGCAGGGCGCGTAGCGAGGCTCTGTGCCAAGGCGCGCCAACCCGTGCGCGAGGACATTTTAGATGCTTTGGGTGTGAGCGGAATCAGCACCGGAGCAGTCTGCGTTTACCACGATATGATCGCACCAGCGCGCGCGGCGTTGGCGGGCAGTAACATCCCGATCGCGGCGGTGAGCACGGGCTTTCCTGCGGGGCTTTCGCCGTTTCATTTGCGCGTTCAAGAGATCGAAGAAAGCGTCAAAGCAGGTGCGAGCGAGATCGACATTGTTATTTCGCGCCGCCACGTTTTGACGCAAAATTGGCAAGCGCTCTATGACGAGATGCGCGCTTTCCGAGCGGCCTGTGGCGACGCGCATGTGAAGGCGATCTTGGCAACGGGCGAGCTTGGAAGCCTGCGCAACGTGGCGCGTGCTTCACTGGTCTGCATGATGGCCGGCGCTGACTTTATCAAGACATCAACTGGCAAGGAAAGCGTCAACGCGACGCTGCCTGTGAGCCTTGTTATGATCCGCGCCATTCGCGACTATGAGGCCGCGACAGGCATTCGCATTGGCTACAAGCCCGCGGGCGGGATCAGTAAGGCAAAAGACGCGCTTGTCTACCTTGCTTTGATCAAGGAAGAGCTCGGCGACAGATGGCTTTCGCCCGACTTGTTCCGCTTCGGCGCGTCGAGCCTTTTGGGCGACATTGAGAGACAATTAGAACACCATGTGACGGGCGCCTACTCGGCCTCCTACAGACATGCGGCGGGGTGAAAAATATGAGCGTTAAAGACATTTTCGAGAGCATGGATTACGGCGAAGCGCCTGAGAACGCGGCAGAGGCCTTTGCTTGGATCACTGACAATGGTGCGCAGTTCGGGCAGTTTATCGACGGCGAATTTACCGAACCGGCAGAGGGCTTTCTCAGCCGCAATCCGGCCAATGGCGAGACACTTGCAGAGCTTACGCAAGCCATGAGTGCTGATGTTGATGCAGCTGTGGTTGCTGCGCGCAAATCCCAGCCGAAATGGGAGAAGCTTGGCGGGCATGGCCGTGCGCGTGTTCTCTATGCGATTGCGCGACTGTTGCAGAAGCACAGTCGCCTTTTTGCTGTGCTCGAGACTCTCGACAACGGCAAGCCGATCCGCGAGAGTCGCGACATAGACATCCCTCTTGTGCAGCGGCATTTCTACTATCACGCGGGCATGGCGCAGCTGATGGAGGCCGAACTTCCCGAGGCCGAAGCGCTGGGTGTTTGTGGGCAAATTATCCCTTGGAACTTTCCGCTTTTGATGCTGGCTTGGAAGATCGCGCCAGCAATAGCGATGGGCAATACCGTGGTTCTGAAGCCCGCAGAGTATACCTCGCTCACCGCGCTTTTGTTTGCCGACATTTGCCGCCAAGCAGGCGTTCCGAAGGGCGTTGTAAACATCGTTACAGGTGACGGCGCGGTTGGTGAGATGATCGTGGCGCATGAAGGCATCGACAAGATTGCCTTTACTGGCTCTACTGAAGTTGGCCGCAAAATCCGTGTTGCGACGGCGGGCAGTGGCAAGGCGTTGACGCTCGAATTGGGCGGCAAAAGCCCCTATGTTGTGTTTGACGATGCTGACATCGACTCTGCCGTTGAAGGGCTGGTTGATGCGATCTGGTTTAACCAAGGACAAGTCTGCTGCGCGGGCTCGCGGCTTTTGGTGCAAGAAGGTATCGCAGAAACGTTCTACGCCAAACTCAAAGCGCGGATGGCAAAGCTCCGGCTTGGCAACCCGCTTGATAAATCAATCGACATCGGCGCTCTTGTTGATCCGGTCCAGCACCAAGTTATCTCAGACATGGTGGAGGCAAATGATGAAGGAGAGGTTTACGTAGCACCCGTCGAACTCCCTGTTGAGGGTTGCTTCTATCCGCCGACGCTCATTACTGGCCTCTCAAGTGCCTCAAAACTGATGCAGGAAGAGATCTTCGGGCCGGTGCTTGTCGCGACAACTTTCCGCACGCCTGCCGAGGCCGTGCAACTTGCGAACAACACGCGCTATGGCCTCGCCGCGAGTGTGTGGAGCGAGAACGTTAACCTCACTCTCGACATCGCGCCCAAGCTTGTCGCAGGTGTTGTCTGGATCAACGCGACCAACCTGTTTGACGCGGCAGCAGGCTTTGGCGGCATGCGCGAAAGCGGCTTTGGGCGCGAAGGCGGCTGGGAAGGTTTGCAGGCCTACACGAAGCCAAAAGGCAAGCTCAAGGCACTGGCAAAGGTCGTGCCGAACGCAGGCAAAGACGGGCGCGAAGGCGGGCTTGACCGGACCCAAAAACTCTACATCGGCGGCAAGCAGGCGCGGCCTGATAGTGGCTATTCCAAGCCTGTCTTCTCAAAGTCTGGCAAGCTGATTTCGGAAGCTCCAGTGGGCAGCCGCAAGGACGTTCGCAACGCAGTTGAGGCGGCGCGCGGCGCGTCATCTTGGGGTAAAACTACAGGGCATGCACGCGCGCAAGTCCTTTATTTTATGGCGGAAAACCTTGAAGCGCGCGCCAAAGAGTTCGCGGGGCGGATTGATGATGTGAAAGGCGGCAAGAGCGGCAGCAAGGAAGTTGAGGCCTGCGTGAAACGGCTGTTTACCTACGCTGCTTGGGCCGACAAATTTGACGGGCAGGCACATGGCGTGCCGATCCGTGGAGTGGCGCTGGCGATGCGCGAGCCTGTTGGTGTGATCGGCGCGTTTTGTGACGATACGCTGCCGCTCTTGGGCCTCATCTCTGCGCTGGCACCGGCGATGGCGATGGGCAACCGCGCAGTGCTTGTGGCGTCAGAACCATACCCACTTGAGGCGCTTGATTTTGTGCAGGTTTTGGAAACCTCAGATGTGCCTGCGGGGGTCGTGAACATCCTCACGGGCAGCCATTTGGAGCTGGCGAAACCAATGGCAAGCCACATGGATATCGACGCGCTTTGGAGCTTCTCCAGCAGTGATATTTCCGCGGAAATCGAAAGGCAAAGTGTCGGTAACCTAAAACGCAGCTGGGTCAACAACGGGCAGGCGCGTGACTGGTTTGGGGCGGCTGGCGAGGGGCGTGCATTTCTCAACGCAGCGACCGAAGTTAAGAACATCTGGGTGCCTTACGGCGAGTAGCGGAGGGTATGGTTAACGGCGATAGTTACCTGTGTAACCAATCTGCCTAGGGTATGCAGCACTGTATGCAGCTATGTGTATGACTCCTGTATGCACAGTTTGGCCGGTAAGTCTTAACGCAAATTAACTTAATGCTGCGAGCGTTGCGCGCTTTCAGGTTGGCGTTGAAAGGGGTGGTTTGCGCCTTGGCTTCGCCAAGTCGCCCCGCCGGGTGGTGCTGTGTCAGCTTTGCTGACACAGCACCACCCGGCTATGCCCAACACAAACGAGAGCATCTATGATGCGCGACTTGTGGCGGGAGGCTATGACGCTTCTGGTGGCTAAGTTTTGGCTTAGAGCCCTTCGGGCTGGCCGACGACAGTGAAACTCAACAGCTCAGGCTTGAGCCACTCGCGGGCCACGCGGTTGATCTGTTCCAGCGTGACAGCATTCACGCGGTCATTGCGCGTCTCGATATAGTCGAGCGGCATGCCCTGAAACTGCATCCCCACGAGAATGTTCGCGATGGGGCCATTGCCGTCAAAGCGCAGCGGGTAAGAGCCCGTCAGATACGTTTTGGCGTCTTGTAATTCGCCCGCCGTTACACCGCTTTCGGCCATGCGCGCCCACTGATCGCGGATCACGGCGATTGCCTCGCCGACGCGGTTGTTGGCGGATTGCACGGAGCCTTGCCAAACATCGGCTCCGTCCTTGCCGACAAGGTAGGAGTAGACGCCGTAAGTTAGGCCGCGTTTCTCGCGCACCTCATCCATCAGGCGGCTTTCAAACCCGCCGCCGCCGAGTGAGACATTGAGCAGGTAAGCTGCGAAATAGTCGGGGTGGTCAAACGGGATGCCGGGCTGTCCGAACACCGCAACAGACTGCGGCGTCTCAAACGGCACAACCACTGTTTTGCCGTCAAAAACGGGGGCCGCCACAGTGGGCAATGGCGCGCCTTTTTCCGGCAGCTCGCCGAGCAACTCATCAAGCATCGGCCCAACTTCGGCTGCTGAAATATCGCCAACAACGCTGATATAGACTCTGTCGCGTGCGACAGTGGCGGCAAAGGCTGCCAGCAAATCTTCGCGTGTCAGCGCGGTGACGCTGTCGATGGTTCCGCTCAGGTCTGATCCATAGGGGTGCGTGCCGTAGATGCGTTTATCAAAGGCAGCACCCGCGATGTCGCTCGGGTTTTTCGCGTCCGAAAGGATGGCCGAAAAAACCTGACCGCGGACACGTTCTATAGAGGCGTCGTCAAACGCGGGCTCCACGAGGGCCGAGCGCAAAAGTGCCAAAGCCTCGGCGCGATTTTCTGTCAGAAACTTGGCGGAAACCGTGAGCGCGTCGTCATGCACATCAAAGCTGAATGAAGCAGCGAGCGCGTCGCGCGCCTTGGCAAAGGCACGCGAGTCAAGCTCACCTGCGCCTTCCTCAATGAGGCCTGTCATCAGGTTGACAGCACCGCGTTTGCCGGGCGCATCAAGCGAAGCCCCACCGCGAAAGCGCAGCTCAAGTGCAACGAAGGGAATGGAGCGTTCTTCAACGTGCCAGACAGTCAGGCCACCAGGCGTTGTGACTTCCTCGATATCGACTCCCGCAAAAACGGGCAGCGCTATCAGCCAAGTGGTAAGAGCAAGAGCAAGGGCCTTCATGATGCGTCTCCTTTGGGTGTCATCAGGTAGCCGGTGACTGAGCTTTCGACTTTGAATACGCGCTTGGCGGCGGCGATAATGTCATCCGCCGTGACAGCTTGCAGCACGTCGGGCCATGCTTGCACATCTTCAACCGTCAGGCCGATAGCGAGGGCTTGGCCGTAGAGGTTGGCGAGAGCGCCAACATTGTCGCGAGCATAGATTTGCGAGGCACGAAGTTGCATCTTGATGCGCGCAAGAGCTTCAGCGTCAACGCCGCGCTCGATATAACTTACCAGCACGTCATCCATCGCCTCTTCCGCTTCCGCGAGGCTCACGCCTTTTGCAGGCACAACGATCAGCGCAAAGCTCGTGTCATCCAGCGAGTCTCCGTCGTAATAGGCCGAGGTGTAGACAGCTTTCTGGGTTTCAAACTGGAGTTTCTCGGCCATGTAAGATGTCGTTCCGCCTCCCAGAAGTTCGGCAAGAAGCGTCAGTGCTGCGGCGTCTTTCTGGGCGCCACTGTCGCGCTCGGGCGCAAGGTAGCTGCGGCTCACGTAGGGCTGGGCGACACGCGCATCGCGAAATACCATGCGGCGCTCGGCGGTTTGAGGCGGCTCTGAAGGGCGCGCGCGCTTGCCCAACTCAGGGTTGGCTGGCAGCACGGCATAATATTTTTCGGCGAGGGCCTTTACGGCCTCAGGCTCAACATCCCCCGCGACAACAAGGATTGCGTTGTTGGGTGCATAAAAGCGTTTGTAGTAGGCAAGTGCTGCGTCAAGATCGAGCGCTTCCATCTCGTGTCGCCAGCCAATGACGGGCACACCATAACGGTGATTAAGATACTGCGCGGCGCGTTTTTGTTCGTTAAACAATGCGCCGGGGTTGTTCTCGGTGCGCTGGTTACGCTCTTCGATGATGACTTCACGCTCGGTGAGAATGTCGGCCTCGGTGAGGCGGATGTTGACCATCCTGTCGCTCTCCATTTGCATCATCAGCTCAAGCCTGTCGGCGGCGACGCGCTGGAAATAGGCGGTGTAGTCATAGCTGGTGAAGGCATTGTCGCGCCCGCCGTTGCGCGCCACAGTTGCTGAAAACTCGCCTGACTCCATCTTGTCAGTTGCCTTGAACAAGAGATGCTCGAGGAAGTGGGCAACACCTGAAGTGCCGGGCCATTCGTCAGCCGAGCCAGCACGATACCAGACCATCTGGGTGACAACTGGTGCGCGGTGGTCTTCGATGACGACAACTTCCATGCCGTTTTCGAGCGTGAAGGTGCTGACAAAGTCTTTCGTGTTTGCCTGAGCGGGCAGGGCCAACAGCATAAAGCCAATGAGGGACGTCACGAAAAAGCGCATACGAGTTCTCCTAGTTGTTCAGGCAATAGATAGCGGCTCGCGCGCAGGCATCAAGCGGCGCGTGCCTTTGCTGACAGAGTTGTGAAAGGCTGGCTCACTCGCCGTAGGGCGGGGCTGCTGGCGTGCGTGCACCTGAGCGGCGGTATTTAAACCACTCGCCGTAGGGCTCGAGCGTTTGGCGCTTGTAGGCCTTGGCGTAGGTATCCTGCTTGAAAATCCGGATCTTCGTGAACCGTGACTTGCGGCTGCGGAACTTTTCGTCTTCGGCGGCCAGTTCGGCGCGCACGTTGGGGTTTGTGCCGTTGCGCGAGGCGTGGCGCACCAAGGCTCCGTCAGAGGCAGGCACGCCGGCTGCGTCAGCCCGTGCTGCGTTACCGCCTAATGCCGCGATGCCTTCAGCGCGCGGGTTCCTGTCTGTGCGGTTGGCCTGGCCCGGTGTGGGGGCTGGCAGCGCCGCGTAGTCTGTCGGGGCTTCTAGCGGCTTGCTGGGCAGAATGCCAAACTCGTCAGGGCCTTCGCCGCCCTGCTCAAGCAGGCGCATCGTGATGTCGCGTTCATACGAGCCGCACGCCGAAAGGGCGAGGGCTGCAACCAATGTGAGGGCAACATGTGAAAGGCGCATTATGCTTCTCCAACTTCCGTGCGTCTTGACATAAACTATCTCTTGGCCAAGGTCACGAGGCGTTTTTGCGCGGCTCGCCCGATGTAAACAAAACCATGCCAACAGCCCCGATAAAGACAGCAATATCGGCGATGTTGAATGCGTAGGGGTTGTTGAGCCCGCAGCAGGACATGTTGAGAAAATCCGCAACTGCGCCATAAACTATCCGGTCAATCACATTGCCAAGCGCGCCGCCCACCAACAAGCCAGCGGAAATCTGCCCGGCGGCGCCCGTTTCTTCATGGTGTATCCACCACAAGACAGCGCAAGAAATGATAACAGCAACAACAACCAACACCCAGCGAGTGAGGCTGCTGTCTTCGGCAAACAGGCCAAAGTTAACGCCGTAGTTCCACGCCATTCGCAGGTTGAGGAACGGCGGCAGCACGTCAATGCTGCCGATCTCACGCAGGTTCATCACATGAACCACGAGGTATTTCGAAAGCTGGTCAGCGAGGAAAGTCACCACGCCAACCCAAAAAACCGTGCGCATTGCGCTCTCCTGATTGCCTGCCCTTGCTTGTGCAAGTTGTTTGCCTGTTAACCTTTAGTGCCGGAAGTGGCGCATGCCCGTCAAGACCATAGCGAGGCCAGCTTCATCTGCGGCTTTGATAACATCATCGTCGCGCATCGACCCGCCCGGTTGGATCACAGCCGTCGCGCCCGCTTCGGCGGCAGCAAGCAGCCCGTCTGCGAAGGGGAAGAAGGCGTCTGACGCCACAACAGAGCCTTTCGCAAGACTCTCGGGCAACCCGCATTCTTCAGCCATACGCGCCGCCTTGAGCGCCGCAATGGTCGAGCTGTCAACGCGGCTCATCTGGCCCGCGCCAACGCCAACAGTCGCTTTGTCTTTCACATAAACAATCGCGTTTGACTTGACGTGCTTGGCAACTGTCCAAGCAAACAACATGTCGGCCAACTCGGCGTCTGTTGGCTGTCGTTTGGTCACTACTTTGAGGTCATCCAGCGTGATAAAGCCGTTGTCTTTGTCTTGCACGAGCAAGCCGCCTGACACCTGACGATAGCTGAGTTGGGCAGTGTTAGGGTCTGAAAGCCCCCCCGTTGTGAGGAGCCTAAGGTTCTTTTTCTTCGCAAAAATACTCATTGCTTCTTCGCTGGCGTCAGGCGCTATGACAACTTCGGTAAAGATGCCGCATATCTCTTCTGCCGTCGCCGCATCAAGCGTTTGGTTGAGCGCGATGATGCCGCCGAAGGCTGAGGTGCGGTCGCAATCAAAGGCGCGGCTGTAAGCCTCTTTGAGGGTTTCGCCGCGGGCCACGCCGCAAGGGTTGGCGTGTTTGATGATCGCAACAGCAGGGCCGTCCTCAGGCGCGAATTCGCTGACCAGTTCAAAGGCTGCGTCAGTGTCGTTGATGTTGTTGTAGCTCAGCTCTTTGCCTTGGTGCTGTTTCGCCGTCGACACACCGGGGCGTGATGATCCATCAAGATAAAACGCCGCTTGCTGGTGCGGGTTCTCGCCGTAGCGCAGCGTTTGCGCAAGGGTGCCGGCAATGGCACGGCGGCGCGGTGTTTGCTCGCCAATCGCGCCCGCCATCCAGGTGGAAACAGCCGCATCATAAGCGCCAGTACGCGCGTAAGCGATCTGGGCCTGACGTTGACGGAAAGCATAGCCTGTCTCGCCCTCGTTTGCCTCAAGCTCGGCCAGCAGTGCGCTGTAGTCTTCGACGTCAACAATCGTGGTAACAAAGGCGTGGTTTTTCGCGGCGGCGCGGATCATAGCGGGCCCGCCAATGTCGATGTTCTCGATCATCTCGTCGTAGTCAGCCCCACGGGCGAGAGCCGCTTCAAACGGGTAGAGATTGACGACAAGCAAGTCGATCGGGCCGATGCCGTGCTCATCCATCGCGGCTTTGTGCCCCGCGTCATCGCGCAGTGCCAGCAGGCCGCCATGCACCATCGGATGCAACGTCTTGACGCGACCATCCATCATCTCGGGGAAGCCGGTGATTTCGGCGACGTCTTTTACGGCGAGCCCCGCGTCGCGCAGCGTTTTGGCGCTGCCACCAGTCGAGAGCAGCTCAACTCCACGCGCGGCCAAAGCTTTGGCCAAGTCTACAAGGCCTGTTTTGTCAGAAACAGAAAGAAGCGCGCGGCGCACGGGTGATTTATCGGTCATTTGGCAGCAGTCCTAATTCAGTTCAATTTCGTCGCGCTTGATGTCGCGGATGCCTATGGCACTGTCTTGTGCCTTGGCAAGCGACCAGCGGATGCGCGTGGCATACTCTATCGCGCGGCCAGATAGAACGACTTGTTTGGTCGCACGTGGTTTTAGGCGGCCAGTTTCTAGATAGACACTGGGTTCAAGGATTAGCTTGGCGTCATCCCCCGCGCGCAGCACCCATATTTCACCGCTTCTGAGAGCCAGCGAAACCGCTGCGCCACCCAAGTCGACAGCGGCGTCAACTTCGGGATGTAAGTGAAAGCGAATGTGAAACAACTGCCCCGGTTCGAGCGCATGTTTGGTGGCTTTCAGGAAGGTGTTCTTATCGGCCTCTTCAACCGCGATCAGCAGGTCTTCGCCCGCGATCCCGCGGCCATCATGCGCCATCTCTATCGTGCGGGCATGGGTGAGGCCGTGCGACTTGAGCCAGCCGTCATGGCCACCTTGAAAGCGCATGCCGTCTGTCATGTGGCTGATCTCGATGGGCACCCGCGTGGGGCCACTTGCGATCAGCTCAGAGCCGTCACGCGCGGGTGCGGACAAGCGCGAAGACGACATGCCGTCAAGCATCAGCGTGCTGTGGCTTGGGGTTGCACGGCCAGCGCGGCGCCAGTCGGCGCCAAAGCAGGCACCAGAGCCGCAATTCACGATAAGCGGACGCCGCCCGGATGTGAGCTCAAACGCCAGTGTAGAGGCATGGGCATTGTGGCTGGCTTTGCCCTCGGGCGGCAGCGCTGCATCAACGATGACACTGGTGCGCCCGGCTGAAATGCGCGCAAAGCCCATCGACAACCCGTCAGGCGCGCGCGGCTTAACGCCAGAGGCCGCAAGGGCGTGCTCAAGCCTGCCTTCAATGCCTTTGCCGCCGCCATGAAACCGCGCCAAAGCGCCATCGGCGTGGCGCAAGCTGCGCAGTGTCGGGGCAATGCGTGCAATCGCTGCCTCATGTTCTGGCGTCACAGCATGGCCCGTTTCACGCAGCGCAAGCGCGGCCCATGACAGCAGCGTGAAAACCTCAAGCAATTCTTCGGGGTTGCGGGTTGGTAGCCCGCCTTCATCGTCAATCTGCGAGGCGCACTCGCGGGCCAAAGCCTTTTGCGCCGGAGCGATGTGCCCGTCCATGCCCTCAAGCGACAGCGAGGCATAGATCAGCCCGGTGAGTGCTTCAAACCGCGCCAAGCCGGGGCGCGACGCTTGCCAGCGTTTGCCCAAGAATCTGGTTTGGTGCGCCAGCGAGCGGAAGAAAGCATCAGAGGTTTCTTTCTCGCTGGTTTGCATCAAAAAGAACGCGTGGTTGATCCAGCGAATGAGACGACGTCCTGTCAGTTCGGGCGTCCAACCGGGGCCTGCGCCTTTGCCGTACTTCTCGCACCACTGGATGAGCCATGTTTGCGCGCAAAGCCGCGCCGAACTGTCGCCAACGGCAGCCAGATCATCAAGCCAAACGAAGCCTTGGATCTCGCGGGAAAACTCGGGCGATGCCAGCGGAAGCTCCCAAAACTCTTTGCGTGCGCCTGTCACGAGCTGGCCGGCAAACAAGTAGTTGCCCGCGATCAGCTGTTTGCCGCGCGCAAACAGCCCGATAGTGCGCGGTTCGGGTTGCGACACGAAAGCTGTCGGTGGCGTTGAAAACGCCCCGATCCGCGCATGAAAGCGGTTGAAAAAGCGCGTGATAAACGCGCCTAACGGTTCTTGTTCGGACATACTGCTCTGCCTCATGCACCGTTTTCGGTGTCTTTAGAGGCGACTTTACACAGCGCGCGGCGTTTGGTCACTAGCGAAAACGCCTTTACGCTTATTCGGCGCGATTCAGCACAGCAATGTAAAACCCGTCCATGCCGCCTTGCTCGCCCCAGAAGTCAGGGCGTAGACGCAGCCCGCCTTCTTCGGTGATCCAAGCAGGGTCAATTCCGTCTTGCTGGAGAACCTCGGTATCGGCGGTGAAGTCAGGGTGTGTCTCAAGGAAATCTTCCACCTGCACCTCGCCCTCGTCCGGCAAAAGCGAGCAGGTGCAATAGACAAGCCTGCCACCCTTTTTGACGAGGCTGGCACTGTGGGCAAGCATATGGGCCTGAAGCTCGATCAGGGGGCCAAACGTATCGCCATTTTTGGCGTGCGGCAGGTCTGGGTGGCGCCGAATTGTGCCTGTGGCCGAGCAGGGCGCATCAAGCAACACGGCGTCGTAGCTGCCCTCGTGTTTAAGCGCGTCACCGCAGACGATATTGGCTGTTAGCTTCGTGCGCTCAAGGTTCTCCGCGACCCGCTTGAGGCGGTTTTCTGACATATCCAGTGCGGTAACTTGCGCGCCAGCCGCTGCGATCTGCATCGTCTTCCCGCCCGGTGCTGCGCACATATCAAGCACGCTTTCGCCGGGCTGCGCGTTGAGTAGCTTCGCGGGCAAAGCGGCGGCGGTGTCTTGCACCCACCAGTCGCCAGCCTCAAAGCCTTCAAGGGCTGTCACTTGCCCTGCGTCTTGCAGACGGACAGAACCGAAAGGCGTCAACGCACCGCCGAGCTTGTCGGCCCAACCCGCCGCGTCGGACTTGACGGAAATATCAAGCGGCGCGCCCGCGTGGTGGGCAAGCTCCATCGCGGCGACAATTTCGCGATTGTAAGCCTCAGACAGCGGGCCACGCAGCCACTTGGGCAGGCGCGGCGCACGCAGGATCGCGAACTTCTCGGGCACATCAGCGGCGACCTTGCGCAGCACCGCATTCACCAGCCCCTTCATGCTGCCGTATTTCTTGTGTTTACTCACCAGCGTCACAGCTTCATTTACAACACCGTGCGCGTCGCCGCCTTGGGCAAGCTCGATGGTGCTGAGTCGCAATAAGTTCATCACGTAAGGCGAGGGCGCTTTACGCAGGTGTGACTTGAGCAGTTTGTCAGCCCGCTCAAGGTTGCGCAGGGTCTCGTTGGCGAGCCGCATGGCGCGGGCCTTTGAGGCGCCATCAAGCCCCTCAAGCGCGCGCAGCACGCCGGCCTCTGACATGAGGCGGCCCTCGGTGAGCACTTGGTTGAGCATGTTGAGAGCGGCTTGGCGGGGCGTTGGCATGAGGCATCCTTGGCATCTGGTTAGGGGCGGCATATATCAGGGGAGAGCCAAAAGGAATATGCCATGTCTACCCGTGATGACTTACCCGAAGCCGCCAAGCGCGCCTTGGCTGAAGCTGAAGAGCGTCGTGAAGCGCGCGAAGCTGCCTTGAAGGCGCAGCCCCGCGAGCTTGGAGGGCGCGACGGGCTTGACCCAGCGCGCTATGGCGACTGGGAGAAAAAGGGCATTGCCATCGACTTTTGAGGCTCTGCGGCAGGCACCTGTGCCCTTGGCCACCGCTGGATGCCTCCGGCGGGGATATTTTTGGAAAGAAAAAGAGCGCGCGGCTTAGAGCCCCAAAACGTCGATCATGTCGTATTGACCGGGGGATTTGTCTTGGCCCCAAAGCGCGGCTTTGAGAGCTCCCCGGGCGAAAACCGAGCGGTCGGTTGCCATGTGGCGCAGGATGATACGCTCGCCGTGGGCCGCAAACATAACGTCGTGCTCGCCGACAATGTCGCCGCCGCGAATGGCTGTGAAGCCGATGTCGCCGCGTTTGCGCGCGCCGGTGATGCCATCGCGGCCACTGTCTTTCACGTCAGCAAGTGCGACGCCACGGCCTTCGGCGGCGGCTTCTCCAAGCATGAGGGCTGTGCCTGAGGGTGCGTCGACTTTCTGGTTGTGGTGCGCCTCAACAACTTCAATATCGTAGTCTTCATCGAGCGCGGCGGCGACTTTCTTGGTGAGCTGCGTGAGCAAGTTGACGCCAAGGCTCATGTTGCCCGCGCGGACGATGACGGCATGGTGCGAAGCAGGCTCTAACTTGGCGATTTCTGCGTCTGTCATGCCTGTTGTGCCGATCACATGCACGGCACGAGCCTGAGCTGCCAGCGCTGCAAACTCAAGTGTTGCCGAGGGTGCGGTGAAGTCGATCACCGCTTGCGCACGCGCGAGGCTTGGCAATGGGTCTGCCTCAACAAGAACACCAGTGTCGCCCAAGCCACAGAGCTGGCCAATGTCTTGCCCGATCCAAGCATGCCCATCACGCTCGATCGCGCCGACGAGGCGGGCCTTGTCAGACGCCACGATTGTTTTGACCAGCATTTGGCCCATACGGCCTGACGCCCCTGTGACGACGATACCTGGCAGATCTGACATGTTATGCTCCGCTGAAAATTTGCTTAGCCCGCTCATAGCGTGGTGAACGGCGCTTGGCAAAGCTTTGCAGAGTGGTTACTTGCTGGATATGGCTAAGAACAATTCAAATGATGGTGCCCCGACACAGCGTATGCTGCGCGTGGGCGAACTTATCCGCCGCACGCTGGCGCAGATGTTGATGCAGGGGGAAGTTCATGACCCTGATCTTAACAGGCTGTCGATCACCGTGGGCGAAGTGCGCGTTTCTAAAGACCTCAAGATCGCGACTGCTTATGTGCTGCCGCTCGGAGGCGAGGGCAAGGATGTTGTCATCGAGCTTCTGGCGCGCAACAAATATGAGCTGCGCAAGATGATCGGTAAGAAGATCGGCCTTAGGCACACGCCTGATCTGCGCTTTAGACTGGACCAAACCTTTGACCAGATGGACGCGACGAACGAGATGTTCGCGCGCGCTGAGGTAAAGCGTGACTTGGAAGATTAAGGCAGCACTGGCCCTCGGGCTGGCTTGCCTTTCGCAAGGCGCTGGGGCGGTGAGTTGCGAAGACCGCTCTTTTGAGGGCAATTCCTACACGATTTGCGAAGTTGATGCGGGCCAAGAAGAGATGCGCCTGTTTTACAAAGAAGGCGAAGACGGCGCTGTTTTGGGCCAGTTCTTTGCCGTGGACGACGTGCTGAAGGCTGAAGACAAGCAACTTGCCTTTGCGATGAACGCGGGGATGTACCACGAAGACCGCGCGCCTGTTGGCCACTATGTTGAGAACGGCGTTGAGCTGATGCGGGTTATTCCCAACGCGGGGCCGGGCAACTTCGGGCTGCTGCCCAATGGCGTGTTTTGCATCCGAGAGGCTCGCGCTGATGTGTTTGAAACCAAGCTCTACCTTGCCCAAAAGCCCGCGTGTAAACATGCGACGCAGTCAGGGCCAATGCTTGTGATCGACGGAGAGCTACACCCGCGATTTCTGAAAGACAGCACCAGCCGCTACACGCGCAATGGCGTCGCGACAAGCAAAGACGGCCAGCGCGCTGTTTTCGTTATTTCCAACAACCGCGTGACATTTTACGAGATGGGCAGCTTTGTGCGCGACAGTCTCAAGCTGCCACAAGCGCTTTACTTTGACGGCAACGTCTCACGCATCTACGCGCCGGGCATTGGCCGCAACGACAAGGGCTTTTTGCTTGGCCCGATTGTGGGCGTTGTCGAGTAGCTCAGTCGAGCGGCGGAATGCCATGTGCTTCCAGCATGCGCACATCAACGTCTTCGCGGCGCTGCCCATAGCGCATCTCGTCATAGAAGATAACATGCGTTGGCAGCGTAACCCCCCAGTCATACTTGAAAGGCGTTGGTGACGGGCTTTTTGACATGCTGTTCT
This sequence comes from Lentibacter sp., assembly GCA_016744435.1. Lineage (GTDB taxonomy): Bacteria > Pseudomonadota > Alphaproteobacteria > Rhodobacterales > Rhodobacteraceae > Lentibacter. Next base: position 31,703 of record JADGEJ010000007.1, on the reverse strand, counting down.
TGGGGCTCTCCTTCATTTCAACGCGGCCTCTGTCAGACTGGCAGTCGTTCCAGCCTTTGACCTTCCCACAATCACCATGTCTGATCTCAAAACGTTGGGCTTTCTTGCCGCGCCGTGTTGGCTCTGTGGTGGAGCCAAACCGGTAGCGGCCTTTGTGCGAAAGCGTCTCTAACTTGGCCTTTTGGCAATCGCGTTGCGCAATGGCTTGTCTTTGGCGGGCGCTTGGGCTGGCGTTAGAAAAAGGCCTGTGAGCAGGGTCGCGGCAATAGCAAGCTTCATAATGATCCCTTTGTGAGCATTCCGTGTAGGTATCTATAGCTGACAAGAGTTTGACAGACTAGGCGGTGTGGGCTAGGCCGCAACCTTCTGGAGAAAGAGACAAACATGGCACGCAAACGCAAAGGCCGCGATATTTCTGGTTGGCTGGTTGTCGACAAGCCTGCTGGGCCGACGTCAACAACCGTTGTTAACAAAGTGCGCTGGGCGCTGGGGGCCAAGAAGGCGGGCCATGCGGGCACGCTTGACCCTGACGCAACTGGCGTTTTGGCCGTGGCGCTGGGCGAAGCGACGAAGACTGTGCCCTACATCACCGACGCGCTGAAGGCCTATGAGTTTGAGGTCAAGCTCGGCGAGGCGACGAACACCGACGATGCCGAGGGCGAAGTGATTGCCAGCTCTGACAGCCGCCCAACTGATGAGGAGATCAAAGATGCACTGGGTGCGTTTGTGGGCGACATCATGCAAGTGCCGCCGAAGTTTTCTGCCGTGAAGATCGACGGGCAGCGCGCCTACAAACTGGCACGCGATGGCGAAGACGTTGAGCTGGCAGCGCGGCCACTTTGGGTTGACGAGCTGACCATGCTTGGCCGTAAAGATGCTGACCACGTCACGCTGATGATGGTCTGTGGCAAGGGCGGCTATGTGCGTGCGATTGCACGGGACTTGGGCGAAAAGCTGGGTTGTAAGGGCCATGTCGCGTGGCTGCGGCGCGTCTGGTCAGGCCCGTTTGAGGCAGCAGATGGCCTAACTTACGCCACCATCGAAGAGCTGGCGCAAGACCCTGCCTTGGATGCGCATATCTTGCCCCTGGAAGTTGGCCTTTCTGAGCTGCCCGAAGTGAAAACGACTGATGCAGGCGCGGCCAAGCTGCGCAATGGCAACCCCGGAATGGTTATTGTGGCGGATGTCGAGTATGGTGATGAATGCTGGGCCAGCCTTGATGGCAAGGCTGTCGCTGTAGGTGTTTACAAAGCTGGCGAGTTACATCCGAGCCGGGTGTTTAACCAGTAACATCTCGGGAGAATGACATGAGTAAACCAGTGTATAAATCCAAGCTGTTCCTTGGCTTTGTTGCGGCGCTTGTTGTGCTGGCGGGTGGCTTTACTTATGCGCAAATGCAAGGCGGGCACGGCCAACACAAGCATGGAGCCAACGGCCATGACATGGTCAACATGCCGGGCCTGAAGGGGCGCAACGCGACTGATGAGGAAAGCGAAGAGCTTGCCGTGATGTTCCGCCGCTTTGAAGAAATCACCCGCACGGTTGAGAACCTGCCCAATGGCATTCGCACCGTGACGTTCTCAAAGGATGAGGGGCTGATGAACGTGGTCAGCAGCCATGTTATTGGTATGATCGACCGTGTCGATATGGGCGAAAGTCCTGAGATCATCATCCAGTCTCCAACGCTTGATATCTTGTTTGAGCGGCGCGCGAGTATCGTGACGGAGATGGACCCGACAGCAGAGGGCATTGTCGTGGTGCAAACGTCAGACGACCCTGAGGTTGTCGCCGCGCTGCATATTCACGCCGCCGAAGTCAGCGCGATGGTTGAGCGCGGCATGGACGCAGTTCATGAGATGATGGACGCACGCAGCCACTAAAAGAACAGCCCCCAAAGGATGGGTAGCAGCAGCGCCGTCGCCATCGCGTTGAGGCCCATCGCGAGGCCCGAGAACGCGCCCGCCGTTTCGTTGACTTGCAAGGCGCGGGCCGTTCCGATGCCGTGGCTCGCCGTGCCAATTGCGAGGCCACGGGCGCGCCAGTCTTTGACACCCACCAAGTTTAGCAACATCGGGCCGAACATCGCCCCGAAGATACCGGAGACGATCACCAAAACTGCGGTGAGCGAGGGCAGCCCGCCAAGCTCTTCCGCGATCGCCATGGCGACGGGTGCTGTGACAGACTTGGGTGCGATTGTGGCCAAAAGCGCGCTTGAACTACCCGTCAGCCAGAGCACACCAACGGCGGTTACGACGGCTGCAAGTGAGCCTGACAGCATGCTCGCGATGATCGCCAACGCTGACTCGCGCACGCGGTGCCACTGGCGATAAAGCGGGATGGCGAGCGCGACAGTTGCTGGCCCGAGCAGAAAGTGCACAAACTGCGCGCCTTCAAAATATGTGAAGTAGTCGGTGCCCGTCAGCGCCAAAACAGCAACAACGAGCGCGACTGCACCAAGCACGGGGTTGAGCAGCGGATTGCGCCCACCCTTTTCAAACACAAAACTTGCGGCTTGGAAGGCGGCGAGTGTGAGCGTGAGGTGAAACAACGGGGATGCAGATAGGTACACCCAGGTCTCGGCGAGGCTATTCATCAGGCGCGCCTTTACTGAGCAGGCGCATCATCAACCCGGTCACGACAATGGCGGCGGAAGTGCTGATCGCGACGGCCAAAGACAGCGGCACCAGAGCGTCAGACAACAGCTTTATGTGCATGATAACGCCAGTGCCCGCAGGCACGAACAAGAGCGACATGTTACGCAACAGCCCGTCGGCCGTTGCCGACAGATCGTCGGGCACATGGCCGCGAATGAGCAGGAAAGTGAAGAGAAACACCATGCCAAGCACGGGGCCGGGCACGGGTAGGCCGAGCAAGCCAACGGCAACTTCGCCGCAGAGCTGACAGAGCAGAATGAGAGTGAGATAGCCGATCATGTGCGCCTCCGAGCTAGGCCCTCACTTTACGTAAAGCCTTATGGCACGCAAGGGCTACTCGGCGTTAAACGTGAACAGCGTTTCGCCATTGATCCTGTAGCTATTGATCAGCTCGGCGGTGTGCGGACCCGTGAGCCAGTCTTCCAGTTGCATCGCGGCTTCGTGATTGACATGCGGGTGTTTCGCGGGGTTCACCGGCAGAAAGGCGTATTGGTTAAACAGCGCAGGGTCGCCCGCGAACAGAAGTTTGAGGGCGCCCTTGTTTGAAAAGTTGAGCCAACTCGCGCGGTCAGCCAGCACATAGGCGTTGAGGCCCGCAGCTGTGTTGAGCGTCGCCCCCATGCCAGCGCCCGCTTCCTTATACCAACCCGGTGTGCGCTGCGCTTTGTTGATACCTGCTGCAGCCCAGAGCGAGAGTTCCATTTTGTGCGTGCCGCTATCGTCGCCGCGTGAAGCGAAAGGCGCTTGCGCGCCGGCGATACGTTGTAGCGCCTCGATAGCGGTTCTGGTGTTTTCTGCGATAGTCGCTGGGTCACTCTCTGGGCCAATGATAACGAAATCATTGTACATAATTTCGCGACGATGTGTGCCGTGCCCCGCCGCGATGAACGCGTCTTCGGCCCTGCGCGAATGTACCAGAATAGCGTCAACATCACCCGCTTCGCCAAGGCGAATGGCCTGCCCTGTGCCGACGATAATAAGCTGCACATCAAGGCCAGTGCCTTTCACAATTTCGGGCAGCAGAATGTCCGACAAACCAGAGTTATGAAACGACGTCGTCACCGCCATTCTGAGCGTGTCAGCTGTCAAGGGGCCGGACAAAAACAAGGACGTTACCAAGGACGTTACAAGGGCGAATAGGCTGCGGATCATATGACAAGATCTCCGTTAAGAAAGGCTTTCACTTCGTCGGTTTGAGGGGCTTCAAAAAAGGCCTTTGCAGGGGCGTGCTCTAACACTTCCCCATGGTGTAAGAACAACACGTCATCTGCCAGACGGCGGGCTTGGCCCAAGTCATGCGTGGCCATAAGAATGCGCGTACCACCAGCGCGCGCCTCGCCGATCAGCCGTTCGATATCTTGCGTGGCGGCGCCATCAAGGTTGGCGCAAGGCTCGTCTAGAAATAGCAACTCTGGTTTGCGAATGAGCGCACGGGCGAGGGCGAGTTTTTGCCGCTCTCCCCCCGAAAGCTGGCTGGCGCGCTGGGTTTCGTGCCCGTCAAGACCAAGAGTTTTAAGCCATGTTAGAGCCTTCTTTTCGGCTTCAGCATGCGAGATACCATGCGCTGTGAGCGGGTAGCACAAATTGCCCAGAACGGTTCTTCGCAACATGATCGGGGTTTGAAACACAAAGGCCTGGTGCGCGTAGGCCTCACCGCGCGGCGCGGCAAAACGCACCCGACCCGAAGTTGGCTTAACCAAGCCGTGCATGAGCCGCAGCAGCGTGCTTTTGCCTGCGCCATTGGGGCCGAGCACGATGGTTAGCGCGTCAGCCCTAATATCAAGGCTGACCGGGCCAAGCAGGCGCTTGCCGTCACGCTCTACAGTGACGTCGTTCAGGCTAAGGGGCAGGATACTTACCATCGGTCGCGCACCTCGGTGCCCGAGAGCATGTGGATAGTGATATTGACAGCAAACGCCATGGCGATCAGCACAAAGCCAAGCCCGATCGCGAGGGCAAAATCACCCTTGCTGGTTTCAAGCGCGATAGCCGTTGTCATAACGCGTGTTGCGTGGTCGATGTTGCCACCGACAATCATGATCGCGCCAACTTCGCCGATGCCACGGCCAAAGCCTGCGAGCGCGGCTGTCAGAAGCGCGCGGCGGCTGTCCCAGAGCAGCGTTTTGATGCGCTGACTGCGCGAGGTGTTCAAGGAAATCAGCAGGTCGTGATATTCGGCCCACAAATCGCGAATCGATTGGTGCGCAATTGAGGCAATCAGCGGTGTGAGGATGATCACCTGCGCGATGATCATCGCCCAAGGCGTAAACAACAGGCCCATAACGCCGAAAGGGCCGGAACGCGACAACATCAGATAGACGACAAGGCCAACGACGACAGGCGGCAACCCCATCAGCGCGTTGAGCACGGCAATAACAAGCCGGCGAAAACGGTAACGCCCGATTGCCAGCCAAGCGCCAAGCGGCAGAGCAATGGCCGCGGCAATAGCCACAGCCGAAAGCGTCACCACAAGCGAGCGACAGGCGATCTCGATGAGATCAGCGTCGAGCGTCACGATCAGCCAGAACGCCGATTTTATGCCAAGCCAGATTTCGAGCATTTGCCCCCATTTCCTTTCCTACATATTCACAGCAAATTGCAGGTGGCAGCAACCAATCGCGAATAAGCGCTTTTCATTCGCGACATTACCCTCAAAATAGGCGCTCAAAGTTTTGTAAAGGAAAGGCATGGCCAAGATACCAGACATCGTTCCTTTGGGCACCGAGGGCTATCTCGTGCGCTTTGCTGACAAGCTTGATGATGTTGCCAACCGCGCAGTTATTAGCTTTGCGGCGGCGGTTGAGGCAGCCGACATGGCGGGTGTGCGTGAAGTTTCGACGGCGCTGGCCTCGGTTTTTGTGCGCTTTGATATCGAGCAGGTTTCGCGCGTTGATCTGGTGGCAGCCTTGAGCACTTTGTTGGCGAGTCGTGACTGGCTTCACTCCGCAGAAGTAGAGCAACCAAGGCTCTGGCGCGTGCCAACGCTCTTTGGTGGTGTCGCTGGCCCACAGCTCAAGGAGGCGGCTGGCTTGGCAGGCGTTTCCGAAGAAGTTGCCGTGCGAGAACTGAGCCAAACGCGGGTGCGGGTGCTTGCCCTAGGCTTTGCGCCGGGGCAGCCCTACCTCGGGATGCTGCCAGAGCACTGGGACATAGGCCGCCTCACGGGCCTTACCCCGCAAGTGCCCGCTGGAGCGCTCGTTGTCGCCGTGCGCCAGTTTGTATTGTTTGCCAACCCCTCGCCGACAGGTTGGCGGCAAGTCGGCCTTACGAAGATCTCGTTGTTTGACATAAATGCCCCGCAGCCCTTTGCCTTACGATCTGGCGATGAGCTGATGTTTGAAGCTGTCTCAGAGCATGATTTTGCCTTGTTAGAGACTGATATCATGGGCGGTGCGACGCTAGAGGAGCCTGTTTGATGGCGCTTCTGACAGTTCTTCAGGCCGGGCCGAACACAACCCTGCAAGACCTCGGGCGGGAAGGGTTTTTGAAGTATGGCCTTTCTCGCGGAGGCGCTATGGACAGGCTTGCCGTGCTTGAAGCCGCCGCCTTGCTGGGCGGTGGCCTCGACATGGCCGCGATCGAAACACCAACTGGCCTGCGCGCCTCTGTCGATACGGCCCAGCGTGTCGCCCTCACCGGAGCGCCGATGCGCGCTGAAATTGACGGGCGCGCGCTTGGCTGGAATGCCACACATCTGCTGATGCCCGGCGAAGTGCTCACTATACGTCCCTCAGGGCAAGGCGTTTACGGTTATGTCGCCTTTGGCGGCGGGTTTGACGTTCCTCGCAAACTCGGAAGTGTCGCGGCTCACCTCGGCGCCCGGCTTGGTCAGGCGTTAGTGGCTGGTGACGGGCTGAAACTTGGAGATGACAGCAATTTGGCGGCGCCAGCACAGTTCTTGCGGCCCGAAAGCCGCTTCTCAGGCGGCGCTGTGCGGATGGTGACAGGGCCGCAGACGGCGCACTACAGCGCGGAAAGGTTTGAACGCTTCGCCAAAACGCGGTTTCGCAAGAGCGGGCAAGCCAACAGACAGGCGGCGTTGCTGGAGCACGACGGCGAGAGCTTTGACGCTGAGAACGCGCTCGGCGTTGTGTCTGACGTGATCGTGCCGGGCGACATTCAGATGTCGGGCGCGGGAGAGCCTTATGTGCTTATGGCGGAATGCCAGACGATCGGCGGCTATCCGAGGATCGGGGCGATTATCCCTCAGGATTTGCCGATTGTCGCGCAGGCGAGCCAAGGCTGCGAGCTTTGGTTTGAGGTGGTTTCTCTGGCGGAAGCAGACGCGCTTTACGCGCCTGATAAAGACGTTTTGCGCAGGATTAGAGACAAAACAAAGCCCTTGGTGCGCAGCCCGCATGACATTGCCAACCTGCTGAGTTATCAGTTGATCAGCGGCGTTGTGGCTGGAGACGAGGAGTAGAGCATGGTAATGAAAGTCGACTTGAACTCGGACATGGGCGAGGGCTTTGGCCCTTGGAGCATGGGCGACGATGCAGCGCTTCTCGATGTGATTACGTCGGCGAACATTGCCTGTGGCTTTCACGCGGGCGACCCTGACGTGATGGCGCAAACCATGCGACTCGCGGCCAAGAACGGTGTCGGCATCGGCGCGCACCCCGGCTTTGCCGACCTCAAGGGGTTTGGCCGCCGCCGCTTGAATATCGGCAGCGAAGAGTTGCGAAACCTGATCGCCTATCAGCTTGGCGCGGCCAAGGGCATGGCGGCGAGCGTCGGCGCGAAAGTGCGGCACTTCAAGCTGCATGGCGCGCTTTCAAACATGTGCTCGGAAGACGCGGCGCTGGCGAAGCTTTGCTACGAAGCGGCGCTGAGCGTTGACCCTGATATCATCTTGATGGTGCTCTGCGAAACGGCGCAGCAGAAGGCCGTGACAGAGCTGGGTGCCAACTGGGCGGGCGAAATATTCGCCGACCGCGCTTATGAAGACGACGCAACTTTGGTTGACCGTTCAAAGCCGGGCGCTGTTTTGCACGACGCTGACGCCGCGGCGGAGCGCATTCTGGCGATGCTCACGGAAGATGCGATTATCGCGGAGAGCGGCAAGCGCATCCCTGCCAAGATCGACACGATCTGCTTGCACGGCGATACGGCGGAGGCTGTCGAGATGGCCCGCGCCCTCAGAGCTAAGCTGAGCGCGGCGGGCGTTACTTTGCAGGCTTTCCAGGGTTAGTTCATCAGCCCGGCGTGGCGCAGCGCATCGTCGATGGCTTTTTCCGTGTCTTCACTGATCGCCGTGAGCGGCAGGCGCACTTCGGCGTTGCAGAGCCCCAAGCGCGACATCGCGTATTTCACCCCCACAAGACCCGGCTCAAGGAAGATGGCGGTGTGCAGCGGCATCAGCTTGTCGAGCAGCGTGAGCGCTGTGGCATAATCGCCCGCCAAAGTCGCGTTCTGGAACTCGGCGCAAAGCTTAGGCGCGACGTTGGCCGTTACCGAAATGCAGCCAACCCCGCCGTGCGCGTTGAAGCCAAGCGCAGTGGCGTCTTCGCCCGAAAGCTGAACAAAGTCAGCCCCGCAGGTGATGCGCTGTTGTGGCACGCGGCTCAAGTCGCCAGTTGCGTCTTTGACGCCGGTAATGCGCGGGAGCTTGGCCAACTCGCCCATTGTTTCTGGCGTCATATCAACGACAGAGCGACCGGGGATATTGTAGATAATCACGGGCAGCTCGCAGCAGTCATGCACCGCGCGGAAGTGCGCGATGAGGCCTGCTTGCGTTGGCTTGTTGTAGTAGGGCGTGACCACGAGAATGCCATCGGCACCAGCCTTTTCAGCGGCCTGCGCAAGGCGGATAGATTCGAGCGTGTTGTTTGAGCCAGCACCCGCAATAACAGGCACGCGGCCCGCAGCGGCTTTGACGACAGTTTCAACGACAGCGTCGTGCTCGGTGTGCGTGAGCGTCGGGCTTTCGCCAGTGGTGCCAACAGGCACAAAGCCATTGCTGCCTTCGCCGATATGCCATTCAACCAGCTTCTTGAGTGTCTCAATATCCACAGCGCCGTTCTTAAACGGCGTGACCAGGGCAGGCATTGAACCTTTAAACATGAGACACTCCTTCATTCATTAGGTGCCGGCCTTGCGGCCGGCGGGTTTAAGCCTTAGCTCAAATGCGCCGCCTTTCGTGATTTGAACGGGCGGGCGCCTTCGCGCTATGCTGGGCCTGTCTATCCTGTTTTGTAAGGAAAAATGCAAGAGATGTTTGCGCGCGCAGTACTTGTTTTGGCTCTCGCTATTGCGGGGCGAGCGGCCTTTGCTGAGCCGCCCGCCGCGCCGCGGCCTTTGAGCAGTGCTTTGCACGCAGCAGGCCGCGGCGACTGGGCCCAAGCAGATGTATTGGCCAGCAAGGCTGGGCCTGAAGCGCAGGTCTTCATTGAATGGGTGCGCTTGCGCGGTGGTGGGGGCAACGCGGAAGACGTGCTTAGCTTTGTGGAAAACCACCCAGACTGGCCGGGCCTTGAGCGCCTCAAAGCCCGCAATGAGAAGCACTTTAAAAACGCCAGCGCTGCGCAGAAACTGACGTTCTTCAAGAACCATACCGCGCAAACAGGCCAAGGCGTTTTGACTTTCGCAGAAGCGCTGATCAAGACAGGTGAGCGCGGCGAGGCCGAAGCAACGCTGGTTATGGCATGGCGCACGTTTGACTTGAACGCTGGGCTGCACGCGGCTTACCTGAGCGACTATGGCGAGTTGCTTGCGCCGCACCACGAAGCGCGGCTCGACATGGCGCTCTGGCGCGGGCTCAAGGATGATTCTGCGCGCATGATGGCACTTGTGCCCGCTGATGTGGCCAAGCTTGCCCAAGCGCGCCTTAAGTTGCGGGCCAAGGCGAAAAACCCTGACGCTGTTATCGCCGCGGTGCCTGAAAAACTACGCGACGACCCTGGGCTGCTCTATGAGGAATTCCTCTGGAACTACCATCGAGGCAGCAAGGCGCGTGCGATCGGTTTGATGGTCACGCAGAGTGCAAAGGGCAGTTTGGGTGTGGCCTCACGCTGGGCTGGCTGGCGGCGCAGCCTCGCGCGCCAAACGATGCGCGAAGGTGATCCACAAGGCGCATATAAACTCGCGATCAACCATGGGCTAACCGGGGGCAGTGCTTACGCGGATTTAGAGTGGTTGGCGGGCTATCTGGCCCTGCGCAAACTCGGCAATGCGAGCCAAGCGCTGGTACATTTCAAACGCTTCACCGACGCGGTAGAAACGCCCATCTCTCTGGGTCGTGCAGGCTTCTGGCTTGGAGAGGCCTATACTGCCCTTGGCAAGCCGGATGAAGCGCAGCTTTCCTACCAGTTTGGGGCTGGGCATCAGACAAGCTTCTATGGCCTTTTAGCAGCGGAACAGGCAGGAATAGAGACTGATACTTCCCTCAAGGGCACAGAGTATTTTCCCGCGTGGCAGCAGGCCGGGTTTGCCAAAGGTGACTTGGCCAAGATAGCCGCGCTCTTGGTTAAAAACGGGTATCTGAGCCTAGCAGAGCAGTTCATTCTTAAGATCGGCGCTGAGGCCGACCGCACCACACTGGGGCAACTCGGCAATTACGCGATAGACTTGGGCGCGCCACACCTTGCTGTCATGTTGGGCAAGGCAGGTGCAAAACGCGGCATTGTGCTACCCGCGCACTACTATGCGCTACATCCGCTGCAGAACCTGAAGCTGCCTGTGCCGGTAGAAATGTCACTCGCCATAGCGCGCCGTGAGAGCGAGTTTGACCCTTCGGTTGCGAGCGGCGTTGGCGCGCAAGGCTTGATGCAGCTGATGCCAGCAACAGCCGCCGAAGTGGCCAGAGAACTGGGGCGCGATCATGTGCCCGGTGATGTGCTGAACGATTGGCGCTATAATGCCGAGCTTGGCTCTGCTTACCTTGCCAAACTGGCCGGGCGCTATGATGGCAACGTCATCATGATGGCCGCCGCCTACAACGCGGGGCCCTCGCGGCCCGACCGCTGGATAAGCGAGCGCGGTGATCCTCGCCGTGGCGACATTGACGTGGTTGATTGGATCGAGAGCATCCCGTTTAACGAAACCCGCAACTACGTGATGCGCGTTTCCGAATCGCTCCCAGTATATCGCGCGCGTTTGGGGCGGGCGGCGCACCCCGTGCCGTTTTCACGAGAGCTTGTCGGAGACACCCAGCGCAAGCCCTAGGCTTTTTGCCGCTCACGCCAGAGCGTAAACAGCCCCGCGCAGACAACGACAGTGGCGCCAATCGCGACGTTCACCTCTACAGTTTCCGAGAACATGGTGACGCCAATAAGAGCGGCGAAAACCAGTTGTAAGTAGGCGAAAGGCTGCACCGCGCTGGCCTCGGCAACTTCGTAGGTTTTGATCAGCAAAAAATGCCCCGTCGCACCAGTGACGCAGAGCATGCTCATCCACATCCAGTCATAGGCGCTCATTGGCTCCCAATAAGCGAGGCCGATCAGCGTGGTTACAACCGCGCCAGAGATGCCCGTCCAGAAGAATGAAGTCGCCGCGCTGTCTTTTCGGGCGGCATAGCGCGTGAGAAGGCCGTAAAGCGCAAACATAAGCGCGGCGACAAGCGGCACGATAGCGCCGGGCGCGAAGACGCCGAAGCCCGGTTTTAGGATTATCAGCACGCCGACAAAGCCAATGAAGATCGCTCCCCAGCGGCGCCAGCCAACTGCTTCGCCAAGGATCGGGCCAGACAGAGCGGCGATGAGCAACGGGTAGCTTGTGAAAATCGCGTGACTTTCTATCAGGCCGAGGAGTGTGAAGGCGTAGATCATCACGCAGATTTCGGCGGCAAGCAGTAGGCCGCGAAATATCTGGAGCATTGGCTGTTCTGTTCGGGCAGTCGCGCGTAGGCCGCCAGATTTGCGGCTGGCGATGGCCGTGACGAAAGCCGCGAAAAACCAGTAGCGGACCATCACGATGAGAAAGACGTTGTACTCGCTCGCCAAATAGCGCGAGATACCGTCTTGCACCGCGAAGATAAACGTCGTGGCAACCATCAGCCAGATGCCGAGGCGGGTGTTGCTTTGCGCGCTCATGCTGGCATTCTCGCAACCGTCATGTGGCGCTTGCGACCAAAGCCAGCACGGCGCTCTACGTTAAAACCAGCCTCAGCCAAAGCGCGGCGCACATGGCCTGCGGCAGTGTAGGTGGCGGCAGTGCCATCTGGGGCAGTTTGCTTGGCAATCTGTGCCAGCAAACCGGCTTCCCAGAGCTCGGGGTTTTTGGCAGGCGAGAAGCCGTCAAGAAACCAAGCATCAGCCTTATTGGCCATGTTAGAGACTGTTTCGCGCGCATCCCCGAGCGTGAGCGTGAACTTTAGATCATCGGTTTCAAAACGAGTTGAACCCGCCTGCCAGTAGGGGGCAAGTTCATCGCTGATCTTCGTGAGGTCGGTAAATGCGGCCTGTGCCTTGAGCATGGCATCGGCTTCCATCGGATAGGCTTCAAAACTGGTGAAATGCAGCTTTCCAGTCTGGCCTGTCTCGCGCCAAAGATGCAGGGCCGCGAGCAGATTGAGCCCAGTGCCGAAACCGAGTTCTGCAATGTGAAAACCGTCTTGGAAACGCTCAGGCAGCCCGTTGCCATCAAGAAACACATAGCCGGTTTCGGCCAGCCCGTTCTCTAGGCTGAAATACGGATCATCAAAGCGTGTCGAGACGGGCACTTGGCCGTCGCGCCATGTAAGCTCGGCTGGCTGGTTCATGAGGTGGATTTCCGGTAAGGCTGTTGCCAAGCGAGAATGCAGCCCGCGTGGGAGAATGGCAATGGTAGACGTCACGATCAGAGGAGCCGGCATATTCGGGCTCAGCGTCGCTTGGGAATGCCTTGCGCGCGGCGCAACAGTGCGGGTGATTGACCCGAACGGTGTTGGCGCTGGCGCAAGTGGCGGGCTGCTGGGAGCGCTGGCACCCCATGTGCCTGAGAACTGGAACGAGAAGAAAGCGCGACAGTTTGACAGCCTGATTGCCGCAGAGATATTTTGGGCGGATGTGGAGAGTTGGGCGGGAATAGAGACGAGTTATGCTCGGTTGGGGCGCGTGCAACCCCTTCAAGACGACCGCGCGGTTGAGCTCGCGCGAAAGCGAGAAAGCAGTGCCGCCGAGTTGTGGCAGGGCAAGGAAACGTGGCGGGTTTGCGACGCTACAGCGCTTGACGGACTGGTGCCGAACAGCGCTACAGGGCTATTTGTGCATGACACTCTGTCAGCGCGCATATTTCCGCGGCAGGCCTGTAAGGCGCTCGCAAAAGCTATCAGTGCGCGAGGGGGCCAGCTTGTGCAAAGCGGTGCGGATGAAGGCAAGACCATCTGGGCGACAGGGGTGCATGACCTTGAGCGCATGAGCGCGCATTTTGGCCGTAATGTTGGCAGTGCTGTTAAAGGGCAAGGCGCCTTGCTGGAGTTTGACGCACGAGGCGCTCCGCAAGTGTTTGCCGAGGCTGTACACATCGTTCCGCATTGGAACGGGACAGTTGCGATCGGCTCGACCAGTGAGCGTGAGTATGACGAGCCTTTCAGCACCGATGAAAAGCTGGAAGCTGTGCTGGAAAAGGCCCTTGAGGCGATACCGGCATTGCGCGGCGCGAGAGTGCTTGAGCGCTGGGCAGGATTGCGACCACGCGCCAAAAGCCGCGCGCCGATGGTGGGGCGACACCCGCTTGAGGATGCGGCATTCATTGCCAATGGCGGCTTTAAGATCGGATTTGGAATGGCGAGTGATGTTGCGCGGATGATGGCTGACTTAGTTTTGGATGAATCAGACACTATACCAGCAGAATTCTTGCCGAAAGCGTCGCTTTGATTTCGAATTTTGCTTCGCAAAATCCGACCGAGGCGAGGGGCCAGCCCCTCGCGCTCCCCGGGATATTTTTGCCAATGAGAAAGTGCTAGGAAGCCTCGGCCACCATGCATTGGCGCCCGTCTTGAGCGCGCACCCAGAGAGTGTTGCCGCTTAAGCAAAGTGTTGCGGTTTCTGTATGCGTGAGGGGGGCTGTTGCGCGGAACGAGAAAGTTGTCAGCGGGCCGAGCTGGCGGGCGGCCATGAGCATCAGCAATTGAGCAAGCAGAGGGCCGTGCACAACAAGGCCCGAATAGTGCTCAACTTTGCGGGCATAGGCCTCATCGTAGTGGATACGGTGGCCATTGAAGGTGAGGGCGGAGTAGCGAAACAGAAGCGTTGAGGGAAAACTAAGAGTCTCATGTTGAACCTCATCAGTCCGGGCGCGTGGCGGCGTTGGCTTGGGCGCGTCTGGCGAGGCATCTTCGCGGTAGACGAGATCTTGGTACTCGCGCACGCGGAGCTCGCCGTTTTGGGAAATGTCATGTTGCAACGTGACAAAGGCGAGCGGGCCAGTCTTACCCTGCTTTTCGTTAACGGAATGCAACGTAGTTTGCTTGCGCGCTTCAGTATTTGCGAGCAGCGGTGCGTGAAACTCAAGCCTTCCTCCGGCCCACATTCGGCGGGGCAGGCCGAGGTCGGGAATGAGGCCACTTCCTGTTGCAGGGTGCCCGTCGCGGCCGAGGGCTTCTGGTGGCTGGGGCACCCAGAAATAGAGCTGATGATAGAACGGTGGCAAGGGGCTACCAGCTGTGATGTTTTGCTTAAGGCCGAGCGCTGCTTGCATGGCATTCGCGCGGGCCGGATCAAGGATGTCGGTTTGGGTTTCCATTATGGCAATGCCTGTGCTGAACTGCGGCTAGGTTACTTTCTGAAAGGAAAAACGCAATGGCTGCCCTGAATGTTGAGGCGCTCGACCATCTTGCTTTGACGGTGACAGGTTTGGGCGCAAGCATCGCGTTCTATGCTGAGGTGCTTGGTATGGGGGCGAAGTTTTGTCGGGGCTGATGGCACGCGCAGGCATGCCCAAAGGCCAGTGCCTGGGAGCGCGGACCTGTGCTTTTTGACCAAGGGCAGTGTTGCGACTGCGGCTAATGCGCTGCGAGTAAATGGTGTGGCTGTTGAGCAGGGCCCGATCAGACGGACAGGGGCGCTGGGGCCTATATTGTCGATCTATTTTGCGACTCTGACGGGAACCTGTTGGAGCTGTCAGAGCAGATGTAGGAGGCGCGTTGGTAGGTGGTATCGTTACCTTTTTGCGCCAAACTCAGGCGCATTGTTTCCGATTCGTTGACAGTTCCGCGCCCATAGGCGAGAAAAAAGAAAAATAAGAAGGCAGTTTGGTTTAATGAAAATCGCGATGATTGGCACAGGCTACGTCGGATTGGTCTCTGGCGTGTGTTTCTCTGATTTCGGGCATGACGTTGTCTGCGTTGATAAGAACCCCGAGAAAATCGAGATGCTAGAGCAGGGCGAAGTGCCTATCTTTGAGCCCGGGTTGCAGCAGCTTATGGCCAAGAACGTAGCGGCAGGCCGGCTGTCTTTTACCACCGATCTGAACGAAGCTGTAGCAGACGCTGGCGCTGTCTTTATTGCCGTTGGCACGCCGACACGGCGCGGCGATGGTCACGCAGACTTGAGTTATGTGATGGCCGCGGCGGAAGAGATCGCGCAGGCTGTCAAGGGCTACACCGTGATTGTCACCAAATCGACAGTGCCTGTGGGCACCAACCGACAAGTTAAGCAAGCGGTGCGCAAGGCTAGCCCGAAGCTGGAGTTTGATGTTGCGTCAAACCCCGAGTTTCTGCGTGAAGGCGCTGCGATAGACGACTTCATGAAGCCTGATCGCGTTGTCGTTGGCGTGCAAAGTGACCGCGCCGAAGAAGTGATGCAAGAGATCTACAGACCGCTGTTTCTGCGCGACTTCCCGATCGTTGTGACTGATCTGGAAAGTGCGGAGATGATCAAATACGCGGCCAACGCATTTTTGGCGGCGAAGATCACTTTTATCAACGAGATCGCGGCGCTGTGCGAGCGCACTGGAGCTGATGTAAAACAGGTGAGCAAGGGCATGGGGCTTGATGGCCGCATTGGCAACAAATTCCTGCATGCGGGGCCGGGCTATGGCGGCTCGTGCTTCCCGAAAGACACCAAGGCGCTGGCGCGTATCGGGCAAGATCATGGTTTGCCCATGCAGATCACCGAGACGGTTATTAAGGTGAATGAGGAGATCAAACGCCGGATGATCGACAAGCTGCTTGACCTGTGTGAAGGCAGCTTTAACGGTAAGATCATCTCTATCCTTGGGGTGACGTTTAAGCCTGATACCGATGACATGCGCGACGCGCCTTCGCTAACGATCATTCCGGCGCTTGTGGGCGGCGGGGCGAAAGTGCGCGTCGTTGATCCGCAAGGCGAGCATGAGGGCCATGATTTGCTGCCTGGGGTTCACTGGATCGAGAATGCCTACAAGGCGGCGCACAACGCTGATCTGGTTGTCATTCTGACGGAATGGAACGAATTCCGCGCGCTTAATTTGAAGCGGCTTGCCAAGAAGATGAACACGCCAAAAATGGCGGACTTGCGCAATGTCTACTCAGAGAAAGACGCGAAGCGCTCGGGTTTTGAGGCCTATGTTTCAATTGGCCGTCGCGACTACTTCGCTGACTGACTTTGGCAGGTTAAGCAGGCAGATCAAGCTATGGTGCCGAGTTGCTCAGGCTGCTCTGTGCCGATTTGCGTTGTGGCGCGCTCGGCTTGAGCCGTGTCCTTGGTGATCCAGCGCGACACGATAGAGCGCGCGAGAATTTCATCCTGCTGCTCAAGAGCCGACTTGATGTCGCGCACGGCGTTGGCCACTTCGATCTCTGACAGCGCACTTTCCTGCACCCGCAAGATTTTGAGGTGCGGCGTTGGCAACATGTCAGACGAGATAAGCAGTTCTTCGTGCAGCTTCTCGCCGGGGCGCAAGCCCGTTACCGCGATCTCGATGTCACCGTAAGGGTGCACGGCGTCTTTGACTTGGTAGCCCGAGGCTTCGATCATCTGCTCGGCGAGGCGGCGGATTGGCACCGGATCACCCATGTCGAGAACAAAGACATCGCCGCCAAGTGAGTAGGAGCCAGCCAGCAAGACAAGGCGGGCGGCTTCAGAGATTGTCATGAAATAGCGCGTGACTTCATCATGGGTCAGCGTGACAGGGCCGCCACGCGTGATCTGCTCTTCAAAGAGCGGGATGACAGAGCCCGAGGAACCAAGCACATTGCCAAAGCGCACCATCGAAAACCGCGTTGATTGCGGGCGCGAAGCGAGGTCTTGCACCACCAACTCAGCGAGCCTTTTGGAGGCCCCCATAACATTTGCGGGGCGCACGGCTTTGTCTGTTGAGATAAGGATAAACCGCGCAACACCAGCCGCGCGCGCAGCTTCGGCGACAACCTTGGTGCCTAATACATTGTTGGTCAGCCCAGCGATCACGTTCTCTTCCACCAACGGTAGGTGCTTGTAGGCCGCCGCATGCACGATGACATCAATCTTGTGGCGCGACAGGACATTCTCGACCAGTCGTTTGTCGGTGATTGAACCAAGAATCGGCGTAATCGTCGCCTTCGGCGCCAACTCGATGAGCTCTTTGTGGATCGTGTAGAGCGCCAGTTCGGAGTGATCAAACAGCACCACGCTGACAGGGTCACATCCGATAATCTGGCGGCACAGCTCAGACCCGATAGAGCCGCCTGCTCCTGTGATCAGAATGCGGCGGTTGGAATAGCTCTGCGCCACGGTGGGCAGTTCTTCGGAAAGGCTTCCGCGGCCCAGCAGATCGTTGATAGCAACCGGTGTCGCCCTTGAGCCAAGCGTGCCTTCGCTGATAAGCGTGGCGAAACTGGGCAAAGAATGCACTTCACAGCCAAGCGTGCGCAGCTTGTGCGCAAGGCGGGCCTGTTCTGTTTGCGAGGCTGACGGCAAGGTAAGCACGATTCGGTCGATCCGCTCTTTGCGCACCAGATCGGCAAGTTTTACGGGGGCATAGACAGGCAGGCCAGCGATAAAGAGGCTCTGCACTGTCGGGTTCTCGTCAACAAAAGCAACAACTTGCAATGCGTCGTCTGATTGCAGAGCCATGGCAAGCTGCTGTCCTGTTTGACTCGCGCCATAAACAAGAATGCGTGTCCGGTCATTGCCCTGACGATAAATTCGGATCAGCAAAGAGCGCAAGCCAAGGCGCAGGGCCACAGTGGCGATCAGCAAAACCATGGTAAACACGGCAAACACGCCCGGCGCACTTATCGTTGCTAAGGCAAGGTTGAGCAAAAAGCCGATAGCCCCCAGCGCCGATGCAAAAAAGGCCGTTCGTACAATGCCTTGCAGCTCATAAGAGTTCAGCTTGATTCGGGGCAGGCCTAAAAATGTGCTCATGAAGCCGCCAGCAACCAATAGCATAAGAGTGAGCGGCGCGAGCTTTGTAAGCTCGAAAGCGTTGATCGGAGCCGCGCCCATCAGCCAGACAGATCCGACCAGCGAAAGGGCTGTGACAATGGCGTCAAGTGTCAGAAAAACAAGCCTTTTTTGGCCTCTTGTCAAACGCGTTGCGAAGTCGAGTGACATCATAAATGATATGCTCCCATATACTTTCTTCACACCGCAATACTGTTACACTTATGAACGAGCCCTTAACAAACGACATAACTCCAGATGCCGTTTCGAACTATCTTGAGAGAGCCTAGCCGAGAAGACCCTCTCAAAGCAATCTTTCAAGGTAAGGCGCTACAAAAGTAGGTGCATTTTCGCCATTTGTTGCAGGCGGTTAGCGCGCGTTTTAAAGGTTAACAACCCTTCCAAACAGGATCGCGTTTTTCGGCAAAGGCCTTGGCGCCTTCAAGGTTGTCTTCCGAGCCATAGAGCACATCAACAGAGGCCAGTTGCCGCTTGGTGATCCGGTTCATCGCGTCTTGAAATTTGGCATCTTCTGCGTCGCGCACGATCTCCTTGATCGCGGCATAAACCAGCGGCGGGCCAGAGGCGAGCAGGCGCGCCATCTCCCAAGCCTGATCCATCAGATCATCTGACGGATAGATATGGTTGACGATGCCCCAACCCTTAGCCTCTTCAGCGTCAAACCAACGGCCCGTCAGCAGAAGCTCCATCGCGATGTGGTAGGGAATACGCTTGGGCAGCTTCACGCTTGCGGCGTCGGCAACGGTGCCTGAGCGAATTTCAGGCAGCGCAAAGGTGGCGTGCTCGGCTGCTAGAATAATGTCAGCCGACAGCGCCCATTCTAGCCCGCCGCCACAAGCGATGCCATTCACCGCCGCGATCACGGGCTTGTTAAGCCCGCGCAACTCTTGCAACCCGCCAAAGCCGCCGACGCCATAGTCGCCATCAACAGCGTCACCGTCGGCAGCGCCTTTCAGGTCCCAGCCCGGGCAGAAAAACTTCTCGCCAGCGCCAGTAATAATGCATACACGTAACTCAGGGTCATCTCGGAAATCGGCAAAAACTTCGCCCATGATCCGGCTGGTCGCAAGATCAATCGCGTTGGCCTTCGGCCGATCAAGCGTGACCTCAAGAATAGCGCCTACGCAGCGGGTCATTACGGGGCTTTCAACAGTGCTCATGGCATCGACTTTCTGATAAGCGCATCAACCGCAACAACCCCATGAGGCGTGCAGATCAGCGGGTTCACTTCAACTTCTTCAATCTCGCTCAGATGTGCAATCACATAGTCCTGCAGCGCAAGAATTGCGCGCAAAATACTCTTGCGATCAGCAGCAGGTTTGCCTCGATAACCAGCAAGAAGTGGAGCGCATTTGAGGCTGTTCAGGGCATTGTCTAATTCGGCCTCAGTAATGGGCATGAGGAGAGATGCAGTGTCTTGCAACACTTCAGTTAGCACGCCGCCTGCTCCGACTGTCAGCAGCAGCCCGTGCGCTGCATCGCGCGTCACCCCGACGAGCAGTTCAGCCACGCCATTTTTTGCCATTTCCTCAACCAGCCAGCTTTCGCCGCCCATGGCACCTGCGGCTTGCTTTACGGCTTCAGCGCTTGTTAGGCCCAACGCGACACCGCCAGCGTCTGATTTATGCGCCATGCCCTCGGCCTTCAAAACCAACGGAAAGACGAGGCCTTCAAGCTGCTGATCGAGCTCCTTAAGTGAGGTCAACCGCAAGGAGGCGGGCACGGGCAAGCCATGCGCCGCGAGAGCAGTTTTTGCCGCGTGTTCTGACAGGGTCTGAGCGCCCAATACTTCTCCCGCTGGCAAGGGCGGAGTGTTGGGCGCCTGCGCGAGCTTGGCAGCAGCTTCGACAGCAACAAGCGCCTCGGTGAGGCCCATAAAGGGCACCACGCCTGCCGCAACAAACCGCTCCGCCAGCCCCTCGGGGAGCAGCTCAGGCAGTGTCGCGACTACGCCAAAAGGCCGTCCGGTGCGTTTTGCCGCGCCGATGATAGCTTGAGTGGCACACTCCCAATCAGTTGCGTCAGTATGCGGGTAGTCAACAATCGCAAGGGTGATGCCTGTCTGAGGCGAGGCCATAGCGGCGAACGTCTCGGTCATCCGTTCCGTGTCGCGCCAGATATAGGTGTGGTAATCAAGCGGGTTCGCCAAAGAGACCTTGGGGCCAAGAGCTTCAAAAAGCTGGGCTTTCTGCGCGTCGCTCAAAGGCGGAAAACTCAAAGCGCGCCCATGGGCCGTGTCGGCTGCCAAGCTCGCCTCGCCGCCCGAACACGAAATCGTGGCCAGCGTTGGCGCATCAAGCTGGCCGGCGACATGTAACAACTTGAGCGTTTCAACAAAGCTCGGCACGTCAGGCACGCGTGCAATGCCGAGCCGCGCCAGCAGGGCCTCGGCCCCCGCATGACTGCCCGCCAATGACGCGGTATGCGAAACAGTTGCCGCCTGCGCGTGGTCAGACTTGCCGACCTTAAGCGCGATCAGGGGGATGTTTTTGTCCTGCGCCTTGCGTGCAAGAGCATGCCACTCGGCGGTGTCGCCAAACCCTTCAATATGTAGACCAATGGCGCTGACGCGTGGGTCATCTAGAAGCTCGGCAGCTATTCGCGCTTGGCTTGTCTGGGCCATATTTCCGCAAGCAATCATATAGGCAACAGGCAACGCCCGCTTCTGCATCGTCATGTTGATAGCAATGTTAGAGCTTTGCGTCAGAATGGCGACACCCCGCTCAACGGGTTTACAACCGTGCTGGTCAGGCCAAATAGCTGCTTGGTCAAGCGCGTTGATAAATCCGTAGCAGTTGGGGCCAAGAATGGGCATGCCCTGAGCCGCGGCCACCAGCGCATCTTGTAGCTCTCCCCCGTCAGGCAGCTCTGCACTCGCTTCCAAAAAGCCGGAGGCAAAGCATACCGCTCCGCCCGCATCCATAGCCGCCAGCTGTTTGACAATGTCGATGGTCGCGTGGCGGTTCACGCCAATGAACGCAGCATCAATAGGCCCCTCCCAAGCCCCCAAAGACGTGACAGCCTGACGGCCAGCGATCATCTTTCCTTCAGGATGAACAGGGAAAATCTCCCCTTCAAATCCGATCATCTCGGCAGCCTTCAAAATAGAGGCGCACCAAGCCCCGCCGCCGATCACGGCGATAGAACGAGGATTCATTAAACGCAAAAGGGAGTGTCTCATCTCAAACTCTTTTTTCTTTCCAGAAATATCCCGGGGGAGCGCGAGGGGGCTGGCCCCCTCGCCACCGCGACGCGCGAAGCGCGGCGCAAAGCCTTAGCCACCAAGCGGGCGCAGCAGGTCACGGCTGATGATATGCCGCTGGATCTCGCTGGTGCCTTCCCAGATCCGCTCAACCCGTGCATCGCGCCAGATCCGCTCTAGCGGCAGCTCGTCCATCAACCCCATGCCGCCATGGATCTGGATGGCCTCATCCGCGACCATGGCCAAGACCTCAGTTGCCTTCAGCTTTGCCATCGACATGTCTGCTTCCGTGACACTGCCTTGGTCAAACTTCCAGCCAGCTTCATAAGTCAGCAAATTGGCTGCCTTTATTTCAAGCGCCATGTCCGCGAGTTTGAAAGAGACTCCTTGGAATTTCGAGATCTGCTGGCCAAATTGTTTGCGCTCTGCCGAGTACTCCAGTGCATGTTCAAAGGCGCGCTCTGCCCGGCCGAGCGACGTCGCCGCGACTTGAAGGCGTGTTGCGCCGAGCCAGTCGTTCGCGACTTGGAAGCCTTTATGGACCTCTCCCAAAATAGCTGACTTTGGGATGCGGCAATTGTCAAACTCAAGCACCGCATTGGTGTAGCCACGGTGGCTAACATTGCGGTAGCCATCGCGCACCTTGAAGCCCGGGGTGCCTTTGTCGACAAAGAACGCTGTGATCAGTTTCTTTTTGCCACGCGGTGTGTCTTCCTCGCCTGTCGCCATAAAGACGATCGAGAAATCGGCAATGTCAGCATGCGAAATGAAATGTTTAGTGCCGTTGAGGACAAAATCACCGCCGTCTTCTTTTGCGCTTGCCGTCATCCCGCGCAGATCAGAGCCGGCACCCGGCTCTGTCATGGCGAGGCAGTCCCACTTTTCGCCCCGAATACAAGGATAGAGATATTTCTCTTTCTGCTCGTCAGTTCCGGCCAGCATGATGTTTGAAGGGCGCGCGACGCATGTCCAATGCAATGCATAATTGGCCCGACCGAGCTCTTTTTCGTAGAGCAGCCAAGTCAGCGTATCTAGTCCGGCGCCGCCGACTTCTTCGGGCATGTTAGCCGCATAGAGCCCCGCTTCCATCGCCTTGGGCTGGATTTCGCGGATGAGCTCCATCGGCAGATGCCCCGTGCGCTCGACAAGCGCTTCGTGCGGGTAGAGTTCTTTTTCAACAAAAGCGCGTGTCGTGTCGACGATCATTTGTTGTTCTTCGGTTAAGGCGAAATGCATAGTGTGCCGGAGTCCTATGGTTTGAGATGGATTTCGAACGCTTCGCGTCCGACTGAACTGGGGGCTAGCCCCCAGACCCCCAGGATATTTTGGGCAAGAAGAAAGGGCTATGATGCGTAGCTAGAACCTTCGTCGTCGAGGATGGATTTAAGTTCGGAAAGGTGCCGCTCGTCTTGTTCGGGGTAGGTTTCGAGCTCTTGCGCTGTTTTTTCGGCGATGTCATCGGGGAGCACACGCAAAGGCTGGCCTGTTTGCAGGGCACGAATGTAGGTTTCGGCGGCGCGTTCGAAATAGTAGAGGCGGTTGAACGTTTCGGCGACTGTTTGGCCGATGATCAGCACGCCGTGGTTGCCCATGATCATGACCTTTTGTTTTGGGTCACTGAAGAGCTGAGCGCAGCGCGCTCCTTCGTCTTCGAACGCAAGACCACCATAGTTTTCGTCGATCACATATCGGTTGAAAAACGTGGCGCAGTTTTGGTCGATCGGAGGCAGGCGGCTGTCGGCAAGGCAGGCCAGCACAGTCGCATGAATGGAGTGTACGTGCATCGCGCAGCGGGCGTGGGCACAGGCGCGGTGCAACCCGCCGTGCAGGCCCCAAGCCGTTGGGTCAGGCGCATTCGGGCCCTTGAGTGTTTCGGGATCGTTCGCGTCGATCTCGATCAGATCAGACGCTTTCACACGCGAAAAATGCACTTGGTTAGGGTTCATCAGAAAACGCGTGCCGTCGTCGTTGACAGCGAGGCTGAAATGGTTAGCAACGCCTTCATGCATGTTGAGCCGCGCTGTCCAGCGGAAGGCCGCTGCCATGTCGACACGCTCTTGCCAATTATCAAGATTGGGGCGCAGGTTTGTAACAGTCATGGCGGTTCTCCTTTGTGTGGAGACTGCATACTGCGAAAGCGGCATTCAACTGCGTTTGCGACGTTAGGCCGAAGTTTTCTGCTCCGAGAGCCAGCGCGAGATCAGGATGATACGCAAGATGGCAACTGCAAATATAGCGATATAGATGCAGACCGCTGCGATGTCGTTTATGGCAGGTCCATATAGAAGGAGCGTGCCGGGAAGCTCTCCAGACGCGCCTTGCAGTGTGGAGAACCGGTAAACCATGGCTTCAGACAGGTAGAGAACCGTGATGATCAGGCTGTCACGCCACGTGCCCATGAGGAGTGTCCAGCGTTGCTCTTCGGGTGTCTTGCCGCTGATGTCGCTTGCTCGGCCATAATAGGCAAAAGCGACTACGACGAAGCCTACCGCAAGCAACAAGCAGACAAATGCAAGGCTATGAGTGAGGTGCTTGTAAGCTGGTGAGCCAAGTACCTGTAGCATGTCATCCACGAGCGGCTTCCTTTTCAATGGGCTGCGAGGGCACCCAAGCATAGCCATCGGCGCAGAGGATGTAGGCCTCGCGCAGCCCGTGCGGCTTGTCGGTGGGGGTTTGCAGAATGGTGCCACCGGCAGCTTCGGCTTTTGCAGAGGCATCCTCAGGGTCGCAATCATATAGCCTGATCTCAACACCTGCGCCGCGAGGCGGATTTTCTGGCACTAGTCCAAGCAACGGATTGCTGGCGTAGGTGCTGTCAGAGTGCAGCTGCATCACGTTTGTGCCGTGAGTCATGATGGCGAAATCTTCGCTAACACGGTGTGCCTTCATGGCAAACACGGCCTCAAGGAAACGAGCTGTGCGGCGCACGTCTGTTACCAATATGTTAAAGCCAAAACCGCGCAAAGATGCGCCAAAGTATTCAGCGCTGACTGTTTCATAGTCCGTTTCCGTGTTCATCAGGCTCTCCTTGATCCTGCTTTGGCTTCGTGCAACCTTTCAGGAAATTCCGGCCTTGCACCCCGCTTGCCGGCTTCTCTTTATCTGATCGGAGCGGCGAATGCCTTCACAATTTGTGACACTAGAGATGGGAGATTTCCAGCGCTTTGACGATGCCGGTGAAGCCGTCGCACGGCTGACGGAGCTTTATGAAGCCTCCTGCACCTTTCTGTGCGACGCCTTCAGCGAGGCGATGGTTAACCCGCCAAAGGCTAAGCGGATCAGGGCGTTCTATCCGCAAGTACGGATCGAAACGACGAGCTATGCGCAGATTGACAGCCGTCTAAGCTTTGGCCACGTCTCACAGCCGGGGGTGCACGCAACCACGGTGACGCGCCCTGATTTGTTTAAAGATTACCTCACCCAGCAGCTTGAGTTGCTCATGGGCAACCATGGTGTGCCAGTTGAAGTAGGCTATTCCGATACGCCGATGCCTGTACACTTTGCTGTTGCCAATGATGCGCGCATTTCGGTGCCCCAAGAGGGCGCTGCCGAGTTTATCTTGCGTGACGTGTTTGATGTGCCTGACCTCAGCACAACCCATGATGATATTGTGAATGGCACGTTTAAGGCGGGCGATGATGGAGCTGAACCGCTCGCGCCGTTCACTGCCCAGCGGGTTGATTATTCGCTAGCGCGACTTTCGCACTATACCGCAACTGCGCCAGAGCATTTTCAGAACCACGTGTTGTTCACCAACTACCAGTTCTATGTGAACGAATTTGAGGCATATGCGCGCTTAATGCTGGCCGATGCGGACAGTGGTTACACAAGTTTTGTCGGCACTGGGAATGTCGAGATAACAGCGCCGGACGAAGCATTGTTGCGCCCTGAGAAATTGCCGCAAATGCCAAGCTATCACCTCAAGCGCGCTGATGGATCAGGCATCACGCTGGTGAACATAGGCGTTGGCCCGTCAAACGCCAAAACTGCGACCGATCATATCGCAGTTTTGCGCCCCCATGCCTGGATCATGGTGGGCCATTGTGCAGGGCTCAGGAACAGCCAGTTACTGGGCGACTTTGTGCTTGCCCACGCCTATCTGCGCGAAGACAAAGTCCTTGATGACGACTTGCCACTGTGGGTGCCTGTGCCGGCGCTTGCCGAGGTGCAGATCGCACTTGAAGAGGCTGTTGCGGAAGTGACTGAACTCAAGGGTTACGAGCTAAAGCGTCTGATGCGCACCGGCACTGTCGCCAGCTTGGACAATCGCAATTGGGAGCTTCGCGAAAGCGAAGGGCCTGTGCAGCGCCTAAGCCAAAGTCGCGCCGTTGCCCTGGACATGGAGAGCGCCACGATCGCCGCCAATGGCTTTCGTTTTCGCGTGCCTTACGGAACATTGCTATGTGTTTCCGACAAGCCACTGCACGGAGAGCTAAAGCTGCCAGGCATGGCGAGCGACTTTTACACCACCCAAGTTGGGCGCCATTTGAGGATCGGCATCAAGGCAATGGAGTCGCTGCGAGACATGCCGCTTGAGAGGCTACACAGCCGGAAACTGCGGAGTTTCTCTGAAACAGCCTTCCTTTAGGTCAAAAAACCCTAATAAACGCCTATTTTCTTGCTCAGGTTGCACACAATTCGTTGTGTTGAGACTCATCATGCAGTTATATGGCCGCAATGGGCCCCAAAATCGGGCAATTACAGGAGAGACCAATGACAAAACCAATGACAAAAACACAGCTCGTTGCGGCACTCGCAGACGAAATGGGCAGCGACAAGAAGTCAGCGGGCTCAGCCCTTGACGCAGTTATCGCGATCATCACCAAAGAAGTTTCAGGCGGCGGCGCTGTGACACTTCCCGGCGTTGGCAAAATTTACTGCCGTGAACGCCCTGAGCGCATGGTTCGCAACCCCGCGACTGGCGAGCAGATCAAGAAAGAAGCTGACAAGGTTGTCAAAATGACAATCGCCAAAGCGCTTAAAGACAGCGTTAACGGCTAAGCTGGACTTTCAGCAAAGTTTTCGAAAGGGTCGCCTCAGTGGCGGCCCTTTTACGTTGGAGGCAGGCGTTGGACATCAGAGCGATACTCATGGGGCTGGCCTTTGCGGCCATGTGGTCAAGCGCGTTTACATCTGCACGGATCATCGTCGAGCATGCCTCGCCGATCTGGGCACTGTCTTTCCGGTTTCTGATCTCGGGCCTGCTTGGCGTTCTCATCGCATTGGCGATGGGCCAGACGTGGCGCTTAACTCGCAACCAATGGCGCGCCACGATCATTTTTGGCCTTTGCCAGAACGCACTTTACCTTGGCCTCAACTTTGTCGCGATGCAGACGATCGAAGCCTCGCTTGCAGCCATTATTGCCTCGACAATGCCGCTGCTTGTTGCTGTGGTGGGCTGGGCGTTTTTCAGTGAAAAAATCAGGCCATTGGGGCTGCTGGGCCTCATAGCTGGTGTGCTTGGTGTAGCCATCATCATGGGGTCACGTTTTGGTGGCGGTGTTGACATGTTCGGGGTTGGCCTTTGCGTCGTCGGGGTGCTGGCGTTGACACTGGCAACGCTCGTTTTGCGCGGGGCAACGTCAGGCGGCAACTTTATGATGGTTGTCGGCTTGCAGATGTTGGTAGGTTCGGCGGCATTGTTCGGCGCGGCTATCTTGTTTGAAACACCGCGCGTTGACATGAACTTCGAGCTCGCCGCCGCCTTTGCCTACACAACACTTGTGCCTGGCCTTGCAGCGACGCTGGTGTGGTTCTTCCTCGTCAACCGGATCGGCGCGGTGAAAGCGGCAACGTTTCACTTTCTCAACCCGTTCATCGGGGTTGGCATCGCGGCACTCGTGCTCAGCGAAAAGCTCGGTCGGCTCGACTTTGTCGGCGTTGCTGTTATCGCCGCGGGCATTCTGGCAGTGCAACTTTCGAAACAATCCCCCACATCATCGTGAAGTCGCGTCAGCGACAGTTGTGATGACAATGAGGGGTGTGCAAGCCTAAGTCATGCACCATGGAATTTATCTTTGCATATGCAGCGGGCTTGCTCACGCTGATTAACCCTTGCGTGCTGCCGGTTTTACCAGTCGTGCTCGCAGGCGCACTCAACGCGAACGCCAAAGGCCCGCTGGCCTTGGCTGCGGGTATGAGCCTGTCGTTCGTCATGCTTGGCGTTGTCATAACCGCCTTTGGCCGCGCGCTGGGGCTTGATGAGCAGACGGTGGCGCAAGCGGGCGCTGTCTTGATGATCGGCTTTGGCCTGCTGCTACTGGTGCCGCGTTTGGGCGCTGTATTCTCGTCCGCAACGGCGGGCATGTCGGCGCGCGCAGATGCGCAGATGGACACGCTTGAGCAAGGCTCGCTCAAGGGCCAGTTTGCAGGCGGCTTGCTTCTCGGCGCGGTCTGGAGCCCTTGCGTGGGGCCGACACTTGGCGGGGCGATTGCGCTTGCCAGCCAAGGCGAAAGCCTGATGCGCGCGACAGTGATCATGGTATTCTTTGCACTCGGCGTGAGCACGATCATCCTTGCACTTGGCTATGGCACGCGCGCTTGGCTGATGCGCAACCGTGCCCGCATGCAACGCCTCGCTGTGGCTGCTCGCCCTGTCATGGGCGCGGTGTTTGTCGCGGTCGGCCTCGCGATCCTTTTCAAACTTCACCACTATGCCGAAGCTTGGGCGCTGAGCGTTCTGCCAGCTTGGCTTGTCGACTTTTCAGTCGCGATTTAACCTTAAGGAGACTTCCCATGAACAGACGCACTTTTTGCCTCACAGGCCTTTCTGGCCTGGCTGCCCTTGCCACGCCAAGCTTCGCATTCGCGGCGGCCAAGCAATACAAAGATGGCCTTGCCAAGAAGCGCCTCGCCAAAGGCGACGTCGTGTTCCTTGACTTCAAAGCGAGCTGGTGCGCGACGTGCGCGGCTCAGGAACGCGTTATAAACGCACTCAAGGGCGCGAACCCTGCCTATGCAAAGAAGATCACGTTCATTGACGTTGACTGGGACAAGCACGGCAAAAGCGCGTTGGTGAACGAGCTCAACATTCCGCGCCGCTCGACGCTTGTTGTTTTGAAGGGCGACGAAGAGCTGGGCCGCATCGTAGCGGGCACTGGCAAAGCCGAGATCAAAGCGCTGATGGACGTGGCATTAAACGCGGCCTCATAGAAGCAAAAGCATCAACGCGCTGAGAGTCAGAAACGAGACCGTAGTTGCGAGGAGTTGGGCGATAGAGGCCATGCCCTCATGGCCCAACTCACTGGCGAACAGCCCATAGACAGCAAACATCGGCACAGCCGCGGAAAGCACAACCGCGACTGCCAGTTCTTTGCTGAGTGGCGCGAAGCCGAAGAAACTCACGACAACGAGCGCAAGGGCCGCCATGGCGGGGTGCAGCACGAGTTTGGGCGACGTGCCTAGCAGGCTGAACACCGTGAAGGCGGAGCAGCGCGCCGAGCAGAAAGGCCGCCATGTAAGTGAGGTTGAAGGCTTCGCTCAGATCGCGCGTGGCGACGGCGTTGAATAGCAACGCAGGCAGCGCAAGGTTGAGCACGAAACTGCCAAAGAGGCGCATGTCGGACGGTTTGAACAGCCCGCCGCGCACCGTGATGTAACCCAAAGCCACGGCCGCGAAGATGGGCAACGTGATCGACAGGATAGCGAGCATCAGCCGATGGAGCCGCGTGTCTCTCCGACTGCGCCGCCGACTTGGCCGCGATGCAACAGAATGTGGTCAAGCACAACGCAGGCCATCATCGCTTCGCCGACGGGCACTGCACGGATGCCAACGCAGGGGTCATGGCGGCCCTTGGTCACAACCTCGGTTGCGCTGCCGTCAATGCGGATTGATTGGCGTGGTGTGAGGATCGACGAGGTTGGCTTGACGGCGAAACGCACGACAACGTCTTGGCCAGTCGAGATGCCGCCGAGAATGCCGCCTGCGTGGTTAGACGAGTAGACAGGTTTGCCGTCGTTGCCGAGGAATATCTCGTCGGCGTTGTCTGTGCCCTTGAGGCCAGCTGCGGCCATGCCTTCGCCAATTTCAACGCCTTTGACGGCGTTGATGGACATCATCGCGGCGGCCAAGTCAGTGTCGAGTTTGGCGTAGACTGGCGCGCCGATGCCAGCTGGCAAGCCGCGTGCGACGACTTCGACCTCGCCGCCGACGGAGTTTTTGTCTTTGCGGATGGCAGTGAGGTAATCTTCCCAGATCGCTGCGGTTTCGGCATCTTGGGGAATCCAGAACGGATTTTGCTCAATGGCGCCCCAGTCAAACTTGGCACGATCTATCACTTTGTCGCCCATGCGTGTCATGTAGCCGACGATCTGCACATCGGGAGTGAGAGCCTTGAGAGCGGCGCGGGCCACTCCACCCGCAGCAACACGCGCTGCCGTTTCGCGCGCTGACGAGCGGCCACCACCGCGATAGTCGCGCAACCCGTACTTTTGATGGTAGGTGATGTCGGCATGGCCGGGGCGGAATGTCTGGGCGATTTCGCCGTAGTCTTTTGAGCGCTGATCGGTGTTCTCGATCATGAGCTGAATGGGCGTGCCGGTTGTGACGCCTTCAAACACGCCGGAGAGGATGCGCACTTGGTCAGCTTCCTGACGTTGGGTGGTGTTCTTGTTCTGCCCGGGGCGACGCTTATCAAGCCAGACTTGGATCATTGCCTCGTCGAGGGGCACGCCGGGAGGGCAGCCATCAACAGTCGCGCCAAGGGCTGGGCCGTGGCTTTCACCCCAAGTGGTGACGCGGAAGAGGTGTCCGAATGTGTTCATGCTCATGGGGCGGCTCCTTTGGGGGAGGTTTATTTCGAATTCCGCTTGCGCGCAATCCGACAAGTGTGGGGGCCAGCCCCCACGCCCCCGGGATATTTTTGGAAAGAAAAAGAAGCGGGGTTGTGGAGCACGGGTGGCAAGCCTAAGTTGGCCGCACCTCGGGGGGCTCTTTGTGAGCTGAGATGCAATTCTGCGGACCCGTTGAACCTGAACCGGTTAAGACCGGCGGAGGGAAGGTATGGAAATTCATCCTGCTATCTCCGCCCGTCGCATTTAAGGAGGATGACATGAAGCATCTTGCATATGCCACGGGATTTTTTGCAACGTTTGCTACGGCGAGCTTGGCAGAAATCCCAGAGCTCACAGTTTACACCTACGACAGCTTTGTCTCGGAGTGGGGGCCAGGGCCGAAAGTAGAGGCTGCGTTCGAAGCTGTCTGCGATTGCGATTTGAAATTTGTGAGCGCGGGTGACGGAGCTGCTTTGCTGTCGCGCATTCGTCTTGAAGGAAAACGCAGCGAGGCTGATGTCGTTCTTGGGCTCGACACCAACCTGACGTCGATGGCGGCAGAGAGCGGACTTTTTGCACCTCATGGTGTGAGCGCCAAGTTTGATATGCCAGTGACATGGGAAGACCCGCGGTTCGTGCCATATGACTGGGGTTATTTTGCCTTTGTTCACAAGAAAGACTTTGCCGCACCTGCGAGCCTTAAGGCGCTGGCTGAGAGCGATGCGAAAATTCTGATCCAAGATCCGCGTTCATCGACTCCTGGACTTGGCCTGCTGATGTGGGTGAAGGCCGCTTACGGAGACGAGGCCGGCGCTGTTTGGGAAGGCTTGGCTGATAATATCGTCACCGTGACCAAAGGCTGGTCAGAGGCCTACGGGCTGTTCCTTGAGGGCGAAGCAGACATGGTTTTGTCTTACACAACCTCACCAGCCTATCACCTGATCGCGGAAGGAGATGCAGGCAAAACAGCAGCCAAGTTTGACGAAGGCCACTATATGCAGGTTGAAGTTGCCGGTAAGCTGGCGAGCAGTGACCAACCTGACCTTGCTGACGCCTTTTTGGCGTTCATGCTGACGGATGCCTTCCAAGACATCATCCCGACGACCAACTGGATGTACCCAGCGGTGACGCCAAAAGCAGGCTTGCCTGAAGGCTTTGATACGTTGATCGTGCCGAGCAAGGCACTGCTGCTTTCACCCGATGAGGCTGCAAGTCTGCGCGCGGTGGCGTTGGAAGAATGGCGCAACGCCCTGTCACAATGAAACACCGCTCGGGCGCTGCAACAGCGGCGCTCGTTTGCGTGTTGGTTTTGGCCCCAATTGCCGCTGTGATGGCGCAGACGGGCTGGCCCAAAACCCTTGGCGGCGCTGACTGGGCGGCGCTGAGGTTTACGCTGTGGCAGGCCCTCTTGTCGGCGCTATTCAGCGGCTTGCTTGCCATCCCCGTTGCGAGAGCTTTGGCGCGGCGGCGGTTTTGGGGCCGCAACGCACTGGTGCTGCTGATGGGCGCGCCGTTTATCTTGCCGGTGATAGTGGCTGTACTTGGCCTGCTGGCAGTGTTTGGCAGAGCCGGAATTCTGAACTCGGCGCTAGCAGCTGCGGGCCTGCCTGCGGTGCAAATATACGGGCTGCACGGCGTGGTTCTGGCGCATGTTTTCTTCAACCTGCCCCTCGCAACAAGGCTTTTGCTTCAGGGCTGGGAAGCAGTCCCCGCTGAGCGCTTCAGGCTCGCTGAGGCGCTCGGAATGCGCCCGCGAGACGTATTGCGCTTTCTGGAATGGCCGATGTTGAA
>JADGEJ010000006.1 GCA_016744435.1 Lentibacter sp. | reverse complement strand
TCAGCCCCCGGCGCGCCAAAGCCGAAGCCGGCAACACCAGCGATGATAATGGCAGGCGTAACGTTTGATACGAACATCGCCAGCACATGCTGAATCCCCAGTGGAACGGCTTGAGCCATCGGTGGGGTGTAGTTTGGGTCGCGCAGTTGCTCTGGCGTCCCGATTGAACTTGAAGACATCTTGTCCCTCCTTGTTGGGTTAGTCCCGTTGGTGCCTGCTTCTTGTTGGCAGGTCTTTTGATCAGACACTCACCGCGATGGGTGGATCGAGCCTGAATTCTTCTAGGTTTACTGTGTCGCCGATGCGGTCAACCACGGCAAACAGCCCTGGTGCGCTGAGCGGCGTCAAAACGCCATGCCATGTGCCGCGATGAAAGTTGATGGCCTGACCAGCCCGCACGATAAACGCCTTGATGTTGACAGGCTTGCCGCCGTCGTCATCGGCGACAGTTACAAGCCAACTGTCACGGCTCATCGGAATGAAAGCTTGGCTGCCGTCAGGGTGCCGCTCGACCAGATCAAGCGTGTAGGGCAGCGTGCGCGGCTCGGCCTGAAACACGCTGATGCCCGCGCGCCCGTCGGGGCCAAAGTCGAGCGTGGCCTTGTCATGCCAGCGCCCGCAGAAACCCGCATTGATGGTCTTGTCAGGCTCGCCCACGGCTTCGAGCACATCGCCATAAGGCGCGAAAGCCTCGACAGTCAACGGCTGTGCGATGATCTCGCTCATTCGCCCAACCCCAGCTTCACATGGCGGTTTACGTCTTTGTACAGGAGGTAGCGGAACGGCTCATCGCCCGTTGCTACACAGGCTTGTGGGCAAAACGCGCGCAGCCACATAAAGTCACCGGGGCCAACCTCGACCCAGTCTTTGTTGAGCAAGTATCGCGCCGTGCCTTGCAGCACGTAAAGCCCGTGTTCCATCACATGGGTTTCCGCGAAGGGGATAAGCCCGCCGGGTTGGAACGTGACAATGTTCACATGCATGTCGTGGCGCAGATCTGTCGGCTCGGCAAACCGGGTGGTGCCCCACTTGTCGGTGTTCACCATGAGGTTCAGCTTCTCGTCCTGCTCGCGTGTGACAAAAGCCTCAGGCACGGACAAACCCGGCGCTGGCTCGTAGCGTTTGCGCACCCAGTGAAACTGCAACAAAGCGTCACTATCGTTGCGCAATGCCCACGCCGCACCAGCTGGAATGTAGGCGTAACTGCCTTCGACAAGTTTGTGCTGGGTGCCGTCAATCGCAAGGTTTCCGCGCCCGCGCGCGACAAACAAAACAGCCTCGGCTCCTGCGTCAGGTTCGGGCGTTTCACTGCCGCCACCGGCCTCAACTTCCATAGCATATTGCGCGAAGGTCTCGGCAAAGCCAGTCATCGGGCGCGCAATAATCCAAGCGCGGGTTTTCTCCCATCCGGGCAGAAAGCTCGTCACGATGTCGCGCATTGTGATCGCGGGAATGAAGGCATAGGCCTCGGTAAAGACAGCCGCGCCTTCTGGATTTACGCTTTGCTCAGGCAAGCCGCCGGGCGGGAAAGCATAGCTCATACGATATCCTCCAGCCTGATCTGCGCGATGCGCTCGACTTGCTTGCAAGCCTCTTCAAACTCAACTTCAGTTGCGTTGCTGATACGTGCTTCAAACGCCGCGATGATGCTGGCCTTGTCATGGTCGCGCACCGCGATGATGAAAGGGAAGCCGTGCTTGTCAACATAGGCTGTGTTCAGCTCGGTAAACCGCTCGCGCTCAGCGTCTGTCAGCGCGTCAAGCCCGGCTGCGGCTTGCTCGCTCGTGCTTTCGGCGGTCAGCCGTTTGGCTGCTGCAAGCTTACCCGCCAAGTCTGGGTGGGCCGTCAAAACGCCTAGCCGCTCGGTGTGGCTTGCACTGCGAAACATCCGCGCCAGAGCGTTGTGAACACCCGCCGCTGTGTCGTGTGCTGGTCCAAGTTCCAGCGCATGTGCGCGCTCGGCGATCCACGCGGAATGCTCAAACACCCCACCGAACTTTTCAACAAACCGCGCGAAGCTCATCTGGCTCGGGCGCTCGCGGCGCTCATGCGGATGGTTGCGCGCCCAATGCTCGGCAATATCCAAGCGCCGCGGCGTCCAAACGCCCTCGAAGCCTTTGATGTAGTCGATAAACCGCTTCAGCCCAGCGATCTTGCCGGGCCGCCCGATCAAGCGACAATGCAGCCCAATACTCATCATCTTCGCCGCGCCCTCTTGGCCTTCAGCGTAAAGCACATCGAACGCGTCTTTCAGGTAAGTGAAAAACTGCTCACCGTCTGTGTAGCCGGGCGCTGTCGCAAAGCGCATGTCGTTGGCTTCAAGCGTGTAAGGGATAACAAGCTGATCGCGTTCGCCGACTTCTAGCCAATAAGGCAGGTCGTCGTCGTAGGTGTCAGAGACGTAGTCAAACCCGCCCTCTTCCGCCACCAGCCGCACGGTGTTCTCAGAGCAACGCCCCGTATACCAACCGCGTGGGCGTGTGCCGGTAACTTCAGTGTGCAATCGCACCGCTTCCGCAATTGCCGCGCGCTCTTCGTCTTCGGGCATGTCCTTGTGTTCAACCCACTTGAGGCCATGCGAAGCGATCTCCCAATCAGCATCTTTCATCGCTTGAACTTGCTCGGGCGAGCGCGCCAAAGCCGTCGCCACGCCGTAGATAGTCAGCGGAATGCCAGCGCCCGTGAACAAGCGGTGCAGCCGCCAGAAGCCAGCTCGCGCGCCGTATTCATAGATGCTTTCCATGTTCCAATGGCGCTTGCCTTGCCACGGGGCGGCCCCGGCTATGTCAGACAGGAACGCCTCAGAGGCCGCATCATCGTGCAAAATGCAGTTCTCGCCACCTTCTTCATAATTCAGCACAAACTGAACAGCGACTTTAGCGCTGTTGGGCCAAGCTGCATCAGGCGCGTTCGGCCCGTAGCCTGTCATGTTTCTTTGGTAGCGTTTCATAGGGTTTTGTCCTGCAGTTGATCGCTTTTAAGCCAGCTCAGCCATTCGGATTATCAAATATTTGCTAAAAGACCTATCATTACTCGGCAAAAGCAAAAAAACCCGACACGAAGCCGGGTTTTTCAGCACATATGTGATCAAGTTAGATGCCTGCGTCGATTATGGCTTTCGCCAAGATCGGCACTGTTGCGGTGTCGAGCCCGGCGATGTTCATCCGACTGTCCGGCACCATGTAGATCGCGTTGTTGGCGCGCAAGACTTCCACCATGTCAGGCGTGGTACCAAGCAGGCTAAACATGCCGCGGTGCTGCGCCAGAAAGCCAAATCGGTCAGAGCCAGACAGGCGCTGAAGCTCATCCGCAAGCTGTTCGCGCAGGCCAAGCATTTCAAGGCGCACAGCTTCCAGCTCATTCTGCCAATCAGCGCGCAGCTTGTCGTCGTTCAGGATCATCGTGACCAAGCGCGCACCATGGTCAGGCGGGAAGGAATAGTTTTGGCGGTTGAGGAAGGCGAGGTTCTCTTGCGTCAAAGCCTTCGCACCAGCGTCTTGCGACACAGCCATGAGCAAACCAGTGCGCTCGCGATAGATGCCAAAGTTCTTTGAGCAACTCGCCGCGATCAGACACTCTGGCACACTTGAGGCCACAAGCCGCGTCGCGGCCGCGTCTTCTGCCAGCCCATCGCCAAAGCCTTGATAGGCGATGTCGATCATCGGGATCGCACTCTTGGTGTTAAGCACGTCGATAACTTGCTGCCATTCCGCGAGGTTCAGGTTTGCGCCAGTCGGGTTGTGGCAACAGCCGTGCAGCAACACAACGTCGCCGGCCTTCAGCCCATCGAGGTCTTCCATCATCCCCGCGAAGTCGACACCGCGTGTCTCGCTGTCAAAGTAGCGATAAGGAACAACTTCGATGCCAAGGTAGTTGAGGATAGAGATATGGTTTGGCCAAGTCGGGTTGCTCACGAACACCCGCGCCTCAGGCGTCGCCATTTTGATCATCTCGAACGCCTGACGCACAGCGCCCGTTCCGCCGGGTGTGGCTGCGGCACCGATGTTCTCACGAGGCACTGCGCCGTCAAGCACCAGCCCGATCATCGCGTCGGCATAAGCAGGGTCGCCGACAAGCCCAACGTAGGCTTTGCTCTGCTGTTCTTCCCAAAGCTTATGCTCGGCAGCTTTCACAGCACGCATCACCGGCGTGACACCCTCGGCGTTCTTGTAAACGCCAACGCCAAGGTCGATCTTGCCAACACGCGGGTCAGCGCGGAACTTGCCCATCATCGCCATGATTTTGTCGGTGGGCTGCTTTTTGAGATTGCTAAACATCAGGCTTCTCCTGTTGCGACAGGCAGGGTGGCAAAGGCGCCCCACTCTGTCCATGAACCGTCATAGACGGCGTGGTCTGTCTTGCCGATCCGCTCTAATGCGAGCGACAGGATCGCAGCTGTGATGCCCGATCCGCAGGTTGTGATAGCGGGTTTGGCGAGATCAACGCCTGCGCTTTCAAACACCCCGCGCAGAGCGTCGGGCAAAAGCAATGTGCCATCGGCAGCGATCAGATCATGAAACGGCACACTCTTAGAGCCCGGGATATGCCCGCTGCGAAGGCCCTCGCGAGGCTCAGTTTCGGTTCCCGTAAAGCGCCCAGCCGAGCGCGCATCGATGATCTCGTAGTCGCCAAGCTTTGAAGCCGCAGAAACCTGCGTCACGTCTTTCACGAGGTGGTTTTGGCGGCGCACCGTCATGTGGCGGTCGCGGATGATCGGGGCCATGTCTTCGGTTTCGCGGCCCTCAGCAAGCCACTTGGGCAAGCCACCGTCAAGCACGGCAACGTTGTCTTGGCCCATAAGCTTGAACAACCACCAAACACGCGGCGCTGACCGCACGCCTTGCTGGTCGTAGACAACAACTTGGTGCCCGTCACCCACGCCCATGGCGCGCATCCGGCTCATGAACTTCTCAACAGAAGGAACCATGTGCGGAAGCTCAGAGCGGAGATCACTGATCTCGTCGATGTCAAAAAACCGCGCGCCGGGAATGTGCGTCTCGTTGTAAGCCGCCACGGCATCTGCCTCGACGTCGGGCATAAACCATGTCGCGTCAAGCACCCGCAAATCGGGGTTTTTGATGTGAGCGGCGAGCCACTCTGTTGATACCAGTGTTTTGGGGTCGTCCTGCGCCATGATAGCCTCGCATATCTGTTGGCAAATTTCTAGCGCGCGCAGCCCCGATGAGCAAGGCCGAGCTCAAGCTGTCAAACTGGAAATTTCTGCGATAGAACCATTCAATGTTCAAAGCTGTTTCTCATCTGCTTATTGTTGTCGTCTTGACCCTGCTGTCGCAGCTCGGCGGGTTGGCCTGGCTTGTAGCGCTCGGCTTTAGACGTCGTGTCGCCGCGTTCGTGCTGGCCTATGTTGCGCTGTCTGTCTCGGCGCTTTGGGTTGCGCCCCATTTCGGGCGCACGGCATTGCCCTGTATCCAAGGCGATCATTTGCAGATGCAGTCACCGCTGTTTTGCATGTTGAACAGGCAGTATGTCGTGCCCGAGCTTTCAAGCGTGTTGAACGACCACGCTGCAAAGATAGCGGAGCAACTGCCGGGCACACAAACGCGGGTCTTGGATGCCAACTTTCCCTTCTTCGTTGGCTTTCCGCTTTTGCCTCACCTCTCGCATCACGACGGCCGCAAGGCTGATCTTGCGTTCTACTATCAAGACAAAAGCGGCTATCTGCCCGGCGCGGCGAGGTCTTTCATTGGCTATTTTGCCTTTGAAGATGGTCCGACAGATTGCTCGTCAACGTCTCCAAGCCTGAGGTGGGATATGGGCTGGCTGCAGAGCCTCTGGCCAGACTACCAGCTTGATGAACCTCGGATGCAGGCCGCGTTGCGCTCGCTTGTTGCCGACCCGCGCGTTGGCAAGATCTTCATTGAGCCACACTTAAAGCAGCGTTTCTCTGCTGGCAGTGCCAAAATCCGTTTTCAAGGCTGCCGCGCTGCCCGCCATGACGATCATATTCATATCCAGCTATAGGCAGCAGAACCTGCCAATACCTTGCTCAAAAGCAAAAAGCCGAGCGCAGTTTCCCTCGCCCGGCTTCTTAACGTCTAAGCTATTTATACAGCTTACTTGTTCATCATGTTGCGCACTGCACCGACGATGGCCAGCACAACGCCGCCGCCTACGCCGCCACCAGCCACTTGGCCGATGATCGAACCGATGTCGAGGCCAGCCGCTTCGCCAGCAACGCCCGCCATGTCAGGCGCGCCGATCATGCCCAGCAATGTGCCACCAAGGCCGCCGCCAACGATGCCCGAGATCGAGTTAATCAGCGTGCCTTGGTTGAGGTTTTTCAAAAGGCCGCCCGCTGCGTTACCGCCAACTGCGCCTGAAATCAGACCAATAATAAGTTCCATGTTCGTTTCCTTCCCCGTGCAGCCCCTGTCCGAGCCACTGTTATGTGCCAAAGCAAGGAGGCTCGCTTTGGTCGTAAAGAGGTTAACGCGTGTTAAGGAATTCACGAAACGGGAAATATACTGCGGGTTTCCCCCGAACTAGTCGCCGTTCCGTAGCAGGCGCGCCTTCTGGCGGCCCCAGTCGCGCTTTGCTTCGTTGGCGCGCTTGTCGTGATTCTTCTTGCCTTTAGCGATGCCGATCTTGAGCTTCGCAAAACCCTTATGGTTAAAGTACATCACCAGCGGCACCAGTGTCATGCCTTTGCGGTTGGTTGCTGACCAAAGGTTCGCCAACTCTTTGCGCGACACCAACAGCTTCCGGCGACGACGCTCAACATGCTTAAACGTCTTAGCGCGGGCATAAGGCGCGATGTAGGAGTTCACCAACCACAGCTCGCCGTCTTCGACAGTGGCGTAGCTCTCGGCAATGTTGCTACCGCCCTCTCGCAACGACTTCACCTCGGAGCCTTCCAAAATTATGCCGCACTCGATGTCATCGTCGATGGCATAATCGTAGCGTGCGCGCCGATTCTCGGCGATCACCTTGTAATTTGGATCCGATTTTTTGTTAGCACTGGCCATATCGAGGGGTTAGCACTGCCGCGCGCGTCTGTCGAGCGCGCGCAGTTGGCTACTTGGCCTCTTCTTCAGGCACAGCTTCAACCTCGGTTGCTTCGATAACCTCGACAACTTCAGCTTCATCCACAGCATCTTCTGACTGGTCCTCAAGCGATCCAACAAGCAGAGGCAACATGGCAATGCCAGTTGGCATGCTCACGTCTGACTGCGGCGGGCGCTTCCAGCTCAGCGTATCAAGCGAGTGGCAATTTTCGCAGGTTGGCGACCATTCGTTGTGAATGTGCTGACAGTTATCGCAGACCCATTGCGCAGCCCGTGGTGCGCTCAGCGCTTTGGCGAGCCAGCCTTTTACAACAGCGTCAGACTTGCCTTCGCCACGCTCAACTGCGGCCATAATTGTCAGCGCACGCGCGTCGCCATTTGTCTCGACCAAATCACCCAGCGCGCGGCGCGCTTCCGGGAAGTCTTCCGCCGCAAGATGCAACTCAGCCAGCAGCATCTTTGTCTCAGGATTGTCAGCGTGAACCTTGGTCAGCTTGCGGAACCGCTTCACACGTTTCGCTGGTGTTTCGTCGGGCACAATCGCGGCAAAGGCTGCGGCCAAGTCAGGGTGCGGTTGCGCGTCCCATGCCTTGGCGATCACCCGTGTTGCGTAACGTGGCTGACTCTTCTCGATATAGCTTTGCGCGGCCATAACAGCGGCTGGAACCAAGTCTGGCGAGAGGCGGTTTGCTTCAATCGCGCGTTCCTTGACGTCAATGCCATTGTCTTCTGCGATCACATCTTTGGCTTCCGAAAGGGCCAGCACAGCGTCACGGCGCCTATGCACATCGCGTGGCAGGCTGCCGTGTTTGAGTTTGGCGTTCAGTGTTTCGCGCGCGCCACTCCAATCAGCTTCCTGAGCTTGCAACTTCAAAAGCGTGTCTTGCGTTTCTTCATGCGCAGGCTTGAGGGCAAAGGCTGTCTTGGCCAGCTTCAGCGCCTTGTCAGTTTCACCCGCCGCCAAGCGTTGCTTCATAATCCCGCGAACACCCACAAACCGCGTGCGGTCTTCTGTGAGCAGCTTCTTGTAAGCGGCCTCTGCCTTGCCTTTGTCGCCTGCCATTTCGGCCGCTTGCGCACTTAGCAAATTGGTCAGGTCAGGGCGGTCAAGGTAGCGCTCGGCGCGTGAGGCCTTGGCCATGGCCAGCCGCCCTTCGCCCGAAGCCAGCGCCAGCATCCCGTCGGCCAGCGCCTGAAAGCCCTTGCGCTCGCGGTTACGATCAAAGTAACGCGAGATGGCTGTCTCGTCGCCGTTGAGAAACCGGAACGCAGCCAGCAGAAAGCCCGCGAGCTTGATCAACAGCCAAACTGAGATGACCAAGACAACCAAAGCAATCACCGTGGTAAGCGGCGTCAGGCTGTATTCTTGCCCACCAAAAGCAATGCGCACGCTGCCGTCGAGCGCCAGAAGTTGAACCGCCCCAAAACTGGCCGCTGCAACAACGACAAAGAACAGAACTATTTTAATCAGTGACCAAAGCATGAATTAACCCTCAGTTCGAATTTATTTGCTGGTTCAGTGCCTCGGCAGCTTCAACAGCTGCTTGGCGTGCCTTCACGGCGTCTGTCCAGTCTTTTAGCGGTGCTTGTGCTTCGTCAGGCAAGGCAGCGGCCTCTGCCAGTGCGTCGCCCAAACGTCCCTCTTTCACAGCAGCTTCAACGCGGCTCAAAACAGCATCCGCATCGTCGCCTTCGCGTGGCTCAAGCGAGCGCGCGCCAAGCTGGGCTTTCAAAAACCCACCGAGGCCTCCACCGCCGCCTGTTGCTTTGCGAGCCGCAGCAAGGGCTGCGCGCGCGGGCTCTGAAAAGCCCTCTTTCAACACATCAACTGTAGGGACGCCTTCCGCCTGTGCACTGAGTGCATCAGGCACGCTCACGCCAGTGGCTGACAGGCTTTCAACAGCCTCGCCAAAGCCTGAGCCCGTTTCGAGGGAAGTCAGAATCTGGCTCATTGCCGAGCGCTTCAAAGCGTCTTGCGCTGTCATTTCTGCAGAGGCGTTCTTCGCTTCTGCTTCTGTTGCCATCGCTTCAACTTCAGCGCGCTGTTTGCTCAGGGCAGCTTGAAGGGCTTCCATCTCGCGCTTGTAGGCTGCTACTGCTTCTGGGCTAGCATCGGCCATCGGGGCCTTTTCCAAGGCTGTCATGCGTGTCTCTAGTGCGCCGATAGCACCAAGCTCAGCCTTTAGCGTGGTAACATCACCAGCCAGCTTTTCTAGGTTTGACTGCGTGGCACTCACACTCTCTTGAAGTGCCTTGTCGTCCGCCGCGCTCGCTATTGCTGCTTTCATTTCCGCCAAAGCAGCGTCTTGTGCCTCAAGTCTCTGTTGCAATGCAGCGTCATCGTTTCCGCTATCCGGAAGCCAGCTTTTGGGCAATTCAGGCAGCAGATAGAGCGCTGAACCGAAGCCTATCGCCGCAGCAGCAACACCGCCGAGCAACATGGGGACAAAGCCGCCCTTTCGCTCAACAACAACCTGCTTGGGCTGAACCTCGCCAACCGTCTCATCGCCGACAACTGCTTCGGGGTCCTCTTCAGGCTCCTCGTCGTCGACAACTTCAGGCTCATCAACGAGAGCGCCATCAACCGGCTCCGCCGCTTCATCGGCAACATTTTCGATAACTTCAGCTTCGATGATGTCGTCAGCAATTTTGGAAGCCTCTATTTTGGCTTCTTCGGTCTTGTTCTTTTTGCGTGCCATAGGTGCACGGCCTCCCCGAATCTAATCATTAATCTCGGCAACTCCGAGAGCTTAGTCGCCCAGAGCGCGACCCTCAAGCGCACAAGCAGCGTCAAATAGCTCCAGGGTGGCCTCCAGCATCGCTTCATTGCTTGCAAAGTCTACCACTCGCGACTTCTCTGTATCTACGCCTTGAAAGCGCGCTTTGACAGAGTCACTCATGAAAATCGCATAAAGCGGGGCAGCTAGGCTGTTCTGCTTGGCAAGTTCGCCTGCGGTGCGGGGCGAGAAAAGGGGAAGAACCACCGTGGTTTCACCCGAAAGGGCTTGAAGCGCTTCTTTTGTCAGCATTCGCACGGGCTGGTCGTATACGACGGCCTCTGCCAGCCCCTTTACATTAGTGCTTAAGTCCCCTGCCACAAAGGCGCCGCGGGCATGTAGCAAAGTGCTTTTTTCACGGGTGCGCAGCATGTCTACCAATTCGTCTGAATTCTGCGCCGTCGCAAGCACAGTAAAGCCCTCAACGCGCGCCGTTTCGGCCGTTCTCGCTCCAACGCAATAGGCTGGCAAAGCAAGCCCGCCGAGCCGCGCATAGCCTTCAACACCATGCACCGAAGTAAACACAAGCCGATCAGCCTGCGGGAGGACAACATCCTTACGATAGCTTATCTCCAACACTGGCGATATGATCACCCGAGCTTTGGGCTGCGCAGCACGAAGGCTTTTTGCAAAGCGCTCAGCGGCGGCCTTCGGGCGGGTAAGAACAATGCATGGCGCGGTTGTTTTATTCATCCCTTCGGTGTTACCTGCCCTCAAAACGGCATGCAATGAAAAGGCTCATGGCAACTTCAAACCTCATACTCGGCATTGAAAGCAGCTGCGACGACTCCGCTGCAGCAGTGGTGCAAGGCACTTCAGGCGCGGCAGAAATCCGCGCCTCGATCGTTTTGGGCCAAAACGCGCTGCACGCTAGCTTTGGCGGCGTCGTTCCCGAGATCGCGGCGCGCGCCCAT
Source organism: Lentibacter sp. (assembly GCA_016744435.1). Classification (GTDB taxonomy): domain Bacteria; phylum Pseudomonadota; class Alphaproteobacteria; order Rhodobacterales; family Rhodobacteraceae; genus Lentibacter. The sequence goes on along the minus strand of JADGEJ010000006.1, from coordinate 97,559 downwards.
GCTGAAAGGCTTGATGGCTGCGCCTCAGCTGCGCTGGCTGAAGCGGGCGTCACTCTGCAAGACATTGACGCTATCGCGGTAACAGCAGGCCCCGGCCTTATTGGCGGGGTGATGTCGGGCGTTATGCTTGCCAAGGGGCTGTCGGCAGGTACGGGCAAGCCGCTGATCGGGGTTAACCACCTTGCTGGCCATGCGCTCACACCACGGCTGACCCACGCTGTTGCTTATCCCTATCTCATGCTGCTCGTCTCGGGCGGGCATTGCCAGTTTTTACTGGTGCGTAGCGCGGCTGAGTTTTCTCGCCTTGGCGGAACAATAGACGACGCACCTGGCGAGGCCTTTGACAAAACCGCTCGCCTACTTGGCCTCGCGCAGCCTGGCGGCCCTGCCGTTGAAACTGAAGCACTCACGGGCGACGCAAAGCGCTTTCGCCTGCCGCGCCCGCTGCTTGACCGTGAAGGTTGCGACATGTCCTTCTCGGGGCTCAAGACTGCGCTGCTAAGGGCGCGCGACCACGTCATAGCTGAAAAAGGCGGAATAACGCGACAAGACAGAGCAGACCTTTGCGCCAGCTTCCAAGCCGCCGTCAGTGATGTTTTGGCCGAGAAAACCCGCCGCGCACTCACGGTCTATCTCGCTGAAAACCCGCCGCAGCCTGTCATGGCCATTGCTGGTGGTGTTGCCGCAAACAAAGCAATTCGCGCAGCATTAGAGACTGTTTCTGCAGAAGCCGGCGTACAAAGTAACGCACCGCCACTTGCCCTGTGCACCGACAATGCCGCGATGATAGCTTACGCAGGCCTAGAGCTTTTTGAAGCAGGCCAACGTGACGACTTCTCGCTCAGCCCACGCCCGCGCTGGCCTCTAGACACCAACAGCCCTGCCATGCTTGGATCAGGCAAGAAGGGAGCCAAGGCATGATCACTGTTCTCGGCGCTGGGGCGTTTGGCACAAGCCTCGCCATATCGCTCGCACGCACCGGCCAGCCCGTGGCCCTATGGGCGCGCAACCCAGAGCACGCCGCCAAAATGCTCGCAAGTCGCGAGAACGCGCACCGCCTTCCCGGCGCTGGCTTCCCCGAGTCCCTTCAAATCATCAAAGATTTTGATCAGCTCGCAAAGAACGGCCCCTGCCTGATTGCTGTTCCCATGCAAAAGCTGCGTGGATTTCTGGCCGAGCACGCCGAGCAGCTCGCGCAGCGCGAACTTGTCGCCACGTGCAAAGGCATAGATCTGCAAACAGGTCTTGGCCCCATCGAAACCATCAAGCAGGTGGTGCCCACGGCACTACCGGCCCTTCTTACCGGCCCCAGCTTTGCGTCAGATATCGCGCGTGGGCTTCCCACTGCTTTAACACTTGCCTGCGCTGACGGCACTGCCGGAAAAGCCCTGCAACAGGCTCTAACAACGCCCAATTTGCGTATTTACCGCAGCAGTGACACAACAGGTGCCGAGCTTGGTGGCGCGCTCAAAAACGTCATCGCGATCGCCTGTGGCGCTTGCATCGGCGAAGGCATGGGAGACAGCGCGCGCGCCGCTTTGATGACCCGTGGATTTTCCGAAATGCAACGCCTCGCTCTGCGCAAGGGTGCATTGCCGGAAACGCTCACGGGGCTTTCCGGCTTCGGAGATCTCGTGCTTACCTGTACATCCGAGCTATCGCGCAACTATCGCTTCGGGCTTGCGCTTGGACGCCAAGAGCCGTTTGATACCTCGATAACCGTCGAGGGCGTGCCGACAGCAAAAGCCGTTGTTGCATGGGCAGAAGAGCTTGGTGTCGACATGCCGATCTGCACCGCCGTCGCCGCTCTTTCAGTTGGAAAGCTCAGCGTGTCTGAAGCCCTCCAAGCCCTCCTCTCACGCCCCTTAAAGGAAGAATAACATGCTCATCGCCCTCATCTGCACAGACAAACAAGGCGCCCTCGCGGTTCGCAAATCCAACCGCGATGCGCACCTTGCCTACATCGAAGAAACAGGCGTTGTCGCCATGGCTGGCCCCCTGCTTGACGATGCGGGCGATATGGCCGGCTCACTTGTTATTCTCGATGTGGAAAGCCCGACCGACGCGCAAGACTGGGCCGCAAACGACCCCTACGCAAAGGCTGGCCTTTTTTCTGACGTGCGCATCCAGCCCTGGAAAAAGGTTATCGGGTAATGCGCTACTGGTTGTTCAAGTCTGAGCCGTCAACCTGGAGCTGGGACGACCAAGCCGCCAAAGGCGAGGCGGGCGAAGAATGGGACGGCGTGCGCAACTATCAAGCCCGCAACTTTATGCGCGAAATGGCACTGGGCGATCGCGGGTTTTTTTACCACTCGCAAAAAGAGAAGGCCGTTGTTGGCATTGTTGAAGTCTGCACTGAAGCGCACTCTGACAGCACAACCGACGATGACCGCTGGGAATGCGTTAACATCAAAGCGGTGCGGCCTGTTGAAACACCCGTTGCGCTCGCCACAATAAAAGCTGATCCTCGGCTTGCCGAGATGGCGCTTGTCAAAACATCGCGCCTTTCAGTGCAACCCGTTACTGAAGCAGAGTGGGCCATCGTTTGCGAGCTGGCTGGTGTTACAAAAAACTAGGCGTGTCTTTTTGGATTTTGTAGTAAGCTCTCTTCATAATTTGGGGGAGATCACACTTTGGAAGTTATCGCTGTCATCGTAGCTGCAATCTGCGGCTGGATCCTTGGGGCTGTCTGGTATGGCGTCTTAAGCAAGCCTTGGATGGAAGCGTCAGGCATACGCTGCGACGAGAATGGCAAGCCAGAAGGTGGCCAAAGCCCGGCAATGTTTGTTGTCTCGTTTCTGCTGATCTTGATCGTCGCGGGTATGATGCGCCACGTCTTCGAGCTGTCAGCGATCAACACTCTGGGCAAAGGGCTTATCTCAGGTCTTGGTATCGGGCTGTTTTTTATCACTCCTTGGATCGCGCTCAACAACATGTACGGCATGCGGCCGCTGAAACTAACGCTCATCGACGCAGGCTATGCTGTGCTGTCCTGCGCCACCATCGGGCTGGTGTTGATGCTATTTTAAAAATGTAAAAGAGGGTTCTGACGTCACCACGAGACAGAACCCTCTTTCATCCCCACGTGCTCCCATACACCACACGCGATTCATAATTTCGGGCCCAGCCATACTGGCTCGGTCACTTAGTAAGTTAGGTCAAGCGGGCACTTCGGGCAAATGTTTACTGCCTACAAAGTATCTCAAATGAGAAACGCCCGCCTAAACAGACGGGCGATCTCAACTCTGATAAGCTGGTGCTTAGCCGTAAACAGCTTCTTTGCCGAAATGCTTTGTCAGCATGTAATAAACAACGGCGCGGTACTTGTTGCGCTCTGATTTGCCGTAGGTTTCGATCACTGAGCCGATCGCCGCCATGAGGTCGGGAGTGTCTGGAAGGCCGAGTTTCTTCATCAAGAAGTTTACTTTCACGGTTTCCAGCTCGCTTGGCTGGCTGCCAGCAACTGTTGACGCATCAGCGTTGTAGATCGCGGGGCCACAGCCGATGGTCACCTTTGTCAAAAGGTCCATGTCTGGTTGCATGCCACATTTGTTTTTAAGATCATCAGCGTACTGAGCGATAAGATCGTCGCGTTTACCCATTTTCGGTCTCCCACCTGATTGGCGTCTCCGCCAGTTGAATATTTGTTCGGATACGGGGCAAGCCTACTGTCTGTAGAAAATATCACAAAGGGAAAACTTGTCGCATTCTCCCCCTGTGGTTGCCGTGTGGTCAACGGCAAAGCCCCCAGCCAGAACCCTGTAAGTGAAAGTGATCAGCGTGCAGGCGGTTGTAACGCGGGCCAAGTGTCACGCGAAACCACATGCAAGCGGCTTCGTTAACATCAAACAAAAAGGCTGCCTTTGCTACGTCGCCGCTCCAGTCGCGCTTCAAGTCAATGCTCTTGCCGCTCTTGCTGATGAAGCCGGAAATGTCGATAGAATCTGCCGTGGCGTGACTGCTCATGCGGGTTACTCCCGCCATTCCCGTGCGCATCGGGCGACAGTTGTAGCTGGAAAAGTGTCTGACCTTCGCGATCGGCTCTCCCAAGTGGCGCTCGGCGGCGGGCTGAACACCGTGCCTTTCCCAAAGCGCGAGCCTGAGTGCGGTGCCGCAAGTTGTTTCAACGGGCGCCAATTGCGCCTTCCCAACACGGCTCAGCTTAACGCGGTTCTTGATATGGCACTGTGCAGTCTTGATAAAGTCTGCCATCGGCTGCGCATCGCCAGCCTCGGCAAGCACACTGCGGCACAGCTCTGGGCTTGCCAAAACACGCCGCAGTTTCCACGCACTTAACTGCGTGAACGGATCACTCACGCGCAGGGGTTCGATCGGGTTCCATTGCCGCGGTAGAGGCGTTTTAGGGTGTGTTAGAGCCTGCCATGTGCCGACAATTACAATCAGCACAAACAAAAAGAGCCCCGTCCGACGCACAGCCAAACGGAGCCCTTTGAGAAACATTTGCATGCCTTTAGTAGCGGTAGTGCTCGGGCTTGAACGGCCCTTCGGTGCTCACACCAATGTAATCAGCCTGCTCTTTGTCGAGCTTGCTAAGCTTCACACCGATACGGTCAAGGTGCAGGCGTGCAACCTTCTCGTCGAGGTGCTTAGGCAAGATGTAAACTTCGTTGTTATACTCGTCGCCCTTTGTCCAAAGTTCGATCTGCGCCAACACTTGGTTGGTGAAGCTCGCGCTCATCACAAAACTCGGGTGGCCCGTGGCGTTGCCTAGGTTCAGCAGGCGGCCCTCAGACAGCAAGATCAAGCGGTTGCCATTGGGCATCTCGATCATGTCGACCTGCTCTTTGATGTTCGTCCACTTGTGGTTCTTCAGGCTTGCCACCTGAATTTCGTTGTCGAAGTGGCCGATGTTGCCAACAATCGCCATGTCCTTCATCTCGCGCATATGCTCGATGCGGATCACGTCTTTGTTGCCGGTTGTCGTCACGAAAATATCCGCCATGCCGACAACATCTTCCAGCGTTGTCACCTGAAAGCCATCCATCGCCGCTTGAAGCGCGCAGATCGGGTCAACTTCGGTCACGATCACACGCGCACCAGCGCCTGCGAGTGACGCCGCCGAGCCTTTGCCAACGTCGCCGTAGCCCATAACAACCGCGACTTTACCAGCCATCATCGTGTCAGTCGCACGGCGAATGCCGTCAACGAGGCTCTCTTTACAGCCGTATTTGTTGTCAAACTTCGACTTTGTCACAGAGTCGTTCACGTTGATCGCAGGGAAAGGCAGCTGGCCTTTTTTGTGCAAGTCATAAAGGCGGTGAACGCCAGTTGTTGTTTCTTCCGAAACGCCCTGAATGTCAGCACGCGTCTTGGTAAACCAACCCGGGCTAGCCGCCATGCGCTTTTTGATCTGTGCAAAAATGGCTTCTTCTTCTTCTGAAGTCGGCACTTCGATAAGGCCAGTCTCGCCAGCTTCAACGCGCGCACCGAGCAGCACATAAAGCGTCGCATCGCCGCCATCGTCAAGGATCAGGTTCGCGCCCTCGGTGAACATGAACGAGCGGTCCAAATAGTCCCAGTGCTCTTCCAGCGTCTGGCCTTTGATCGCGAAAACAGGCGTTCCACCCGCGGCAATCGCAGCAGCAGCGTGGTCTTGCGTTGAGAAAATATTGCATGATGCCCAGCGCACATCGGCGCCCAGCTCGTTCAGCGTTTCGATCAGAACAGCTGTCTGGATCGTCATGTGGAGTGAGCCGACAATGCGCGCGCCTTTGAGCGGCTTGCTCTCGCCATATTCGGCGCGCAAAGCCATCAGGCCAGGCATTTCGGTTTCAGCGATATCAAGCTCTTTGCGGCCAAATTCCGCGAGGGCGATATCTTTTACAATGTAGTCGTCTGACATGGGGGATACCTTTTCATAGCGTTTGCCAGTTTCCTAGCTTCGCCAGTGGCGGTATCACCTCATCAGGATTTGCGCAATGTCGCGCGTGGCGTCAAAGCGCCTGTGCTGACGCCCTTGTGAGCGGGCTAGCGGCATGCCAATCAGTGCCCGTTGCCAGAATGCACGACAGGCCTTTGGCATCTGTCGTGACAACAGTGAACGTGCCCGTCTTAGGAGACGTCCAGACTTCAACAACAGCGCTTAAGCCGTGAAGGCCGCCACCTGTCAGTTGTTCTTGAAAATTGCCTTCCAGCTTTGCCACGATATCTGCGCGGATGGCGCAACTATCAGCATGGGCTGGAAGGGATGTCATCACTGCGCCAAAAGCCAGTAACAACAACGCAAACATGCGCTTTGTGCAAATACGCTCGATCATGCCAAGCTCCTCGATTTCTACTCTCAATGTGTCGGCCCTCTAATGTGGCCGTTAGTTTGGTCAGTTTTTCTGATCCTAAAGATTACAATAAGAGTTAAATGTGGCAAGAAAAGGGCGTGAGGCAAATTCACTAGGTTAATAAAGGGTTAACGAAGGACCAATCATGGCGAAACAACACCAAAAACAAGCCCGCGCGTGGCAGCGCATGCTGTCTGGCCGTCGGCTCGACTTACTTGACCCAACGCCAATCGACATTGAGATCGAAGATATTGCCCATGGCCTTGCCTTTGTAGCGCGCTGGAACGGACAGACGGTTGGCGACTTTGCTTATTCCGTCGCCGAGCATTCTCTGCTGGTTGAGGCGCTGTTTTGCCGGATCGTGCCGAACGCCCCCGCCAAGTGGAAGCTCGCCGCATTGCTTCATGACGCGCCTGAATATGTGATCGGTGACATGATCAGCCCTGTAAAAAACGCCGTCGGCCCGGGCTACGAAGAACTTGACGAGCGCCTCACTGCGGCCATTCACATTCGCTTTGGCTTGCCTGCCAAAATCCCCGTCGCGGTGAAGAAGCAGATCAAGAAAGCTGACAAGATTTCGGCTTGGCTCGAGGCGACGCAGATCGCCGGGTTCACGGTTGAGGAATCTGACAAGTTCTTTGGCAAGCCTGACACCGCGCTGCTTGACGGGTTGTCGCTTCAGTTGCGGCCCCCTGTTGAGGCACGCAACGACTTCACCGCGCGCCATAGTGCTTTGCTGGAGCAGCTCTGATGCACATTCGTCGCGCCGCCTTGCTTGACGCCCGCATCATGGCCGAGCTGCTTAATGAGATCATTTCACATGGTGGCACAACGGCTATGCAAACCCCGCTTTCAAGCGGTGATATGAAGGCAAAAATAGGCTCTAACAAGGCCCAATCGGCTTGGCATCTCGCAGAAAACGACGCTGGGGAACTGCTTGGGTTTCAATACGTCAGGCCAAACCCGGCCTTGCCGGTAGAGGCTTGCGATATCGCCACATTTGCCCGCATCGGCAAAACACAACTTGGCATCGGCTCGGCCTTGTTTGAGGCAACGCGCAACGCCGCAAGCACGCTGGGTTACGGCTGGATCAACGCCACCATTCGCAGCTACAACGAGGGCGGCCTTGCCTACTATCAGTCACGCGGGTTCGAGCCTTACAAGCGAGACGGCGAAAGTGTCTTTATGCGCTATGGCTTGGGTTAATTTCCTCTGCGCAAAGCGCCTGCCACGGGTGCGACTTGTCGACAAACCCGTGCCGCTTGAGCAGTTTGCCGATCACCTCGAAGTCTAGCTCATCAATCATCCGCTTTTTGCCAAACGCGACGCCATCCGCACCTCGCAGCGCATTGATGGCCAGCGGTTTGCGCGCCATGAACCTGTGCAGATGTCGCCGAAGCGAGCGGCTGGCAACCCTCTCGCGCCGCAGGATCATCGCCACCGCCTGCCGCTTTTTGGCGACCATCGCAAACAAGTGCAGCGCAGAGCCGTCTAGTGCTACGACATGGCTGGCAGCTTTGTAACGCGCGATCTGCTCAGCGATACTGTGATCTTCGGGGAAAAACACGTCGTATCCGGCGGCTTTCATCCGCGCATCAAGCACATCTTCGCCCACAAACCCGCCCTTCTGAAGGCCCTGTTTGGAGCGTGAGATAAACAGCTTTTCTGGCCCGTCTGCGACAATGCCCTGAGAAAATTGCTGGTCAACAAACCGGCGGAACACCCGTGTTCCCGCAGCAATTTTGCCAAGCCCAAAGCCTTGCCCCGGCACGACAAGCTCTTCAACCGCGCTTGGATCAGCCACAAGCTTGATGGCCACATCACCAACCATAAGTTGCAAATACTCTGTCTCGAACTCCAAGAGCGTTGCACCCGCTTTCACATCGCGCGGCACAAAGATGATCCCGTCGATCTCATCACGAAAACGCTTCACCGCCCAAAGCCGCGCTATGCTTTCCACCTGAAAATGCCCGAAGTGATGGTAGAGCACGCCACCCCAAAGCCATTTGCCTGCAAGCACCTGTTTTGGCTTCACAGGCTTCGGCGCTTCCGTGATTACAACATCGCGCCGCCACATCGCGGCGTGGTCGCAATAAGCGCCGTCACTGTCAAAAACACCCGTTTCCAGCACCAGCGCACCAGCCTTTACGGGCGGAACAACCAGCGCATTCTGCAATGTCACGACAGATTGTGACCAGCCCCCCTTAGGGCTGGGTGGCAATGTCGCGTCGTCTGTCACTTATTTGGGGCTACGCTTGGCCAATATACGCTGCAACGTCCTGCGGTGCATATTCAGGCGGCGCGCGGTTTCGCTCACGTTGCGATCACACAACTCATAGACGCGCTGGATATGCTCCCAACGCACGCGATCAGCGCTCATCGGGTTTTCCGGCGGCGGGGGCAGCTCGTTGGTTGGTGTCAAAAGCGCGCTGGTGATGTCGTTGGCATCAGCTGGCTTTGAGAGGTAGTCAGTCGCGCCGATTTTGACAGCTGTCACGGCAGTTGCGATCGCGCCATACCCCGTCAGCACAACTATCCGGCTGTCAGGGCGCTTTTCGCGCAGCACTTCAACAACATCGAGGCCATTGCCGTCTTCAAGGCGTAGGTCGCACACTGCAAATGCAGGTGGGCGTGCTGTCGCTATGGCCTTGCCAGCAGCAACACTGCCCGCTGTCTCGACATCAAAACCACGCTTTTCCATGGCCTTGGCCAAGCGCCGCAGAAAGGGTTCGTCATCATCCAACAGCAAAAGGGTCTTGTCTTCGCCAATTTCCAGTTGCTTATCCGACAATGTCCATCCCCCCTGATTTCCAGCTAATTCATAGCGTGGAACACAATGCTCCGTCAAACTTATGCGGGATGGTCAGCTTTTATCAAGGAAACACTGTAGCCGATCTGCCATTTGCACTTCGCTTTCATCGCGCTTGAAAAAGTCAACAAAGCCGACATCAGGCTGCATGAAGTAGGTGAATGTTGAATGATCGACCAAGTAGAACTCTTCGTCGCCCTCTTCTGGCTCGTGCCTTTTGAAATAGGTGCGGTAAGCTTTGCTTGCAGCTTTCACCTGTTCAGACGAGCCCGTCAGGCCAAGCATATCGGGGTGCATCACATCGGTGAACTCTCGCATTGTTTCAGGCGAATCGCGCTCTGGATCAATCGAGATGAACACGGGCTTCACGGTGTAACCGCGCTCCGCCAGAATGCTCACAGCCTCCGCGTTGCGCGCGTTATCAAGCGGGCAAACGTCGGGGCAGAATGTATAGCCAAAGTAGATAATTGTCGGGCCGGTGATCACATCTTTGTCTGTTACTGTCTCGCCGGTTTCAGAAACCAGCTCAAATGGGCCTCCGATTGCCCCTCCGCCGCCAGCGACAGCGCCAACCCGACAGTCAGCAAACTTGTCTCCTGATCCAGCAAACTTGGTGTAGGCATAGGTGCCTGCCAGCACAGCAACAACGGAAACTGCAGCGCCCCATGATACAATCCGCAACATAAGACTTCCTTTCTTCTAGCTTTCTTCGCATGGTTGCGAAGCTTGACATACATCTAAACTTCACAGGCAAACATGCAACCCAACTCGCAAAACGATCGACAGCTTCCTGGCCTTAATCCGAATGAAGGGGGCAACCGTGGCGGCCTCATTCGGTTGCGCACAGTTATCTGGCTGCGTTGGGCTGCTATCGTGGGGCAGCTTTGCGCCTTGTTCGTTGCACAGCAGCTTTACGCGCTTCGCCTTGAAGTTGAGCTTTTCTATCTTGTTGTTGGCTCGTCTGTGCTGGCCAACCTCGTATCAATGTATATCTTCCCTAAAAACAGGCGCCTCTCAGAGCGAGAGAACTTCTTCATTGTTCTGTTTGATCTTTTACAACTGGGAGCACTCCTGTTTCTAGCGGGCGGCTTGAACAACCCATTCTCCATTCTAATCGTTGGTCCTGTGGCTGTTTCGGCTGCAGTCCTGTCGTCTCGCAGCACGATATTCCTTGGTGTTATCGCTGTGGCAATCGTTAGCGTACTTACAGAGCTCTACTTCCCGCTGCGCACTGATCAGGGTTTCATAATGCGCATCCCCGACATTTTCATTTTCGGCTCTTGGGCCGCGATCGTAATTGCCGTTGTGTTTCTGGGAATTTACGTGCGCCGTATTGCTTCGGAAGCCGATATTATGTCACAGGCTTATCAGGCAGCTCAGATGGCCCTATTGCGCGAGCAAAAACTTACTGATCTGGACGGCGTCATCGCAGCGACAGCACATGAGCTTGGCACGCCACTGGCAACGATCAAGCTGACAAGTTCGGAGCTTCTGGAAGATATTGCTCAAGACAGCGAAGCGCGCGACGACGTGCAGCTTATCCACGATCAAGCTGACCGGTGTCGCGACATTCTGCGCTCAATGGGCCGAACCGCGAAGGGTGATTCTTACCTGCGCCAAGCGCCTATTTCTGCCGTGGTTGAAGAAGCTGCCAGCCCCCATTTGGACCGCGGCAAGAAGCTTCACTTTTCTGCGGCAGGCCAGAATGGATTGGCCCAGCCAGAGATCTATCGTAAGCCAGAGATCATTCATGGTATCCGCAACCTCGTGCAAAATGCGGTTGATTTCTCTCGCGAGAACGTTTGGGTGGAAATCAGCTGGAATGAACGCTTTGCAATGGTGTCCATCGCTGATGATGGACGCGGGTTTCCCAGTTCGTTGTTTGGCAGCATCGGTGATCCCTTTGTGCGCCGACGCAGTAACTCGCAAGAGCGCGTCCGCAAGACTGCCTATGAAGGTATGGGCCTGGGCATGTTTATCGCCAAAACGATGTTGGAACGCAGCGGTGCCGAACTTGCCTTTTCGAACGGTCGCGACGATGCCCAAAGCAGTTACACTGGCGCTGTTGTCGCCATACGCTGGCCCCTCAGCGCTGTTACTGTAAGCAGCGAAGACGGGCCCGCTCCATTTGCTCATAACGAGCTAAGTTAACGACATATTAACCATTCGCGAAAGACACTGTCGCTTAGCAGGAGTTCCAAGCGTTGATTACCCTTATTGATATCTTTCTGATCATTGTTGTCAGCGTGATAACGGTCGCTGCGGTTCTGGTTTTTGTCAGGTTCGGTTACTCTACATCCGTCACCGCGACTCAAGCCAAAGAGCAGCGATACGGAGACATTTCCTTTCAGTTCTTGGGCAAACAATGTGAAGCAGCCAGCCAAAGCGCGCTTGAGCTTCTTGGCAAAGACAGCCCTAAAGACGTGCAATATGCAGCGGTCTGCGACACGCTCTCCTTACGGTTTGACTCCTTGAAAGCACTTCTCGACGATCAAGGCAAAGTAGGGGTTTTGGAAGAAATATTATCGTCTTCTGTGAGCAACGATATGGCTCAACTGCACCTCAGCGTCGACGGAGAAAACTGCCTCTTTAGAGTCGCTGATCCTGTCATTCCGAGTGCTGTCGATCGACATAAAGCCATGACAAACAAAACGCACAGGAAGCAGATGTATGCCTCGCTCAACAAGGTGCCGCACCCAGTTTGGATTACGGGCGCCGGCGGGCAATTGGAGTGGGCCAACCAAACCTATTCTGCCCTTAGCCCTGCTGGCGCCGAGTTGGCTACTGTCTTCGAATTTGACAGCTTGCGCGCTATGCATGGCCAAGGAGATCGTGTTTCCTTCACCAGCACTCAAACCGGAGATGAAACACATTGGTTTGACATCACTATGATCGAAATCGACCAAGGCAGATTTCTGCTCTACGCGATCAATGTTGACGGTCTGATCGCCGCTGAAACAGCTCAGCGCAAGTTTGTTCAAACACTTGCAAAAACCTTCGCGCAACTGTCAATCGGCCTCGCCATTTTTGACAGAGACCGTAAGCTTGTTTTGTTCAACCCAGCGCTGGTTGATCTTTCTGCTTTGCCCGCTCAGTTCTTGTCAGCGCAACCCAACTTGCAGAGCTTTTTTGACAAGCTGCGCGAAAACAGGATCATGCCTGAGCCTAAAGATTACGCTACTTGGAGACGTCAGATTGCCGATTTGGTCGTCAAGTCATCTGGTGGCGACTACCAAGAAACCTGGGGCTTACCAAGCGGCCTTACCTACCGTGTCACCGGCCGGCCGCACCCTGATGGCGCAATCGCTATTCTCATCGAAGACATCACCGCCGAAATCTCGCTAACGCGCCGTTTCAAAGGCCAGATCGAGTTGGCGAACACTGCGCTGGAAACTCTTTCCGATGCGATCATCGTGTTCTGCACCGATGATTCAGTCGCATTTTGGAACACAGCATTTAAGGAATTTTTCGACCTGCCCAAGGAAGCTCTCGTAGCCGATCATTCGATGCAAGAAGTCCTAAAGCACTGCGCGACGACGTTTTCAGCCAGCTCGGAACTTGATGGGTTCAAACGCGCCCTAAATAACCCGCGCGAGGTGCGTACGATTAAGGGTACTCTCCCGCTGAGCAAAGGCCCCGACCTACCATTCGAGATGCGCACGCATGACGGCACCGCCACGATCATTACATTCAAAACGTCAGCTCAGCCAACCCGAAAAGCTTTTCAAGAATTGACGTCAGTTAACTGATTCCACTTGCGGAGCCTGCTGGCTCGGGTCATCGTTTCGCAATGGTCCACGTCCAATCTGAACTCCTCCTTTCGAGCCCCGAAGACACCGCAGATTTTGCGAAGTTTCTCGCTGCGCGCCTCTCGCCTGGCGACGTTGTGCTCCTGTCGGGCGGCATCGGTGCTGGCAAAACACACCTCGCGCGTGCCGCCATCTTAGCCTTGCTCGAAGTGCCTGAAGATGTGCCCTCACCGACATTCACACTCGTCCAAACCTACGACACACGTAAAGGCGAGCTTTGGCACGCTGATCTCTATCGGCTTGGTAATCCCTCAGAACTTATCGAGCTAGGCCTGACCGATGCCTTTGAGGAAGCCATCAGTCTCGTTGAATGGCCAGATCGGCTGGGTTCCCTTTGCCCGCCAAACGCCTTAAGTCTCAGCCTCCAGCTCGCCGACGGAGACGACACCCGCCTGCTGACTGCGCATAGCGCGTCTGATCGGTGGGCCTTTGTGAAAGACTATCCTGTGAAAGAAGCCTCAGCCAAATGACGTCCCGCTCTGACAAAATCACCGCATTTCTTGAGGCTTCAGGCTGGGGCCAAGCCAGCCGCGCGCCTCTTGCGGGCGACGCGTCTAACCGCCGATATGAACGCCTTTCGCTTAACGGCGCGCCAGCGGTTTTGATGGATGCCCCGCCCGAGAAAGGCGAAGATGTGCGCCCCTTCGTAGAGGTCGCGCGCTATCTTTCTGGTCTCGGCCTGTCCGCGCCAAACATCGTTGCCGCTGACGAGGCCCATGGTTTCCTGTTGCTCGAAGATCTTGGCGATGCGCTCTTTGCACGCGCCATTCCCGAAGACCCCAGCCTCGAAATGCCGCTATATACCGCCGCGACCGATGTGCTTTTGACGCTCCACAATGCGCCGCCGCCGAGCACGCTCAAACCTTACGATGCAACTGTCATGGCCGACATGGCCGCGCTCGCCCACCGCTGGTACGCGGGTAAAGAAGCGGGCAGTTTTACCGAGAGCTTTCGCGCGCTTCTCGCGGAGCATGTGACAGATCTATCAGTGCTCATCCAACGCGACTATCACGCCGAGAACCTGCTTTGGCTGCCTGATCGTACAGGCCCCGCCCGTGTCGGATTGCTTGACTTTCAAGACGCCATGCTTGGCCACCCTGCCTATGACTTGGTCTCGCTACTGCAAGACGCGCGCCGTGATGTGCCGCCAGCAGTTGAGGTTGCGATGCTCAAGCACTATATTTCCAGTTCAGGCAGTAATAGAGACTGTTTTGAGCGCGCCTATGCGCTTCTTGGCGTTCAGCGTAATCTGCGCATTCTTGGTGTTTTTGGTCGGCTGTCGCTGCACTACAACAAGCCACATTACGTTGACTTTATCCCACGGGTCTGGGGCTATCTTCTACGCGATCTCGAGCATCCTGCGCTCGCACCGATCCGCACACAGCTCTTGGCTGATTTGCCCGAACCCAGCGAAACTCTCCTTAGGGATTTGAAAGAAAAATGCGGAACAGTCCTGACGCTCTGATGATTTTTGCTGCCGGTTTTGGCACTCGCATGGGCGCGCTCACAGCCGAGCGCCCCAAGCCGATGGTTGAGGTTTCCGGCAAGCCGCTGATTGACCACGCGATCGCTCTGAGTGCCCCGCTTGGCCTGCGCAAAACCGTCGCCAACCTGCATTATCTGCCGCACATCCTTGAAGCACATCTGGCCGGAACGGGCGTTACCACACTCACAGAAGGCCCCGAAATTCTTGAAACGGGCGGTGGCCTGCGCGCGGCCTTGCCAGTGCTCGGAAAGGGCCCTGTTTTCACGCTTAACTCCGACGCTGTCTGGAGTGGCCCAAACCCGCTGCAAGCCTTGGCTGATGCTTGGGACCCTGCCAAGATGGATGCGCTCTTGATGTGCGTTCCGCCTGCAAACGCTCTCGGCCATAAGGGCCAAGGCGACTTTGTCATAAGTGACAGCGGCCAAGCCAAGCGTGGCGCGGGCGTTGTGTATTCCGGCGCGCAAATTATCAAAACCGAAGCACTGCACAACATACCAGACGCTGCCTTTTCACTGAATGTCGTGTGGGACAAGTTCCTCGCGCGCGGCTCACTTTACGGGCTGGCTTACACGGGCCAATGGTGTGATGTCGGCTCGCCAGAAGGCATAACGCAAGCAGAAACGATGTTGCGCAATGCTGTTTGACACAAGCCAAAGCGCCAATGTTTTTGGCATGCCACTTGGCGTAGATTTCCCCAAAGCCTTGGTTGACGGGCTGCTTGCCGCCTATGCCAGCAAGCCACCAGAAGAGCTCGCGAAGGTTCACCTTATCCTCAATACGGGCCGCATGGAGCGGCGCGTGAAAGAGCTGTTTGACGAGGGCAACGCCCTGCTTCTCCCGCGCATTTCACTGATAGCACAGGTTGATGCTTTCACTGCTGCTGGCGCGTTTGAACAGCCTGTTCCACGTATCCAACGCGAGCTTGAAATCGCGCCGCTGATTCACCGTCTGATCGACAATGATGAAAGCATCGCGCCGCGCTCGGCGGTTTATGATTTGGCGAACAGCCTTGTTGGGCTCATGGCTGAAATGCACGAAGAAGGCGTTTCACCAGAGGCGATCGCCAAGCTCGATGTTTCCGACCAATCAGGCCATTGGGCGCGCGCGCAGGAATTTTTCAACATCGCGCAGGGCTACTTTGACGATACCGCCGAGAACTTTGACGCAGCCGCACGCCAGCGCAAGGTTGTTCAGTCGATCATCCAAAACTGGGCAGAGACACCGCCTGACCATCCGATCATCATCGCGGGCTCAACAGGCTCTCGCGGGCTCACCCAGCTGCTCATGCAATGCGTCGCGCGCTTGCCACAGGGCGCCGTCGTGTTGCCGGGTTTTGACTATGACTTTGCCGACGGCCCTTGGCCCACACTCGAAGAAGGCGCGCTGTCGGAAGACCACCCGCAGTATCGCTTTCATGCCTTCTTGGAGGCGCTAGAAATCGCGCCTAGCGCTGTTCCTGTCTGGCCCGGCGTAACGCGCGAAACAAGTGCGCGCGACAGGCTCATCTCTCTCGCCCTGCGGCCCGCTCCTGTCACCGATCAATGGATCACTGAGGGCCCCGAACTTGCGCCGATAGTGGCTGAAGCCACCGCTGGCATCACCCTGCTTGAGGCCGTGAACACCCGCGAGGAAGCAGTGAGCATCGCGCTGCGCCTGCGTCGTGCGGTGGAAGACAAACAACGCGCCGCGCTGATCACGCCCGACAGGACACTGGCCCGCCAAGTCAGCGCCGCGCTCAGCCGTTGGGACATTGTGCCCGATGATAGCGCGGGCGAGCCTTTGCATCTAACGCCGCTGGGCCGCCTGACGCGCCACGCCCTTGAACTGATGCAAACTCAGGTGAGCGCTGAACTGCTGATCACGCTGCTCAAACATCCACTCTGCCACATGGGCGAGGGCCGCGGCCAACACTTGCTGAACACCGGATCTATCGAGCTGTTGATACGCCGGAAAGGCATCCCTCATCCAGACGCCGAGACGTTTCAGGATTGGGCCGAAAAGGCGGATGAGTCTGGCAAATCTGCTTGGGCAAATTGGGCTTCTGGCGCATTCTTTGACAAGCGCATTTCTGGTGAGCTGCCCCTTGAGAGCCTCATCACGCAGCACCTTAGCCTCATCGAAGCGATAGCAACTGACAGTGCAAAGCTTTGGGCGCACAATGGTGGCGCTGAAAGCCAAAAGCTCTTTGCCGAGCTGCTTGCATGCGCGCCCTCCAGCAGCGCCATGAGCGTGCAAGACTACGCCAACCTCATTGAGAGTTTGATGTCGAGTCAAGAAGTGCGCCGCGCCGACACGCCCCATTCGGGCGTGCTCATCTGGGGCACGCTTGAAGCGCGTGTGCAGGGTGTTTCGCTGCTCATCCTCGCGGGGCTCAACGAAGGCAGCTGGCCTGAAACACTGCCGCCCGACCCATGGCTCAACCGGCAGATGCGCTTGCAAGCCGGGCTTCTTTTGCCCGAGCGAAAAACTGGCCTTTCTGCGCATGACTTTCAGCAAGCCTCCTCCGCACCAGAGGTCTGGCTCACGCGCTCGCAAAAGTCGGATGACGCTGAAACAGTGCCTTCTCGCTGGGTGATCAGGCTCACCAACCTGCTCGCGGGGCTGCCAAATGAGGTTGGTGAGGCCGCGTTGAAAGATATGCGCCAGCGCGGCGCTGACTGGCTCACACGCGCGCGCCTGATCGACGCTTGGGCAGGTGACCAAACACCGGCCAAGCGCCCTGCTCCTTGCCCGCCTGTTTCTGCCCGCCCGCGCCAACTTTCGATAACCGAAATTCAGCGCCTAACGCGTGATCCTTACGCGATCTATGCCAAGCATGTACTCAAGCTGCGCCCGCTCGGCCCGCTGCAAAAACTACCCGACGCCTTGTTGCGTGGCAATGTTTTGCACTCGGTCATGGAGGCCTTCGTTGAGCGCGCTGAAGCCGAGCCAGACCTACGCAACCGCAATACACTGATGCAAATCGCGCGTGATGTTGCCGAGGAACAAGTCCCTTGGCCCGCCGCGCGGCTCATGTGGCTGGCGCGGTTTGAAGCCATCGTTGAGGGCTTCCTCGCCAACGAAGAAAAGCGCCTGAATGGCGTCACGCACAGTGTGCTTGAACGAGAGGCGCGCTTTGATCTCGGGTCGCCAGCTTTCACGCTTGTTGGCAAAGCCGACAGGCTTGATGTGCGCGATGATGGCACTGTCGCTATCTATGATTACAAGACAGGCACCTCACCAACAGAGAGTGTTCGCAAACACTTTGATCAGCAACTCCCGCTCACGTCATTGCTTGCCGAGAGTGGTGCCTTCAAAGACATGGGCCCGCTTCACACCGAGCGCGCTGCCTACATTGGGCTTGGCTCCAAGCCCGGTGAAACTATTGTTATGCCAGAAGAGCTCGACAGCGGCGATGTTCTCGCCCGTCTGCGCGGGCTGATCGCGGCCTACCTTGAGCCTGACAAAGGCTTTGCTTCGCGACGCGCAGTGCAGTCGCTTAGCTACGGCGGCGACTATGATCACCTCGCCCGCTATGGCGAATGGTCAGACACCGACACAGCCGAGCCGGAGGTTTTGACATGAGCAAACAGCTCCACGAAGCAACTCTTGCGCAGATAAAATCTGCCCAGCCAGATAGCTCAACTTGGCTCTCCGCAAACGCGGGCTCCGGCAAAACGCGCGTGTTAACAGACCGTGTCGCGCGGCTTTTGCTAAGTGGGGTCAATCCGCAGAATATCCTTTGCCTCACCTACACCAAAGCCGCCGCTTCGGAGATGCAAAACCGCCTTTTCGGGCGGCTCGGCGCTTGGGCCATGAAGCCTGAAGTCGAGCTGCGTGAAGAACTGGCCGAACTCGGCGAAGGCGGTGCTGATGCTGCAACTCTCAGCGAGGCGCGCCGCCTGTTTGCCCGCGCTATCGAAACACCAGGTGGCTTGCGCATTCAAACGATCCACTCGTTCTGCGCGTCGCTATTGCGCCGCTTCCCGCTTGAGGCAGGCGTGACGCCGCAGTTTACCGAGCTTGACGACCGCACAGCTGCCCTGCTGCGCGAAAACGTGCTCGACACCCTGTCAGAAACCAGCCCCGAGATTGTGCGTGACATGGCCCATGTTATGGGCGGCAACGACGCTGAGAAATTTACTCAGCAAATTGTTGGCAAGAAGGCGCAGTTCAGCAAGGAAGTGTCAGAGGCCGAAGCGAAAGCGCTGTTCGGTTTGCCTGATTCTTTAACCGAAGACAGCCTTGTTTCCGAAGTGTTCTTAGGCGGCGAGTTGGAACTGATCAGCGAGCTTCAGGCACCCCTGATGGCCGGAAAACCGACCGACATAAAAAACGCCAAAGCGCTCGCTGAAATCTCTCAAGTTGGGTTAGGTGCCCTGCGCGCCCTTGAGGCCGTTATGTTGTTCACCGGCAGCTCCAAGAAAGCGCCCTTTGGGGCCAAGATCGGCTCGTTCCCAACCAAAGCCACGCAGGGCGCGATCGAACATCTCATGCCACGACTTGAAGCGCTCATGCTACGTGTCGAAGCTGCTCGCTCCAAACGCATCGCCCTCGCGGCTGCGACCAAAACGCTGGTTTTGCACCATTTTGCGCGCGCCTTTATTGCCCGGTATGAAGCCCAGAAAGCCCAGCGCGGCTGGCTTGATTTTGATGACCTTATCCTCAAGACCAAAGAGCTGCTCACTGATCCGGCAGTCGCGCAATGGGTCTTGTTCCGGCTTGATGGCGGGATTGACCACATCTTGGTTGATGAGGCGCAGGATACCTCGCCCGCGCAGTGGAGTGTCATCGAAGAACTCGCCCGCGAGATTACGGCTGGTGACGGCACCCGCGAAGCTGGCGAACGCACGATCTTTGTTGTCGGTGACAAGAAGCAATCAATCTATTCGTTCCAAGGCGCCGACAGTCGTGAGTTTGACAAAATGCGCAACGCTTTTGCCGACAAGCTGAAGCACCGAGACAAGCCGCTCGCGACGCGCAGCCTTGCCTATTCCTTCCGCTCGTCTCCCGCTGTTCTTTCAGTTGTTGATATAGTGTTTGAAAGTCAGGAAGAGTTCGGCGTTTCTGACAATGAGCACCACATTGCCTTTCACAAAGACATGCCCGGGCGGGTTGATATTTGGCCTATCATCAGCAAAAGCGAAGCGGCAGATGATGTGCCGTGGGACAACCCTGTTGATCTGATAAGTCCGGCTGACCCAGTCTCTATTCTTGCGGAAAACATCGCTGAGAGCATTTTTACGATGATCTCTGAGCGCGTTCTGATTCCGACTAAAAAGGATGAGAACGACGCTTGGCTTGCGCGGCCGGTGCATGAGGGCGACTTCCTTATCCTGATGCAAAGCCGCTCTGCGCTGTTTCACGAGATCATCCGCGCCTGCAAAGCCAAAGGGCTTGATGTGGCGGGCGCTGACAGGCTCAAAGTTGGCGAGGAGCTGGCCGTGAAAGACATCACTGCACTGCTGTCTTTTCTCACGACGGAGGCAGATGATTTGTCTCTCGCCACTGCGCTGCGCTCGCCCATTTTTGGCTGGTCCGAACAACAACTCTTTACTCTCGCCCACGGGCGAAAGGCCGGGCTTTGGGAGGCTCTGCGCAAGACCAAGGACAGCCACGCCGAAACCCACGCGATCTTGAAAGATCTGCGAGACGAAACCGACTTTAGCAGGCCTTACGAGCTGATCGAGCGAATCCTGACACGGCATGGCGGCCGAAAGAACTTCCTCAAGCGGCTCGGCCATGAAGCCGAAGACGGGATTGATGCATTTCTTGCACAAGCACTGGCTTACGAGCGGCTATCTGTGCCCTCGCTCACTGGGTTTCTTGGCTGGCTCGAATCTGACGACCCCGAGATCAAGCGCCAGATCGAGTCAGGCGGGAAGCGCATCAGAGTCATGACAGTGCATGGCTCAAAGGGCCTTGAGGCTCCGATAGTGATCATGCCAGACACCGCCGACCGTAAGAACGATGTAAAGGATATGGTGCTCGCCGATGGCTCAACCGCCGTTTGGAAGCTTGCCAAGGACGAAAGCCCAGAGGCGCTTAGGCATATCATGGATCAGAAGCAGGCCGCCCAAGCCGCCGAGCGTGAGCGTTTGCTTTATGTGTCGATGACGCGCGCCGAGAAGTGGCTGATCGTGGCTGCAGCGGGCGATGTGAAGAACCAAGAAAGCTGGCACAACCAAATTTCTGCCGCCTCAGAGGCGCTTAAATTCGAAGAAGCCATCGGGACGGTGGGCTCTTTCCAACGATACGAGCATGGTGACTGGGAGTCTCTGAAAACAGAGTCTAATACACCTGAAATTACCTCAGAGGTAACTTTGGAAGCCTTCTTCCAACTGCCCGCACCTGCTGATCTGAAAGGCGCCAAAACGCTGTCGCCCTCCGCCCTTGGCGGTGCCAAAGCCCTGTCTGGCGACGCTGGTCAAGACGAGGAGCAAGCCAAGCAGTTTGGCACCGACGTGCACCGTTTGCTTGAGGTTTTGCCCGAGTGGCCCAGCGCTGACTGGGCGCAGATTGCGCAGAGCTTGTTGGGTGACGGTCACATTACTGCGCTCACAGAAGCGCGCCGCTCTCTTGAAGCGCCCCACCTTGCACATCTGTTTGCCAAAGGCACCCTGTCAGAAGTGCCCATGAGTGCACCTAGCGCTCGCTTCGATGCGCGGCTGCATGGCATTGTCGACAGGCTTGTTGTTACGGAAGGCGAGGTGCTCATCGTTGACTACAAAACCAACGCCACCGTGCCGAGCCGCCCTGATGACACCCCGCTCGGCCTGTTGCGGCAAATGGGGGCCTATGCAGAAGCTGCGCAGCTGATCTGGCCAAACAAGCGCATCACTACAGCGATCCTCTGGACAAAGACTGCTGAGCTTATGTCGCTTGATCATGATCTTGTGATAGCTTCGCTGGATGACACACCATATCTTGACGTTGCCCCCGCGGCTTCTTAGGTTCAGCGCAATTGCTAAAAACCCTTCATAGGAGAAGCCCAATGGCCACCGTTGCTGTCACAGATGCGTCGTTTGACGCAGAAGTTAAGAATTCCGATATCCCAGTTGTTGTAGACTTCTGGGCCGAATGGTGCGGCCCCTGCAAGCAGATCGGCCCGTCACTCGAAGAGCTGTCAGCCGAGATGGAAGGCAAAGTAAAGATCGTCAAAGTTGACGTTGATAGCAACCCGAACTCAGCCGCCGCCATGGGCGTTCGCGGCATTCCAGCGTTGTTTGTTTTCAAAGACGGCGCGCCAGTTGCAAACCTGTCAGGCGCGCGCCCTAAAGCGCAGCTGCAAAGCTGGATCGAAGAAGCGATCTAAACCGCGCCTCACGAGCTAAAGAAAGCCCCGCCTCAGTCGCCGGAACTGGGCGGGGTTTTTATTTGAGCCATCCTTGGCGTCTAAACCGCTCGGCAATCTGCGCTTCGGCCTCGGGCCTTCCCGCGTTGATCATCTGCTCTTGCCAGTACCACCAGATGTAGCGCTCAAACTCGGGCGTCAAGTTAGGGCCCTGCTCAAGTGCCTCTTCAACACCAAGCTCATGCACATTCGCGCCGATATGGTGAAAGTCGATCTTCGCAAAAAGCACTGCCGGCTTGTGGAAGAAATATCCGAAGAATGCAGCTGACGAATTTTGCGTCACGACATAGTCGCAGCGCGGCAGGTAGTGTTCCATCTGCCCACTCACAACAGTAACACGCTCATGGCTCTGCCCGATCTTTTCAAGCGCGGTGATGTCGCCTTCCGAATAGCTCTCTTTCGGGTGCATCCCGATCACGACATCGCGGTTTTTGTCGGCGCTCAAAACAGCTTCGATCATGTCCAGAGGGCTTGCGGCCTGAAAGGAGCGTTGCTCAGAAATGCGCCCCTGAAGCGGGATATAGACAAAGCCCTCGCGGCTTGTGACAGCATCGGGAAACAGCTTATTGCGCTTGTTGCGCGCAAAACGTTGCGCCTTGGTTACCTTGACGACCTCTGGGTTAAATCGCGTCTTGGCCACGTCCCATTCCCAGCGCTTGTCTGACGCTTCGATCGCCCAGAACGGGTAGGCGTAGGCACGGCGTATCACCAGTGTTTGCTCGTTCATAGGCGGCCACATGTGCACAAGGGCGCGGCCCTCAAACGGCTCATCGCGGGTGGCCTCGTCGGCGTAGCGCACATCAAGCCCGCCCTCGCGCAGCACGGCTTCAACCTTGCCAATAAAGTTATGTTCGCCCGCTTCGGCGCTGGCCTTCATCTCGGCCTCAAGAAATATCGTAACTGTTTGATCCATACCGTCTCGCTATCTGGCAAACGCCTGCCAAACAAGCCAAACCTTGTGCTTGCTTGCCTCAGCCGCCATATACTTTGCAAGCTAAGGAGGCCCCAATGGCAGACAAAGATTTTCCCGGTTGGCACGGAACAACGATCATCGGCGTGAAGAAAGGCGGCGAAGTCGTCATTGCTGGTGATGGGCAAGTTTCGCTAGGGCAAACCGTGATCAAAGGCACAGCGCGCAAGGTGCGGCGTATCTCGCCCGGCGGGCACGACTGCCTCGTTGGCTTTGCGGGCTCAACGGCTGATGCCTTCACTTTGCTTGAACGCCTTGAAGCCAAGCTTGAGGCCACACCCGGCCAACTGACCCGCGCCTGCGTTGAGCTCGCGAAAGACTGGCGCACCGACAAATATTTGCAAAAGCTCGAAGCGATGCTGATCGTGACTGACGGCAAGGAGCTGTTTGTCATCACAGGCGCAGGCGACGTGCTTGAGCCGGAACATGACGTGACAGCCATTGGCTCAGGCGGGAACTTCGCGCTCGCAGCTGCCCGTGCTCTCATGGACAGCGACATGAACGCCGAAGAAATCGCCCGCAAATCAATGGCCATCGCGTCAGACATCTGCGTCTACACCAACGGCAAACTCACAGTCGAAACGATCAAGGGATAAACTCTATCTCATTGGCACAAATATCCTGGGGTGAATTGGCCAACGGCCAAGAGGGGCAAAGCCCCTGCCCACCGCGACGCTGAAAGCGGCGCAAACAACTAAAGCGAGACACCTATGACCGACCTCACACCACGCGAAATCGTTTCCGAGCTTGACCGCTACATCATCGGACAGTCTGGCGCCAAACGCGCCGTTGCCGTCGCCCTGCGCAACCGTTGGCGCCGCAAGCAATTGGCCGATGACTTGCGCGATGAAGTCTACCCGAAAAACATCCTGATGATCGGGCCAACAGGCGTTGGCAAAACCGAGATCAGCCGCCGCCTCGCCAAGCTCGCGCGCGCGCCTTTCCTCAAAGTCGAAGCGACGAAGTTTACCGAGGTGGGTTATGTCGGGCGCGATGTCGAGCAGATCATCCGCGACCTTGTCGATGCCGCGATCATCCAAACCCGTGAGCACATGCGCGAAGACGTAAAGGCCCGTGCCCATGAGGCCGCTCAAGAGCGCGTCATCACCGCGATCGCAGGCGAAGATGCCCGCGAAGGCACCCGCGAGATGTTCCGCAAAAAGCTCAAAGCAGGCGAGCTTGACGATACTATTATTGAGCTTGAAGTTGCCGACACATCAAATCCGATGGGCGGCATGTTTGACATCCCCGGCCAGCCCGGCAACCAACCCGGGATGATGAACCTCGGCGAGATGTTCGGCAAAGCCATGGGCGGGCGCACCACGCGCAAAAGCCTCACTGTTGCCGAAAGCTACGCTATTCTGATTTCGGACGAGGCTGACAAGCTGCTTGACGACGAAACAGTCACCAAAGCGGCGCTTGAGAGCGTCGAGCAGAACGGCATCGTCTTCCTCGATGAGATCGACAAAGTCTGCACCCGCCAAGATGCGCGCGGCGGTGACGTGTCGCGCGAAGGCGTGCAGCGCGACTTGCTGCCGCTCATCGAAGGCACCACCGTCAGCACCAAGCATGGCGCGGTAAAAACCGACCACATCCTGTTTATCGCCTCAGGCGCTTTCCACATCGCCAAGCCGTCTGACTTGCTGCCAGAGTTGCAAGGCCGCCTTCCGATCCGCGTTGAACTTCGTGCTCTCACGGAAGAAGACTTTGTGCGCATTCTGACAGAAACCGACAACGCGCTGACGCTGCAATACACCGCCCTGATGGCGACTGAACAAGTCACCGTGACGTTTGAGCCAGAAGGCATCGCCGCACTTGCCAAGATCGCAGCTGAGGTAAACTCGACTGTCGAGAACATCGGCGCGCGCCGCCTTTACACCGTGCTTGAGCGGGTATTTGAAGAGCTGTCATTCACAGCGCCCGACCGCGCGGGTGACAGCGTGACAGTTGATGCCGCCTTCGTTGAAGAGCATCTCGGCGAGCTGATGAAATCAAAAGATCTTTCGGGGTATGTGCTCTAATATGCGTCTCTGTTACGCCAACTAGCGTAAATTCGTCAATCAGGCGCATTTTGCCCACTAAAGACGCCAAGTTTGCGCACCAAACGCATGCTTCATGGGCTACACCTCTTCTGCGCGTCAGAGGAGCAAGCCCATGAGCAAACAAAACCACGTCTTTCAGAACATCGCCCGCGCCGTCGGCGACCACGGCGTTGACACGATGTTCGGCCTCATGGGCGACGCAAACCTGTTCATGGTTGATAGCTTCGTGCGCGACTGCGGCGGCCGTTTTGTTCCCGCCGCACATGAAGGCAGCTCGGTGCTCATGGCCCTCGCCTACACCCATGTCTCGGGGAAAGTCGGCATCGCAACCGTTACCCACGGCCCAGCGCTCACCAACTGTATTACGGCGCTCACAGAGGGCGCGCGCGGGCACATTCCCATGGTGCTGCTCGCGGGAGACACGCCCGTTTCCAACCCGCGCCACCTGCAAAGCACTGACCAGCGCGAAGTCGTTAAAGCGGCAGGGGCCGGCTTTGAGCAATTGCGCGCGCCCGAAACTGTTGCGATGGATGTTGCCCGCGCCTTCTACCGCGCTCAAGTTGAGCGGCGGCCCATCGTGCTCAACATGCCCGCCGACTTCATGTGGGAAGAGGCCGCGCACACGCCCAGTGTCCTGAGCGTTTTCAGCACCCCCGGTGGTGTTGCGCAGGGCGACATTCTTGACCAAGCCATCGGCATGATCGCCGCGGCGCGCCGCCCGCTTATCCTCGCAGGGGCTGGCGCCGTCACCGCGCGCGCGCAACTCATCCGCCTCGCTGATCGCCTCGAAGCGCCGCTGGCCACCACGCTCAAAGCCAAAGGGTTGTTCAAAGATCACCCCTACAACATCGACATGTTCGGCACGCTCTCAACGCCCGCCGCCTACGAGCTGATCGCACAGTCTGACTGCATCGTCTGCTTTGGCACCGGGCTGCATGACTTCACGACAGACAAAGGCAAGCTGATGAAAGACAAGCGCATCGTGCAAGTCGACATCACGCCAACGGCCATCGGCGGCGGGCTGCACCCCGACGCAGCGCTGGTGGCCGACGCTGGGCTGACGGCTGAGACAGTTCTCTATTGGCTAGATGAGGCCGAAATCCCCTCAAGCGGCTTCACGCGTGACCTCGACATCGCCTCGCTGACAGACCACCCCAAGGGAGCAGACAAAACCGCCGAAGGTTGCATCAATTACATCCATGCGCTTGAACGGCTGGAAGAGGCCCTGCCTCAGGATCGCATTCTCGTAACAGACGGTGGCCGCTTTATGACAGAAGCCTGGGTGCGCATTTCGGTGCCCGATCCGGCCAGTTTTGTCCCGACAACAAACTTCGGCTCAATCGGCATCGGCCTACAAGAGGCCATCGGCGCGGGTGTCGCCGCCCCCGACAGGCCTGTTGTGCTGTTCTCTGGCGACGGCGGGTTCATGATGGGCGGCATCAACGAGTTCAACACAGCTATTCGCCTTGGCCTCGATCTGATCGTCATCGTCGCCAACGACTCAGCCTACGGCGCCGAGCACATCCAATTTTTGGATCGCAAAATGGACCCAAGCCTCACGGAGTTTCACTGGCCCTCTTTTGCAAGCGTCGCCACGTCGCTTGGTGGGCAGGGCTTTGAAGTGCGTTCAAGCGACGACCTTGAAGTCGCTCTCAAAGCACTGGAAACCCGCGACAAGCCATTGCTCATCGAGCTACATCTTGATCCGATGGATGTGCCCCGCATGCGGATCTAAAGCGCCCAAGTGCCTTCGGCTTTTTCTTGAGCAAAAATACTCCCGCCGGAGGCATCCGACAGCAGATGCAAACCCAGCGTTAGCCCATTCTCTCCGACGCGTACGAGCCGGGCGATGCCGGGAACACAACCGTCTTGTTGCCGTTCAAGAACACGCGGCGGTGAATATGCGCATGAATAGCCCGCGCAAGCACTTGGCTTTCAACATCGCGGCCCAGTGAAACGTAGTCACTAGCCGACTGTGCATGCGTCACGCGCACGATGTCTTGCTCAATGATCGGGCCTTCATCCAAGTCAGCCGTAACGTAGTGCGAGGTCGCGCCAATAAGTTTTACACCACGCTCATAAGCTTGCTTATAAGGGTTGGCCCCCTTGAAGCTTGGCAAGAACGAGTGGTGGATGTTGATGATCCGGCCTGACATTTTCTGGCACATATCATCTGACAAAATCTGCATGTAGCGCGCGAGAACGATCAGGTCAGCACCAGCGTCTTCGACAACGGCCATGATCTGCGCCTCAGCGACGGGTTTGTTCTCTTTTGTCACTTTGATGCAATGGAACGGGATGTCGTTGTTCACGACAACCTTCTGGTAATCCATGTGGTTGGAGATAACCGCGACAATATCGATCGGCAGCGCGCCAATGCGCCAGCGATAGAGCAAGTCGTTCAGGCAATGCCCGAAGCGCGACACCATGATGACTACCTTCATCTTTTCTGTCTCGTCATGGAAGCTGTATGTCATTTCAAACGCCTCAGCGACTTTGGTGAAGCCCTCTGTGAGCGCTGCAATGTCAGCACCCTTCTCGCTTTCGAAACTGACGCGCATAAAAAAGTTGCCGGCTTCCTTGTCATCAAACTGCGAGCTGTCGGTAATGTTGCAGCCCCCGTCCGCAAGATAGTTAGCGATAGCCGCAACGATCCCACGGGTTGATTGGCACGCGACGGTTAGGGCGTATTTGCTCATTTCAAATGTCCTGACGATGTGTTGGAAAGAGAGGCCTTGTTGCTGGCAGTTCTTCCCCAACATTACAGCACCGTCAAGCGCTTTGAGAAACAGCGAAGCTCGGCGGGAAGACGTGCACAGTTCTCGTGCAGATTGTCTGAACACGCCACAAACTTGCGCTGGAATTTTCTATCTCTGTTCTGGAGCAACGAACGCCCCATTAACTTAATTCCCGTTAACGTTTTTGCCGAAAACGTATGTACGCGTTATGCACTGCGGTATGCATACATAGCTGCATAGTGTAGGCATATTTGTTTCACGGTTAACTATCGCCCGTTAACCGCACCGCACAGTGCGCGCTAAACTTCAGGCTTTTCTTTCGTCACGGCATGGGGGAAAGCTGCTTTATGGACACGCTCTCCTTCCTTCGTCTCAATTCTCGCTGGCTCGCGGCTGGCGCTTTGCTCACCTTCATGTCGTGCTTTGGGCAGACATTTTTTATCTCGATATTCGCAGGTGAAATCATGGGGGAGTTTGGCCTAAGCCACGGAGAATGGGGCGGTATTTACGCGCTCGGCACGCTCATTTCAGCATTTGTCATGGTCTGGGCTGGAACACTGACTGACCGTTTTCGCGTCCGCACACTTGGCCCTGCCGTGCTTGTCCTATTGGCTTTCGCCTGCTTGTTTATGGCAACCAACACTGCTCTTTGGCTCCTGCCTGCCGTGATCTTCAGCCTGCGGATAACCGGACAAGGCATGGCGAGCCATATCGCTGTTGTCGCGATGGCACGATGGTTTACCGCCACCCGTGGCCGCGCCCTCTCTGTCGCCACGCTTGGCTTTACGGTCGGAGAATCTATCCTCCCATTGCTCTTTGTCTTTTTGCTAACGCTGTATGATTGGCGCATTCTTTGGCTTGCTTCCGCGCTTATTGCGGTCATCGGAATCCCTGTTCTTATAGGGCTGCTAAAGCAAGAGAGAACGCCTCAATCTATGGCGCAAACTTCGCTATCTCATGGTATGCATGGCCGCCACTGGACACGCAGTCAGGCCATAAAACACTGGCTTTTTTGGGCAATGGTGCCAACCCTTCTTGGCCCCGCCGCCTTTGGGACAGCACTGATGTTTCATCAAGTTCATTTCTCTGAAATCAAAGGGATTTCCCACATGACTTTTGTGGCGATGTTCCCTGTCTACACAGGCGTCACCACTGTCTCGATGATCTTAATTGGTTGGGCGCTTGATAGGTTTGGCACCCCCCGGCTGATCCCGTTTATGCATGTGCCTGCCGTTGCCGCATTCGCTGTTTTTGCCTTTACTGACGGTACGATGGGACTGCTTGCTGGCTTCGTTCTGTTTGGCCTCACATCGGGTGCGCATTCAACCTTGCCCAATGCCTTCTGGGCGGACTTTTACGGAACTGCTCACATCGGCTCGATCAAAGCACTTACTGCGGCGATCATGGTGCTTGGCTCCGCTATCGGTCCGGGGCTTACTGGCTGGGGCATCGACGCAGGCATCGGATTGGAAGCGCAGTATTTTGGCGTTGCGGCCTACTTTGCGGTCTCCAGCGTGATTATGTGGATTGGTGTCCGTCGAGCGACGCCTATGCTGGCACAACTTGTCAATGCGGCGGGTGACGACTAAGAATAAGTGAGCCCGTAAAACGCGCGGCTAAGCCGCTTAATAAACAGTGAAAGAGGTCTGATGACGCTAACCGATGATCTCCCGATAGTGCGCTCCGCAAGGCGTGTGCTACAAACCGAAGCCAACGCCGTGCTGCAAATGATCGAAGAGCTGCCAGCCGATTTTACCAGTGTGGTTGAGCTGATCCTCAAGACCAAGGGCCGTGTCATCATTTCTGGTGTTGGTAAGTCAGGACATATCGGGCGCAAAATCTCGTCAACACTGGCCAGTACGGGGACGCCCTCGTATTTCGTGCATGCCGCTGAAGCGAGCCATGGTGATCTGGGTATGATATCGGCTGACGACATTTGCCTGCTGATCTCAAACTCCGGTGAGACCAACGAGTTACGAGATATTCTCTTGCACACGCGCCGCTTTGACATCCCTATGGTTGCGATCTCATCAAACTTGAAAAGCACCCTCATGCAGGCCGCTGATTTCAAGCTCAACTTGCCCAAGTTACCTGAGGCCTGCGCCATCGGTATGGCCCCAACTACGTCGACAACACTCACCCTCGCGCTTGGAGATGCTGTTGCTGTTGCAGTCATGGAGCAACGGGGCTTTGGCAGCGAAGATTTTCTCAAAAATCATCCCGGCGGCAAGCTCGGTGCTCAGCTTTCGCGTGTTTCTGAGTTGATGCACGACGGTGAAAGCGTACCAACTGTTGAAGCCAACACGCCAATGTCTGAAGTGCTCCTGTCGATGACTTCAAAAGGTTTTGGCATCACTGGCGTTCTCAAAAACGGCAAGCTGCTTGGCGTTATCTCTGACGGTGATTTGCGCCGCCATATGGGCAACTTAATGGAGAAAACCGCTGGTGAGATCGCCACGATTGACCCTGTCACAGTGACGCCTGACTTGTTCGCAGCACAAGCGCTTGCTCTGCTGAACGAGAAGAAAATCTCGGCGCTCATGGTTGTTGACGAGACAAAGCGCCCTGTTGGCATCGTCCACATTCACGATTTGCTCCGCGCAGGTGTCGCATGAAAACAGTTGTCCTTATTCCCGCGCGATACGCATCGACGCGCTATCCCGGCAAACCGCTGGCAACCCTACGCCAAAAGGACGGTAGTGCCAAAAGCCTAATCCAGATGAGCTATGAAGCCGCCAGCCAGATCAGCGGTGTTTCCGACGTATTTGTCGTGACAGATGATGCGCGCATTCGCGATGCTGCTACTGACTTCGGAGCGCAAACTATCATGACAAGCCCCGAGCGCGAGAACGGTACCGCCCGTTGCGCCGAGGCCGTAGAAGTTGCCAAGCTTGACGCTGACTTGATCGTCAACTTTCAGGGCGACGCCCCGTTGACGCCGCCTTGGTTTGTCGAAGACTTGATAGCAGCTATGGCCGCTGACGAAGCCGCCCAAATGGCGACACCCGTGTTGCAATGCGACGCGCAAACTTATGCGATGTTCAAAGAAGATCGCGCCGCAGGCCGCGTTGGCGGAACAACCGCCGTGTTCGGAGCCGAGGGCCGGGCGATCTACTTTTCCAAAGAAGTTCTCCCCTACATCGACGCGGGCAAAGTTCCCGCAAGCGACATCCCCGTCTATCACCACGTCGGCGTTTACGCCTACCGCCCCAACGCCCTCAAGGCCTACATCAGCTGGCCGGAATGCCAGCTTGAGAAGCTTGAAGGGCTTGAGCAACTGCGCTTTCTCTACAATAGCGTTCCAGTAAAATGCGTCGAGGTTGACGCGCGCGGCCGCCTCTTCTGGGAGTTGAACAACCCTGAAGACGTGGCTCGCATTGAAAAGGTATTGGCAGAACAATGACCAAAGTTATCGACATCAACGGCGTCAAAGTTGGCGGCAACGAGCCCTTCATGCTGATCGCAGGGCCATGCCAACTAGAAAGCTTGGAGCATGCCCGCATGATGGCCGAGCGTATTTTGAAAGCTTGCGAGCCAACTGGCACCAAGCTTGTTTTCAAATCAAGCTACGACAAGGCTAACCGCTCGTCGCTTGGCAACAGCCGTGGCATGGGGCCGGAGGAAGGGCTGACTATCCTCTCCAAAATCCGCGAAGAGTTTGGCTGCCCGGTGATCACCGACGTGCACAACGACAGGCAATGCGCGCCCGCCGCCGAGGCTGTTGACGTGCTACAGATCCCCGCATTTCTCTGTCGTCAGACGGACTTGCTCTTGGCCGCTGGCGAAACGGGTGCCGCGCTTAACGTCAAGAAGGGCCAGTTCCTCGCGCCGTGGGAAATGGGCAACGTCGCTGCAAAGATCGCCAGTACAGGTAACGAGCGGATCATGCTTTGTGACCGCGGCACATCGTTTGGGTACAACACGCTGGTTTCTGACTTTCGTGGCCTGCCGATCATGGCGCAAACGGGCTACCCTGTGGTGTTTGACGCGACGCACTCTGTCCAACAGCCGGGCGGTCACGGCACAACATCAGGCGGGCAGCGCGAATTTGCGCCGGTTCTGGCGCGCGCCGCGGTGGCTGTCGGCGTGGCAGCGCTGTTCATTGAAACACACGAAGACCCAGACAATGCCCCGTGCGACGGGCCAAACATGATCCCCGTTGATCAAATGGAAGCCCTAATAGGCAATCTCGCGCGCTATGACGCGATCAGCAAAGAAGGCTGAGCCATGCAGGTTACACCGACAGCCCTGCCCGAAGTTCTGATCATCGAGCCTCAACGCTTTGGCGATGCGCGCGGTTTTTTCAGCGAAAGCTGGAACAAATCTCGCATGGCCGAGCACGGTGTTGACGTTGACTTCGTGCAAGACAACCACTCGCTGTCGTCTACCGTTGGCACAGTGCGCGGTTTGCACTTTCAAGCGCCACCGCATGCACAGGCCAAGCTTGTGCGTTGCGGGCGCGGTGCCTTGCTTGACGTCGCTGTCGACATTCGCAAAGGCTCGCCCACATATGGCCACTGGGTTGCTGAAGAGCTGACGTTTGAAAACGGCAAACAGCTGTTCGTTCCCGAAGGGTTTGCGCATGGCTTTATCACCCGCGCGCCCGACACCGAGATCATCTACAAGTGCAACGCCTACTATTCGCCAGAGGCCGACGGCGCGATAATGTGGGACACTTGCGGCGTTGACTGGGGCTTTGACGGCGCGGCGCAGCTCAGCGAAAAAGACAAGTTGGCGACGCCCTTTACTGCCTTTGACAGCCCGTTCATCTGGGAGGGCGCAGCATGAAGCTTCTCGTCACAGGTGGCGCGGGTTTCATCGGGTCAGCCGTTGTGCGCCTTGCGGTGTCACGCGGACACGATGTCGTCAATCTCGACGTGCTCACCTATGCTGCTTGTCTCGAAAATGTCGCCAGCATTTCTGACAGCCCGCACTATGCGTTCGAGCAGATAGATATTCGCAATTCCGCAGCGTTAGAGACTGTTTTTGCCAAACACCAGCCCGACGCCGTGATGCACCTTGCCGCCGAAAGCCATGTTGACCGCAGCATCGACGGGCCGGGCGCGTTTATCGAAACCAACGTCACGGGCACCTACAACATGCTGCAAGCCGCCCGCGCCTATTGGGAAGAAAAGGGCAAGCCGGAAACCTTCCGCTTTCATCACATCTCAACCGACGAGGTCTTCGGCTCGCTTGGCGCCACAGGGCAATTCACCGAAGAAACGCCGTATGATCCACGTTCGCCCTATTCCGCTTCCAAAGCCAGCTCCGATCACTTGGTGCGCGCTTGGGCCGAAACCTACGGGCTGCCGACGGTCATCACCAATTGCTCAAACAACTATGGTCCATTTCATTTTCCCGAAAAGCTGATCCCGGTGGTGATCCTCAACGCGCTGCACGGCAAGCCGATCCCGATCTATGGCAAAGGCGAAAACATACGCGACTGGCTCTATGTCGAAGACCATGCCGACGCTTTGTTGCTGGTGCTTGAAAAAGGTGCTCTTGGGCGGTGCTACAATATCGGCGGTGAGAACGAGCGCTCAAACCTTGAATTGGTGCAATCCATCTGTTCGATTCTCGACAGATTGAAGCCCTCCAACGCGGCCTATGAAACCCTCATAGAATATGTAACAGACAGGCCCGGCCACGACATGCGCTACGCGATTGACCCAACGCGCATTCGCGACGAGCTTGACTGGCGGCCTTCTGTAACCGTGGAGGAAGGGCTGGAGAAAACCGTGCGCTGGTATCTCGAGAACGAAGCATGGTGGAAGCCTTTGCTCGCACGCGACGGTGTTGGCACACGACTGGGCAAATCATGAAGATTCTGGTGTTTGGCAAGTCTGGGCAAGTCGCGCAAGAGCTTCAGCGTCTTGCTGAACAGTCACCGCATGGTTTTGTCTTTCTGGGGCGCGCGGATGCAGACCTCGAAAAGCCCAGCATGATCGCTCCGGTGATTGAAAAGCATATGCCAGATGCCGTCATCAACGCCGCCGCCTACACGGCGGTTGACCGCGCCGAAGAGGAAGAGGCGCTCGCCGATGTTGTTAACGCCCAAGCCCCGGCAGCCATGGCCAAATCCTGCGCTGAACTTGGTGTTCCTTTGGTGCATATCTCGACAGATTATGTGTTTGACGGGACTGGCAAAGAGCCTCGCACCGTCGAGGCCAAGACCGGCCCGATCAATGCCTATGGGCGAACCAAGCTTGCGGGCGAAAATGCCATTCGAAACAGCGGTGCGCTTCACGCTATCTTGCGCACCTCTTGGGTGTTTTCGGCGCACGGCAACAACTTCGTTAAAACAATGCTGCGCTTGTCAGAAACCCGCGATGCGCTCAGTATTGTGGCTGATCAAGTCGGTGGGCCAACCCCGGCCTCATCCATCGCACGCGCTTGTGTTCAAGTCGCTGAGGACATCAAGACCAGCGGAACATACCACTTCTCTGGTGCCCCTGACGTGAGTTGGGCCGAGTTTGCCAGCGAGATTTTTTCTCAGGCCAACCGCTCGGTTACGGTGACGGGCATCCCAACAACCGATTACCCGACACCCGCCAAAAGACCGCTCAACTCTCGGCTTGATTGCGCCTCACTGGCGTCAGATTTCGGTATTATGCAACCAAATTGGAAACCCGCATTGGCAGAAGTCATAAGAGAGCTAACATGAGTAAACGCAAAGGTATCATCCTCGCAGGTGGGTCGGGCACACGGCTTTACCCGATCACGATTGGCATCTCAAAACAGCTGTTGCCGATCTACGACAAACCGATGATTTACTACCCGCTGTCAGTGTTGATGTTTGGCGGCATTCGCGACATCGCGATCATCACAACGCCGCAAGACCAAGACCAGTTCAAGCGCACTTTGGGCGACGGCAGCCAGTGGGGCCTTAAGCTAACATACATCGAACAGCCCTCGCCTGACGGGCTTGCGCAGGCTTACTTGCTGGCGGAAGACTTTCTTGATGGGGCGCCCAGCGCGATGGTTCTGGGCGACAATATTTTCTTCGGTCATGGTTTACCAGAAGTGCTGGCGGCGGCTGACAGTGTTGATGTCGGCGGTACTGTGTTTGGCTACCGTGTCGCCGACCCAGAACGCTACGGCGTGGTTGACTTTGCCCCCGACGGTACGGTGCAGGCCATTGTTGAGAAACCTACAATCGCCCCTTCATCTTACGCTGTTACCGGGCTTTATTTCCTAGACGGGACAGCTCCACAGCGCGCTTCTCAAGTGAAGGTGTCAGAACGTGGCGAGCTCGAAATAACCTCTCTTCTTGAAAGCTACCTGCACGACGGTCAGCTTTCTGTTCAGCAGATGGGGCGCGGTTATGCCTGGCTTGATACCGGCACCCATGGCTCTCTACTTGATGCCGGTAACTTCGTTCGGACGCTATCTGAACGCCAAGGTCTGCAAGTTGGAAGCCCTGAAGAGATAGCATATTCTCGCGGCTGGATCTCGGCTGCACAGCTACAAGCACGCGCCGAAGGGTTTGCGAAAAACTCATACGGTCAGTATTTGCTTGGCTTGCTGGATTAACTCAGCGTTGACGCCGTAGATAAACGTAGTAGGCCCCGCCGCCGCCATGCCGCAAATGTGCTTCCGAAACCTGCATGACTACCTGAGCAAGCGGCGGGATCGAAAGCCAATGTGGCACTTGATGGCGCAACACGCCAAAGCGCACGGGTATGGGCCCACCATTGTCGCGCTCTTTGCCCTTGCCCGTCACAACTAATATAAGCCGCTTCTGTTGTGTATAGGCCCTCATAATAAACGCGTTTAGCCTAGGGTGAGCCTCGGCCATTGTAAGACCATGAAGATCAATTTTTGCCTCTGGCTTGATCTTGCCACGCTTCATATTCGCGTGCTTTTTATGGTCCATTTGCAGAGGAGCCGCGCGGACGGCCGCACGAATGTCTGGCGCTATATCATGCGCTGGCTGATAGGTTTGCCCAAGAACACCAACCTCGAACTGCGCTACTGGTTCTGCCTGCCGTGAGCGCTGTGGTTTGCTGTTTACACGCTCCGCGATGTTCACCTTCTTTTTTGGATGCATAGGAACTGCCGTACCAGCTACCTGTCCCCAAAGCTCAAGTTCATCCTTGTGAAGTTTACGTCGGCTCATTGCGCATCTACCGGTAGGTAAGCATAGGCGCGTTGAATCGGCATCAGAACAACCATCCTCCCTGGATCTCGCAGACGGCCGGCATCTCGACCAGCTTGGTCACCTGTTCCAAAGAAAATATCCGCACGTTGTGCGCCCTTGATAGCCGAGCCCGTATCTTGAGCGATCATCAATCGACGAAGCTTGTTCTTACCATCTTTTTCTACCCAAACAGGTGCGCCGAGTGGGGTGTGGCGTGGGTCAACCGCGACTGTGCGCATTGTCGTTACCGAGCGGTTCATCGCGCCAAGTGGCCCCTTGTCGGCGGGCACTTGGTTGACCTCGCGAAAAAACACATATGACGGATTGTGGCGCAAGAGTTCTGGGCCTTCGACAGGGTTACGCCGCACCCAGTTTTTGATCACCTGTGCAGAAACCTGATGCGCATTATAGATGCCACGCCGCACCAGCTCGACGCCGATAGAGCGGTATTTATGACCGTTGGCACCACCATAGCCCACGCGGATGTAGCGCCCGTTCGGTAGCCGAACGCGGCCTGATCCCTGAACCTGCAAAAAGAATAGCTCAACTGAATCGTCAACCCAGACGATCTCAAGGCCACGATTTTTCATGGCCCCGTTTTCCTCCATTTCGCGCCGTGAAAGCCAAGGCCGATTGGTTCTGGCCTCTGGCGGCATCCGGTAAAGGGGATAGCGGTAGCGGCTGGATGGTTTGGTGTCACCCTCGAGCTCGGGCTCGAAATATCCGGTAAACAACGCTTCTTTGCCATCGTCTATTTCGACTGGCCTAAAGAACAACTCAAAAAACGTTTTTGCGTTGGTTTGGCTTGCCGCCGCTTTGCACAGCGCGCGCCAGTCGGGTGATTTCATATCACGGCATGTGGTTAGAAAGACATCAAGGGCGGCTTGGTGGTCATCCTCTTCCCAACCGTCTAGCTCGGCAAACTCAAGCAGCCGATAGTCTGTTTCTTCTGTGGCGGTTGATGGATCGGTCATGGCCAGCCCCACGAAGATAGCTGCTAAAAGTGCGCGTTTCATTCACCCGTGGCAACAAGTATCCAGTTTGGATCATTCGCG
Source organism: Lentibacter sp. (assembly GCA_016744435.1). Taxonomy (GTDB): domain Bacteria; phylum Pseudomonadota; class Alphaproteobacteria; order Rhodobacterales; family Rhodobacteraceae; genus Lentibacter. Next base: position 60,881 of record JADGEJ010000006.1, on the reverse strand, counting down.
CCCATTACTCGCTCGAATGTCCAAATATCTTTCTGGGTTTTAATCTTGCCCTCTTTACCTTCGATAACTTCGCCACTGTTGTCGCGCACTATTGATGTAAGCTCCGCTACAAACTTCACGCTCACCTCAGCTGTGCTGCTGGCATCGTGAAAATCTGCATCGTCAATCGCCATTTCGCGAATGCCAATAAAATCAGCCTCGATTTGCAGGCCCTTTTTTTCGCGCTCTTCAACGACTTGTGCGAAAACGTCATAAACTTCGTCAGCAAGAAACGGTTTGATCTCTGCTAGATCACCACGTTCAAAGCCCATCAGGATCATCTCATATGCGCCACGAGCGCCACCAAGAAATGTTCCTACGCCAAAAGAAGGCTCCGCGGTTTTCATCTTAGCAAAGGCTTTGGCTGCATCACTGTTCTCATCAACGTGATCGGTAATGTCTTCATCGGGGCCACCGTCTATCACTTCAAACTTGGGTTTCCGGTTATCTGATGTTTGCACGGGCGCTCTTGGCGCTTCGTAGCCGTCGCGCGTTCCCAACACGCTGCGCAGGCGCATAATGAGAAAAACAGCTATTCCGGCGAGAACCAGAAGTTGAAGAATAGGCGAATTCATGAAGACCTCTTGATGTGAGCGTGGCAATAAGCACTTTCAGCACATATGTATGTGATGGGCGTGGTCAAGTCCACTACGCGCAAGTGAACCAAGGAGTCCAAAATAATGTTGCTGTTGATAGCGTTTATCGCTGTATCGCTGATCGAGATCGGCCTTTTCATACAAGTTGGCGGAGCGATCGGGCTTTGGCAAACGCTATTTATCGTCCTTTTCACCGCTGTTCTCGGCACGTGGATGCTACGAACTCAAGGTATTTTGGCTTTGAGCAACCTGCAGCGCTCATTTGGTGAGTTGCGTGACCCGACTGAGCCGCTGGCACATGGTGCAATGATCCTGTTCTCAGGCGCACTCCTGCTTACACCCGGGTTTTTTACCGACGGAGTCGGGTTCTTGCTGCTAATTCCGGCGTTTCGAACCTTGATGATCAAATACCTGCGCAACCGCATAACCGTTCAGTCTTTCAGCGCAAATCATAATTCTGGCCCGCAACAGCGCGCTCCTCAGGATGAAGTAATTGATGGTGAGTTTGAAGAAGTCGAACCGCCTAAGCAGCCAACGCACAAACCTTCTGGTTGGACAAAGCACTAAAGGGAGGCATTGAGGCTTGTGGCCCGCCCTGTTAAAGCAGGCCCAAACTTATTTCTGATGGAGAAAAAAATGGCCGAGAATGGTGCAGCTGCCGAGCAGCCACAAGTTAAGCTGAACGTAATCAACCAGTTCATCCGCGACCTTTCTTTTGAGAATATTCTCGCTCAAAAAGGCGTCGATGGCGAAGTTACGCCTGACGTGAATGTTCAGGTAAACCTTGATGCAAAGAAACGCCAAGTCGAAAATCAGTATGAAGTTGCTATCAAACTTAACATTACGTCCACTAACAAGGGCGACGAAAACACCAAGCTGTTCTTGCTGGAAGTTGACTATGTTGGCCTTTTCAACATCGAAGGCGTTGCAGAAGACCAATTGCACCCATTCTTGCTGATCGAGTGCCCACGTCTGTTGTTCCCGTTTTTGCGCCGGGTTGTATCAGACATCACTCGCGATGGTGGCTTCCCGCCCCTCAACCTCGAGACAATCGACTTTTTGGCGCTCTACCGTCAGGAACTTCAGCGCCGTCAAACCGAGAGCCAAGCGCCCGTCGCTTGATTTAGCTAAATTTTTTCCAAATAGCGCCGTCGCCCATTGCGTTAACAAACGTCAAATGAGCGGCGGTTTCTTTTTCGCTTAGGCGAGGCGATAGAGCTGTAGGCCGTGCGCCTGGCCGCCAGCTACTGTCTATTTCTGTGGTCGCAGTTGGTTTGCCGCTGGCCGTTGCCAGCCCGAAGTCTGGTTGCTTCCCGCCAATCAGTTCAAGGTAAACTTCTGCAAGAATTTCAGAGTCAAGCAAAGCGCCGTGCAAAGTACGTGATGAGTTGTCGATGTTGAAACGCCGGCAAAGCGCATCAAGTGAAGCCGGTGAGCCCGGAAACTTCCGTCGTGCGATCTCGAGTGTATCAACCGCCTGATCCATCGGCAGTTTCGGCAGGCCCATCCAGCCCAGTTCGGCGTTGAGAAACTTCATATCAAACGCCGCATTGTGAATGATCAACTTGGAATTGCCGATGAAATCCAGAAAGGCTTGCCCTATTCTTTCAAACACCGGCTTGTCAGCTAGGAACTCATCGCCGAGCCCGTGCACCGCAAAAGCTTCCTGCGGCATACCACGTTTCGGGTTAATATATTGATGGTAGGTTTCGCCTGTCGGCATGTGATTGTAGAGCTCGACAGCGCCGATTTCTACAATACGATCGCCCTGTTCCGGCTCAAAGCCCGTCGTCTCGGTATCCAGTACAATTTCACGCATTGGCCAGCTTCGCCCCTATATCGTTCAGGATTTCTTTCACCTGCTTTTTGGCATGCTCTTCGGTGTCAGTAAAAACAACATAGTCAGCCAACGCGCGCTTTTCTACATCTGGCATTTGCTTGGCTTTAATGGCCTCAAACTGTGCTTCACTCATCGTTCCACGTTCGAGCACGCGGCGGCGTTGCTCGTCGGCGCTGGCAGTAACCACCACTGTTGCATCCATACGTTCCTGTCCACCGGTTTCAAACAAGAGTGGTATGTCGAATACTAGAATATCGGCACCTGCCCCTGCTACGAAAGCAGCCCTGTCGTGGCCTAGAAGCGGATGCACGATAGCTTCTATTTCTTTCAGCGCTTGCGGTGTTTCGGCAATGATATCTTTAAGGCGCTCTCGAGAAACTGCCTCGTTTTCTATCGCCTTTGGAAACTTGGCTTTCATTGGCGCCACTGCTGCGCCGCCTTTTTGATATAGTCGGTGAACCCCTGCATCGGCATCCCAAACGGCACAGCCAAGCTGCGCAAAAATCTTCGCCGTCGTTGATTTGCCCATGCCAATAGAGCCAGTCAGGCCTAAGCGGTACGTCATGAGCGCAGCACCGTAGCGCGCGTTTCGTCTGTTACTTCTGGACGCACTCCAAACCAGCGCTCAAACGCCGGCACCGCTTGGTGCAACAACATCCCCAGCCCATCAACTGTGTGACAGCCTGCTTTCTCTGCCTCGTTCAGCAAATGTGTTTGCAAGGGTGTATAGACCAGGTCTGTTACCAAAGCGCCGGGTTGTAGCCCGTCAAGCGGAACACGTAATTCTGGCTTACCAAGCATACCAAGAGATGTTGTGTTCACTACTGTCGTCGCTTCTTCAAGCATGTTGCCGGCCTGAACCCAATCAACGACTTTCAAACGACTACCAAAGTCTTCGCGGAGCTTTTCTGCCCTCAAGCGTGTCCTGTTCGAGATCAGTATTTCCGGCACGCCCACATCAAGCAATGCCGCGATAACAGCTCGGGCAGCGCCACCTGCGCCAAGAAGCGCTGCCGGGCCAGACTTTGGCTGCCAATTCGGGGCTTTCTGGCGCAAATTCTGAATAAAACCATAGCTGTCAGTGTTATCGGCATGTATTTTGCCATCTTTGCGGAAAATGAGCGTGTTCGCTGAGCCAATAAGCGCCGCACGATCTGTGATCAGATCAGCAAGGTTCATCACTACTTCTTTGTATGGCACCGTAATGTTCACGCCGACAAAACCCATCTTCGGTAACATCTTTATCGCATCCACTAGATCATCAGAGGCTATATCAACAGGAACATAGTGTCCTGCTATTCCGTAACTTCTTAGCCAATGTGTGTGCAAAGCAGGAGATTTTGAATGCGCTATGGGTGACCCTATCACGCCAGCAAGTGGTATCTTTTTCAATGTCATCCCTCTAGGTCTCCTGAGAGTGTCAGATAGTTTGTCAGCTCGATGAGCGGCAAACCTAGTACAGAAAAGTAGTCGCCTTCGATTTTGCTAAACAGGCGTACCCCTTCTTCTTCTAGTTTATAGCCGCCAACTGAGGTTTTAATACTGTCCCAATTTCTTGCGAGATAGTCTTCTTTGTATGCATCTGAAATATCGCGCATATGCAACCTGACTTGGCCGACATGGCGCCAGATAGGGCGCATATCGTGAAAGATCACGATGGCCGAGAGCAGCGTATGCTTCTGCCCGGATAGTTGTTCCAACTGGAGGCGCGCTTCACTGATGTCTTGCGGCTTAGACATAACCTTGCCTTCAAAGCTAAGCACTTGATCGCAGCCTAAAACCAAAGCCTCCGGGTGTTTCATTCCCACTTTCTGCGCTTTCGCTTCCGCAAGAGCATCGGCGATGTCGCGCGAGCTTGCATCCTCCGAATCAAGCGCTGCTTTAAGCGATTCTTCGTCTACCCGAGGCTTAACAACATCAAATACTACGTTAGCCGCTGTCAAAATATCAGCTCTGATCTGAGAGCTCGATGCTAAGATGATTGGCCGTGCCATGTGGATAACCCCGTTGAAATGTTAACGAACACTTAATGCACAAAGTGGATGAATTCCAACATATCTGGGAGATTGGGATAACTTGGCCAAGTTTGGAGTTGTTTCAAGGTTTCTATCAACGGTGGAGAAGGATAATTTCTTCTTGTGAAGAAAATGTAGTGGTGTTGAGTTATACAAGAGATTTCCACAGAGCCCATTGTCTAGGGTTACTAGGTTTTCCTAAGTATTCACTGCTTTCTTGCTTCTAAGAACTTCTATCCACAAATTTCCAAACCGTGCTTTCTCTTCTCGGGAAACTTGAGGATAAAAAAATAATCCACAGAAAACGCTGTCCCTACTTTATCATCATCCTTTCTATCTTTCTTTCTTATTAATGAAGAGCCAAGCGCTGGCCTTATGGATAAGATTTCTTGCAAAGAGTGCTGGTTGTTTCACCTCTCCTTTTCATTGACTCAATTCTGTTTGATGCCTATCTAGACGTCAATCCTGCCCATCCGGGCGTATAGGTTTTTCCAAGATAAAACGATAAACGCTCGCCATGCGGGTGAAAGGTTATGTCATGACACAAGAAAACATCAATCTGGCTGATCTCAAAGCCATGCATCCCAAAGATCTCGTGACTATGGCTGAAGATCTTGAAATCGAAAATGCCACGACTATGCGTAAGGGCGAGATCATGTTCTCGATCCTTAAAGAGCGCGCTGAAGAAGGTTGGGTTATTGGCGGTGATGGAGTCATTGAAGTTCTTCAAGACGGTTTCGGATTCCTCCGTGCTCCAGAAGCTAACTATCTTCCGGGCCCCGATGACATCTATGTTTCGCCAGATATGATCCGTAAATTTTCTTTGCGGACGGGCGACACCATTGAAGGCCATATGAAGCAGCCAGAAGATGCTGAGCGTTATTTTGCTTTGACAGATGTTCTTAAGATCAATTTTGAAGAACCAGAAAAAGCGCGTCACAAGATTGCTTTTGATAACCTCACGCCACTTTACCCTGATGAGCGGCTGAAGATGGAGATCGAAGATCCCACTATCAAAGATAAATCAGCGCGCATCATTGATCTTGTTTCACCTATCGGTAAAGGCCAGCGCTCTCTGATCGTTGCTCCGCCACGGACTGGTAAAACTGTTTTGCTGCAAAACATCGCCAATAGTATCGAAAAGAACCACCCTGAGTGTTATCTTATCGTTCTGCTGATCGATGAACGCCCAGAAGAAGTAACTGACATGCAGCGCTCTGTTAAAGGTGAGGTAATTTCCTCAACCTTTGATGAGCCATCAACTCGTCACGTAGCCGTTTCAGAGATGGTTATCGAGAAAGCTAAACGTCTTGTAGAACACAAACGTGATGTGGTTATTTTGCTTGATTCAATTACCCGACTTGGCCGGGCCTTTAACACAGTCGTTCCTTCATCAGGGAAAGTCCTCACTGGTGGCGTTGATGCCAACGCCTTGCAGCGTCCTAAACGGTTCTTTGGTGCTGCGCGTAATATCGAAGAAGGCGGCTCATTGACGATCATCGCGACTGCGCTGATTGATACAGGCTCACGGATGGATGAAGTCATCTTTGAAGAGTTCAAAGGCACTGGTAACTCAGAAATCGTGCTTGACCGCAAAGTCGCCGATAAACGCGTCTTCCCTGCTATGGATATTCTCAAGTCGGGCACACGGAAAGAAGAATTGCTGGTTGATGCTAAAGACCTGCAGAAAACCTTCGTTCTACGCCGTATCCTTAACCCGATGGGCACCACTGATGCGATCGAATTCTTGCTTGGAAAGCTTAAACAAACCAAGTCAAATGGCGAGTTCTTCGACTCTATGAATACGTAATAGCTGTTTTAAAACAGTAGGTTATGAAATATGAGCACGATTTTTGCACAGGCAAGTGCGTTGGGCAAAGCGGGTGTTTCTGTCGTTCGGATTTCTGGCCCGAGTGCCTTTGATGCTGCACGAAAGCTCGCTGGCTCTTTGCCATTGGCTCGTCAGACGGCACTTCGTGTTCTTCGAGACGCGAAGGGTGAGATATTAGATGAAGCACTGGTTCTTTGCTTCGAAGAAAAAGCTAGCTTTACTGGTGAACAAACTGTCGAATTGCAAACGCATGGCTCTATCGCGGTTGTAAGGGCGGTTTTGGCCGAGTTGGGTAAGCACGAAGGCCTGCGCGTTGCCGAGCCAGGGGAGTTCACACGCCGAGCTTTGGCAAATGGGCGGTTAGACTTGGCACAAGTTGAAGGGCTCGCGGACCTGATTTCTTCAGAAACTGAGGCACAGCGTCAACAGGCTCTGCGGTTGTTTTCCGGAGGTCTTGGCGAACTAGCAACAAGTTGGCGTGAAAGCCTGATACGTGCCAGCGCATTGCTTACGGTTACGATTGATTTTGCCGATGAGGATGTCCCTGTCGACGTAAAACCAGAGGTGCTGGATTTAGTATCTGGTGTTCAAACCGGGATGAAACAGCAACTTTTAGGGTTTGGGGCAGCTGAGCGGGTGCGCATGGGTTTTGAAGTCGCCATTCTTGGTGCTCCCAACGTAGGCAAATCAACCCTGCTCAATGCATTGGCTGGGCGGGATGCAGCAATTACTTCAGAGATCGCTGGCACAACCCGTGATGTGATCGAAGTACGTATGGAACTTGCCGGATTGCCTGTTACTCTGCTTGATACCGCCGGATTGCGCGAAACAGATGACGTTGTAGAGAAAATTGGTGTTTCAAGGGCCTTAGAACGGGCTAGTGCGGCTGATCTGCGAGTTTACCTTGTAGAAGCCGGTGATCAGGACAGTTTCGAACCCAGTGCCGAGGATTTGATTGTAGCTGCCAAAGCTGATTTGCTTGCCGAAGGTAGCGCTGGCGTTTCAGGTCTTACTGGGAGCGGTATTTCTGAGCTTGTTGCACGAATCTCTGAAGCGCTGCTAAATAAGACCGCTCGCGCAGGTTTAGCCACTCGTGAAAGGCATAAGTCAGCAATGGAGCGGTGTTTGAGCGCTTTGGAGTCGGCGGTAGATATGGTTGGTCGAGGTGATGAGTTTTCCGATCTTGCTGCTGAAGAGCTAAGGGAGGCGTTAGCGGCGCTTAACTCGTTGATTGGACGTGTAGATGTAGAGAATGTGCTGGATGAAGTTTTTTCCAGCTTTTGTTTGGGCAAGTAGGAGTGTTTCACGTGAAACATCTCGATTTTGATGTTGTTGTTGTTGGCGGCGGGCATGCCGGAACTGAGGCAGCACATGCCGCTGCTCGGATGGGTGTGCGAACAGCGTTGGTGACACTTCGCAAGGCAGATATTGGTACTATGTCCTGCAATCCAGCAATCGGCGGCCTGGGAAAAGGCCACCTTGTTCGCGAGATTGATGCGATGGATGGCGTAATGGGTCGCGTTTCCGATAGAGCGGGTATCCAGTTCCGCTTACTAAACAGGCGCAAAGGCCCGGCCGTTCAGGGGCCGCGCGCGCAGCAAGATAGAGCTCTTTACCGCTCCGCAATGCTTGCTGCCACAGAAGCCCAGCCGCTTCTTTCGATTGTCGAGGGCGAAACAGTCGATTTCATAGAGAAAAGCGGCAAAGTTTCCGGAGTCTTATTGGCGGACGGAACGGAGATCTCAGCGCGCGAAGTAATCCTTACCACTGGTACGTTTCTACGCGGGACAATTCACATTGGTGATGTCTCTTATGCTGGTGGTCGCATGGGGGACAAGCCGTCTATCCGACTCGCGGAGCGTATGGATAATTTTGAGCTCCCCAAAGGGAGGTTAAAAACGGGCACGCCACCGCGTTTGTCTGGGCGCACCATCAACTGGGATATCCTTGAGTCGCAACCAGGAGATAGTGAACCGACCTTGTTTTCGTTTCTTTCCAAAGAACCGGAGGCGCGGCAGATCTCTTGTGGAATAACCCATACAAACGAAAAGACTCATGAGATCATCGCGGATAATCTCGATAAATCAGCGATGTATGGAGGGCACATTGATGGGGTTGGCCCGCGTTATTGCCCGTCGATCGAGGACAAAGTTGTCAGGTTTGCTGACAAGACTTCTCACCTAATCTTTCTTGAACCAGAAAGTCTTAGCAACGATACGATATATCCGAACGGTATTTCTACTTCTCTTCCAGAAAATGTACAGAAGGAGTACGTTCAGTCTATATCAGGCCTTGAGCAGGCAGAGATTGTACAGCCGGGTTATGCGATTGAGTATGATTTCATAGACCCCCGGGCGCTTACGCTTGAGTTGCGCCTCAAGTCTATTGATGGGCTTTTCCTTGCGGGTCAGATTAATGGAACTACAGGATATGAAGAGGCTGCGGCTCAGGGCTTGGTCGCTGGGTTGAACGCGGCACGAGCAGTGCTCGAACAGGAGCCAGTTTTGTTTAGCCGTGCTGAAAGTTATATTGGCGTTATGATTGATGACTTGGTTACGCGTGGTGTTTCAGAACCCTATAGGATGTTTACATCTCGTGCCGAATTCCGCCTTTCCTTGCGGGCTGACAACGCAGATCAGCGGCTTACACCTTTAGCAGTATCGTTGGGTTGTGTTTCTGAAGAGCGAAAAAAACTGTTTTATAACAAGGCAAAAGCCCTTGAGAGCGCGAAAAACCTGCTTGATTCTTGTGCGTTTACACCTGCGGAGTTGAGAGCTGCGAATGTGAACGTGAATCAGGACGGCTCTAGGCGAACAGCCTTTCAGTTATTGTCCTATCCAGATGTTTCGCTTGATACACTGTTGCCCCTTGACCCAACTCTCAAATCTATCACGCCAACGATAGCGAAGCAGCTCGAGCGTGATGCTCTCTACGTCAATTACATAGAGAGACAACAACGTGAAGTTGACGCAATGAAGCGGGACGAGAAACAGCATATCCCCGTTTCTTTTGACTACTCAGCTCTAGACGGGCTCTCAAATGAGTTGAAATTGAAGCTGTCACGATCTCAGCCACAAAACTTGGCTCAAGCGGCAGGGATTGACGGCATGACACCGGCCGCGATTGCACTATTGTTGGCAAAGTTACGGCAAGCGAGAAGGAGTAAGGGCGCATGAACTTTTTGACGAATGTTTCACGTGAAACAACCGAACGTTTGGAAGTTTATGCGGAGACATTGAGGAAGTGGAACCCGAAGATAAACTTGGTTGCTAAATCAACGCTGGATGATCTCTGGGACCGTCATATAGCGGATTCTCTACAATTGTTGGCGCGTGTGAAGCCTTCCACACAGCACCTTGTTGATATTGGTAGTGGGGGTGGTTTTCCGGGGCTCGTCGTTGCGATAGTGGCTGTAGAGCTAGAAAACCCTGAGCGAACAACACTTATTGAAAGCGATCAGCGAAAGTCTGCCTTTTTGCGCACAGTTCTGAGAGAAACAAATGCACGGGCTGAGATTCTTAATCAACGTATCGAGGAAAGCCCGCCACAGAAGGCAGATGTCTTAACTGCTCGCGCTTTAGCAGATCTTACAAAACTGTTAGGTTATGCAGACCAACATCTCGCATCAGACGGCACAGCATTGTTTCTAAAAGGCAAAAGCTGGCGAGAAGAGATAAAAGCGGCACAAGAGACATGGCGCTTTCGCTGGAATGCGATAGAAAGTAAAACAAACGCTGAAGCAGTATTGCTCGAAATCGGAGAAATAACACGTGTCTGACCTGTCGCGCCCACTGGCCCCAAAGATAATCGCGATTGCTAACCAAAAAGGCGGTGTGGGTAAGACAACGACAACTATTAACCTAGCAGCAGCGCTAGCTGAGAAAGGCAAAAATGTTCTATTGGTGGATTTGGATCCACAGGGGAATGCGTCTACCGGTCTCGGGGTTGAAGTGGTTGATCGAAAACTTACAACATATGAGCTTTTGTTAGATGATCACTCGATATCGAGCATAGTTCAGCCAACAGAAGTAGAGAATATTTCTATCGTGCCAGCGACTGTTGACCTTAGCTCAGCAGATATTGAGCTCTATTCAAGCGAAAAACGAAGCTATCTTTTGAAGGACGCCCTGAAACAGCAAGACATCGACACTTTTGCCTTTGATTTCATATTGATCGACTGCCCACCTTCATTGAATTTATTAACCGTAAATGCGATGGTTGCTGCAGATTCTATTCTTGTTCCGTTACAAAGTGAGTTTTTTGCTCTCGAAGGGCTTTCGCAGCTAATGCTTACAATCCGTGAAATTCGTGCATCCGCCAATCCGGACCTTCGGATTGAGGGGGTCGTTCTGACGATGTATGACAGTAGGAATAACCTTTCTCAGCAAGTTGAAGCTGATGCTCGCGATAACCTTGGAAAGTTGGTTTTTAAAACGGTTATCCCTAGGAACGTTCGGGTAAGTGAAGCGCCATCATTTGCGCTTCCGGTGCTAAACTATGATTCTAACTCCAAGGGAGCGGTAGCATACAGAGCGCTCGCGTCTGAACTGCTCACAAATAACAAACGTAACACGGCGTAGGAGGCCATCATGAACGCTAAGAAAAGCAAATCAAGAGGTCTTGGCCGCGGCCTATCAGCTTTGATGGCCGAAGTGCCGGAAGAGGCAGGGGGTGGAACAACTAACTCGCCTCGCAATGCTGAACTTCGTGTACCAATCGAAAGAGTTCTTCCAAACCCTGAACAGCCGAGACGGCATTTTGATACGGTTAAACTTGCTGACCTAGCCGAGTCGGTTCGGGAAAAAGGGATTATTCAACCGCTCATAGTGCGCCCCGACCCCAAAACAGACGGGTCTTACCAGATCGTGGCCGGAGAGCGACGCTGGCGGGCGGCACAGAAAGTAAAACTTCACGAAGTCCCTGTTATTGTTAGAGAATTCAATGATATCGAAGTTCTCGAAGTCGCTATCATTGAGAACATACAGCGAGCTGATCTCAATCCGGTTGAGGAAGCAGCAGGTTATCGACAGTTGGTCGAAAAATTTGGGCACACACAGGAGAAGCTCGCACAAGCCCTTGGCAAAAGTAGAAGTCATATCGCGAACCAAATGCGCCTCTTGACGCTGCCAAAGGATGTTCAACAGATGCTTTCTGCCGGAGATCTTTCGGCAGGCCACGCTCGTGCTTTGATTACTTCGGAAGATCCCTCTCGTTTAGCACGAGAAATAGTCAAGAAAGGTTTGTCAGTTCGTGATGCGGAGCGTTTGGCAAAGCAATCCGCCATCCCAGCTACTGGTAGGTCGAGCAAGCGTCAGAAAAGAAGCAAAGATGCTGACACCGTGGCAATAGAGCGGGATCTTTCGGCCAATTTGCGAATGAAGGTAGAGATTGATCATGTCGCGGGCGGTGAATCTGGGCAATTGACTATCAGCTACAAATCTCTTGATGATCTCGATGACCTTTGCCAGCGCCTTAGTTAAGCACCAGGGCGAGTCCAGATAAACAGCAGAACAGCACTTAGCGTAACTGCTTGGATCAAAAGCACGGTTTTCGGAACCGAAAAAGCGAAAGAAATAGCGAACACTGCAACGATAGAGACTGTTGCAAGCTTTTTGCTACGAGTTGAAATGGCTCCGTGATTGGTCCAATCAGTGATATGTGGCCCCAACTTCGGATGATTGATCAACCAAATGTGTAGTTTCGGTGATGATCTGGCAAAACAAAATGTGGCTAGCAGCACAAGGGGTACAGTTGGGATAAGCGGTAAAACCATACCGACTATCCCAATACAAAGGCTCGCTAAGCCGCAGATAAGCCAAACAAACCTCATCTAGTCTTCCAGAAGCTTTTCAAGAACAGAGTTGAGCAGAATTCGCCCCCTTGTAGTTACCCTCATCGAACCCTGGTTCACATTCAGCATACCAAGTTCTGAAAGTTCGGATATGGCGCTGCTGCGAAAAGGCTTACCAGCCAAGCGTTCCCATCGCTCAACATCTACGCCGGTCTTTAGCCGAAGGCCCATCAACAGGTATTCCGAAGCCTGATCGGTGAAGCTTAGATTCTCTCGCTCCTTCTCCCCTGACCGGCGTTCTACGGCCTGCAGCCAAGCTGATGGTTGCAAGAAGGATTCTGTTGCAATACGTTGATTTAAAACAGTAATTCTACCGTGAGCGCCAGGACCAATGCCAACATAGTCGCCGTAGTTCCAGTAAATCAGGTTGTGACGGCACTCAGCACCGGGCTTGGCGTGGTTTGAAACTTCATAGAGCTCAAAGCCTGCTAAAGCACATTCTTCTTGGGTGATATCATACATCTGAGCGGCATCGTCGTCGTCAGGTATGCCAGCAAGTTTTCCAACATTATAGCGATCCCCAAAGGCGGTACCTTGTTCAATCGTGAGTTGGTAGAGTGACAGGTGATCAACGGCCAAACTCGTCGCGCGCTTTAATTCGAGGCGCCAGTCTTCTGGCGTTTGAGATTGGCGCGCATAAATCAGATCAAAGTTTACGCGGTCAAAATGATTGCGCGCCACATCAAAGGCCGAATAGGCTTCTTCAATTGTATGTAGCCTACCCAGTTTTTGCAAATCCTGGTTGTTTAGAGCCTGAATCCCCATCGAGATGCGCGTTACACCGCCAGCACGGAAGCCAGCAAAACGTGTCGCTTCCACAGAGCTCGGATTGGCTTCAAGCGTAACTTCCAAGTCATTGGCGATAGGCCAGCATTCTTTAACTTTACTGACGATCGCCTCGACTACAGCTGGTTCCATTAGGCTTGGCGTGCCGCCCCCAAAGAAAATGCTGGAAACCACGCGATGGGACAGTTCGGCAGCGTACCGTTCCAACTCACTCAGATAAGCCTTAAGCCAACGCGAATGGTTGATCTCGCGCGCCACAAAGCTATTGAAGTCACAGTAAGGGCATTTGGCTTCGCAGAACGGCCAATGGATGTAGATCCCAAAGCCGCCATTCTCCCAGTCGTTACTCAAAGCAACCCCTGACAAGCTTAACAAAAGCGTCACTTCGGTGACTCATAGCATGTTTTTTTGCGGGGTCCATTTCTCCGAAAGTAACTGTCTCTCCCACAGGCAGAAAAACTGGATCAAAACCAAACCCATTTTCACCGCGCATAGGCCAGACAACCTCGCCTTCAACACGGCCTTCAAACACCTCGTCGTGACCATCAGGCCATGCAAGACAAAGAGTGGCGTTGAAGGCTGCTGATCGGGGGAAAGGCGCGTCGCAAGCCTCTAGCTCAGTCCAAACTCTCTCCATCGCCATCGGAAAGTCGCGGCCTTTGGGTGTCTCTGCCCAATCTGCGGTGTAAACTCCGGGTGCTCCCCCGAGTCCTTCTACAGTAATTCCGCTGTCGTCAGACAATGCGGGCAAGCCCGTAGCCTTCGCCGCAAAATGCGCTTTGATGCGGGCGTTACCAATAAAGGTGTCTTCAGTTTCTTCGGGTTCTTCCAAACCGTGATCGCTAGCCGAGGTAACTGTGACGCCGAATGGGGCGAGCAACGCAGCCATCTCGCGCAATTTACCCGCGTTGTGGCTAGCGATCACCAGCTGTTTGCTGTCAAACTTACGCACTTGTCGCAGCTACCTGCATTGCAACAAGCTCACCAACGCCTTTGTCTGCCAAGTCCATCAACTGGTTCATCTGGTCTCGGCTGAATGTCTGCCCTTCAGCTGACATTTGCACTTCAATAAGCTTCTTGGTGCCTGTCATGATGAAGTTGCCGTCAACACCGGCTTCGCTGTCTTCGGGGTAGTCAAGATCAAGCACGGGTTGGCCGGCATAGATGCCACATGAAACTGCGGCAACCGGGTCAACAAGCGGGTCACTGACAACATCGCCTGCTTTCATGAGCTTGTTAACGGCCAACCGCAGCGCAACCCAACCACCGGTAATTGAGGCGCAGCGCGTTCCACCGTCAGCTTGGATTACGTCACAGTCGACGGTGATCTGGCGTTCACCAAGTGCGACGCGGTCAACACCCGCACGCAAGCTGCGGCCGATCAGGCGTTGGATCTCTACGGTGCGTCCGCCCTGCTTGCCAGCCGTGGCTTCACGGCGCATGCGTGAAGTTGTTGAGCGCGGGAGCATGCCATATTCGGCGGTTACCCAGCCAAGACCAGAGCCTTTGATAAACGGTGGAACACGGTTCTCTAAAGTAGCTGTGCAAAGCACATGCGTGTCGCCCATGCGAATCATGCAGGAGCCTTCTGCGTGTTTTGTTACGTCTGTTTCGATCGATACATCTCGCATTGTATCGAGTTCTCTTCCTGAAGGTCGCATGATCTATCCTTTTGAGTGTCGGCTCTGAGATACAGGCCAGTTACCCCAAAACACAAGCCCGATTGACCTTCGCTCAACTCGGTCCTTAAATAGCACTCATATATGTGGGCAAATGTATGACTGAAACACCAAGCCAACTGGACGAAATGAACGATCGTACGCGCGAAGTTTTTCGCCGCGTTGTTGAGGGCTATCTCGCGACGGGTGATCCTGTTGGCTCGCGATCGCTTACCCGTAGCTTGAGCGAGAAAGTTAGCCCGGCGACCGTGCGCAATGTCATGTCAGACCTGGAGTTCATGGGCCTTCTCAACAGCCCTCATATCAGTGCAGGGCGCATTCCCACACAACAGGGTTTGCGCATGTTTGTTGATGGCTTGCTAGAAGTGAATGATCCTGAATTGGACGATCGCGAAAAGATTGACGCGACAATGTCGAGCAATACGGGTGATGTTTCAGGCCTGCTTGACAGGATCGGCTCTGCTCTTTCTGGTGTAACGCAGGGTGCCTCATTGGTGCTAGCGCCCAAACACGAAGCTTCGATCAAACATATCGAGTTTGTCCCTCTCGCGCACGACAGGGCCCTCGTTGTGTTGGTGTTTTCTGATGGCCACGTTGAGAACCGTGTGTTCACGCCACCGCTCGGCTCAACACCCAGCTCAATGCGCGAGGCTGCCAACTTTCTTAACTCTCTTGCGGAAGGAAGGACGCTTTCCGAGCTAACGACAATCATTAGTCGTGAAATGAAAACGCGTCGTCAGGAGATCGACCAACTCGCGCGTGCTTTGGTTGATAGCGGCCTTGCAGTTTGGGAAGCACAGGGTGAAACGAACGAGCGCCTCATCGTGCGCGGGCGCTCAAACCTCATCGCTGATCCGGAAGAAACTGAAGGCCTTGAGCGTATCAAAACCTTGTTTGATGACCTTGAGCGCAAGCGCGATATCGTCGAATTTCTCGAACTTGCTGAAGAAGGTGAAGGTGTTCGCATTTTTATTGGCTCTGAGAACAAACTTTTTTCACTTTCGGGTTCCTCTTTGGTTGTCTCTCCCTATATGAACGCTGATCGAAAGATTATCGGCGCTGTCGGGGTTATCGGGCCGACGCGGCTCAATTACGGGCGCATCGTGCCGATCGTCAACTATACAGCACAGTTGGTTGGGAAGCTTATATCCAACCGAAGTTAGAGGTGAACTATGGATCCCAAGGACGAAGAATTCCTGGACAATATCGAGGCCTTCGAAAAGGAAGCCGAGGCTGCGGAATTGGCCGAGATGGATGACGAAGCCATCGAAGTTGATGAGCTGCGTGCCGAGCGCGACGAGCTGCGCGACAAATTTATGCGCGCTTTGGCAGATGCCGAGAATGCGCGTAAACGCGGCGATAAAATGCGCCGCGATGCTGAGCAATACGGTGGCTCTAAGTTGTCTCGCGACATGCTCCCGGTTTATGACAACATGAAGCGCGCACTAGAGGCCGCAACTGAAGAGCAGCGCGCAGCTGCAGGTGCCCTGCTTGAAGGCATCGAGCTGACAATGCGCGAGCTGACCAATGTATTTTCAAAGCATGGTATCATTGTTGTTTCCCCGCAAGTCGGCGACAGGTTTGATCCGAACATGCACGAAGCCATGTTTGAAGCGCCTTTGCCCGGCACAAAAGCTGGCGACATTATTCAGGTGTCAGCCGAGGGTTTCATGTTGCATGATCGTCTCTTACGGCCAGCTCAAGTTGGCGTTTCGTCAACGCCGAAATCCTAATCAGCAATTCGGGGCCGCCCTGTGGCCTCGACCGTAACCAAGCCTTCAACAAACACATTGCGCGTTTCGACTTCACTTTGTCGAAGCTCGCGGTGTTTTGTTATCTCAATATCCACTGCCCCAGCATCTACCGCTTCTTGCTCAACGGCAATACAAAGCATGTTCTCGGCTTTCGTAAGGGCGGTTTCGAGATCGTTGTAATCAAGCAACCTGTCTTCGGCATGAACACGAAACAGCCCTTCAGACGGGCTGGTCACAGTCACGCTTCTTCGCATCGTTACACGCCCAACCACTGCGCCGATCGCGTTGGCCACACCCGCATGTTCAGGCAAGATCATTTGGCAACCAAGGCGCTTTCCAGCAGCTGGATAGTACGTGCTTGCCGACGCGCCAAGACCTACGACAGGGACATTCAGCGAGGCATCAATAGCGATGATGCCTCGGTGCTTTTGCAGTCCTTTTTCCAAAAGAATATGCTTGGAAAGGCTTATTGCTTCCATGTCGGAAAACCCATCATCTTCGCTAAAAGCAGTCTCTAACAAGGCTAAACTTGTTTGATGTGTC
Source organism: Lentibacter sp. (assembly GCA_016744435.1). Classification (GTDB taxonomy): domain Bacteria; phylum Pseudomonadota; class Alphaproteobacteria; order Rhodobacterales; family Rhodobacteraceae; genus Lentibacter. The sequence goes on along the minus strand of JADGEJ010000006.1, from coordinate 43,947 downwards.
ATCTGATCAAGGATGAGCTTAGCCATGTGTTTCGGCTCTTTCGCCAGTCGTTCGCCGTCGCCCTTACGACGCCGACAGAAAAGCTCGAGAGCGAGGTTCGCTGCTTTGGCGTTCCAATTCGCGGTAAGCCCTAAAACATGGCAAGCGTCAGAGGGAGTAACGCCCGCGACTTGAATAATACCGCGACCAATCAGGCGTTTGATTGACTGGGTTTCAATGCGAGTTTTGATAATTTCATTCAGCGCATGGACACCTGAGATACGCGCCAATATCACTTCATCTCGCGGCTGGATACCATCGCGGTTAGCACCCTTCACAGCCCTGATGAATTTCGCATCAAACTCACTTGGCATTGCTGACCTAAGTTGAGCTTCGAGAGTTTGAACCACCATTTCCTCAGCATCAACAGCGATTAGACTAATGGGCAATACGCGTTTAGGCCCAAGACTTAATCCGCCTTGAAGCCCTTCACTGACGAAATGCACTTCGCTGTCTCCCCCTAAGCCGGTGGTGCGCATTGCCACCGCCTCAACCATTGTTCGGTAAGCTCCAACACGCGCACCTTCTTGGTCGATCTTAGGTTTTCCGCCTTTTAGCAGGGCAATATCGGTTGTCGTGCCTCCAATGTCGCTGATAAGTGCTTCTTGTGCACCTGTCATCCACTGCGCCCCAATGATAGAAGCTGCCGGGCCACTCAAAATGGTTTCGATCGGTTTTTCGCGTGCCTGATCAGCCGAGATAAGTGCTCCGTCGCCTCTCACAACCATAAGTGAGGCTGCGATGCCAAGATCGCGCAGCCCATTTTCTGCGCGGGTGATAAGCTGGTTAATCATCCCGATAAGCCGAGCGTTCAAGAGCGCTGTAAGAGCACGTTTTGGCCCGTTAAGTTTTGCGGAAAGCTGGTGAGATGCCGTTACAGGCAGGCCGGATCGTTCGCGAATAAATTGCATCACTTGAAGCTCGTGCTGCGGGTTACGAGTGGCGAATTTGCTAGCGATTGCATAGGCTGAAACACTGGAATCAGTCTCTAACCAAGCCGAAAGTCTCGCCATATCAAGCGGAACAGCTTCGCTCCCAGAATGGTCATGACCACCGTTCAGGATAAGAAAAGGATCACCATTGAGCGCTTCGGTGAGGTTATGTTTGGCAAGATCCGCTTCGGGAAATCCAATATAGATAAGCGCGACACGCCCGCCCTGCCCTTCGACCAGTGCATTGGTTGCCAGTGTTGTTGAAAGCGATGCCAGTTGAATTGCGGCTGGATCAACCCCTGATGTTTCTAAAACGGCGCGAACGGCTTTGCTGATGCCTTCTGACAGGTCATGCCTTGTGGTAAGAGACTTGGCGGAGGCCAAAACTTCTTTGTCATCGCGCATTAAAACCGCGTCGGTATAGGTACCGCCAGTGTCGACGCCTAGCAAAATCGCCATACTGCCCTCGTCTTATGTGTTTTCAAACAAGTTATCGGGTTAGTGTGCTTCGTCCTGCCCGTTTGTTGCGTCCCGAAGTCGCTTGCAGGCCCAATCTGCTGCATCGCGAACGGTTTCGTCATCGTCGTGAAGCAAGCTTTGTGCGGTGGCCAATAAAGCAGTGCTTTCGGAGTTGCCGATTGCATACAACACGTTGCGAATAAAGCGATTGCGCCCGATCCGTTTGACGGGGCTGCCAGAGAAAAACGCCCGGAAAGCCGTATCATCAAGCATAGCCAGTTCGCTTAGCGCTGGGCTTTGCAGCTCAGGGCGCGGAACAAGTCGCATCTCCCGAGCCTCAACCGCAAATTTGTTCCAAGGGCAAACAGCAAGACAGTCATCGCAGCCATAAATCCGGTTGCCAAGTGCTGGGCGCAGAGCTTCGTCAACCGGACCATGGTGTTCGATTGTCAGATAGGAAATGCAGCGCCGCGCATCCAGTTGGTAAGGGGCTGGAAAGGCATTGGTCGGGCAAATATCAAGGCAGCTACGACACGTTCCGCAGTGGTCGGTTTCGGGGGCGTCTTTTGGAAGGTTTAGCGTTGTGAATATCGAGCCAATGAAAAACCAACTGCCCAGATCGCGGCTCACCAAGTTGGTGTGCTTGCCCTGCCAGCCAATTCCGGCCGCCTGCCCTAAGGGCTTTTCCGCGACGGGGGCTGTGTCAACAAACACCTTCACCTCGCCGCCAGATTCGGCGATCAGCCAGCGAGCTAGGCGCTTGAGGCTCTTTTTGACCAGATCGTGATAGTCGCGGTTTTGGGCATAAACAGAGACTGTTCCACTGCTCTTTGCCTTCAAATTCTCAAGCGGATCAACGTCTGGCGAATAACTCATCGCTAGCATAATAACTGAACGCGCTTCGGGCCAAAGAGCGGATGGGTTGCCACGCCAGTTTGATCGTTCTTCAAGCCACCGCATTTGTCCATGGCGTTCATGCTCAAGAAAATTGGCCAATCGCTCAGGCACTTGGGGAATGTCAGTGGGCGCGCAGATCGCGCAGGCGTCAAAGCCCCCCTCAAAAGCTTGCTTTTTGAGTCGGTCTGCTAGTGATTCCATGCCACTACCATCAGTTAGAAATCGAGGTCGGCGTAATGTGGTGGTGGCGGAAAGCCCGGGACTTGATCGGCGAGAATGCTGCGAAATGCTGGGCGTGACTTAATCTTGGCATACCAATCTTTCACCGTCTCCGAGCGGTTCCAATCCACGTCAGAAATATAGTCGAGAGATGAAAGGTGCGCCGCCGCTGCAAAGTCTGCCAAAGTCATTTTGTCGCCAGCAAGCCAGCGACGCTGATCAAGCAACCATGCCATGTAATCAAGGTGGAACTTGATTGCTTTCGCACCCTCTTTGACGTTCTTACTGTCAGGGTAGCCTTGCCCCATCACCTTTTTATTCACGCGCTCATAGACAAGTTTTGAGGTAACTTCGTTGTGAAACTTATCGTCAAACCACCCAACAAGTCGGCGTACTTCGTAGCGTTTGTCGGCATCGGTAGGCATCATTGGCACGTCTGGGTAAAGCTCTTCGAGATACTCACAAATCGCAGCACTTTCCGACATGGTGCGCCCGTCAATCTTGAGAACCGGGACTTTTGCAGCCGGGTTGCGCCGCAAAAAGTCAGCGTCTTTTTCCCAGTAACGTTCTTCAACCAGCTCACATTCGATCTTTTTCTCGGCAAGGCTCAACCGGACTTTTCGGCAGAACGGGGAAAGCGGAACATGAAATAATTTGGCCATAGCAGAACACTCAATCTAGGGTTTGCACTTCAATGCAACTTTGCGCGCAAAACTTCAACTCTCGAAACAGTCAGCGCGCCCATCTCGGCGGATTGTCTCAGCGCCATCTCGTATGCGGGCAGCGCGCTTCCGTACAAGCCCGGATGGCTTTGATGCTGAACGTGTCTTGGGCGAGGGCAAAATCGCCGCTAGTCTCGCGGCCTGCGTGGCTGTCAGCTTTGAGGGCGCAACGCCAAAATAGTGCTGCGCAGCTGCTTCGATGCCAAAGACTCCTTCATCAAACTCAGCCATGTTGAGGTAAACTTCGACAATCCGGCGCTTGCTCCAAAAAAGTTCAATCAGCGGTGTGAAAAGTGCCTCGAGCGCCTTTCGGCTCCAGTTGCGGCCGTGCCAAAGATAGGTGTTCTTTACAACTTGCTGGCTCAAGGTCGAGGCGCCACGCCCTGTACCGTCGGCAAGAGCGGCGCGAATGGCTTTCATATCAAAACCCCAGTGCGCACAGAAATTGGCGTCTTCAGCAGCCACTACAGACCGCGCAACTACCGGCGCTACATCAGAGAGCGGTATCCAGAGGTGATCAACACTGCCTAGCCGGCGTGCCTCCTGTTTCATGTAGATCCCCTGACCGGGGTTCACGACGCTATGGGCCAAAATAACCCCAAGAACGAGGATCATCACAAAGGCGATTACACGCAAAAGCCACCGCCTGAGCCACCTCAGAGGTTGGAACTTTCGCTCAACTTTTTTCTTGGCATTTTTCTTTGACACAACGCCTCTATACGCGTTTCGCTTTGGCACGAAAAGGGGCGCGTCAACCAGTGATGCGCCCCTTTTGTTGTTTGTCAGTTTTTAGCGCTACTCGGCAGGAACAGCACTGGCTTTCACACTAAGCGGATGCGAAATTTTGTTGAGCATTTCTTTCGGACAAACCTGCAGGAAGTTGTGCTTTTCTTCGCTCCAGTTTTGTAAGATATTAAATGCCTTCAGGCTGCTGGTTTCACTGCTGTGGCGCTCGAGAAGGCCTTTCAGTTGAGTCTCCCAGTGCTCAACAGTTACAGGGCAAGTGACCAAAGTCTCAAGATTCATCAACTCTTCCACATCGCCAAGCGGGTTGTAGAGATAGGCCATGCCGCCTGTCATACCAGCCCCAAAGTTGGCGCCGATACTACCGAGAATAACAGCAACGCCGCCTGTCATATACTCGCAACCATTGCTTCCGCAGCCTTCAATGACCACCTTCGCGCCCGAGTTGCGCACAGCAAACCGCTCTCCGGCGCGGCCGGCAGCGAAGAGATAGCCGTCGGTAGCACCGTAAAGCACAGTGTTGCCGATGATGGTGTTCTCAGAGGCAGTCAGCGGGCTGGCCATGGGCGGACGCACAACAATAGTGCCACCAGAGAGGCCTTTGCCGACATAGTCGTTGGCGTCTCCGGACACTTCCAGCTTAAGGCCAGGTGCTGCGAAGGCGCCAAGTGACTGGCCCGCGCTGCCTGTGAGCTTCACAGTCAGGTGGTCTTCCTGCAAGTCGTTACGCATTCCGAAATTACGCACGATATGGCTTGAAGTGCGGGTGCCTACAGTGCGGTGCGTGTTCTGTACGGCGTAGGAAAGCTGCATTTTCTCGCCGTCTTCCAAGAAGCGTCGCGCGTCGCGGACGATCTCTTTGTCGAGTGTAGAAGGCACTTTATTGCGCTTGCGTTTACGGCTGTATTTGATTTCCTTGGCGTCATCCACGCAAATCAGAAGTGGGTTGAGATCCAAGTCATCAAGATGCGCAGAACCGCGGCTTACTTGGCTAAGCAAGTCAGCACGCCCAATGACATCATCAAGGCTTTTCGCACCAATCTCGGCAAGAATTTCGCGCACTTCCTGTGCATAGAAGGTGATTAGGTTGACGACCTTATCTGCGTTTCCTGTAAACTTGTCCCGTAGCGCTTGGTCTTGCGTGCAAACGCCAACGGGGCAAGTGTTGCTTTGGCACTGACGCACCATGATGCAACCCATCGCGATCAGGGCAGCAGTGCCAATGCCGTACTCTTCTGCGCCCAACATTGCGGCCATGACAACGTCACGCCCGGTGCGCAGCCCGCCATCTGTACGGAGCGTTACACGGCTACGCAAATTGTTCATCGCCAGAACTTGGTGCGCCTCTGTCAGGCCCATTTCCCAAGGCAAACCAGCAAACTTGATGCTGGTTGCAGGGCTCGCGCCTGTTCCGCCGTTGTGCCCGGAAATCAGGATGATGTCTGCTTTTGCTTTGGCAACGCCAGCTGCGATCGTGCCAACGCCGCTTTGTGCCACAAGTTTTACCGTCACTTTGCAGCGAGGGTTAATCTGCTTGAGATCGTAGATCAGTTGAGCGAGGTCTTCGATCGAGTAGATGTCGTGGTGCGGCGGTGGTGAAATAAGCGTCACGCCTTTTGTCGAATGCCGTAGCCGCGCGATCAGGTCGGTTACTTTCATGCCTGGAAGTTGGCCGCCTTCACCTGGCTTTGCCCCCTGCGCAACCTTGATCTCGAGTTCCTCGCATTGGTTGAGGTATTCGGCAGTCACACCAAAGCGCCCAGAGGCGACTTGTTTGATCTTCGCTGACGGGTTGTCACCGTTTGTCTCAGGATGGAAGTGCGCTGGGTCTTCCCCGCCCTCGCCCGAGTCTGATTTGGCGCCAATCCGGTTCATAGCGACGTTCAATGTCTTATGCGCTTCTGGACTGAGCGCGCCTAAAGACATGCCTGGTGTTACAAAGCGCTTGCGAATGCTGGTGATGCTTTCGACGTCCTCGATCGGGATCGATTTCCCGAGCGGCTTGATGGCGAGCAAATCGCGCAGATTGATCGGCGGGTTGCTTTGCATCATTTTGGAGTACTGCTTCCAAAGCTCATAGCTCGCCTTGTTACAAGCGGCTTGCAAGAGGTGCATGTTGTTAGCGCCCCAAGCGTGGGTTTCGCCTGATGCGCGAGCTTTGTAAAATCCTCCGATAGGCAGCATGTTGGTGCCCGAATCCCAGCCTTTGGCGTGAATAGAGACTGCTTTCTCTTGAATCCCGCGAATGCCGATGCCGCTGATACGGCTGGTGAGGCCTGGGAAAAATTCGGCGCACATAGCACGCGAAAGGCCAACGGCTTCGAAGTTCATACCGCCGCGATAAGAGCTGATAACGCTGATGCCCATCTTGGCCATGATCTTGAGCATTCCTTGGTCAACGGCTTCGCGGTAACGCGCCATGTTTTCCGTGAGCGTCCCGTCAAGCAAGCCTCGACGGATACGATCAGCGATGCTGTCTTCCGCCAGATATGGGTTCACGACGGTCGCACCGCAGCCCACGAGCACAGCGAAGTAGTGCGGGTCAATACACTCTGCCGAACGAACATTGAGCGAGCAGAAGGTGCGCAGCCCTTTGCGTGTCAACCAAGAGTGAACCGCGCTTGTCGCCAAAATCATCGGGACAGCAACGCGGCCTTCGCCTTGGTGCTGGTCCGTCAACACAAGGTGCCCTGCGCCTGAACGCACGGCATCTTCTGCTTGATCTATGATGGAGTTCAGCGCTTCTTTCAGGCCGTTCGGCCCAGCACTGACATCAAATGAGCAGTCGATTTCTGCTAGATCAGCGTTGAAGTGCTTTGTCATCTCTGCCCATTGGGCGTTGCCGACAAAGGGCGTTTCCACCACGATGATCTCAGTTTGGGAGCCGCTTTGGTCCAGCACATTCTTGAGGTTGCCAAAGCGCGTCTTGAGGCTCATCACGCGGAACTCGCGCAATGAGTCGATCGGTGGGTTGGTTACTTGCGAGAAGTTTTGACGGAAGTAATGCGACAGCGGGCGATACTGTTTTGACAGCACAGCGCTTGGTGTGTCGTCGCCCATTGAGGCCAGTGTTTCTTTGCCGTCTTCACACATCGGAGCAAGAATTTGCTCAAGCTCTTCCAGCGTATAACCCGCTGCAATCTGGCGTTTGCGAAGTTCATCGCCCTCGAAGATTGCAGTCTCTGTTACACCTGAAAGCGTGTCTTCGAGCTCGTTGATGCTGCCAACCCACTCTCCAAACGGTTTGGCGGCGGCCATTTTGTTTTTGATTTCGGTGTCATGAAACAACTCGCCCTTTGCCATATCAACTGCAATGATTTGCCCAGGGCCAAGCGCGCCTTTTTCAACAACAGTAGCCTCGTCGATCGGCACCATTCCGGCCTCAGAGCCTGCAATCAGAAGGCCGTCGCCGGTTACGACATAGCGCATGGGGCGCAGGCCGTTGCGGTCAAGCCCGGCGCAGACCCAACGGCCATCTGTCATCGCCAATGCAGCGGGGCCGTCCCACGGCTCCATCACCGAGTTGCAATAGCTGTACATGTCGCGCCACGCTTGTGGCAGCTCAACGGCCTGTTTGCTCCAGCTTTCGGGAACAAGCATTGTCTTTGCCATCGGCGCATCACGGCCAGCGCGTACGAGAACTTCAAAAACCGCATCCAACGCTGCCGAGTCTGACGAGCCGGGCTGCACGATTGGCTTGATGTCTTCTGCGAGGTCGCCAAAGAAGTTGCTCGCCATGCGAATCTCGTGGCTCTTCATCCAGTTGACGTTGCCTTTGAGCGTGTTGACTTCACCGTTGTGCGCCAACATGCGGAAGGGCTGTGCAAGCCACCACTGCGGGAAGGTGTTTGTGCTGTAGCGCTGGTGGTAGATCGCGAAAGCGCTTTCAAAGCGCTCGTCCATCAAGTCGGGGTAAAACACCGCGACTTCTTCGGCGAGCATCATGCCTTTGTAGATAACAGAACGGCATGACAGCGAGTTGACATAAAGCCCCTGAATGCCAGCAGCAGTCACGGCCTTCTCGACGCGACGGCGGATCACGTAGAGCTCGCGCTCAAACTGTTCCTCGTCGACGCCTTTAGAGTTTGAGATCAGAATTTGCTCGATCTCGGGGCGCGTCGCATTGGCTTTTTCACCAAGGCAGCTCACGTCGACAGGCACATGCCGCCAGCCATAAATATAGTAACCCATGCGCAGCACTTCGGTTTCGATAATCGTGCGGCATGCTTCCTGAGCGCCAAAGTCGGTGCGCGGCAAAAAGACTTGGCCAACCGCCATCAGCTCGTCCATGCGTGGCTCGTGGCCAGTGCGGCGAATTTGGTCATAGAAAAAATGCACAGGAATTTGGACGTGAATACCTGCGCCGTCACCTGTCTTGCCGTCGGCATCAACAGCACCGCGATGCCAGATAGCTTTCAGCGCTGAGATGCCGTTTGCGACAACTTTCCGGCTCGGCTTGCCGTCGATCGAAACGACAAGCCCGACGCCGCAAGAAGAATGCTCTTCTTCTTCAGAATAGAGGCCATTCTCGGCCATCCACTTGCGCTTGGCTTCTTCGGCGGCTGCCCAGTTTGCATCATATGTTGTCATGACTTGTCTCCGTCTTGAGGCGCAAACAGCGCGATCATTTCTTCTGTGTTTAGTTTCCGGTGGTCGCCGCTAAGCGCGTAGCCTTCGGGGCGTTTGTCGGCGAAAAATTCCAACTTGAGCTGAGCGTCAGCTGCGTTGTCAAACAGTCCCGCCGCTAAGTTTTTCACACCGTCGTTGATGCTGCTGTACCAGAGGGTTGAGCCGCAGGTTTCGCAAAACCCGCGTTCAGCCCACTCTGAAGAGCGAAAGCTCTTTGCTGGGCCGCTTACCTTGATGCTGTCTTTGTCAGTTGTAATCGACATGAACATGCTGCTGGTGTGCCGGCGGCACATGTCGCAATGGCACGCGCGCACAACGGGCTTGGTGACAGTGGCTGTCACCGTCACTGCGCCACAAAGGCACCGACCATTTATTTCGCGAGGCTCGTTCACTTTAACCGTCCAGTAACTTTCATTTACACATCGTTAAGGCGATGCATCAGGCTCGTTGCCCTATTAACGTTTGTCTCTTCCAAAACGTATGCACGCGTTATGCACACATTGCTGCACACAGTGCTGCATACCGTAGGCACTGCCAGTTTTCACTCAGCAGCGATTTGGTTAACAGCGTTCATCTTCTCCAAGATCGCATCAGCGCAATCGCGTCCGTCTTTGATCGCCCAGACAACAAGCGAGGCGCCGCGAACAACGTCACCAACGGCATAAACGCCATCGAGCTCGGTTTCACCTGTCGTGAATGCTGCTTTCACAGTACCCCAACGTGTAACAGGAAGTTCTTTGCATCCCCAAAGCGTGGGCAAGTCTTCAGGCTCAAAGCCAAGCGCCTGAACAATAAGATCTGCAGCTTCGTTATAGTCAGCGCCGTCGATAACTTCAGGGCTTTGTCGCCCGCTCGCGTCCGGCGCGCCGAGGCGCATTTTCTGCACGGCGACGGCGTTCACCGGATCACCATGGAAGCCAGCGGGGGCTGCGAGCCATTCGAAAATGACACCTTCTTCTTCCGCGTTTTGTACTTCGCGTTGCGAACCAGGCATGTTGGCACGGTCACGGCGGTAAAGGCACTTCACGCTTTCAGCGCCTTGGCGGATTGCTGTGCGAACACAGTCCATCGCGGTGTCACCGCCGCCGATGACAACAACTTTTTTGCCTTCTGCATTCAGCTCTCCTGACTCGATCTCTGGCACGGTGTCGCCAAAATTGAGGCGGTTGGACGCGGTGAGATAGTCGATCGCACGTACGATGCCTTTTCCCCCAACGCCGGGGCCCTGCAACTCGCGAGTTTTGTAAACGCCCGTGGCGATAACGACAGCATCGTGTTGCTTGCGAATAGCGTCGAAGCTGATGTCTTCGCCGACATTGCAGTTTTGCACGAACTTGACGCCACCTTGCTCGAGCTGGTCGATGCGGCGCATGACAACGTCTTTTTCCAACTTGAAGCCAGGGATGCCATAGGTGAGCAACCCACCGGCGCGGTCATAGCGGTCATAGACCGTTACTTGCACACCTTCGGCGCGTAGCCTTTCGGCAGCGGCGAGGCCACCGGGGCCAGCGCCGATAATGCCAACGCTTTCTTTGCGCTCATGTGCAGGAGATACAGGCGTAACCCAGCCGTTTTCCCAAGCGGTGTCAGTGATGTATTTTTCGACTGCGCCGATGGTGACAGTGCCGTGGCCCGAACCTTCGATCACGCAGTTGCCTTCACATAGGCGGTCTTGCGGGCAGATGCGCCCGCATATTTCAGGGAAGGTGTTTGTCGCTTGGCTGACTTGGTAAGCCTCTTCCAAACGGCCTGTTGCCGTGAGGTTTAGCCAATCAGGGATGTTGTTTTGAAGTGGGCAGTGGTTTTGGCAGTAAGGCACACCACATTGGCTGCAGCGGCTTGCTTGTTCCGCAGCTTTTGCCTTGGCAAACTCGGCGTAGATCTCGCCAAAGTCTTCCTTGCGTGATCCGGCGGCACGCTTTTCTGGCATGTCCCGTTCTACGGTCACAAACTTCAACATCGGTTGCTTCGCCACGGCCTATCTCCTTTTTCTGTCTCGCGGGTTTAATACAGGCACGCGTCAAAGGAAAGTCATTAGTACTGACCTATTGTAAAGAATGTGAGAATTTCGGCAGTGCTGAATCAGAGAAAGCGCCGATTTTAAGACCGTATCGGTCTCATTACGGCTCTTCCCTTTTTCGTCAAGCCGTTTATAGCTGCAAAAAAGGCAATCAGAGCAGGTCGTCCATGCCGTTATTTCTACTGATTCTTGTTGCACTGGTGCAGGGCATCACGGAGTTTTTGCCTGTGTCTTCTTCGGGGCACCTGATCTTGATATCAGAACTGTCGTCATTTCCTGATCAAGGCCAAGCCATTGATGTTGCTGTTCACATTGGCACGCTTTTTGCAGTCATCCTGTTCTTCTGGCGCGATGTGTCGCTGGGTATTGCCGGCATACCGCGCATGCTCACCGGAAGGATCGACACTGCGGGTGCCAAACTCGCCTTTTTGCTGATGATTGCCACGATCCCCGCGATTGTCTTTGGCCTGTTTCTAAAGGTCACTGGTCTGAATGATGCGATGCGCTCAATGACTGTCATTGGGTGGACGATGCTACTCTTTGGCTTGCTGCTTTGGTGGGCAGATCAACGCGGTGAGACTGACAAGTCCTCCGTTGACTGGTCAACCAAGGACGCGATCAAAATGGGCCTCTGGCAAGCTGTCGCACTTATCCCGGGCACCTCTCGCTCGGGGATCTGTATAACGGCGGGGCGCATGCTCGGATATTCGCGCCATGATGCTGCGAAGCTCGCGATGCTGATGTCGATACCAACAATCATCGCTAGTGGTGCTTTGCTCAGTGTTGAGGTGATCGCGACAGCCGATGCGCAAGTCGCGCGTGATGGAGCTATAGCAGCAGCCTTTGCATTCGTCGCTGCTCTGCTCGCGCTGGGAGTGATGATGCGCCTTTTGCGAAGCGTTAGCTTCACGCCCTACGTTATCTACCGCGTAGCGCTGGGCGTTGTCTTACTCGCAGTAGCTTACAGCTAAATTTTCAGGTTTTTCGCTGAATCGCGGATCGCATCGTACTGGCCCATCGGGCGGAAGCGCCACAAATACTGGCCAATTACGGCTTCAGCGGCGACTGGCTTGATACCAAGATCAGCCAGCGTTTTTGCCCCGTCAGACACCACATTGTCGGTGCCAAGCTGTTTAGCTTGGTCTCGGGTCACGATGCCGTTTTTGAACAAGCCAAACGAGAGAGTTTGCACTAGATCAAAGCTCCAAGCCATAATCCGGCCAACAAACATGGGCGCGTTCACAACAATCTTCTTGCGGTTAACCTCGGCCATGATCACATCGATCCAGCCGCGAAGTGATTTCGCCTCAGGCCCCCCGAGTTCGTAGGTGCCGGTTGCCTTACCATCAACGCCAAGAACCGCAGCTTTGGCTACATCCTCAACGTAAACGGGCTGGAACTTGGTATCACCTCCGACAAGCGGCAAGAACGGCCCCATGCGTGTCATACCAGCGAACTTGTTGAAAAAGCCGTCTTCAGGCCCGAAGATCACACTTGGCCGAAGGATCAGCGCATTTGGGAAGTTCCGCAAAACGCTTTCTTCGCCGGCGCGTTTGGTCGCTGCATATTCGCTGGATTCGTCATCTTCGATTCCGAGTGCGGAAATATGAACAAGTGTTTCCACACCATGTGCGCTCGCAAGCCGGGAAATACGCTCGGCACCTTCGTGCTGCACAGCGGTGAAGTTGTTTTTGCCTTTGCTCTCAAACGTGCCGACGCAGTTCACGACAGCGGTCGCTCCGGCCATGACAGCCTCAACACTGGCATCGTTGCGAACATTGCAAAACACGGGCTCAACCTGACCAACAACGCCGTAGGGTTTTACGTGTAGGGCCTCATTGGGGCGGCGTACCGCGACCCGGACTCGCCAGCCATCAGCTGCAAGCTTCTGAGCGATATAGCGGCCAACAAATCCTGATCCGCCAAATATGGTTACGAGTTTTGACATAAGGACCTCTGCTATATCTCTGGTTGCTATTTGTTACGCCTGATAGGCGAAATCAGCAAGGTGATATGATAGATTGGCTGTAAAACCATCGAATCCCGTTGACAGTGCATGTGCCCCACCTTAAATCGCGTTCCACGACACCTGCCCAGGTGGCGGAATGGTAGACGCGCTAGCTTCAGGTGCTAGTGTCTGTATGGACGTGGAGGTTCGAGTCCTCTCCTGGGCACCAAATATCACATAAAATCAATTACTTACCGCATACATCCGTAAAATATTCGTATTGGCGAAAAGATTGTGTTAGTAACTCTTCGCGATCGCATGGCCCGTAGCCACCAAAATATCATTGATGCAAGAACATCCTGATCAGCAGGGATTCCCTTTTGGGCCGATCTGTCGGCTAACCACCACCAACATTAAGTCCGCTTAACAAATCGCGTCAGGTTTTCCTTACCTTGCCGGTGTTTCCCCACAGGACATAGCTGCGCAGCTTTTTATTCAGCAAGCCACTGCGGCTGGGCAACTGAAAGTTGGTCCGTTTGACTCATTTACCACCACTTATATCGGGCATTCGCTTGGGGGCCATTAGATGCCTCGATCCACAGTATTGGGACGCCGTTGTCAGACAATATTCTTGTTGTTCCGGGCTCTGGTGGTCACCCCCTCGCCACAGACCCGGATAATCTTGCGAATATTCTAGATGAGAACACCGTCTTTGAAGAGGCAGGAGATGAAATATTCATCCCCATTGACGAAGCGCTGCAAATTCTGGGGGCAACCAGCCTGCTGGATTTCTTTGATGATCGCTTGGAAGGCGGCAATGACAATGACTTTCTGAGCGGGTATGCAGGCGAAGATACGTTGCTTGGTGGCAATGGTGACGATTTGCTGCGCGGTGGCAGCAATGCGGATACGTTCGTGTTTGCCGGTAACTTTGGTGACGACAGAGTATACGATTTCACCTTGAGTCAGACTCCCCGTAAGGGCGGCCCGCGATCACCAAGTCAGACATTCTGGTCATCAATAAACCCGACCTCGCCCCGCACCTCGGCGCTTCACTTGATGTTATGGCAAGAGATAGCAAAAGAACGCGGCCTGAGTTGCCGACAGCTTTTTGCGTGCTCAAGCAGGACGAGAGGGTAAGCACAGTCGTCAAGTTTTTAGCCGAAGTTGGCGGGCTAAATGTCTAATTGCCTATTGATTGCTAAAGCAATCCAAGCTTCGAAACTATGGCCAGCGGGACTCAGGCTCTCTACTTTTCAAGAGTTGCTATGAGCCATACTTCGCTGATCAATTGCATCTCGTGCTACAACTCACTATCTCGGCATTAACAAACACGAGAAGGCGAGACTGATGGCAAACCACCTTTACAAGAACGACCTTCCCGACGGGTTAGATCTGGGCCCGATCGTAGCGATTGATTGCGAGACGATGGGCTTGCATCCGAACCGCGACAGGCTCTGTGTTATCCAGATGTCCTCTGGCGACGGCAATGCGCATCTTGTGCAAGTTGAGAAGGGCCAGACAGAGGCACCAAACCTGTGCGCCATGCTGACAGACCCCAACGTTCTCAAGCTGTTTCACTTTGGTCGCTTTGACATTGCCGTGATGCAGCACACGTTCGGCGCGCTCACCGCACCAGTCTATTGCACCAAGATCGCGAGCCGCCTGGTGCGCACATATACTGACAGGCACGGGCTGAAAAACCTGCTGCAAGAGCTCTTGAGCACTGACATATCCAAGCAGCAACAAAGCTCTGACTGGGGGGCCGAGACGCTCAGCAAGGCACAGGTAGATTATGCTGCATCAGACGTGCTTTACTTGCACAAGTTGCGCGAAAATCTTGACGTGATGTTGGTTCGTGAAGGCCGCGATGTGCTTGCGAAAGCGTGCTTTGACTTCCTCCCGACACGCGCGGTGCTTGATCTGGAAGGCTGGCCAGAAACCGATATCTTCGCGCACTCTTAACAAAGCCGCTCGTTTGAGCACTCCGAAATAAGGGCCGCCATGCAAAGTCGCATTGATACGCATTCTCGCATCGTTGCTTGGGCTAAGATCATCTTGCCCATCATCGCGCTTGGCTTGTTGTCGACGCTGTTTTTGCTGTCGCGCAGCGTTGATCCGATTTCGACGATACCCTTCTCAGAGGCCGACATAGAAGAGCGAACGCGCAACCAACAGATCTCTTCGCCAGAAGTTTTCGCAGTCACATCGCGAGGTGATCTTGTGTCGCTGAATGCCGAATTCGCGCGCCAAAGCACCGACGACAGCAACGTTACCGTCGCACAGGGTGTTGCGACCAGCATCAAGTTGGTGTCAGGGTCGAAGATCAAAATGTCGGCAGGCGAAGCAGCGTATGACGCCGAAAACAACATGATAGCCCTGTCTAACAACGTTTATGCCAAGACAACCCATGGCTATGAGTTTGAAGCAAATGCGATTCAGGTTAACATGCTTGAGCTTTTGGTTGCCTCTGATGGGCCGATAAAAGGCAAAGGCCCGGCATCTACTTTAGAAGCGGGCAAAATGGCTGTCGAAGTGCCTATCGGAGAAAAAGATGCGCATCTTCTTTTCTCAAAC
This sequence comes from Lentibacter sp., assembly GCA_016744435.1. Lineage (GTDB taxonomy): Bacteria > Pseudomonadota > Alphaproteobacteria > Rhodobacterales > Rhodobacteraceae > Lentibacter. The sequence continues at coordinate 28,761 of JADGEJ010000006.1, read as the reverse complement.
GGTGTTAAGCTGATATACACACCTCAGAAAGTCGGGGACTGACCATTGAAACTTGTTAAAGCTCTTTTGATATCGGCTCATCTCGTGGCCTTGGCGGGCGTTGCCAGCGCACAGGGTGCTAACATTGCTTTTGGCAATATAAAACAAGACACTTCAGCACCGGTTGAAGTTGCGGCTGACAATCTGGACATCAATCAGAACACAGGCTCTGCCACACTCACAGGAAACGTCCTTGTAGGGCAGGGTGCTATGCGCCTGTCTGCTGGGGTGGTGAATATCGTTTACTCCGCTGACCGTTCGCAAATATCGCAGCTGAAAGCCTCAGGCGGCGTTACGCTTGTCAGCGGTGAAGACGCCGCAGAAGCTGCTAACGCAGAGTACAACGTCGCCACTGGTGTTATCGTGCTGTCGGGCAACGTGCTCTTGGTGCAGGGCGTTACCGCGATAACCGCTGACAAAATGCGCGTTGACACCAAATCAGGACAGGCCAAAATGCAGGGCCGCGTGAAGACGGTGCTTAATGTCAAAAACTGAAGATACCAAGCCAAACCTCACTGTTGCTGAGGGGCATCAAGGCCTCGAAGTGCGCTCTTTGCGCAAAAGCTACAAACGCAGACCGGTTATTCGCGATGTTTCCCTCTCACTGAAACGTGGCGAAGTTGTCGCGCTTCTTGGCCCTAACGGCTCCGGAAAAACCACCACGTTTTACGCCATAGCGGGCCTCGTGCAGCCTGAAGGTGGCCATGTTCTTATCGACGGGCGTGACGTGACTGATTTGCCGATGTATCGCCGCGCTCAGCTTGGCATCGGTTATTTACCGCAGGAAATGTCTATCTTTCGCGGCATGTCGGTAGAAGACAATATCGCTGCTGTGCTTGAGATATCGCAGCGTGACAGGCGCAAGCGGCGTGAAAAGCTTGAGTCTCTTTTGTCTGAGTTTTCGATAGAGCATTTGCGCCGCGCTCCAGCGATGGCGCTTTCAGGCGGTGAGCGTCGGCGCGTAGAAATCGCGCGTTGCCTGGCGGCCGATCCGGCCTATCTGCTGCTTGATGAGCCTTTTGCGGGCGTTGATCCTATTTCGGTTGGCGATATTCGAACGCTTGTCGCAGACCTTAAAAGTCGCGGTCTCGGAGTGCTGATAACCGACCATAACGTACGAGAAACACTCGAGATTGTGGACCGAGCTTACATCCTGCACGACGGAACCGTCCTGATGTCTGGCGCGCCAGATGAGGTTGTCGAAAACGAGAATGTTCGTCGCGTTTATCTGGGTGATAGCTTCCGCATTTCATAGCAAATTTACAAAGTCTTATCTTTGTTTCTGTTGACATTGGCCTGCTGTCTGGCCTCAAATAGGGTATGATATTTCGACACTTCGTCTGGGCCAATCATTCTGTCTGCTCTGCAGGCTGCGGTTTTAGACAAGCTAAAGAAATATCATTTTCCAGAACGAGTTAGGCAAGAAACTAAGGGGCGATTGCCTCTGATTTTTGCCGTCTCGTTGAAATATGAAAAGGAGTTATGATGCGCTACCAAATCAGTGGAAAGCAAATCGACATTGGATCGGCCCTGCAAACACATGTGAAAGAGGGACTTGGCGCCGCCGTGGCGAAATATGCTGAGCGTCCGACTGATGCGAATGTGATTTTTTCGAAAAGTGCCCATGAATTTGTTTGCGAAGCCACGGTGCATCTTTCTACGGGACTTACGGCCTCGGCCAAGGCGCATGCGAACGAAATTTATGCAGCTTTCGACAATTGCAGCGAGAAAATGGAGAAGCAGCTCCGACGGTATAAGCGCCGCTTGAAAGACCACCATAAAGACCGTGCGGAGCCTGTTGAACTTTTTGGAGGAGCCTCGTATATCCTCGCTTCAGATCACGGGAGTGAGGATTCGGAGCCAGAGACACTGCAGCCGATGATCATCGCCGAAATGGAGGCAAAAATTCAGTCTCTTTCAGTAGGTGAAGCGGTCATGCAGATGGAACTTCAGGGCTCTCCGGTTCTTGTTTTCCGGAACGAGGGGAATGAAGGCCTTAACGTTGTTTACCGCCGTGAAGACGGTAACATTGGCTGGATCGACCCGAACAGTTAACAGGCAAGTCCGTGCGCGACGGACAAACTTATGGAGCACTATGCATACCATGGAAATGTCCGTAATTCTTAAGCCCGAAGCGGTGCGCGTTATTTCTTCCGCTTCGAGTAAAAAGCGCCTTCTTCAGGAGCTAAGCGATACAGCTGCGTCGGTCTACGGGATCGACGCAGCAATTGCGATTGCCGCTTTGCAAGAGCGGGAGAACCTCGGCCCGACAGGTGTTGGTAGCGGCGTCGCGCTACCGCATGCACGCATTGAAGGGATCGACTCTGTTGTCGGTGTGTTCGTGATGCTCGAAAAGCCGATCGACTTTAATTCAATTGATAAACAACCTGTTGATCTGGCCTTTGCGCTCTTCGCTCCCAGTGAGGCAGGTGTTGAGCATTTGAAAGCTTTGGCGCGTGTTTCGCGAGCCCTGCGTGACGCGGACAGATGTAGCAAATTGCGGTCAAACAAAAATCCGCAAACGCTTTATACGATCATCACTGAAGAAGCGGCGCAATACGCAGCCTAGCGCCAGCTCGAAAACCCGAAGACAAGATAGTCGCGCTGATAAGCTGATGCGACACGAGCCTCGACCTCCTCGTCATAGATATCGGCGAGAGTAAATGGCCTATCAAGCTCCGGTTTGTGCAGCGGCGCGTCGGCGTCTGACCCAACCTGCACCGCCAATGCTGGAAGGTAGGCCTCAAGCTCATCTTCGCGCAGCACGAAGTCAGGCAAAGCAAAGTTTCCCATGCCCTGCAAAATACCGGCTTGGGTTCCCCAGGAGGCGTCAGCACGCACGGCAGTTTGCCCTGCAACATTGGCCTTCGCGAAGTCTAGAAATGCAAGAAATGCTTCGCGGTGCTGCTCGCGTGTCCAGCTTTCGTCAGGCCCGTCCTTCGGGATCGGCAGTTTGTGAACCCGCCGTAAAGTGCGGCGAATTTCTGCAAAGCTGCCGGGCCCTGTGTTGAGGATACGCTCGCAGAACGCGTGGTGTGCGCGCGGGGCGGGGTGGCGGAGCACACTAAAGCTGCGAAAGCCTTTGTGGGCGCGCATCCACTGGCGCAAACTTTTTTGCTTGAAACCCGTGCTCAACTCATCAGGGGTGGTGCCATCAAGTGCAGCCATCCACCGCAGAATCTCGCCTTCGGGTGCCGAGCGGATGGGCAGAAACAGCAAGGGGGTCTTGGCGCAAGCTACATAGCTTGGCACAGCCGCGCCGCGCCGCGGCTCGAAGTTGGGCGTACGTGTGAGATCAAACTTGTCGATCTCCGCCAGAGCGGTTTGCATTTCTTCGAAGTTTTCAACTTTCTCAGACAGAGGCTCAGGGTTCTGACGCTTCAGGTTCTTGTCAAGCCGCTCGAGCCTGTCGGGCTGCTCGAGGTAGGCTGCCAGGCCATTTGTTACTTCCACATCCTGCAAGTCTTCGTAGGCGACGTAGAAGGCGGTTTGGCCCGTTGTTTGCAGCGCCTTCATCAGCTTCAGTTGAAAACCCTGAAGGTTGGCGAGATGTTCTTCGAACTCTCTGACATCAAACACGGCCTTGGCGTCTTTGCGTTTTTTGACGTTGGTCAGCTTCCATTGTCCGGTTTCTTGCGCAATTTTCCAGCTAACGTAGCTTTCAACTGGGTTGCGCGTCAGGATGATCTTGGCGCACCTCTCATCAGCCAGTATCTCGTCAAGAATGCGGGGCTCGTGGTCGTGAAAAAAGCGAAAGCCAGCCATGCCCTGCGCAACCTTCACAGCCAAAACGAGCACGTGCGGGTCAGCATTGCGGGCGCTTTCAGTCACGCCAAGGCAATCTTCGCGGTTCGGGTAACCGATGAAATGCGGGTTGAACGCTTCGCCCAGGCAACTGATTGCTGGCAGGGCGTTTAGGTTGGCTTCCAGAAAGTTGGAGCCAGTGCGCATTTCAGCAAACACAACGAAATAGTCAAAACGTTTGCTCATAACTTACCTTACCAAATAGGGCTTGCGAGAAGGCTTCTGGTGCCCAACAGGGTTGCCGACAACCGGGAAATCTCCCATCAAATAGGGGTGCATTCCTTGGTTTTTGAGGTTCTGTAGGAACTGGCCAAAACCTGCCAGATCGTTCATCTTTGGCGCTTCTGTTAGGCGGCGCAGGCTTTTGAAGCCAATCTCATCAATGATCGTTTGCATGTGCTCCATCGGGTTTTCGATGAAGTCAGCCATTGTCCAGATACGGATGCGAGCTTTGGCGTAAGGCGAGCGCAGCACATCAAGAAACTCGCTCTCGAGTTTTTGCAGCTCGGCAGCTTCACGTCGCAGCTCACTGAAATTCTTGTTTGAGCGAAACAGTGGTACAGCCCAAGCGCCGCTGATCACCGAAATCTGCGCATTAGGATCACGCGAGAAGAACCAGTTCATGTCTTGGTTGTCTGCGGGGCCGAGCTGGAAGCATTGCCGTTCACCGCGCGTGTTCCAGATCAGGCTGGTCAAAAACGCGGTTGGATTATAGTCGCGAATAGGGGCGCTGTCACTTAAGGCGCCGTTTATCACGGCTTGATCGCCCGAATACTGCACCTGCTCAGGCGCAAACAAGTGCCCATGCGTCCGCGCACCAGTGGCTTTCGCAAACCATGGCTCAAAGTCTTCGAACAAGTCGGAAAAGCCCTGCAACACAGAGTACTGCCCTGATGTCGTTCCGTTCTCCCAGCCGTCGTTGGGGAACCGACTTTGCATATAAAGCCCCGGGCGGCCACGTGTGCGGCGGTCAACAGCTTTGGCGAAAATACGGTCAATCTTGCCGGGGTTCGGCTCGGTCTGGTTGCTCTGGCCTTCAGTGCCCGTCATGAAGACTTCGTATAGACGGTTCGCGTGAGGCCAAATTTTGCGCGCTATAAAGCAGTCTGAGCGGCGCAGAAGCTGCAAGTGATCGTCGTAAAAAATGTGCGGTTTTCCTTGAAAGTCAAACTTTGAAAGCGTCAGCGAGCGGCTTTCTATCTTCTGGCTGCGTTGCCGTGCCAGCGTCTGAAAATAGCTCTCATCAGGGATCCAGACGCGCTTAAAAAAGCGGTCATACATATTGCGATCTGGGTCTTCCAATATACCCGACAGGGTTTGCCGTGTCAGACACCACCATTGGCTGCCCATATGTGGCACGATACCATTGGGCATTTTGCGCTTCATACGCAGGAGGCGCTGAATGGCGACATACTGGTCAAACATCCTCCGCCGCCGCTTCCAGCTAAACGGGAACCGTAGAGTGAAGCGCTCTTCATCCAGCCCGCCAACTGTCCATGGAACATCTGCGGTTGTGGCACTTTCAATAAAGTCAGTGTTTGGCCTGTCGGCGAGATAGCTGATCAGCTCTTGTACAGGGCGCAATGGCAGGCACGAGCCGCTCGCTAGGCAAACATGGCGCACGTCAGGAAAGCGAGCAAGCATCAGCTCGCTAGCTTCCTGGGTCGCAGCGACAATGCCCCATGTGCCCCATTCACAGCGGTGCCGCTTGGTGAACCGCACATTGTCCATATCGCCAAGCGCTTTGCGAAACGTGTCATAGGTTGCACGCGGCACGATCGCATCAACGTGGATTACAACAGGGCAGCCAGCCGCGCCCCAGTGGCGTGCTAGCTGCTCAGCACGCCCAAAGGCAGTGTGCACCAGCATGATGACGCCCAAGCCGCTCATGCCCAGTTACCTTTTGACATGAGGCCGAGAATCTCAAGCTGTCGCCAGTTGATGTATTTCTCGCTCCATTTGCACCATAGGTCAGGGTCGTCTTTCAGGCTGTCGGCATAGGCCTTATACTCAATGCTGGCGGCATAGTGCTGCTTGCGCTCAAGCTCTTCCGCGGCTTTCACAGTAAACGTGTCGAGGAACTTGGTGTGTAGCAAGACACCGCTGGCCTTCTCTCCGCCCCACTCGTCGTAGACAAGGTTTAGGCCGCGTGGCAACAGCATGTGCGTTGAGCTGACATAGGTATATTTCCTGTCCCACTTCACGAGTGGGATCTTGTTGAGCGCCGGGGCTTTCTCAGGCGCGTCTTTAAAGAAGGTGCGCGCTCGTGGGCCGCCCTGTATCCACAGGTTGCCAAACTTGCGGTTGCGGTTAATCATGTAGTTACCAGCATCAAACCAAGAGGTTATCTCAAGCGGGTTTTGCCCCTCGCGGTAGGGCTGCGCATCAATTCGGCCCTTGGGGTACATGTCCAAAAGCATGGCGCTGAAGCTCTTGATGGAGCTTGCATCTAGCCAGTCTGTCAGGGCGCGCACTGGTCGCGTGTCGCAGAACGGGTAAACAAGAAATTCGTCAGGATCGACAACAAGTGCCCAATGGCCATGGGCGTGTTTCATCTGTAGCCAGTTCAGCCAGTCAACGCCAAAGCGCGAGCGCTTATAGCTGCGTCGCGTATGCCAAACAGAGACATCGGGCTGCTCGAGCAGGTATTCGAGCGAGCCATCGGTGCTGTCGTTGTCGACGAAGAAAAAGTGATCAACGCCAAGGTCGCGGTAGTACTTGAGGAAGAAGGGCAGGCGCACGCGTTCGTTGCGCAGGGTTGAAAACAACAAAATGTCATCGCTACGGATGTTGGAGGTGTTGTTCGCCATAGGCCGCAGTTCACGGCGCTTACGAAACGCCCTGATCCGCCAGCGTCTTCGCTGGATTCTCAGTCGATATGACTGCACAACGCCCAAAAACGAACCCCAATTCAGTTGCCGAAAAAAGCCTACTCTGACTTCATACTCATGTCTCGCTTAAGACGAGGTTGAAATGTTCAATCCAAGTTGGCGCTTTGAAAGGTTCACTACTCGCCTCTCGCCCCGCTTTTTTGTTCTCAGCCAAAGCCATTATTCTTCTGATCCAAAGATAGCTGTCATTGACGCTTGCGTAAACGGGAATATCCCCCAGAACTTCCCTGTAAACGGGCAGTTCGGGGCAGACAACGGGGACACCCTGTGCCGCCGCCTCCATAACCGGCAGGCCGTAGCCTTCAACATGGCTTGGGAACAGGACACCGGCCGCATTTTTGACAAGAGCAGCAACAGCGCTGTCGTTGAGCCCGCTGAGTTCGTGGATGTGTAGGCCCTTGAGGCGCGAGTTGTCGAACTGGAAGAAGAATTCGTTATTCATCCAGCCACGCGCTCCGCAAAACAGAAGCTCGGGCATGTCTTGGGGGGGTGTCTGTTTCTCGATCCGCTCCCAAAGCTTTAGCAAAAAGGCGTGGTTTTTGCGGGGTTCAAGCGTGCCGACACAAACAAAATAGGGCCTTTCTGGCGGCATGCCTTTGGGCAAATTCGCAGTATCTGGTGTTGGTATTTCAACACCGAGATGCGCGACAATGCTTTTTGGCGCGCGGCCAGAGCCTTCAAAATGCTGTTCCGCATCTTGCTTTGTGGCCTCGGAATTGTAGATCACCAGATCAGCCTTGGTGCTGACACGCTGCAAGAACAATGCAAAATTTGCAGTCGTTTCAGGGCGCTGAAATTCGGGATGATCAAGCGGGATGGTGTCGTGCACAAAAACCGCGATCGTGCTGCCCTTCACCGCCTTCACCCCCTGAATGACATAGTCGGTGAAATTGCTGTGGCCAGTGTTGACATAGGCGGTTCTGGGCGGCAGATGTTTGGCGAGTATGCGCCCCAAGCGCCGACGTGTGCAGCGCGCCTTTGACAGTCTGCGAGCATCGCTAAGGGCGCGCTGATGCTGGTCTTCAAGTTTGGAGAAGACACTCATCAGCCGCGAAGACTCGCCCCACGGCACTTTGCCATCCAATTTGTCAGCGAGCGCCCTAAGGCCCGTAGTATCCAGCAGCAAAAACCCTAAGGGTGAGCGCACAAGCCCCCAGACAGGAATATCACTGTTAAGAAATGCCGCGAGATAGGCCCGCTCAACGCGGTCAACGCCTGTCAAGGTACGCCCAGAGCGGCTGATCAATCGTGAAACATCAAGCAGGCGTGCTGCGGGTTGGTTATTTATCATAGTGGCCAGTTTGGTGCCATTTCCAGGCATCCGCTACCATGTTTTGGAGGTTTGAACGCTGGGGCGACCAGCCAAGTTCTTGCTCAGCACGGGTTGAGCCTGAGACAAGTTTGGTACAGTCGCCAGCGCGCCGCTCGCCTTCGGTGCAGGGCACAGGCTTGCCCGTAACCGCTGCCGCGCAGTCCATGACTTCGCGCACAGAAAAACCGTCGCCTGTGCCCAGGTTAAACACACGGCTGCCCTTGCCGCTCTTTAGCCAGTTCACACCTAGAATATGCGCATCGACCAGATCGCAAACATGCACATAGTCGCGGACGCATGTGCCGTCGGGCGTGTCATAGTCAGTGCCGAAGATAGTTAGCGCGTCGCGCTTGCCTGTAATAGCGTCAAGGATCAGCGGAATGAGGTGCGTCTCAGGGCGGTGAAACTCGCCGATCTCTGCTTCAGGGTCGCCGCCTGCTACGTTGAAGTAACGGAAGATAACTGACTCGATGCCATCACTGGCCTCAAAGTCGTGCAACATGTCTTCAATAGCGCGCTTGCTGGCCCCGTAGGCGTTGATCGGCAGCTGCACGGAGTTCTCATCAAGCACAACATTGTCTTGGTCGCCGTAGGTTGCGCAGGTTGAACTGAAGACAAATTTTTTGCAGCCTGCTGCTGCGGCTGCCTCGATCAGATTGAGCGAGCCGCCAGCATTGTTGAGCCAATATTTGCCAGGAACCTGCATGCTTTCGCCAACTTGGCTGAGGGCTGCAAAGTGCATCACGGCAACAGGCCTGTGCTTGGCAAATACTTCGTCGAGACGAGCACGATCTAACAAATCGCCCCTCTCGAAGGGGCCAAACTTTACCGCGTCTTCCCAGCCGGTGACGAGGTTGTCGAAAGTAACTGGGTTGAACCCAGCCGCCTTCAAAGCCTTACAGGCGTGCGAGCCGATATAGCCCGCGCCGCCTGTGACAAGTACGTTATCCAAGTTTCACCTCTTGGGTTATTCGGCGGCTTTCTGCACGCCGACAATGTTCTCAATATACCCAAGCAAATCGTCGCGTAGCTCAGGGCGGTCAAGCCCGAATGAAACTGTCGCTTGCAAGAAACCAGCCTTTGAACCGCAATCAAACCGCTGCCCGCGGAAGCGGAAGCCATAGACAGGGCGCTCTTCCGCGATCTCGGCGGCGATAGCGTCAGTCAGCTGGATCTCACCGCCAGCGCCGACGTGTTTTTTGTTGAGGCTACGCAGAACATCAGGCGTCAGGATGTAGCGGCCAATTACCGCGAGGTTTGAAGGTGCGTCTTCGGCTTTTGGCTTTTCGACCATGCCGTTGACGGACACGAGCGAACCCATGTCATCTTTTACGTCAAGCACACCGTAAGAGCTGGTTTGCGCACTGGGCACTTCCATCGCGGCAACCATGCAGCCCGGCGCCTCTTCGTAGGCTTCAACCATCTGCTGCAGGCAGGGCTTGTCGGCGGCAATAACATCGTCCGGCAGGATAACAGCGAATGGCTCGTTCGAAATGAGGCGGCGGGCGCACCAAACAGCGTGGCCAAGGCCCAGTGCTTTGTGTTGGCGGATATAGGCGATCGCGCCGCTTTCCATGTTTGTATCTTGCAAGATTTGCAAAAGCTCGTCTTTGCCCTTTTTGCGCAGTGACTGCTCAAGCTGTGGCGCTTCGTCAAAATAGTCCTCAAGGGCGCCTTTGCCACGTGAGGTTACGAAGATAAATTCTTTGATACCGGCTGCACGAGCTTCATCAATTGCATACTGGATAAGCGGTCTGTCGACCAACGTCATGATCTCTTTAGGAACTGACTTTGTTGCAGGGAGGAAACGTGTTCCCAGACCCGCAACAGGGAAAATTGCCTTGGTGATTTTCTTCTTCATGCCTGACCTCATATTTGAAGCACGTCGTTGTTCGCGTGCTCTTTATCGAGAAATAATGGCACGAAACTTTCTGCACGAGTATAGCACAGGTCTTAATAATGAGACAAAGACAGTGAATTTTTCAGACTGTGGCGTATTTGTTAACAATTGTAGCCATTAGCCGCGAGCCTGCCTGACACGCTCTAGCTCCTTCTCAAGCCGCTTTCTGAAGCTGGTGAGTTGAAATAGTGGTTCGCTACGCACAGAGCGGCCAAATTGCCCGCCTGTTTGCTCCCAATAGCCCGCAGCGTCAAAGCGGAGGTGATGATAGCGCGTATCCAGCGAATACAGGTAGAGCGAGATATTGAAGCCCCGCGCGGCCAAGTCGGCGGCTTGCCTGCGCAGCTTGCGTCGCTTGCGCCAACGCCCTGCCAAGATCTTTGTATCTTGGCGTGTGGGCTGAAAGGGCAAAAATGCGCTCTCGGGCGTTTCCAAGTTGTTGGGGTACTGACCAACCGGCCTGTTCTTACCGCCTTCAAACCCAGCTTCGAGAGTTCTGAGTACGCGGGCCGCCTCGCCTTTGGTGAGAAGCCCGCGGTGCGATTGATCTTCCAACCTAGCAGCCTGCTCTTCCGCCATTTCAGAGCAGCGAGGCTCTAGTGGCTTGTCGTACTTGCGGAGCAAGACAACGGTGCTTGCGCCAACATCGAATAGGTCTGTGACAGCGCGGTCATCGCGGCGTCGAGAACTCGCTTTGTAGGCGTGATGCACTTCAGCCAAGGGGCAAAGCGCTGTTTGGCCACCTGCCTTGCTTAGCCGCAGGTTCAGATCGGTCTCATCAAGATAAAACGTAAAGGCTTCGTCAAACCCGCCTAAAGCGACAAGCGTACTGCGCCTCACGGCCATGTTGGTGCCTTCCGTTTTGACAGCAAAACCGTCTCTAACGCTGGGGAAAAAGGCCTCATTGCCGTTACTCTCAAGCGGGTATGCGCGGCCAAAACCATCGACTTCGCGCGCCTTCCACTGATAGCTGATCCCGTTGCGGCCACGTACGTAGCCGCCTGTCACGGCCACAGAGTCGTCTGCAAAAGGCGCTATCAGGTGATCTAGCCACATAGGCTCGGCTGCAGCATCATCATCAATGAAGGCGATGATCTCTCCCGCGGCCTGCGCAATGCCCTTGTTGCGCGCAGCTGAGATGTTGGCCTCATCAAAGCGCACCAACTTCACCCATTTGGAAAAATCAGTCTCTAATATGGCCCAATGAGCAGTTTCGTCAGCAACAACGACTATCTCGAACAGAGCATATCGAAGCCCCGCCAACGCTGTGAGGCACCACAAAAGGCTTTCGGGCCTTTTGTGACTGACAACAACAACGCTGACGGTTGGTTGGGTCATGTCACGCGGGCTTCAACTCGACCGCTGGTGAGTAAGCAATGAAGAACGAGTTGGCGTAGCCATCCTTGCCGTAAACCAGCGGTTCGTGTGTTTCAAAGTGCACAACCTTGCCACCCGCTCCGTGCAGCACAGCATGGCCAGCGGCAGTGTCCCATTCCATCGTGCGGCCAACGCGCGGGTAGATGTCGGCTTCGCCCGTCGCGACAAGGCAAAGCTTCAGCGATGAGCCCGCGCTTTTGCTGTCGGCGACGGCATATTTGTTGATGTAGTCGTCTGTTGCCTGGTCGCGGTGTGACTTTGAAGCCACAACCAAAAGCGCCGCATTGTCACTGTCCGCTACTTTGATAGGCGCGGTTTTGCCTGCTACCTTTTTGTCAAACGGTCCCTCTTCTTCGACAGAGCTGCCGTCAGCGAGAGTATAGAACATCCGCTCTTTGGCGGGGGCGTAAACAACGCCGCGTGTTGGCACGCCGTTTTCCACGTAGGCAATGTTGACAGTGAAGTCGCCGCGACGGTGGATAAACTCCTTGGTGCCATCCAAAGGGTCAACAATAAGGAAGGTATCGGCCTGCAAATCATGAGAGTCTGCTTGCTCTTCTGTTACCAAAAGCACATCGGGAAACGCCGCCCGCAGGCCAGTCGAAATCAGCGCATCTGCGGCTTCGTCTGCCTCGGTGACGGGGCTGTCATCAGACTTTGAGCGCACGCCAAAGTCGTCGCGGCCGTAAATTTCCATGATCTTATCGCCTGCGATCAGCGCAAGTTCGCGCATCTCTTGGGCCAGCTTTTCGTAGTCCATCAAACCTGTCCTTGTATTATCTTTGCTCGTTAAAGGCCTTATTGCCTCAATTATTCCTCCCCCTTATGGTATGAGCGTAACTGTTCGGCAAGATTTGCCTCATAAAACTAACCGCGAAAGGCGGCACAGGCAGCAGATGTTTCAGATAAGGCAGCGCAGATCGACACTCACGTCGGCTCTCATCATCTTCGAGCTCATCTATCATTCGGTGGTGCATTCTGTGCGCTCGTCACACGGCAACGCTATCATGTCGTTGCTGACCAACCTCATGCAAATGGCGATCATGGTCTTGGCGTTCTACATTATGTTCTCGCTACTGGGCATAAAAAGCGCAGGTTTGCGCGGTGACTTTCTCATCTACATCATGACGGGCATCTTCCTGTATATGACCCATGTGAAAGCCGTTGGCGCTGTTTCGGGCGCGGCTGGGCCATCTTCTGCAATGATGCTGCATGCTCCGATGAACACGATTATCGCCATCGCATCTTCAGCGCTGTCTTCGCTCTATCTGCAAGTTCTTTCGATGCTGGTCATTTTGTTTGGCTACTACATGATCGGAAACAACTTCACGATCGACCAACCAACAAGCGCGTTGGCGATGCTGATGCTGGCTTGGTTTACGGGTTGTTCGATCGGGCTGGTGCTGCTCGCAATCAAGCCATGGGCGCCGGGCTTTGTCGCAACTTTCACGCTGATCTACCAACGCGCTAACATGATCGCCTCTGGCAAGATGTTTGTCGCCAACGCGATGCCAGGCTACATGCTGGTTATGTTTGACTGGAACCCGCTGTTTCATATCATCGACCAGTCGCGGGGATTTTCGTTCATTAACTACAATCCGCGTTACAGCAATTGGGAATACCCCCTGATGGTCGGCGTAACGCTGATCATGATCGGGCTGATGGGCGAGTTTTACACCCGCCGAAATGCTTCTGTTTCGTGGGCTGCGCGCCGATGATCCGTATCTGCATTGCGCTACTTTTCTTGGCACTTCCCGCGCAGGCTCAGAACTTGCCAGCGCTTTATGACGTTTACGACGTGGCGTCTGATGATGTGCTGAATGTTCGCACAGCACCAAACAGTTCTGCCGAGATAATTGGGGCGCTGACGCCAGCAGCCAAGGACATAGAAGTCATCCGCTCTAAAGACGGTTGGGCTCTAATAAACTATGGTGAGCGCGCGGGTTGGACTTCGATGCGCTATCTGAGTGTTGCCAAAGAAAACCCATTGCACTCATACCCTGCTCAGTGCTTTGGGACTGAGCCGTTCTGGTCACTTAAAAACGCCGATGAGGTGGTTTTTGAGTTGGCGGGAGTTGGGCCCCTTGAGTTTGCACTTGCTGGTGGGGGAACCGCGAGCGGCTTTACCGGGAAGTCGTATATTCTCGGGGCAAAGGACAAAGCGCGCCTCACCGCTATCATCACCCGTGGAAGTTGCAATGATGGCATGAGCGACCATGAGTTTGGCCTGAACGCCGACATTGTTTTGCAAACGGCACAGGGCACAGCGCTTTATTCAGGTTGCTGCACTCTCAAGTAACAACGCGCATCGTCACGTTGATGCGCCCACCGTCAGGCAAGAGTGTACTTGATCTGTGTTTGATCCTGTCAACGCCATGGTAAGCGAGCCGCGCGTCGCCACCAAGAACCACGACATCACCGGAACGCAGCCAGTGTGAGGCTGTCTTGCCGCCACGCTCGCGCCCGCCGACACGAAACAAGCCCTCGTCACCAAGGCTGATAGAGACAACAGGTTGGCTAAAGTCGGCTTCGTCATTGTCTTGGTGCAGCCCCATGCGCGCACCTTCGCCGTAGAAGTTGATCAAGGCACACTCCGGCAAACGCGCATGGGGCGCAGCGGCCTTCCAGACATCAAGCAAGCTCTGCGGAATTTCAGGCCAAGCAACACCTCTTGGGTGCTGCGCCTCATAGCGATAACCGCGGGCGTCTGACACCCAGCCAAACTGGCCCGCGGCAGTCATCCGCACACTCATCTTTTTGCCTGAGCTGGTTACTGGCGAAAACAAAGGAGCAGCGCGGGCGATTTCGCGAATACTGGCGACAAGCGCTCGCTGGGCCGCCAAACCTAGCGCCTCTGGGTAAATGTTGACGCTACCAAGGCTAACTTTTCGTTCAAGATTCACTGCTATCTCCCGTTTCGACGAAAAAACCTGCAAAATAGCGAACTCCGTAGCCTTACGGTGCTTGCAGGGGCAATTCACGCTCCTTATATACCCATCGAAGCGCTTAGCACGGGTTAGCCGGGCTAGGTATCCAGATCGGGGCAGATGCCAAAACGGGTCTGATCCTCGCAACATCGCCTTACCGCAAGAAGGGATTATTTATGTCTAAAGTTATCGGTATCGACCTCGGTACAACAAACTCATGTGTCGCCATCATGGATGGTAGCGCAGCCCGCGTGATCGAAAACAGCGAAGGTGCTCGCACCACGCCTTCGATCGTTGCGTTCACCGAAGATGAACGCCTTGTCGGCCAAGCCGCCAAGCGCCAAGCGGTGACAAACCCAGAAAACACAGTCTTCGGTGTGAAGCGCCTTATTGGCCGCCGCAACGACGACTCGTTCCTTGCCAAAGACAAGAAGAACATGCCGTTCAACGTCATCGACGGCGGCAATGGTGACGCTTGGGTTGAAGCACGCGGTGAGAAGTACTCACCCAGCCAGATTTCTGCGTTCATTCTCGGCAAGATGAAAGAAACAGCTGAAAGCTACCTCGGCGAAGACGTCAGCCAAGCGGTTATCACCGTGCCTGCCTACTTCAACGACGCTCAGCGCCAAGCTACAAAAGACGCCGGCAAAATCGCTGGTCTTGAAGTTCTGCGAATCATCAACGAACCGACAGCGGCTGCCTTGGCCTATGGCCTCGACAAAGAAGAAACTCAAACCATCGCGGTCTTTGACCTTGGCGGCGGTACATTCGATGTGACCATTCTCGAAATCGACGATGGCCTCTTTGAAGTTAAGTCAACAAACGGCGACACGTTCCTCGGCGGTGAAGACTTTGACATGCGCATCGTCAACTACCTTGCCGACCAGTTTAAAAAAGAGAACGGCGTTGACCTGACGAAAGACAAGATGGCGCTTCAGCGGCTCAAGGAAGCTGCGGAAAAAGCCAAGATCGAACTCTCGTCATCAAGCCAAACCGAGATCAACCAACCGTTTATCTCAATGGGCACAGACGGCGCGCCACTTCACATGGTTCTCAAGCTGACACGTGCGAAGCTTGAAAGCCT
Organism: Lentibacter sp.; assembly: GCA_016744435.1. GTDB lineage: Bacteria > Pseudomonadota > Alphaproteobacteria > Rhodobacterales > Rhodobacteraceae > Lentibacter. The sequence continues at coordinate 13,427 of JADGEJ010000006.1, read as the reverse complement.
CGTTGGCGACCTGATCAAAAACTCGCTCAAGCCTTGCGCCGCGGCGCTTAAAGATGCGGGCCTCTCAACAGGCGACATCGACGAAGTTGTTCTCGTTGGCGGCATGACACGTATGCCAAAAGTTATCGAAGAAGTGACAAAGTTCTTCGGCAAAGAGCCGCACAAAGGCGTTAACCCTGATGAAGTCGTTGCCATGGGCGCGGCCATTCAAGCGGGCGTTCTGCAAGGCGACGTTAAAGATGTTGTTCTTCTTGACGTTACTCCACTGTCGCTTGGCATCGAAACGCTCGGTGGTGTTTTCACGCGCCTGATTGATCGCAACACAACCATCCCGACGAAGAAATCGCAGATTTTCTCAACGGCGGAAGACCACCAGAACGCGGTAACAATCCGTGTCTTCCAAGGTGAGCGTGAAATGGCGACTGACAACAAAATGCTTGGCCAGTTCAACCTTGAAAACATCCCGCCCGCACCTCGCGGCATGCCACAGATCGAAGTCACGTTTGACATCGACGCGAACGGTATTGTTGCGGTTGGCGCGATGGACAAGGGCACCGGCAAAGAGCAAAAGATCACGATCCAAGCTTCAGGCGGCCTTTCAGACTCTGACATCGACCAAATGGTTAAAGACGCCGAAGAAAACGCCGAAGCAGATAAAGACCGCAAAGAGCAGGTCGAAGCGCGCAACCAGGCTGAGAGCCTCATTCACTCGACAGAAAAGTCGGTTGAAGAGCACTCAGACAAGGTTGATCCAACCACTGTTGAAGCGATCGAACTTGCTGTTGCGGCTCTGCGTGACGACCTCGAAAATGAGGATGCCACCGCCGAGAAGCTCAAGTCCGGTATCCAGAACGTCACAGAGTGTGCGATGAAACTGGGCGAAGCGATCTACAAGGCGCAGGCCGAAGAAGGCGAAGATGCGCCAGCAGCTGCCGACGAAGCGGGCGATGACGACATCGTTGATGCTGACTTCGAAGATCTTGGCGACGAAAAGCGCAGCTAAGCTGCCGACGAAACCACAACAGGGGCTGGTCCGCGCGACGGGCCGGCCCCGATTGGTTTTAGAAAGGGTAATGACCCATGGCTAAACGCGACTATTACGAAACACTGGGCCTCGCCAAAGGCGCAGGTGCTGACGAGATCAAAAAAGCCTATCGCAAGAAGGCGAAAGAGTTGCACCCTGACAGCAACTCCGGCAAGCCTGAAGCAGAGGCCCAGTTCAAAGAAGCTGGCGAAGCTTACGAAGTGCTCAAAGACGCCGACAAGAAAGCTGCCTACGATCGCTACGGTCACGCAGCTTTTGAAGGCGGCATGGGCGGTGGCGGGCGGCCCGGCGGCGGATATGGCGGCGGGCAGGGTGACTTTTCGTCAGCCTTCTCCGACGTGTTTGACGATTTGTTCGGTGACTTTATGGGTGGCCAGCGTGGCGGAGGAGGGCAGCGCGCATCACGTGGTGCTGACTTACGCTACAACTTGCGCATCTCGCTTGAAGACGCTTTCGCGGGCTTACAAAAAACCATTTCAGTACCAACATCTGTAGTTTGCGACGGCTGCAATGGAACGGGCGCTGAGGGAGGCTCCGAGCCAACAACATGTCCGACATGTTCAGGCATGGGCAAAGTGCGCGCGCAGCAAGGTTTCTTCACGGTTGAGCGCACATGCCCAACCTGTTCTGGCCTCGGCCAAATTATCAAAGACCCCTGCAAGAAATGCGGTGGCCAAGGGCGCGTCCACAAAGACCGTTCGCTTGCTGTCAACATTCCTGCAGGCGTTGAAACTGGCACTCGCATCCGCCTTGCTGGCGAAGGCGAAGCCGGAATGCGCGGTGGACCGACGGGTGATTTGTATATCTTCATCGAGGTTGAAGATCACAAGATATTTGAGCGTGAGAACGTCAATCTCTTTTGTCGCGTGCCTGTCAGCATGGCCTCGGCCGCGCTGGGCGGTGACATTGAAGTGCCGACAATCGACGGTGGCCGCTCACGCGTGAAGATCCCAGCAGGCTCGCAGTCTGGCCGTCAAATGCGTTTGCGCTCAAAAGGTATGCCCGCTCTGCGTGGCGGCGGCGCTGGCGACATGTTTATCGAGCTGGCTGTCGAGACACCCGTCAACCTGACGTCAAAGCAGAAAGAACTGCTCAAGGAGTTCGTTGACCTTTCGGAAGACAACAATCCGGAAAGCTCAAGCTTCTTCAAGTCAGTCAAAGGCTTTTGGGATTCGATGAAGGGCTGAGCTTCGACTCATTTTGATCTGGCAGGGTGCACTTAACAGTGCGCCCTTTCTTTTTGGTTAAGAAACACCGAGCGCATTGTTCACAAATGGAGTTTTCTGTGAGGAGCCAAAAACGTATGCACGCTTTATGCACAGATAGCTGCATAGATAGCTGCATACCGTAGGCACGGGGCTTTTTCGGCTGAGTTGCTTTGTTAACGGCGTTGAGTTTAATGCTTTCTTTACCAAGTTTCGGCAGGTTTGCTGAATGGCCCAAACCAGACACTTTGCAGAAGCCCCATTACCGCTTTTTGAAAGCGACGAAGTTCAAATTGCTCCAGCGATACCGGCGGGTAGGCAGCCTTCCTATATCGCGGATCATCGCAAGCGTTTGCGCGAGCGTTTTCTTGGCGGTGGGGCTGACGCGATGCCGGATTACGAGCTGTTAGAGCTGGTTCTGTTTCGGGCAATACCGCGTCGTGACGTGAAGCCTCTCGCGCGTTTGCTTCTCGAGAAATTCAGTGATTTCAACGGAGTAATCACATCTTCCGCAGAGCGTTTGCGTGAGGTGAGTGGCGTCGGCGACGCCGTGATATGCGAGCTGAAGATAGTCGCAGCCTCTGCACAGCGCCTTGCCCGCTCGCGTGTTATCCAGCGTCCGATTGTGTCCAGTTGGGATGCGCTGATCGACTATTGCCATACCGCCATGGCGCACCGTGAAACCGAGCAATTTCGCATCCTGTTTCTCGACAAGAAAAACACGCTGATCGCGGATGAAGCCCAGGCCAAAGGCACCGTTGACCATGTGCCTGTATACCCTCGCGAAGTTGTTAAACGGGCTTTGGAACTAAACGCTAGTGCATTGATACTAGTACATAATCATCCATCGGGTGATCCTACGCCATCGCCTGAAGACATTGCTATGACCGAGCAGATCAGTACCGCGGCGCTAGCGCTCGGGATCACGGTTCATGATCACCTCATCATCGGAAAATCAACTGAGCTCAGTTTTCGTTCAGAGGGTTATCTTTAGCGCAGCCAGACTTCGACACGGCGGTTCACTTGTCGCCCCCATTCGGTGTCATCACAGGCCATGGGCATTGCTTCGCCATAGGCGCTGACACCGATTTCAAGCTGCGTAAAATCTGCGGTTTCTGCGGCTTTTACCACAGCGTTCTTAACCACGGCAGCGCGCCGGCGCGAGATTTCAAGGTTGGCGTTAGCTGCGCCTTGCCCGTCGCTGAAGCCCGTAAAAATAAGCTCTCTTCCGTCATAAATCCCGGCCTCCAGTGCCCGAGCAAGCTGCTCTACGTTTGAGCGAGATTGAGCGTCAAGCCTGATCGACCCTGTCTCAAACCGGAACGAAGTGGTTAGCCGTTTCATGCTGCTTAGACTAGAGATCATGCTCTTGAGGTTCTCCAGTGGCAACTCGGCCCCTGCGGCGGCAATGGCGTTGGCCAGTCGATCCCCTTGAAAGTTGATCGATATTTCTTCGGGCGCTTGATCAACAAATCCCGCGCGTCGGATAACGATCTGAGCCGCTGGGCTGCGCGTGTAGGACAGGAAATCGCGCGCGACTTTCGGAAGTCTGCGAGCCGGGAGGTAGAGAAACATCGGCGCTGTTAGGGGGTAATCTTCGGTTTTTACATTGCGGCGGGTAGCGCGGAGAGACCGGCCGCAACTGCCTGATAAGGTGAGAGTTTTTGCATCGGCTGTGCTGGCACGGCTGACAATGCCAATGCCAAATGGGTCTGTTGAGACGCGCATCGAGAGGTCAAAATCCTGCGTCGCAAAACGGGTCTGGCTTGCTGGTTTGGGGTTCTCCTTGCGTAGCAAGCGTTGCAATGCGGCTTGGCCAGGTCCGGCCTCGGCCTCTCTCATATAGGGTGTGATTTCGGCCTTTTGCGGCCCCAGACGATTCCAGGAATTGAGCTTGCCCGCGAAGACTTGGGAAAGCTCAGAAATGCTGATCTCATTGACAGGATTCTGGCTTGAAACAATGGCAACCAAAGCATCCAACGCCAAAACGCGCGCACGGCCACGACCCGTTAGATCACCCATACCTGCCTCACGGGCGAGCGTGCGTTCGGCTTTTGTTATCTCTCGTAGCGACATTACAATGTCGGCTTGGTTGGCAAGTAAGTCGGCAAAGGCTTCGCTGCTGGTTGTCAGCTTTAGGAGGAAAACGGCTCGTTTCTTACCGGAGCTTTTGTCTGTCAAAACATAGGAAATCTGATCAGGGTTGGGCTCGGATCGCTCAGCCTTAAGGCTGTTCTCAAAGGCAAAGGCTTCGATGAGAGCTGGCAAGAGTGCGCGTCCGATTTCAGGAGCTCCCGAAAATTCCAACTCGGCGATGTAAGAGCCTAGGTTAGGGCACCCAGGCCCGGCGCATTCTACCCCTGAGCTATCAACAGTGAGTTCTCCATACTCGGTCTGCAAGCGGTAGAACTCGCCGTCAAACCCTAACAGAATGCCATTGATTTCGACGGAGCCATCACGCGAAGTTAGAAAGACATCCTGCGCGAACAGAGTGCTGGTGTTTGATAAAAGAGTAAGTGCGGCGAAAACCGCCGCACGCAAAAAGAGCTTCAAAGTGGTGTCGCCAATCTATGATTAGTTTGACGCTACCTTCAAGCTATTGACGAGATTTTTCAACACAAGAAAGTCGCCGACAGCGTTACAATCGGGCATCGACATATCAAGATCCAGCACTTTCAGGCGGGCACCCGCTGTGGTTTGCAAGGTTTGTGCTTCGATATCGAGGGCGCAGTTCGCAGATGTGATTTCGATGTCGACACTCATTGTGACTTCGCCAGCATCTTTGGCAAGCGCGGTTGGGAAAGTGTAAACTTCAGCTACAATCGGGTTTTGTAGGGCGGCATCACCGAGCTGCATAATGAACCCGCCGTGCCCCGTTGCGGCATCGGCAATAGAGCCGGGCTGGCCGCTCCAGACATGACCCTTTTGGCCGTATTCTGCGTTGTATTCGCGCGCGTGCAGGCTGATGCCAGTCGCGCCCTGTGTTTGGACCACGACCCGATCATAGAACTTCAGAGAATCGACAGTCGCGTTGGCAACCGCACCCTCACCACTTGCAAAAGAAGCCATGAAAACAGCGGCTTCTGCGAGCGCAGGCACAGTCATCTCGAAAGCACCTGTCTCGCTCGTCACCTCAGAGAACATCATCCCGTTATGATGAATGACAACACGTTCGTTTGGCAGGCATGGTGCGTTTATAGTGAGGCTCACAAGCGCTGCAGCCTTAGGCTCTGCAGCCATGCTGATAGCACAGGCGTCTGCAGCATCTGGTGAGCTCAACTGTGATGGTTGCTGAGCGTTGCTTCCCTCACTGAGCAATGCGGTTGCCAATGGCTCTTCGTTGCCATTTCCTGAAGCTGTTAGCTTGATGTCAGAGATTTCGACAGGCAAAGCCATCGCCTGAATTTCAGCAATCTTAGCACTGTTGTCAGAAGACGACATCTGCATGACCTGACCGGTCAGCAAAATTGTTGCCAACGTCGCACCAGCGATTCCGTATCGTTTGAAGTCTGGCATTCTCGCCTCCACTCACAAGGGTTCAGCGAGAATATCGGCGGGAATTCGGGCGAGGCTAAGGCAGAACCACGGAGTCAGTTAGGCATTTTTGTGTGCTGCCCTTAAGTGACTTTACCGTGGCAATGCTTGAACTTTTTGCCTGATCCGCATGGGCAAGCTTCGTTTCGGCCCGGTCTTCCCCATGTTGACGGGTCGTTTTCGTCAAAGCCTTCGAGGGCGCCTTCAGTTGGAGCTGGAGGATTGTCATCTGCTGGCGTCGCTACGCTTTGCTGTTGCATTGCTGCGAGCGCTTCTTGTTGCTCTTCCTCAGACAGTGGGCGCACGCGGCCGAGCTGTTGCGTCACGTCTTCACGTAGGCCGTTCAGCATGCCTTCAAACAGCTGAAATGCTTCGTTCTTGTACTCATTGAGCGGGTCGCGCTGAGCGTATCCTCGGAAACTGACAACAGAGCGTAGGTGCTCCAATGTAAGCAGGTGCTCACGCCACTTAGCGTCGATCGTTTGCAGCAATACCTGCTTTTCAATCATGCGCATGGTTTCAGGGCCAAATGCTTCTGCTTTTGCATCAAGGAACTCGTTCGAAGCAACCTCAAGGCGCTCGGCTATTTCGTCGTCGTCTACGCCCTCTTCGGCAGCCCATTCAATGACGGGAACATCGATCCCGAGGTTTTCGATTACCGCCGCGTAGAGGCCCTCAGTGTCCCACTGATCTGCGTAGGACTTAGGCGGCATGAAGCTTTCGACAAGGTCGTCGATAACGTCATCACGCATATCTTTTGTGATCTCGGAGAGGTCTTCAGCTTCCATGATGTCACGGCGCTGTTTGAAGATCACTTTACGTTGCTCGTTCATCACATCATCGAACTTCAGGAGCTGCTTACGAATATCGAAGTTGCGGCCTTCTACCTTACCTTGGGCGCGTTCGAGTGACTTGTTCACCCATGGGTGGATGATCGCTTCGCCCTCTTTCATGCCGAGCGTACTGAGAACTTTGTCGAGCCGTTCTGATCCGAAGATGCGCATCAGGTCATCATCAAGGCTGAGGAAGAAAGAAGAGCGCCCAGGGTCTCCCTGACGGCCTGAGCGGCCGCGCAACTGGTTGTCGATACGGCGGCTTTCGTGCCGTTCTGTGGCAAGAACAAATAGGCCGCCAGCGTCTTTGACTTTCTGTTCCCAAGTTTCATGTTCGGCCTCGAGACGCGCCCGCACTTCTTCATTATCATCGTCAGGAGAAGCAGCGATTGCTTCCATGATCTTGAATTCGAGATTGCCTCCAAGCTTAATGTCGGTGCCGCGGCCAGCCATGTTTGTGGCGATTGTAACAGCACCAAGTTTGCCTGCGTCTGCCACGATCTGGGCTTCTTGCTCGTGCTGACGGGCGTTCAAAACGTTGTGCTTAACGCCGGCTTTTGTAAGCAGCTCACTCAAAAACTCAGACTTCTCAATCGAGGTCGTGCCAACCAACATTGGCTGGCCTTTGGCCGTGGCTTCTTTGATGGTTTCGACCACAGCTTTGTGCTTTTCGTCGGCTGTGCGATAGACGGCGTCGTCGTCATCTTGGCGCTGGATCGGCTTGTTTGTGGGAACTTCAACAACGCCGAGGCCGTAAATCTCCATGAATTCGTCAGCTTCTGTGACGGCAGTGCCTGTCATACCGGCCAGCTTGTCATAGAGGCGGAAGTAATTTTGGAACGTTACCTGCGCCAATGTGACGTTTTCGGGCTGAATTTCGCAGCCTTCTTTGGCTTCTATGGCTTGGTGCAGTCCTTCCGATAGGCGGCGGCCAGCCATCATCCGGCCTGTGAACTCGTCGATGAGAACAACATCGTTATTGCGCACGATATAGTCTTTGTCTTTGGTAAACAGCTTATGGGCGCGCAGGCCTTGGTTCACATGGTGAACGATGGTCGTGCTCTCGGGGTCGTAGAGGCTTTGGTCTTTTGGAAGAATCCCCTCGAACTGGAGCAGATTCTCAAGAAAGTCGTTGCCTTCGTCGGTGAACGTCACATTGCGAGTTTTCTCGTCGAGCGTGCAGTGCTCGTCATTCAAACGCGGGATAAGCTTGTCGATGGAAACGTAAAGGTCTGATCTGTCTTCGGCCGGCCCGGATATGATCAGCGGTGTGCGCGCTTCGTCAACCAAGATTGAGTCAACTTCATCGACAATCGCGAAATGGTGATACTTCTGGTTTATCTGGCTGATTTCTGACTTCATGTTGTCGCGTAGGTAGTCAAAGCCAAGTTCATTGTTGGTCGCGTAGGTAATGTCAGCGGCGTAAGCTTCTGCCTTTTCCGCCTCTGGCTGTTGCGGGTAGATAACGCCGGTTGTCATACCGAGTGCTGTGAAAACGTTGCTCATCCATTCGGCATCACGCTTGGCGAGATAGTCGTTCACTGTCACAACATGCACGCCTTTGCCCGTCAAGGCATTGAGGTAAGCAGGGAAGGTTGCAACAAGGGTTTTACCTTCGCCAGTTTTCATCTCGGAAATGTTACCTTGATGAAGAAAGATACCGCCCATGAGCTGCACATCAAAGGCACGCAGACCCAGAGAGCGCTTGGCAGCTTCACGACAGTTGGCAAAGGCTTCTGGCAAAACGTCATCGGTGCTTTCGCCGCCTTGAACACGCTTAGCGAGTTCTTTGGTTTTCTCAAGAATCTGGGCGTCGGAGAGCTTTTCGAACTCTGGCTCAAGCGCGTTTATTTGCTCAACTAATGGCCGCGTGGCCTTTACCTTACGGTCGTTCGGTGTTCCGAAAACCTTTTTGGCGATTGATCCAAGTCCAAGCATGTGCAGTCCGATCTGGTCGTTTCTTTTTGATCACAAGACATTTGCTTGCTCCGGATTTACGCGCACCGTAAAACAGCGTGGAACAGTCAGTGTGTCTTGGCCTTAAGGCGATGTAAGGGTCGCCTCTGGCAGTGTCAACGTCACGCAGCTATCAGGCAAGTTACAAAGGATCAAAGATGTCAAAACACCTCAGAAAAACCGCCGTGTTTTTTGCTGCATTTCTCGCAGCTACACCAGCCTTTTCAGACGGGGAAAAGCCGACAAGCGACAGTGTCGTTGCAACAGTGAACGGCGCAGAGATTACGGTTGGGCATATGATCATCGCGCGAAATGGCTTGCCTGAGCAGTATCGCCAACTTCCGGATGAGCTGCTTTTTAAGGCGTTGCTTGACCAACTAGTGAACCAGACAGTTCTTGAGCAGAGCTTTGAAGGCGAAGCGCCTGAGCGAGTCCGCAAGTCACTCGAGAACCAGCGCAGAACTCTTGTGGCCGCCGAGGCTATTGAGTTTCTTGTGGCCAAGAAAGTGACAGATGCGTTGTTGCGTAGGGCATATGAAGAAAAATATGCCGGAGCATCACCCGAGAAAGAATACAATGCTGCCCATATTCTGGTTGAGACGGAGGATGAGGCGAAAGCACTTATCGAAGAGCTTACAGACGGAGTGGACTTCACGGAACTGGCAAAGGCTAAATCTACGGGTCCATCAGGCCCCAATGGCGGCAACCTTGGCTGGTTTGGTAAAGGCATGATGGTTGCTGAGTTTGAGAAAGCCGTTTCTGGCCTTGACGATGGTGCTGTTTCCGAGCCGATAAAAACGCAATTTGGCTGGCATGTTATTAAACTTCTTGAATCACGGATAGCAGAGGCGCCGACGTTTGAAGATGTTCAGGCGGAGCTTCAGCAAGAACTCTACACAAAGGTTGTTGAGGAAGAGATTGAGCGCCTCAAGAAGCTCGGCGCAATAGAAATTTCTAGTGCTCAAAGCTTTGATGCTTCTATTTTGAATGATCAATCTTTGATCGGAGAGTGAGTCGTGGCAGTAATTTCTCATGTGTCGCCACTTGCTCCCAAAGAGTTTCCGGGACTCCCGGAAATTGAGGGGGTGTCTTTCGCGACGGTTCAGGCAGGGGTCAAGTATCAAGACCGTACTGATCTGATGCTAGCTCAACTAATGCCAGGAACCAGTGTTGCTGGTGTTTATACGCGCTCCGCGACGCGCTCCTCTGCTGTTCTAGATTGTCAGGAGAAGACAGGCGGAGACAACAAGGAAGGCGCAGCGATTGTCGTGAATTCTGGCAATGCTAATGCCTTTACGGGCTCTGGCGGAGCTGAATCTGTTCGTCAGATAACCAATGCTGTTGCCGAACAACTTGGCGTCCCAGAACGGCGGGTGTTCACGGCTTCAACAGGTGTCATCGGAGAGCTGCTGCCGCATGACAAGATAGTCTCTGCGTTACCAAAACTGGCGAGGGCGCTTTCGCCTGCCAACATGGCGGGCGCTGCGGAGGCGATCATGACAACTGATACCTTTGCAAAGGGCTCAGCAACGCAAGTTGTGATCGGAGGCAAGGCTGTTAGCATCGCAGGAATAGCCAAAGGATCTGGGATGATTGCGCCTGATATGGCGACAATGCTTGTCTATATCTTTACCGATGCCAAAGTTGAACAGGGAGAGCTACAAACACTACTGAGCGAACTGACAGTGCCGACATTCAACTCGATCACAGTTGATAGCGACACTTCGACATCTGATACGCTTTTGCTCTGTGCCACAGGCGCGAGCGGAGTGAATGTTGGGGCAGGCAACGCGGTTTTCAAGGAAGGCCTGCGAAAGATTATGCTCGATCTTGCTCATCAAGTCGTCAAAGACGGCGAGGGCGCGACGAAGTTTGTTGAAGTTACTGTCACAGGTGCAGCCACCCCAGAAGATGCCCGCACTCATGCGCTTTCGATCGCTAATTCGCCACTCGTGAAGACAGCGATTGCTGGTGAAGATCCAAACTGGGGCCGTGTTGTGATGGCAGTCGGTAAGTCAGGCGCAGCGGCTGACAGAGACTCTCTGAGCATTTGGTTTGGGGATGTTCTGTTGGCCAAAGAAGGCTGGGTAAGCCCCGACTATGATGAAGCTGACGCAGCTGCCCACATGAAAGGTGATCACATTTGTATCAGAGCAGATATTGGTCTCGGTAATTCTCAAAGCACCGTTTGGACCTGTGATCTGACGCATGGATACATTGAAATCAACGCAGATTACCGCTCATGAAGTTGGTGCTGGTGTCTGCGGTAGCGCTCATTGACAGAGACAACCGTGTGCTCTTGGCCAAACGGCCAGAGGGCAAGGCAATGGCGGGGCTGTGGGAGTTTCCTGGTGGTAAGATCGAAGCCGGAGAAACACCAGAAGCTGCACTCGTCCGAGAGCTAGAAGAGGAACTCGGCATTCAGACTTGGAATAGCTGTCTCGCGCCGCTGACTTTTGCGTCGCATAGCTACGAGGATTTTCATTTGATGATGCCGCTCTTTGTTTGCCGCAAATGGGACGGGATATTGACGCCACGAGAAGGCCAAGAGCTTGCTTGGGTGCGTGCTGCTGACTTGCGGAAATTTCCTATGCCGGCGGCGGATATTCCGCTTATCCCGATATTGCGGGACTGGCTTTAGCACCGAGTGGTGAAGTGGTTGGCAGACGGTGAAAGCCTGCCAACCTAATTTCTTTAGTCGAGGTTGCGCTCAACTTCTTCGCGTTCGAAAATCTCGATAACGTCGCCTGCGCGAACGTCATCATAGGCTTCAAACGCCATGCCGCACTCTTGGCCTGACTGAACTTCTGCAACTTCATCTTTGAAGCGCTTAAGCGTTTTCAACGTGCCTTCATGAATAACGACGTTGTCGCGTAGAAGGCGAACACCCGCAGATCGGCGCGCCACACCTTCGGTAACAAGACACCCAGCAACTTTGCCAACGCCAGTCACCTTGAAGACTTCTCTGATCTCAGCATACCCGATAAAGTTCTCGCGGATTTCTGCAGAGAGAAGCCCGCTCGCGGCTGCTTTTACGTCGTCTACCAAGTCGTAAATGACGCTGTAGTAGCGGATCTCGACGCCCTTTTGGTTGGCACTGTTCCGCGCTGGCGCATTGGCCCGCACGTTAAAGCCAAACACAGGCGCGCCTGAAGCTTCGGCAAGACTAACGTCACTTTCGGTGATGGCGCCAACACTTGAGTGCAACACGCGAACGCGTACTTCGTCGTTGCCGATTTTCTCCATCGCCTGAACGATAGCTTCGGCACTGCCTTGCACATCCGTTTTGACGACGATGGGCATTTCAGTGACGTTCTCGTCGTCTTTGGCTTTCGCCATTAGCTGCTCGAGAGAGGTTGCAGCGCCAGCGGCAGCGCGCTTCTCTTTAGCGGCCTTCTCGCGATACTCAGCGATTTCGCGTGCCTGCGCATCGGTGTCGACAACGTTCAGAACGTCCCCTGCTTCCGGTGTGCCATTGAGGCCAAGAACTTCAACAGGAACAGACGGGCCAGCTTCTTTAACGCGCTCGCCTTTGTCGTTGATAAGCGCGCGCACTTTACCGTGCTGCTCGCCAACAACAAAAATGTCGCCTTGGCGCAGTGTTCCGTTTTGGATCAGAACAGTGGCAACGGGGCCACGGCCTACATCGAGCTGTGCTTCGATAACAGCGCCTTGTGCCGCGCGATCAGGGTTGGCTTTAAGCTCAAGAATTTCTGACTGCAGCGCGATTGCTTCGAGAAGCTCATCAAGGCCTTGCTTGGTGATCGCCGAAACTTCAACATCCTGAACTTCGCCAGACATTTTTTCAACGATGACTTCGTGCTGCAACAAGTCTGTGCGCACTTTGTCAGGGTTGGCGTCGGGTTTATCACATTTGTTGATCGCCACGATCATCGGCACTTTTGCCGCTTGGGCGTGGTGAATTGCTTCGATCGTTTGTGGCATGACCGCGTCATCGGCGGCAACCACGAGTACGACAATGTCAGTTACCTGAGCACCACGCGAGCGCATTGACGTAAAGGCCGCGTGCCCTGGAGTATCCAAGAATGACAGCACTGCGCCGCCTTCTGTTTCAACCTGATACGCACCGATGTGTTGTGTAATGCCGCCAGCTTCACCTGCGACAACTTTTGCTTCCCGAATCGCATCAAGGAGCGATGTTTTGCCGTGATCAACGTGGCCCATGATGGTGATCACAGGTGGCCGCGATTTGAGATCGTCTGCGCTGTCTTCGATTTGCGTGATCACGTCTTCTACATCAGCGTCAGACACGCGCACAACATTGTGACCGAACTCTTCAATCACGAGCTCAGCGGTATCGGCGTCGATGGTTTGGTTCTGAGTCACCATCATGTCATTCTGCATGAGGACTTTAACAACTTCTGCCACGCGTTCAGCCATACGAACAGCAAGTTCGCTTACCACGATCGATTCGGGCAGCTGCACGTCGCGAACAACCTTTTCGCGTTCGATATTCTGGCCCATTGCCTTTTGACGCGCTCGCTCTTGCTGTCGCTTCATAGCTGCCATTGAGCGTTGGCGCCCACCTTCGCGACCTGAGAGCGCTTGGTTGAGCGTCAGCTTGCCACTACGACGGCTGTTGTCTTGGCCTTTGTTTTGCTTGTTGCGGTCGTCGCGCTCTTTTTCTGGCTTACGACGATCAGAAGGCTGTGGCTTGCTCGCGCGGGCCGCAGCCTCTTGAGGTGCTGCTGCAGGTGCTGCAGCGCGCTTGGCCGCATCTTCGGCATCGCGGGTCTTGCGTTCGGCTTCTTCGGCCTTCGCACGAGTGCGTTCTTCGCGCTCTTTTTCTTCACGCTCTTTAGCTTCGGCTTCTTGTCGACGGCGGGCTCTGTC